>JASHOD010000023.1 GCA_030041295.1 Nitrososphaerales archaeon
TCCAGCGAGGGAATCGATCGCGGAGAGATTCCGTCTACCGTAAACCGGTAGCGCTTGTAGGTGTCCAATCTTGATATTTCCTCCTGAGTTACAAGCTTCCCTCTGTCCACCGTTACCGAGCTCAAATCAAACGGATCTATGCTCGCGCTGTTTTGGCACAAAGCTTGGTCGAGCAGAAGAAAAACAGGAAGTTGGTACTTTTCGGCGAGGTTTAAGGCACGATAAGACATTTCAAAACATTCGTTTGGATTCCCCGGGGCGATTACGAGCCTCGGAAATTCACCGTGAGAGCTGTATACGACATGGTTAACGTCTGATTGCTCGTTCTTCGTCGGCTCACCCGTGCTCGGACCCACTCGCTGACACTGGGCGATCACTATTGGAATTTCGGCTTGCCCGGCGTGTCCTACCCCTTCAGTCATCAGCGATTGTCCGGGACCGGAGGTAGCGACCATCACTCGTGCGCCGGCGAACGCGGCGCCTATTCCCATGTTGATCACGGCCAGTTCGTCTTCGGCTTGCTTGACTACGCCGCCGAATTTCGGTAATCTAGGCGCTAGCCACTCCATGATGTCCGTCGCGGGTGTTATCGGATAACCGACAAAGAAGCGACCGCCGCCGACCAGAAAACCGTACGCAACTGCCTCGTTCCCGGTCGCCAGAATTTTCTTGCTTTTCTCTCCTCTGGTAAGTATGTAAGGCGCAAAAGTAATGTTTCGATCTGCAAACTCGAATCCCATCATTAGAGCCTGAAGGTTGGCATCGAGCGCTTCCTTTCCCCGTTTCTCGTATCGTGATTTCAATACATTCGTGACAAGTTCGTCTTCCAGCCCCAGGATTCTTCCCAAGATTCCGAATGCAATTGTATTTTTGAATATGTTACGCCTTAATTTCGACGCCGCCATGTTACCAAGGGGCACAGAGATAATCCTGAAAGTCATCCCCCTGAGCTTTTCGGAAAGTTCGCCCTTTGAACTGTCGAAAACTATCGTCGCGTCGGGCGAGAGCTCACTCAATCCTGCTACAACCGCTTCTTCGTCGAAGGCGACCAAAATGTCGATCTTGTCACCTGTGGAAAATATTGGCTTTGTACTTGCCCTAATCACTCCGTCAGCGTGGCCACCCCTAATCCTGGATAAGACATTCCGTGAGTCATACACGTCCATGCCGATATTTCTGAACGAACTGCCAAGCAAATTGACGACGGTGAGCGTCCCGTCTCCTCCCTGACCCCCGATCATTATGCAAATGTCTTCCATCAAAATTGAGGAACTTTCACTTGCCGATTCTAATTTAGTCGCCATTTTCTGTTACAGATCACTATTTTTCTTCTAATGCGAAAAAATGTAAACGCAATAATACCCGAGCGAAAGAAGGAATTACAATAAATCCCCTGTCCGCTGCGCGGTTGCATTTCCTAGATTGTTCGAATTATTATTTAAGCATGACTTGATGAAAAACCCGTTTTTTCTTGCAATTTTCACATTGTAAGTTGTAAATCTAATATCAGCTGACAGCTCGTTTCGATCTTTTGATCTTTTTCTCTAATCTTTTCGCCGGTGTTCTGGCAACTTTATTCGAGTGCTCAAAGGTCAGGAGGTATCAGAAGACAATTCCATTTGTAACTCTACGCGATGATGGCAAGGATCTTCACACTTTGGTCTAACGTGATAACGCAAAATCACCCGGGGCGACAAATATGAATCATTCTATGACGGTTTCTGAAATATGCCCTAAAGCAAACGCTTGAAAGTACTTCATTAAGGACTCCAGCGCCGGCGCGAGCCGTTCCTCTATTGTGGCTTATAAATCAACGAAAGTTCTTCAAGCAATTTCAGATTGCGATATGATTTCGCCCTAAAGAAAGCACTACGCGCCTTCCTCCTGTCGTCATTGAAAAATATAGGCAATCCATCCGGTTTTGTTAACTTCTTCGGATGTTACGAGTTGAACAATTCTTTGTTCAATCTCGGGTGTTTTTGATTGGCTTGTATTGGTTGCCTCGGTTGTAGTGCAATGGCAGGTTACTTGTTCGTTAAGCGCATAGATAGTGTGCGAATAAAGAATGCTACACTTGTTAGAATTACTCCAATAGGAGTTATCCTGCCTCTGATAAAATCCAAAGCATATTGAAAAATTGTTAGATATGTACACGGTACCAGTGCCGAAGAAATAGTAAGAAATTGATATGAAACTAGGAGCAGGAGTAGGAACTCCCATCAACTGATGGGGTGGCCAAACTACATCTACGCTAGTAGGCACGACAGGTGCAAAGATTACGAAAAGCACAATTGCGATAAGCAAACCGCATACGATAGCTATTCGAATTTTCGAAGATTGCTTCACGAAAATCTTCAGCATGTGTTATTGGCATTAGATGTTGAAACGTGTTTTGTCCTAGCTGGAATTGGAAAGGGCTTGCTCTAGTGGCTCTCTCCATCCTTTACTAACACCCAACCGAGATCTTTGCGCGGGTGTTTGACCTTCCAAGCTCATGTGTGGCTTCGCGAAATTGTAGTGAATCCTCATTCCTCCGGAATTTGTGTTTCCATAGATTTCCAACCTCATTTGACTTTCGCTTTTTCTCAATAAGCATCCTTATGTCTCGACTCTTTCTGTTTAATAGAATGAAGCTCTCTCCGCCGACTTGAATAACTATGGTTACGAGCCAGTTTCCTGCTTGACTTAGGAGCTCCGCATCGAAGTATAGACCTAGTTCTGGAATTCTCTATGCGGCAGTTCTGTGAGACAATAATCGGCATGGTTATTACGCTTAAATAATCCGTATGGCATAATACAGAGTTGGTTTCGTTTCGTCAGAGTATGGAGATGAGTTTCGCATTTGCAAACGCCCTACGAGATTGCCGCGAAGTCTGTGATTCCCGCCATTCGGGGAATTGTCGCTCGATCTTTAATTGACCGCGACATGACACAGGCGGACATTGCAAAATCTCTCGGAATAACCCAACCGGCGGTTTCGAAATATTTCTCGGAGAAAAGAGGCAGAGCGATCGACTTTGACAGACGCGAAGACGTGAAGAAAATGGCCGAGGTCGTCGCTGAGGGGATTGCGACGAACAAGCTGAACAAGGTTCAGGTCGCGAACATGATTAAGGAAATATGCGATTACGTCATGCGATCCGGGTACATGTGTAACTTACACAACGAGATTGACCCGCAGACGAAATCAATGAACTGCAAAATATGTATGGAGCCCCACGCATTAGCCTGAGACTAAATTCCAAGCCTCTGTCCTTCCATAAACCAGCTGAAATTCATTCACGAATTTGCGTCGATCTTGAATACTGGAATTCTTGTTCTCTTTTCGGCTGCTGCTGGCTGTAACTTTGCATTCCTGATTTGCCGGCGGAGCGTCGGTCTGAGGAACCACTTTTCTTCTTTCGATCTTCGGCTACTAGGGCACCGACTCTTCCTTCGTAATCTGTGATGACAGAGTCGAACACGACGAGAGCTTCGGCAGCGCTCCCATGCGGGCTGAAGTAAGAATGGACTTCGCCCGGTCCCCCGCCCTTTGTGGACATGTAATAGAGATGGTCACTTTGCTGCAACAGCCTCCATATGTCGGACACTTCCTTTTTTGCAATCTCTCTAACATATGGTTCTAGAGCCACTAGACGATCAAAAGAAATTCTCTGCATTGGATTTTGTACCCAAGCGGATGCATCCTTTTCCACGTCGGCCCACGAAATCGTAGTGTGATCCGGAACCGATATGACGCCTAGAGAGGACAGCTTTTGAGTCATTTCTCTTGGCGTCGCCCAGACGAGATCCTTATTTTTCGAAACCTCGATCGGCAGCGCCTTCAAGAATTCAAAAATGCCTGTTTCGACCCAATGATGCTCCCCGAAAGTTTCAATGTCCATTGCCAGCAGTATCATATCCCCTGGCGTTGTTCCGAGCCAGTTCGCATATTTGTCAGCGGTGAGCGGATACTCGACCCAGCTTCTCTGCGAAAAGCGAAAGCCGATGTCATCTGTCAATTTGTAGTGGCGAAGAAGTACTTTGAGGTTCTTTGTGCCTTGGGCCGAGTAGAGATAGGTCGGCGAGCGCCATCCGAGAACTGATTCTACACCCTCCGACAAAATTCCCTCGAAACCTAGAGATTCTACTATCTTTGCTATGGTGTCGTTGTAAATGAACTCGGTATTCTCGAAGGTCTTCGTTTCATATCCAAAATTTGACTTTATCAGCGAACTGTGTTCTCTCACCTGCTCGACGAATTCCTTCTTCTCGCCAGGGAAGAGGCTCGCAAGAGAATGATAGTACGTGTTGCCAAGAATCTCAACTCCACCGGTTCGAACGAGGCCGGCTAGCATCTCAATTAGCTTCGGCTCGTATCTTATCGCTTGTTCGACAAACGGACCGCTCAACCCGAAACTTACTTTGAATGGTCTTTCCCAATCGTTCGTCGTTTCAATCAACGAAGAGAGTATAGAGAAAGTCGGATAGTAGCACTTGTTCGCGACCTTTCTAAAAACCTCCTCGTTAAGCGCTTTATCGAAATACCTGTCAGTTACAGGAAGGCCCCCAGCAATCCTAGCTAATCGCTCAGATGGAAATGACTTGCTAAGACGAATGGGCTGATGTATTTCAAGCATAAGAGAAAGGAATGTCATTTGACGAATATCAAAACTCCGTACTAACGAACCTATTTGTTTTTGAGATACAAAATGAACTAATAAGACCAGCGCTTCTTTTCTCGCTAGCTGACGGAATGATCACGCTAGCTCTATTAATCTCAGTCGGAAAAAACAGCGAGTAAAGGCACTAGAGGAAAAGTAGAAACAATCATGAAACTGGCAGTTTTTGTCTGGGAATTTCCACCGCGGATCGTCGGAGGCCTCGGAACTTACATTTCCGAAATCGCTCCGAGATTCGTGAAAATGGGCAGTGATGTTACTGTTTTTACGCTAAACGATGGCTCGCTCGAAGAACATGAGGTTCTAAATGGGATCGACGTATACCGACCGAAGATCCTGAACTCTGAAGATGTCGTTCCAACCGTTGTAGCAGACGATATTCGAAAGTGGGGCCGCGGAATTAGATTCTTCGCCGACCTCACAATGAGCAACATCTTGTCAGCGGATCGCCTCGTCAACAATTTGGTGCAAAAAGAGCATAGGGATTACGACGCTATTGTCGTGCACGATTGGCTTTCAATCATGGGCGGAATGATAAGCAAGCGAGAACTCAATCGCCCTCTGATTTTTCATCTGCATTCTACGGAGAAGGGCAGGAGTCTTGGCGAGGGTTCAAAAACAGTTCGGGATCTAGAATTTTCGGGTGGGGAAAAAGCCGACCATGTCGTCACTGTCTCTTATTCTATGCGGGATGAATTAATTTCTCAGGGATTTTCCCAAGGGAAGATCAACGTCGTCTATAACGGAGTCGATCCGGAAAAATATGAGATGAAGAAGGTTTCATCGGAAAAGATTCAGGACGTTCGCGCGAGATACGGAATAAAACCTGACGAATACATGATCTTGTTCATCGGGCGAATAGTCGTAGTCAAAGGCGTTGACAGGCTCGTTCAAGCGATGACTTCCGTCAAAAAGACCGTACCGAAGGCAAAACTCGTAATCGTAGGAACCTCCGACATGCAGTACAGCATCGAAGAACTTGTAAAGACTTTGAAACTCGAAGACAGGGTGAAATTTAGGTTCGAATTTATTCCCGAGGACGAGCGAATCGCGCATTATGCAGCGTCGGACCTTTGCGTCTTTCCTAGTCTTTACGAACCCTTCGGTATCGTCGCGCTGGAGGCTATGAGCATGTCAAAGCCAGTCGTCGTCGGGGCGACAAGCGGATCGGGCATGAGAGAATTTGTGGTGCCGAACGGTCCTGACAAGTGTGGGTTACACGTGAATCCCTACGAGCCTAATGATATCGCTTGGGGAATCACGAGCGCACTAGAGGATATCGAAAAGGCGAGAGAAATGGGAACTAACGGCCGCAGACTGGTCTTGGAAACATACAACTGGGAAGCTGTATCTTCGAGAACCCTGAGACTATACGAGGATCTTCTTCAAAAAGATAAATCGAAATGATTTGTTAGGCTTTGTCGTCCGAGTTTTCTCTCTTGGAGAGCCTAGGAAAAAGGATAAGACGACTGAAATGCCAGAGTAGAGACGCAAGCAGCGTTGCCTGAGCTAAGAAAAGACTATTTCACAAATCGCTTGGTCTTGATCTCTCCGGAGAGAACGAAAAGACCATCTGATTTTGTTTCGAAAGAAAAGAATTCAAAGACTCTTGCACCACGGGACTGCCCTTTCTGCCCAGGAAACGAGTTAATGACTCCTCCTGCGGAGCTTGTCCTAGTCTCCAAGGAAAACACCTTGTTGAAGCTAGCGGATTCAGAAACTGAGCGGGTCGAAGGATGGAATGTACGATACTTTCCGAATAAATTTCCTGCAGTTTCTCCTGACGCTGAGGTGAAGTACTCGGACCCTCCGCTAGTAGGGGAGCCGGCTTTTGGTTACCATCACGTAATGATAGTCACGCCAAATCATGATGCGACTTACTTCAATCTGCCCGTCGAACAGTGGATTGACATCCTTGCAACGGTTCAAGATAGAGTTCGTTGGCTGTATTCGAAAAAGACGGTCAGCTATGTTTCGGTCTTCGTCAACAGCGGGAAAGAAGCCGGTGCCTCCTTCTCGCATGCTCATTTGCAGACACTTACCCTGACAAAACTTCCGCCTCTAATTCAGGAAGAAGCAGAAACCTTACACCAAGACATGGTTGAGCTCAGTCAGTGCTCGATGTGCAGAGTACTTCAGCTAGAAATAAACGGCCCGAGAAAGATACTCTCGACCGAGAATTTCGTCGCCTTCGCTCCTTGGGCTTCAACTCATGCCTACGAGTTCTGGATCTTTCCAAAAAGACACGAGACGTCGTTTCTCAAGGTCTCGCAAAAGGAGATTAACGACCTTGCAACAATACTAAGAGCTACTTTAGGAGCACTTGGTTCGTCGCTATCCAATCCCGATTTCAATCTCGCGTTCCACATTTCTTCCGAAAAGAAAACAACAAAACAAATTCACTGGCATCTGGAGGTTTATCCGCAAATCGTGAAATGGGCGGGTCTCGAAAAGGGGAGCAGTGTGTATATCAATCCAGTACCCCCCGAGAGCGCCGCCGAAACTCTTGGTGCTGCAGCTAGGAAAGAGCTCGCGGCAATTATCGGAATCAGCTGAATTTCGATAATGCTCTAAATAATCCTGCTTTTGTCAGATACAATTTCCCGTCGGTCTGGCTCACGTACCCGGAAAGGACTAGTTTTTGGATTTCGTCATCGAGAATTCGATCCTTCAGTTTCTCGGAGTTGCTCAAGAGCTCCCTGGTTACAGCTTTGTTTTCGTCTATGGCACCCAGGTTGGACAGCATTGTGATTATTTCTTCACTCATTTTTTATTTTCCCGATTTCTTCAGTTCAATTGCGCGTATAGTCTAATTCATGTTATTTAGTGAGGTCTATTAATTCTATGGATTTTTGCCATTAATTCGATAGCACCTTTTTGTAGGCTTCTAATGTAAGTGCGGCTACGGCATCCCAAGTATATCGCTTTGCAAGCTCTTTTGCCCCGTTATCAACCAGCCGTCGAGTGTTACCAGGATCCGACAGTATTCTAGAAATTCCCCATGAAATGGATGACGAATCACGCGGGTAAACTAGAATGCCCGTGTATTCATGTTTTACAATCTCTGCAAGACCATCTACATCGCTTGCGACAATCGGCGCTTTTGCGGCCATGGCTTCAAGAGCGACGACGCCAAAGGGCTCGTAGACAGATGGAATGACCATCACGTCAGCCGATAACATTAGATCAACGAGCTCACTGTCTGAGAGAAAGCCAGTAAAGATAATCCTCCAAGGCTCGCCCGTTGTTTGTGCAACATATTCGAGTTCGCCTCTCATGTAACCATCTCCGACTACGATCAATCTCGCGTCGTGATATTTGGATACTGAAGGAATTGCCCGGATGAGAAACTCGCATCCTTTCTGATGCGTCAGTCGGCCGACAAATAGAACCAATTTTTGTGATTGGCTGATCCCAAATCTTGCTCGTACCTGATCTCGGTCAAGATGAACATTTTGAAATTTTGAAGGATCGAGTCCGATTGGAATGACCCAGATTTTATCGTCCGGAACTTGATACTTCCACTGTGTATCGCCCTTCATGGAGTTGCTGCACACGATGACAACAGATGACTCGTAAGTTAGCCACCATTCGAAGCTTTCAATCATATGGCCCTCGGGAGACGTGACTCCGCCGGCTCTCTTGTACTCAAGAGAATGTAAAGTCGAGACCATCTTGCATCCGAAAAAATTTTTCGCTTCCGCCGTAGAAGGGAGAACCAGCCAATCGTGAGCATGAACGATGTCGAACGGCCCGACCTCTCGGGCGAGAGTCCCAGCGCGTTTTGCAAAATAGTGATTCATCAAAAGGACCCAGGTGTGAAAGTTCGGAGCGGGCGAGGAGATCGAAACTCTATGAATGAAAACGCCGTGATCGTTTTCCTCCATCGGGGAACCTGGCATTTCGTTTGTTATGACGTGCACCTCGACTCCAAGAGTCGTGAGAGCTTTTGACAATCCCTCAACCACCCTTGCAATTCCTCCGACAATCCTTGGAGGATATTCCCAAGTGAACATGAGAACCCGCGTCGGGCCCGAATTTGGATTGGGCTGAATTTTGTTTGCGAGCTTAGTAGAGGATTGTCCAACCGTTGCGGCGGAGGAAATTTGTTGACCAGACAATATACTTGGAAAATGATTCAGCCCACGGTGACAGATAAGATTACCTCATAAGACTGCTAGCCTGTATCAGTCGCATTGACAATCTCGGAAACCTTGTTTTGAAATTCTCGCAATATACTAGTGGCAACTTGAGCGTTCGTAGATTCGGCAACTATCTCGAAAACCGGCTCGTCTGAACTAGGGTTGATTAAGACCCAACCTCCGCTTACCATTAGTTTAATTCCTTCCAGCGTTTCGACACGGCTGTCTGGATAATCCGTGGCGAGTCTCCTCATGATCCTTCCTCTCTCATTCCAGGGAACTAGTACGACGCCCCTGACAAGGCGAGGTTGGTAAACGTCCTTTTTGATCTTCGATATCCTCGATCCAGTCCGGCTGATGTGTTCTACGATTTTGGCAGCGGCAAGTAATCCGTCGGGAAATGGAAGATTTTTCGAAATTATGAATTCACCGGCGTCGTTTCCAGAAAAGGATGCGTCACCAGATCCGACTGACTCCATCAGTGCCCGAGGGTCCGTCTTTACTCTTCTTACTTTCTGTTGATGACGCTCGGCAATAGTTTCGACCAAGCCTGACGAACTGACGGGCACGGCGACCGGTCCCGGATTTAGGCGCAACATTATCTCGGTCATTAATGCAAGGGACTCGTCTCCTGAGAGCATCGCTCCGGTCTCGTCCACTATTCGAACGGTATCTCCACCTCCGGCGAATCGGAATCCTGCTGTAGCGCTTACCGCGACCACAATGTCTTTGAGGTTCGAAGGCGAATTTGAAATCGATGAAGTAGTGGTGTACGTTCCTCCCGCTGCATTAAGGCTGATCACCTCGCACCCCAGCCGCGCAAGAATGTTTGGTACCGTCATAGATGCTGGTCCGAGTGAGCAATCGACAACGATACGTGGCCTTGACTCTAGAATTGGCTTTGAATCCACGTTGTTAAGAATCGTATCTTCGTAGAATTCGTTTACTTGAGGAAGGTTCAGGATATCCGAAAGTTCTTCGTAAGATGAGCGATGTATCTCTTCTTTGAAGAGAACATTCTCGACTTTACGCTGAGAATCGACGGAAATGTTGTAACCTCTGTCATCGAGGAATTGAATCAGTGAATACTCTGGCTCGGAAGGCTGGGAGCTAAAGTACACGCCTCCATCGAGTCCGTTAGCAATAATGCCCAAACGTGTCATTGAAATCGGGGCCGACCTGAGATTGTAAACTGTGGAACCCGTCGATAGCAGTCCTGCTATGAAAGATCTCTTGAGCATTCTTGAGGATCTCAGAGTATCTCTAGCCGCTGCAATCTTTCCTTTAGAGCCGATGAAAGTTCCAAACGCAGCCCCGAGTTTGGCAGTTGTTTCCGGGGTAATCTCGATATTGGCTAGGCCGACTACACCCCTGCTTCCAAAGATCTTTCTTTGCCAAGACATCCCCCAAACAAGATTTATTCTCACGCTAGCCCCGCTTTCGATATTCTTGTCTGGCCAGATTCTGACGTTCTGAGAAACCTCAGAACCAGTTCCGAGCTGGCTCCCATCGCCAATGACCGACCCTTCGAACGCTCTTGATCGCGGCCTCAACACAGAGCTCTTGCCGATCACACAACCCTTGGCTTCTGCTTCTCTCCCGATATAGGCGAAATCGTAAACTATCGAGCGCGAGATTACCGCCCCAGCTTCTACCGTCACGTTTGAGCCTATGCATGACATTGGTCCAAGCACAGCTCCATGACCCACGTTAGTCCTCGCTCCGATCAAGCACGGTCCTTCGATACGGGCATCCTTTTGGACCTCGGCCCCTTCCTCCGCCCAGATTCCCAGGGAGATTTGTTTGCCCGGGATTTCGACCTTCGTTTTCCCGCTCAATATATCGTAATGTGCAGAAATATACTGAGAAGGCATTCCGACATCGCACCAATAACCTTCGAGGGTCTTGGAGAAAATTGGGGCGCCGGATTTCAGAAGCTTAGGAAAGAGATCTTTCGAAAAATCGTACGGTTTATCCGTATCCACCTGCTTCAAGACTTCAGGTTCAATGATATAGATGCCGGAATTTACTGTATCAGAAAAAACCTCAGACCAGTTGGGCTTTTCGAGGAACTTTGTCACTCGTCCTTCCGGATCAGAGAGAATCACACCGTACTCGAGAGGGTTTTGGACTCGGGTGAGACCAATCGTCACAACCGCCCCCTTCTTTTTGTGGAAGGCAACAAGTTCTTTCAGATCAAAATCTGTCATCACGTCGCCAGAGATGACAAGGAAGGTATCGTTTAGGTTCTGCTCAATTGCTTTGACTGAACCTGCGGTTCCCAGCGGTTTGTCTTCAAATGAGTAGTTTAAAGGTAAGCCGACTTCTGTACCTTCTCCAAACGCCATTGTGATTTGGTCTGCAAGATAGTGAAGCGTAATGTGAGCTTCGGTGAAGCTATTTCTCTTTAGCAACCTTAACACATGCCAGAGAATCGGGCGATTCATCACCGGTACCAGAGGCTTTGGTCTCGTAGAAGTGATTGGTCGAAGACGCGAACCTTCTCCTCCCGCCATGACTACGGCTTGCAAGAAATTGCCACCACTGCCTCTAGTGAATACCTTACGTCTATGAGTACTACTATTCTATTTCTTTCTAGATGTTATCAAACTTTTTCTTTTTTTGGAAGACCCAATATGAGAGCATCTAGAGGTGTGAAACGAAATCCAAGCGGCTTGCTAGCTCTTGCTTTAAGTGATTAATCGATGGAGTCTTTATAGGATCGACGCCGCGAAGTATAGCGGCATAATATGTTGTGTAATCCAAAATGTAAAGCATAGAGAGCATTCTAGCTAGGTACCCACTTCCCGTGTGAGGAGCTTCCAATACTTTACCCCTTGATTTATGCACCAAGTCAGCAACAATATCGAAGCGAGTTCTTATCTCCGGGGGATCGTCTTCATCTAGTCTGAGAAGCATACAAACCTGCTTCGACTTGGGGTTTTTTGATCGATAATCTTTGATTGATGAGGAAAAGTAATCCCATCCCACTACCTCATTGTGGCATAGTTCCGGAATTTCTCCGTTGAACGCGTGAATTTTTGAATTTTCATTCAACGATTGGCGAAACCGGAGAGCCACGGCACGTGTTCTAGAAGAGGCGTATATGAGAGGAAAAGACTCCGAATTATTTTGTACGAGTTCTTTAGCAAGTCCTATTGTCTGGTTATCCTTTTTCGAAATACTTTGATGAATCTCTTCAAGTGATTCAATTGATTCATCGACTTCTTGTTCTGAAAAGTTTAGGACATGATTAGTGACGAGTAATTTCAAGACAGGATAGAAGATCCCCGGCAGGGAAGATCTCGGGACTTTTAGCATCGTCGTCCGGATAAAATCGAAACCCCACTTGCCTTTAGAAAAAGATTCAAGATTACCGCCCGAACCGAAAGCGAAACCTTTCAGCCCTTTCTTTTTAGCTTCTGAAAGGACAGAAAGGGTCTCTTCCGTATTTCCGCTGGAGCTCATTCCGATTACCAACGTTCTTTCGTCACAGTACGATGGCAGATGGTAGTCCTTGACAGTTTCAAATTGCCAGCCGGACTTTTGCTCCCGCGCAAGATCTACCAGAAGCTCACCCGAGAGAAGTGAACCCCCCATCCCAACAAGTACAATTCGACCGAAACTACTCGCATCAAAGCTCGGCACGCTAGCTTGTGTCCACATTTCTCTAGCGAGGGAAGGCCATTTGTTAAAGTCTGAGCGAAGGTCTGATGGGTCGACTCTTCTAATTCTTTCTTCCCAAGGATCTCTTTTCCTATATCTCCGTTTTGCCCTAATCTTCGATGACTGATTTTGTTTCGTTCTTCTGCTTGAATTCATAACAATTTTTCACCATGAAAATACCCTAACGAGCTCAGAGCTCGAACCTTTCTTTCTTAACTTGACCGGCAATACGGTCTTTTGCTGTGAGATTAAAAAGGGCCTTTACTAAATCGGCATCATTTGTGGTCATTTTTACTCCGCGCCGCTCCATCATTCTCCGTTGAGTCTCGATCGCACTTTCAATGTAAATTTCAGAGCTTTCCTCTCTATGTGATTTTGCATACAAAGTGAAGGAGGGAACGTCTTCCGTCAAGGTCCCGAACACTTGAGATGAAACTCCCAAAGTCTTCCCAGACATGATTAATGTTCCTATCGCTGTCTTTGACATGTCACCAATGTAACATCCGACTTTATTCAGTCCAGTACTTATTGGACTGGGACCTGAAAGTTTCACTTTGATTTGTCCATAGGTGTTCTTTAGATCTGAATTAGTGGTCAGCGCACCTAGATTCACCCAGCTTCCCAGAAGAGAGTGCCCTAGGAAACCATCGTGGTTCTTGTTTACGTAATCTGAAAGAATGCACTCTTCAACTTCTCCTCCCACTCTGCACGCAGCGCCAACGGAAGTCCCTTCTCGAATCCTTGCGGATTTGACGATAGTTTTCTTGCCAATATATGCGGGTCCCTGGAAATGCGAGAAGCTCTGTATCTTTGCATCATCAGCGATAATTATGTCACCAGATCTAGTATCGAAAGTCACGTAATGTTCCACTTCTGCTGATTCAGCTACGTGTAACCGTGACCCGAGAACCTCATAGCCCTGGTTGTTCGGAGAAGTTACTTCAAGACCTTTAGCTTGACTCTTGATTACCTCTCCGTTGATGGAGTTCATATCCCATGGATGGGTAATGAGACAATGATTACTTGATTCGTCAGAAAGGAACTGCCTATTGACTCCTACAGTTCTTTCTCTAGTCGCTAGTGCTTCCGGCCGAAACTTTTCAAAAATTCCAAAAGCAGGATTTCCCTCACGGTCGGAAACTACTACGTCTCCATTTGGGTCTTGTGAAACTTTTTCGATTTCTTTAGAAATTGGGAAATTAGGAGACAAGAGAGAATTTATCGCAAGGCATCTCGAATTTACTTCTTCGTTTACCTTGTAGCACCCGTGCTTTTCCCTGCAGACAGATTCAAGGTACTTTGGAACAATAAGATCGGTTACATTCGAGCCTAGTGAACTTTCAATGCTTTCGAGCAGAGATCTAGTCCCACAAAGAAATTCAAATGTCGGCCTCGCAAGAGAAAGTGGATAGAAATTCTCCCGCAGGTACGAGTCGAAGACAACTATACGGTCGAACGCTAATGAAGAGCTCAAAGAATCTTTCCCAATTTGTTCAGGTATAAATCGTAAACCTTCCTGTAGGATTTTTCGTCTCCAATGTCAAGGAATTCCTTTCCCTCTAAGACATACGAGTCAACTTTCTCCTTTGATTTCATCATGTCGCGTACAACGTTATCAAAACCATACATCTTTCCCCTCGGGATATAGTCAAACAAGACAGGTTCGGCAACATAGCAACCTACATTGATCAAACCACCCATTTCCGGCTTTTCGCGCCATTCCAATACTCTGCCCGTCTTCTCGTCTCTATCGATAAGTCCGTATCTCATTTTTTCAGAGTAGTGCATCAGGCCCATTGTTAACGAAGCCCCTGATTTTTTGTGAAATGCCTCTATCTTTTTCAAATTGAAATCGAAAACTGAATCTCCATAGATTAAATAGAACGTCGAACTGATCAGATCTTTGGCCGCAAGAATCTGGCCCCCTATCCCGAGCGGGGAATCGGATCTTGCGTATTCAACTTTTAGATTCCATCGGCTCCCATCTTTGAAGTAATCTTCGATCATATTACTAAGATAACTAACCGAAATTGCAATTTCACTGACGCGGTTAGACTTTAGCCACAGGATCAAATGCTCAAGCAGCGGCTTATCAGCCAAGGGCAGCATTGGCTTCGGGACGAAGAACGTGTAAGGTTGTAGCCTTGTGCCCATGCCTCCCGCTAGTATGAGTGCTTTTGGGTTTTCCGGCAAATCTGTAAAACTTTCTGTTCTGGTGAGTTAAAAGGATTCAAATCAGTTATCGCGTTCTTTGTCCAACGATCGCGTTCGAACTTCGCTACTATCGATTACCGCGAATTGATGAACAAAATTTGTAGGGAGAATTTTCTGGAATTGCTATCCGATGTAACTCATACTGGAACTGTCGAACTTGTCGACTCTTTCAAAGTAGTTGGGCGTTAATCTTTGAACAATCATCGAAAGTTGAGGATACATTTCGAGCCAGTTGCCGATCGCCATCTTCGGAGCGATGTGGTCAGCGCCGAGAGCGCTCTTGGCTATGGCGTAACACCTTCTTCTTACATCGGCCTCGTCCAAGTAACCCAAGCTGTGCAGGTACTCGTGCATCAACACCATAAACACGAAGGTATTGATCTCTCTTTCGTTCTTGATCACGCTTTTCATTGCACTAATCAATGCCCGATTTAGAACTATGGAATTTGATCCCACAGGGTGATAAGCCCCTACTGTGTTGGGCATGTCTGTAAGGACCAGAGCTAATCCGGCTCGATGTCTCCCGATCTCGGCCTCCACCACTCGCTTTACCGTTTCGAAAAGATCGTCGTAACTAGATGCCCTTTCGATCTTTCGTTGCAGTTCTTTTCTCCGCAACGTGGCGATTTCTTCTTCTTTCTTGAAACGGTCCTGTACTGAGTTGAGCGGCATTTTGTCTACAGAGAGATATTGTTGCTTGTAAGCAGCCGCTCATAATACTCTGCTTTTGCTGCTCCAATTGCAGAATCAACCAGCCTTCCTTTGTTGAAAAGCATGATAGTCGGGATGCTCATAATTCCATACTTCATAGCAAGGTCCTGATTTTCGTCGACGTTCACCTTTACAATTTTGACCTTACCCTGGTGTTTCTTCCCTAGGGAATCAATGATCGGTGAAACCATTCTGCAGGGACCGCACCATGCTGCCCAGAAATCAACCAAAACTGGAAGGTCCGCTTGTTCGACTTCCTTCTTCCAATTTTCAGTAGTACCAACGGTAATTTGTTCGTTTGACATAACGTAGTAATCATGCTTCCGAATATATAAGGGTTCTCTCCCAAATATTTGGGAAATATCTCACATTAGCTCTTTGTGAGATTTCGTGCGAGCCGAAAGCATATCTTTCTCCTTCCATTTTCGTGGCCGATTTTGTTCAGAAAAGACTCTACGATTTTCGCTTTTTCAAGTAAGTCTAAATGATCCATAACAGTAGAGTAGGATGTTCCAATATCTTTAGCGATATCATCAGCCGTCATTTCTTTGCCTGCTAAGGCATTGATAATTTTCACACGAGTATCGCAAGGAGTTAGAAGTTTGAAGTCCCCGACTTCGACTAAGCAGAATGCGCCCATCCTGCTTTTTATTTCGGTGACTTTGACAGACATTCCGTAGCTTCGCCCGTCATAAAGAAGCTACGAGAGAGGTATTAGGTCTTTCGCTCTTGTCCCAATAAATTGGGATGAATTCCTAAACTCGTTCTGTCGAGTATTCGGAATGACGACGATAGAGAGCCTCATTGTAAGGCATCAGTTGATCTACAATGTCCATACTCGTGATCATGATGCGTCTGCAACAATATCTCTTTAGTCCTAAAGAATCAAGAACCTTTTTCGGATCTTCGCCCGCCTTGACTCGTTGCTGAAATTCCGCGTACTTGTCGGCGACAAGATTTCCGCAAGTGAAACATCTAACTGGCACTATCACATTCTATCACTTTTTTACCTGTACGACTTCTGTTTTCGTCTTCGTGGACCGGGTCCTCCGAATTTCTTCGTTTCGGGCCTTCTAAAGTCCCCGGACAACAAGTGTACGTCATATTCACTAATCCTTCTCCTTAATTCTTGCCCCCTTGTTTGGTCCACAAGAGCTCGCGTAATCGCCATCGCGGCCGCTTCGGCTTGGCCCATAAAACCTCCTCCGGAAACTCTCACATCGATATTTACTTTGTCTCGAATATCTCCCGAGAGAATCAAAGGTGTCATTATTCGCTGCCTTGCGACCGTCGGAGTCATGATTTCAACAGGCACGTTGTTAATCCTAACACGACCGCTTCCCGGAACAACAGCCGCAGTCGCTCTAGCTGACTTCCGCGTTCCTGCGTAGAGTTTCGTTTTCTTTGTGGTTACCATTTTTACTACTTCCCCTGCAGGCCCTTCCACCCTATTCTACTCGAGATCTCGCTTAATGAGACATAATATGCCGGGGGTTTAGTTGCTTGCGCGTTTTCAAAACCGTGGAATTTCATCTTTGCATACTGCTCGGGAACCCCAACGTAGACTCGCAATCTCTTGAGCCCTGCCTCCCCCTTTGGTTTTCTGCGCGGTAGCATGCCACGAACCATTCTTGTGATGATTCCATCGGGTGTTCTTGAATGGAAGGGCCCGTGCTTTGGATGAACGACAGAAGCAATTTTCAAGTACTCCAACCAGCTTCTCATGACGCTTCCCCGCTGTCCGGATACCAAGGTCTTTTCGGCATTGAGAATAATGACGCGGTTTCCTTCCAATAGTAATTTAGCTACGTTAGAGCACATCCTTCCGGCTATCTGACCGGTCGCGTCTACGTAATGGGCCGTCGGCTGGTGTTTCTCCTTTTGAACCTGCACCGTTGTTGTACTAGCCAAGCATGATCACGTCCTTTACACTTTTGTTTTCTCCCATAAATTCGCCAAGACTGAAGCATTTGCCGCCCGATTTCGAGATCTTCGTTTTGGCGCTCTCCGAGAACGAATAGGCTGCTACATTTACCTTGTGATCCAAACTGCCACTGCCAAGAACCTTTCCTGCGACGATTACTGTCGAACCGTCTTTAGAATTTCGGGCAATCTCTCCAACATTTACCAATGACCTGTTTTGTCGTGGTCCCTCAATTTTCCTTGAAACAGAACTCCAAAGATGTTGCTTGCTCTTTTTCGAATGATTTTCGAGAGCATGCGCGAGTCGCAGTCGAGTTACATTGTCTTTCAAGCTAAATCTTTCTCCAATCGAAATTAAGCTTCTATCTGTTTTTGAAATTCGCCTAGCGAACCTTGTATTCGTTGAATGGCTCGGGCGAAAATCTCGGGGGCGCTTAATGAGCCAACCGACTCTATATAAAGTTCGAATTCATCTGGTTTAGCGGTTTCGATCAAGACAGACGCCGAAGTCGGTTGCCACTTGGCGTGTTCGCTACCTTTTCCGAGTCGAGCATACGCTTCTAATTTGATCTTCTGCCCGGGTGCCAACTTTACTATCGGAATGTTATCACTCACGGGCTTTGACTCTGGGTCCTCAGAGATCAAATCCCCTGAGCTAACCGTGCGAACCCGGTCAGTTGCCTCTGCGTCCAGTACTAAAAGTACCCGACATTTTGAGCATCCCAATGCGTTCTTGCAGTCACAGTCCTCAGGCAAATTGAACCTGTCCAAATCGGTCTTCAGTGGTATGAGTCCAAGACGGTGGGAGACCAGCTCGTCAAACATGACCGAAGAATTTTCGAGGATTACAACATCGTCAATTGCCATTGTCGGAACTTGAGAAATCGCGACCCTACGAATTGCGTTTGCGTAAGCCCGGTCAATTCCCTTCAGCCTGATCCGGATTCTTGAAGGGCTAGATTCAACTACGTCAATAGAAACCAATTCAGAATATACACTCCAAAATCAAAACAAATGTAAACTGGCAGGAAAACCTTGAGCCTTGCAGTACTCTAGTCCATCAGCTCAAATGCGTTTAAAACTTTATCCGTGCGAGAGATTTACAAATCTAGCTAGTCTTCCATTTCTTCTCCTTGGCTCAGTTGTCTTGTTATGGTCGCACTCAAGTCGAGCATTCCATCTCTAGTGGTCGAAGAAACTGGGATTAGTTCGTAGGAGATTCCTGATTTAGCAAGATCTCGGAGTAACGTAGAGCTGAGCTGATACGACGAACCCTTTGTCTCCTCGTACAGGGCCTGCTCTAGCTTGGCCGCACTGCTCGACCATCCGAGAACTTTCTTCAAATTCGGTCCCAACATGTCGCTCCTGGAAAGCACGTTAATCTGAGAAGTTTTTAGCCGCAGTTGTATGGACGCCGCGAGAAGAGCTATGCTTACAAAATTTGTCGGGGTCGAAACAAGCGTTGAATCAAACAAGAAAAGCACTGTTTTTCCATCGCAAGCAAGATTGTCCACAATGTATGGCCCGCTATTTCGATAAGCAAAGAGTTCAATCTGACCGGGGCTGTCGAGAATCGCATAGTCAGGGTTGATCGTGTCGAGAGCTTCTTGGATGTCATTCATTCTTGTCGCAACAAGATCTGCAGCGAGAATAAGAGCGCCGTTTGGACCCAATTGGTAGTTCTGCATAACAGTCGAGAGATCAATAAAATCCCTAATGTCAATATCTGGTTCATAAGGCAAATTCTGCGCGCCAGGATCCAGATTTACCGATGCCACAGTCGCGCCCTTGTCTGCAAACCATGGAAGAAGCGTCGCGCACAGTAATGATTTCCCGGCTCCAGCCGTGCCGGTGAGAAAAACATTCTTCATTTTCAAAGAGGAATTGAATGAAAGGTTCTCTTAAATCAAGCTCTCATGAATTGACTTTCAACCTGATTGCAATATGAGGTCCTCTGGGTTAAAGCCGAGAGTCACTGTCGAGATGATAGTTGTGGGAAATGAACTACTGAATGGAACAACTTTGGACACAAATTCTCAATGGATATCGAATAGGTTAGACAAAATTGGGGCGTTTCTTTCGAGAAAAACGACGATCAGAGATAACATCCAAACAATTTCAGAAACGCTAAGAGATTCAATTCGACGCCAACCAAATTGGATTATTACTATCGGCGGACTGGGTCCCACTTTCGATGACATGACGCTTTCAGGTGTAGCGGCTGCGGTACACGCTAACATCGAAA
>JASHOD010000024.1 GCA_030041295.1 Nitrososphaerales archaeon
TATTTGAAAATCCCATTATGTCAACTGTAGACTTTCTGCTAATATGCTCCATGCTGGGATTCACAATTGCCTCTCTGTTTTTCCATACGAAAAATCCGAAATCTCAGACTTTGAAGAACTAGTGCAAAACCAAACGATTTGTTACATTAGGATTTTTACTCTCAACCAAACGAGAAAAATGCAGAACCTAGCCCGAGTAGTCCGCAACTATTATAACATATGTCATAATTATTTATTCTGAAACATAATTTACGGGAAATTTCTGAATGTCAGCTTTAACGATAGAAAAGGAAGAAACATGTCAGACAAGATAGAGGTAATAGACTTACACGCCGGGATCGAGGGCAAAGAGATTCTGAAAGGCGTGTCTCTCACGGTCAACACCGGAGAGATTCACGCGATAATGGGTCCGAACGGATCCGGAAAGAGCACGCTGGCTTATACTATGATGGGACATCCGAAGTATAAGCTCACTTCTGGAGACATCAAGATCAATGGCGAAAGTATAGTCAGTCTGCCTCCTAATCAAAGGGCCCTTAGAGGACTCTTTCTCGGGTTTCAATATCCGCTCGAAATTCCAGGCGTCAGTCTCTCGAATTTCCTTCGGATTTCATACAATGCCACTCGGAAGAACGAGCCAATGCTAGTCCGCGATTTTCGGAAAATGCTTGAAGACAAATTCGAGCTCGTGGGGATGGATAGGTCGTTTGCGACCAGATATTTGAACGAAGGTTTCTCCGGAGGAGAAAAGAAGAAAGCCGAAGTTGTTCAGTTAGCAGTACTACGGCCCAAGTTTGCTGTTCTGGACGAAACGGATTCCGGACTTGACATTGATGCCCTAAAGCTTGTATCCGACGGCATCAACAGCATCAAAAGTTCCGAAGTTGGTATAATGCTAATTACACACTACCAAAGGATCCTGCGTTACGTAAAACCGCAATTCGTTCACGTTCTGGTCAAAGGGAAGGTCGCGGTCTCTGGGGGTCCGGAGCTGGCGGAGAAACTGGAACAACAAGGGTACCGCTGGATCGAGGGAGCGGAGGAAGAGGAAGATGCCAATAACGGGGCCGCCTCAAAAACTATCGCTGCCTGAGATCTACGGGCCGAACTAAACGCTTATTAGACAAATATAACATATGTCATAAGAACAAGGCGAATTCGGGGAGATTTTGGCAATGTCTCGCACAGTCATTAACGAAGATTATAGCAAATACGATTTCAAAGACCCAGAGGAGTTCGTGTTTCGCTCACAAAAGGGACTGACGCGCTCTACCGTTGAAGAAATCTCGAAGATGAAGAACGAGCCCGAATGGATGCTCAAATTCCGCCTGAAGTCTTACGATTACTTCATGGACAGGCCTATGCCGAACTGGGGAGGAGACCTATCGAACATTGACTTTGACAACATCTACTACTACGCAAAGCCAACAGACAAGATGGGAAGGGACTGGAACGAGGTCCCCGAGAACATAAAGAAGACTTTCGAGAAACTAGGGATTCCCGAGGCCGAAAGAAAGTTCCTTGGCGGCGTAGGCGCTCAATACGAATCCGAGGTTGTTTACCATTCTCTTAGACAAGATTTGGAGAAGAAGGGAGTCATCTTTCTAGATACTGATTCTGCCGTGAAACAATACCCCGAACTCGTCAAGAAATATTTTGGAACAATCGTTCCTCCGAACGACAACAAATTCGCCTCGTTGAACAGTGCAGTTTGGAGCGGAGGAAGTTTTGTTTACATTCCTTCGGGCGTAGAGGTTGACGTTCCACTACAAGCTTATTTCAGAATTAACTCGCGTAACGTTGGTCAGTTCGAAAGAACGTTGATCATCGTAGAGCCTGGGGCAAAGGTGCACTACATTGAAGGTTGTACGGCGCCTGTTTATTCTTCTGAATCATTGCATTCGGCAGTTGTGGAGATCATCGCAAAGCCCGGTGCCAAGGTTCGGTATACAACGATTCAAAACTGGTCGAAAGACGTCTACAACCTTGTGACAAAGAGAGCTTATGCTTACGATGATGCCACAGTTGAATGGGTCGACGGAAATCTCGGAAGCAAGCTTACGATGAAGTACCCTTCGATCTATCTGGTGGGTCCGAGAGCAAAGGGAGAGGTTCTTTCAATCGCCTTTGCTGGAAAGGATCAGCATCAGGACGCGGGAGCCAAAGTCGTTCATCTCGCACCATTTACTACTTCAAGAATCACAAGCAAATCCGTCAGCAAAGATGGAGGTCGAACTACCTACCGTGGTCTGCTACACGTCAGCAGAGGTGCGAAGGGAGTAAAATCGAGCATTAGATGTGATGCATTGCTGCTTGATGAATTCTCACGGACTGACACTTATCCATACAACGAGATCAACGAGGAGACTGCGAACACGACTCATGAAGCGACCGTAGGAAAAATTAGCGAGGAAGCCATGTTCTACTTGATGAGCCGCGGAATCAGTGAGCAAGATGCACTCAGCATGATTGTAATGGGATTTCTCGAACCCTTTACGAAGGAACTTCCGATGGAGTACGCCGTAGAGCTAAATAGATTGATTTCCCTAGAAATGGTCGGCTCCGTTGGTTAGACGGAAATCGCTTTAGACAGAACAGAAGAAACCAGTTTCAGTTTTCTCGTTCCGCGTCTACGTTTTGTTGATTGATCGGCCATAGGGACGGGGGAATTAACCCGAAAGCAAGCTAAGGAGGTAGCGAAGTAAAAGATGACCCAGCAGGTTGTAAGCATAGGCGAGGACTATGTGGAGAAGATATCGAAATCCAACAACGAGCCCGACTGGCTCCGCAAGTACAGACTTGAATCTTACAGATTTTATCTAATCGCCCCCGAGGAACAGTCGAACCTCTACACCAAATACGCCCTCAACCTGAACGTAAACTTGGAGACAATTCATTCAAAGCTAGAAAGCAAGCCCGATCCAAATTCAGCATCACTCGCAGAAATCGCGTCCGGAATCGAAACAGGATATTACTATGTAAGCACGCAGAGCGAAACAATCGCATCGAAAAATATCAAGGAGCTCGAATCAAAAGGCGTAATATTCTGCGACCTGCACGAAGCGATCGAAAAGCATTCGCCGATTCTGAAGCGAATTTTCGAGAGGAAGGAGAAGGAAGAAGCGACCGACAAATACGCAGCCCTAAATTCTGCTCTGTTTTCTACTGCATGGCTTGTTTACCTGCCGAAGGACATACTGCTTGAAAATCCTCTGAGAGTGAGATTTTACCTCAATTCAACGAAACCGTATTTCTCCCAAACTTGGATATT
Source organism: Nitrososphaerales archaeon (assembly GCA_030041295.1). Lineage (GTDB taxonomy): Archaea > Thermoproteota > Nitrososphaeria > Nitrososphaerales > CADDZS01 > JASHOD01. The sequence continues at coordinate 3,272 of JASHOD010000024.1, forward strand.
CGGCGATACAGGCTCTCAAGGCTCTCTCCTCACTGAAAGCTATGGAGCCGAAGTCTCAGGAACCGCAAGCGAACTAGTCGAGGCTTACGTGAGAGACGGCGCTTCGGTACAGTATTCGAACGTTCAAAACTACTCGGAGAATACGGTTGTCCTTGCAAACAAGAAAGCAGTCTGCGAAAGAGATGCCAAGATAAGCTGGGTCCTTGGATACTTTGGCGGACGGTCCGAGAGATCTAGACTTGAAAGCATCTTTGCCGGCGAAGGGTCTAGCGCCGAAGACGTCGAAGTAGTCTTGGGCAACGGCTACCAAAGATACGACATAGTCTCCGACCTATCTCACGTCGCGCCGCATACTAAGGGAAGAATATTGTGTAACAGCGTGTTAAAAGAAAATTCGCGATCCATCTTCAAAGGAATGATCCGGATTGGAAAGGAAGCTAAGGGTTCTAACGCATACTTGGCGGGGCACGGTATTCTGTTGAGCCCTGATGCGAAATCTGATGCGATTCCCGGATTAGAGATTCTTACAAACGAGGTCAAGGCGACGCACTCGGCTTCGGTCGCTCAGATCGACGAAGATCAGGTGTTTTACATGATGACTCGCGGAGTTCCTAGAGACGAGGCACAGAAATTCATAGTTCTCGGGTTTCTGGAACCTGGAATTTCAAGAATCGAATCAGAAGAGCTGAGGGATACCATACATGCCTTGATTGAAGCAAAATGGTATGGCAAGAAGGGTCTAGTAAAAAAACAGCAAAAGGAAGTATTGTTTGAAGAGCAGGCTCAAACAAAAGAGCACGATATATTCGAAGGCCACTACAAGTACCGGTAAAAATTCCACTTTTTAGAATTGAAAAGAAGGTAGAAATAGAGCGGCTGGCTGAAGTGTGTGGGGTTCAAGATCATTTCTTTGTCCTGCGACTCTAGAGAGCCGTGATTAGAGAAGGATTGCTGAAGGCAGGCTCAACTAGCCAGTCCCTGAACATTCCGAAAATTAGAGCGGACTTTCCGATACTGAAAAGGCAAGTCCATGGAAAGCGACTTGTTTACCTTGATAATGCAGCTACCACTCAAAAACCGAAGCAAGTCATCGACTCGATAACTGATTATTATTCTAATTATAATGCGAACATTCACAGATCCGTACATACTCTGGCGGAGGAAGCAACCGAAGCTTTCGAGGCTACACGACAGAAAGTAAAGCAGTTTGTAGGGGCAGGTTCTGTTGAAGAGATTGTCTTTACAAGAAACGCCACTGAGGCGTTAAACGTCGCAGCCAATTGTGTCACCTCAGGTCTTCGACCTTCTGACAAGATAGTCGTAACAGAAATGGAGCACCATAGTAATTTCGTACAATGGCAGCAGATCTCAAAACGAATGGGATTCAATCTTGAAATTGTCTCCGTCACCGACGAAGGAGAAATCGATGGGTCGGACTTGGAAGCGAAACTAGTCGGAGCAAAGGCGCTCGCGTTTACTCACATGTCAAACGTCCTAGGCACAATCAATGACGCGAAGTCGATAACGCGAAAAGCTCATGATGCTGGTGCAGTGGTCGTCGTCGACGGCGCTCAATCCACGCCTCACATACCGGTAAACGTAAACGAGATTGGTTGTGACTACTTCGCCTTTTCAGCCCACAAGATGCTAGGCCCGACAGGCGTCGGGTGTGTGTACGGAAAAAGAGAGTTGTTGCTAAACGCTCCTCCATTTGTCTACGGAGGAGACATGATCAAGGAGGTGCATAGGCAAGAAACAAAGTGGAACGACCTTCCATGGAAATTTGAAGCCGGAACCTCCAACATAGCTGGCGTAATTGGTTTCGGCGCGGCTATCGACTACCTTGAGAAGGTTGGATTGGAAAACGTCGAAAAGCACGAGCACGAAATATGCGCGGCTGCTTTGGACGAGCTTAACAAATTTGACGGAATGGAAATTTACGGACCCAGAGACCCGGCAAGAAGAGGCGCAGTCATCGCATTTAATTTTGGCAAGATACATGCGCATGATGTCGCGTCTATATTGGATCAAGAGGGAGTGGCGATAAGGTCCGGCCACCATTGCTCCCAAATTCTGATGGAGAAACTAGAAGTACCTGCGACCTCGCGGGCAAGCTTTTATTTGTACAACGATTATGACGATCTTGAAGCACTTACTCGAGCATTGCACAAGGTAAAGGAGGTCCTGGGTTAAGAACAAATGAGCTCGGATATGTACAAGGAGATTATACTGGATTACTACAAAAACCCGAGGAATCGAGGAACGATGGAATCTCCGCAATCCACTGCCAGGGACTCGAATCCACTTTGTGGTGACGTAATCGAGATGCAGCTCAAATTTGCAAACGGAAAAGTATCAGACATAAAGTTCAACGGGGATGGCTGTGCAATCAGCCAAGCCTCTGCCTCGATGCTCACCGAAATGGTGATGGGAAAGTCAATCGAGGAAGTGCGGCAAATTGACAAGACAGCACTTTTGGAGAATCTCGGGTCCCCAAACTTAGGCGCAGTAAGGATAAAGTGCGCACTGCTGTCCTTGAAGGTAATGAAGACAGCTCTTTATCAGCATCTGGGAGAGAGCCTCCCGCCTTCGGATGAATCCAACGCCTGATAACTACGATGAATATTATTCGTAGAAAAAGAACAAGTTTCATTTCCGTAAGTACATTTTTTAGGCGTTTGCCGTTGGCGCGGTATTTACACGCCTGTTTATTTCCTCTGCCATAAAATGTCCCGTCATTGTAATTTTCACATCTTTGACGCCCTCGAGTGCTGAGACACGTTTTTTGATGTCTTGGGCAATCTCGAGCGCAAACATCGGGGGGCAAAATGGCGCGGTAAGGTGAAAACCAATCGACACGACACCTTCAGGCGAGATTGTGACGTCGTCAACAAGGTCCATCTCAGTAATCGAGACGCCGACCTCCGGATCTACCACCTGTGCAAGTTCCTTAACGATTGCTGGTTTTTCCACCATACTAGTTACTTCTCCCTAAACCTCGACTTTCGAAGGTATTATCATGACCACCGAATAAGTCTTTAGCTACGCCAATTGTAAAGCGTAAGCCATTTCCCTTTCTCGTCGGCGCATTTCAATGAATGTCTCCGTGTGGAGGACCCCTCCTATCCTTCCCATCTTTGCGGAAACAGTCTCATGCAATTCATCCAACGTGTGAGCTTTCACCTTTACTATCAGGTCGAACCTTCCAGTCACCTCGTAGATTTCTCTAACGGAATCGAGTTTCAGCATCTGTTCTAGAATTTCTTCCCGGTACTTGGAATCGATATTGAGTCCAACAAGTGCGGATACGTTGTATCCTAAAATGTCATCATTGACCTCGATTGTGAATCTCTTGATTAGCTGGCGCTTTGCAAGGCGTTTTATTCTGCTGTACACCACAGAGGAGTTGACGTTGATTTTCTTTGACAATCTGGGAACGCTTATACTTGCGTCCTTTGATAGCTCCGAAAGGATTTTCATATCTATGTCATCAATCTTTCCCATATAGCGTTCAATTCCTATGTGATACTCGTTGAAATAAAGCAAATTGTATATATAATTTATCAAAGACTGCAAAAATAACGGTAGAATTTTCAACTCGCGTTGCGGTTTGCGTCTCGAGATTTCCTGTTTCTTTGTGAAGGAATCCGTTTCTGACATTAAAGATTTTTAACTGTAGAGGCAAGAAAATGATCCCTTCAGCATGTCGCAGGAATTTCGACATATCGTAAGAATTGCGGGCAGGGACTTGGACGGAACAAAGAAAGTCCAACCGGCAATATCGGAGATTAAGGGTGTAGGTAACAGCTTCGCCAATGCGATGACGGCGTCGCTAAAAATCGATTCGAAAGCTAGGTTGGGGCAACTCTCTGATAGACAATTACAACAGTTAGAAAGTGCTCTAAAAGATAGCTCATCTCTGAATCTTCCGCCTTGGATGCTGAACAGAAGAAAGGACGTCGATTCGGGCTTGAATATTCACAAGTTTGGAAGCGACCTTGACTTCATGATAAAGAACGACATAGACCGCGAAAAAAACATCCTCTCCTGGCGAGGAGTCAGACACAGTTTGGGTCTGAAGGTTCGCGGCCAAAGGACAAGGACGACAGGCAGGAAAGGCAGAACGGTTGGAGTAAAGAAGACGGCCATACAGGCGGCTCAAGCAGCTGCCGCTTCTGCAGGAAAGGAGGAAAAGAAGTGAGATGGGCGATCCGAAAAAACCGCGCGCAAAATTCAATCCGCCAAGAAACCCATGGCAGAGTGATCAGTTATCTCAAGAGTTGTATCTTTTGGGTACTTACGGATTAAGAAACAAGAGGGAACTGTGGCGCGCGCAAACTTACCTCTCGAACATTCGAAAGCAAGCGAGACAATTGCTCGCTGCGGCTACGGAAGTGAGGGGAAGGGAAGAACCCAAATTGCTATCTCATCTTGGCAGGCAAGGTTTGATCCAAAATCCGTCTCCAAGTCTTGACGATGTTTTGTCGCTTACTATTGAAAACGTTCTGGAAAGAAGATTACAAACGTTGGTGTGGCGTCGCGGTCTTGCGCGGACGCCCTATCAGGCGAGGCAGTTTGTTTCACACGGCCATGTTTCATTGAACGACCGAAGGGTCACGGTACCATCTTATCTAGTATCTCCGACCGAGGAGGGAACTCTGAAATTTGTTGAAGGATCTACCCTCGCCAAGATGACTGTCCCAACTCCTACTCCAGTCGAAGGATCTTCGGAGCAGAACGAAACTGCAACAGAAACGCAGTCAAATCCCACGCCCTCTGGGGAAGCTAGCGGCAAAGCATCCTAGTGGTGAAAATTCATGGAAGCAGCAACACAGCAACAAGAAAAATGGGCAATTGTGCACATTTACAGTAGCTACAACAATACGATTGTGCACATGACAGATCTTACGGGTTCTGAAACTATTTCTTTCAGCTCAGGTGGGAGACATGTTAAAGCGGATAGATTCGAGTCTTCGCCGTATGCAGCCATGAAAAGCGCTACCGCCGCTGCGGAAGTTGCGAGAGCAAAAGGTATCACGGCAGTGCACATTAAAGTAAGAGCTGTTGGAGGGACTGGACCGAGAACTCCGGGCCCCGGAGCTCAGGCAGCCATCAGAGCCATCGCGCGCAGTGGTTTCAAAGTCGGAAGAATCGAGGACGTAACTCCGATTCCACACGATACGACGCGTCGAGCTGGTGGAAGAAGAGGGCGAAGAGCGTAAACAAGCTGCAAATTAGATCTACTTTTCTTCTTTAGTAATCTACTTACGAAATTTCTTTTTCAAGATTTGATAGTTTGCGTAGTCTACGCACGACTATCAAAATTTAAAAGGTCTGTTCGGTCGAAATTTACGACGATGCCATTTTGGCAGGGAACTTCCTGGATATTCTTCTAACGGCAGGGTTCGGCCTAGCATTTGCCGTACCGGTTATCGTCATTCCTTGGCTTTTTTCCCCTCGGAATAGAACGCCTATGAAGCTCGCAACGTTTGAAGCGGGTCAGGTACCTCAAGGAGATGCGCGAGTTCACTTGCTGATGCAATACTATCCTTATTTATTGATCTTTGTAGTTGCCGACGTAGTATCGATGTTTTTGTTCGCCTGGGCAATTGCTCCAATCGGATCTATCCCACTCATTGACGATGCGTGGATTGGCATGTTCTTGCTCTTGATCTTTATCGCTCTCGGATTCGCAATTCATTTTGCAAGGAGGCGCGAGTTATGGTAGCACAACAAACTGAAGGCAAACCAAAGCCGTATTCGAAGGAAGGGCCGGGTCTATCTATTCTTGTGGGAAAAGCCCGTGATGTCATTCAGCAAGCTATTGCCGATCCTATGACTTATCTTGCAAATTGGGGCAGATTGTACTCTCTTTGGCCTGTACATCTCGAAACCGCTTGTTGCAGTATAGAATTTGGCGCGGTCTCTGGTCCTAGGTACGATTCGGAAAGGTATGGAGTTCTCGAAGCATTTGGTTCTCTCCGACAATGCGACCTCGTCGTAGTTCACGGAACAGTAACTCGGAAAATGGCTCCTCGCCTTCGATGGATTTACGATCAAATGCCAGAACCGAAGTACGTGATAGCGATGGGCGCGTGCCTTCGAGCTGATTCCCTCGTCTACACGCGGTTAGGTCCAAAACCGATAGGACTCATTCAAGGAGGCGAAGAAGTCTTTACCTACGATGAAAAAGGGAGAGCTGTTGTAAGTGCCCCGGTCGTTACAAAGAAATTCAATGGAGAAAGGATAGTCTATCGATTAAGAGCCGGATCTTACGAAACTGTTGCAACTCCAGATCACAAGTTCGCTGTTTATTCGCTGACTACAACTAGCAAATGGAAGGAATATTGTACGCTCCTCAAGCTGAGAGAGTTTGGATTTACAACAAACGAAATCAAAGGAATTATTGGCGTAAAGTCAGGAATTCTCTCATATTTGCTTGATCATCCTCCTCAACAATTTGGTTATGATTTAACTTGGAAAAAACTAGAAGAGCTTGAAGAAAGTGATCTTGTTGTGACGTTCTCATATGATGTTGGAGGACAAGCCAAAGATATCAATTATCAACATGAAGGAAAACTTCGAAACAAGATAGTTATCCCCGAAAAGACTTCAGATGACCTCGCATGGCTAGTGGGAGTATATCTTGGTGATGGGTGGAATATTGGTCATAGTATCGGATTCTCCGTTCCGCCTTCTGATTCGATAAGAGGTGTTCTAAGAGCCACTCTCGAGAAGACCTTCAATTTCGCTCCCTCTGAAGGTCCTCAGCTTGTTATGCACTCTACTTCAGTCGGAGGCATGATGAAGAGCGCACTTGGTTTAACAGGAAATGTCTATTCAAAGAAACTTCCAGAGTGGGTTTTTGCATTGCCCCACAGTCGAGTAAGCAATCTCATTGCTGGGTTGATCGATTCAGACGGTTACGTGGGTCGAACTGGTTTTGCACAAATAAGCTCTGCTAACCGAAGGATGCTCGAAGGTATTGTCGAACTCTGCCATTTCAAGAGTATACCTGTTAGTGGGATATTTCGAAGAGAGAAGGAAAATACACTTGAAGGAAGGCGCCTGATTTCAACAGAGTACATTATTGCTTTTCCAAAATCCGTGGTAGCCAATTTGCCGATAAGGAAAAAGCATATTCTCCAAACGGTCATTAAAACCTCTAATCATACTGCCAGGATTAGGACGAATCATACCGGAATTTCTGTGCAACGAGTAAAGTCAATTATTCCTAGGGGCAAAGAACCCGTCTATGACATTGAGGTTGCAGGACACCACAACTTTTTCGCAAACGGGCAGCTTGTTCACAACTGTTCCATCACTGGTGGAGTTTACTTTGACTCATACAACGTTCTCCCAGGCGTTGACCAGCTCATACCTGTAGACGTTTATGTTCCAGGATGCCCCCCACGTCCGGAAGAATTGATTGACGCTTTCTTATTGTTACAAGATAAAATTCGACACTCGGAAATTCGTTAGAATCTCACCCATCTGATTACTAGAAGCGACATTTTGATGTCCGTAACAGTAGCATCGAAAAATGACATTCCAAGTGAGCAGAAGGCTATTGTTGACCAAATATCTGCAAAATTTCATGACAAGGTAAAGCTTGTCTACGCAAAGAGGAATCGAATCAAATTTTCAATGGAGCCTACGAGTTTAGTGGAAGTTGCAATATTCATCCGCGATACCCTCCATTTCGATCATAACGCGAATGTTACAGGAACGGACTTTCCAAAAGATAACCAGATTCAAATAGACTATCAGTTCGGTGCAACAGAGGAAGAAAAACTCCGTAGTCTTATCCTGACCCTTTCCTGCAGAGTTCCTTCTCAAGATCCAAGAACTCCTTCGCTCATCAACGAGTTTCCAAGTGTCGATCTTCATGAAAGGGAGACGTTCGAAATGCTCGGCGTAACTTTCACGGGGCATCCGAACCTAAGTAGGCTGCTTTTGCCAGAAGACTGGAACGATATCCCTCCGCTTTTGAAGAAATACCGTTTGCCCGGACGTCTTGAAGGAGAATAAGAACCGCAAAGTTGTCTGTCCCTCAAGGAGCCACAGGAATTTCGACCCAACAGGTCGAGGACAAACTTGTCGTGTCGATCGGGCCACAGCACCCCGGTGCCGGTCATTTTCGATTCACCATTACTGTTGACGGAGATACTATAGTGGATGTTCTACCTGATCCGGGCTATGTCCATCGCGGTGCAGAGAAGCAAACGGAGTACAGGAATTACATGCAAAGCATTCCAATGCTTGAACGTTCGTCACTGACAGATGTCACGAATATCATTGGTCCATATTCTCTCGCCGCAGAGGAATTAATGGGAATAGAGGCGCCTCCTCGTGCGCGATATCTCAGAATGATCATGTCTGAGAATCAGCGCATTATCAGTCACCTTTACTGGCTGGGTATACAGGGAATTTTCTTAGGGCATTCGACGATGTTCATGTGGCCCTTAGGCGACCGAGACATTTTCATCGACCTCGGGCAGATGATAGGCGGGGCCAGGATTACCTATTCTTACTGGATCCCCGGAGGCGTGAGAAATGACATGCCGGATGGTTTCAAGGACAGAGCACTCAAGGTTTTTGATTACTTTGAAAAACGGCTGGTTGATTACGAGAGAATATTCTTCCAAAGTCCCTTGTTCATGAAGCGAACCCAGGGGGTAGGGGAGCTTAAAAGAAAAGACGCCATAAAGTTCGGGGCAGTCGGTCCGGTTCTCCGAGCATCCGGAGTAAAAGCAGACACGCGAATCGACGAGCCCTACTGCGAATATCCCAATATTGACTTTGTAGTCCCATCTTTCAAAGAGGGAGACACGTACTCACGCTGCATGGTTAGACTCATCGAAATGCGACAGAGCATGAACATTATTCGTCAGTGCTTGGACAAGATGCCGAAGGGACCTGTAAAAGTCAAGTTATCTCCCCAACAGAGGACGATGCCAGGCGAGGCTTACTCGCGCGTCGAATCTTCAAGAGGCGAAATGTCCTTCCATATCATTTCAGACGGATCTACGAAACCCTACAGGGTAAAGATAAGCGTACCCTCATTCAGAAATCTCATTGCCCTAAAGCACTTGCTGATCGGAACACACGTAGCGGACATGCCTGCGATTTATTGGAGCTTGGACTACTGGCCAGTCGAGGCAGACAGGTGACACATCACTTTGCCAGCTATCGTAAATTTTGAGCAATTTCTAAGACGGATAAT
>JASHOD010000025.1 GCA_030041295.1 Nitrososphaerales archaeon
ATTCCATTTCAATTGGTTTCACTATGTATGAAATGCAGTTCCAAATAATAGTACTATTTCATCTGCTTCTTCTTTTCCTAAAATCAATTCCTGACTGTTTTTGAGCTACACAAATAAGCAGAGTTAAGAGACGTCTTTCAAAAGCTGGAGCGCAGACTTATGAAAAAAGACCTGTAGGAAGAGTGACTCTCCTTTAGCAGCTCAAAGGAAGAACCCTTTGGAATGATTCGATGCAGTTCAGCTTCTAACTATCTCGCCTACTGCAGCCAAAGTGGTCGAGACTGCCTGAATAGTCGCCGAAGTCCCCATGTGCCCTATCCGAACCATCTTCCCAGAAAGATCTCCCAGCCCGTCAGAGATCATTATCCCGTATTTTTCAAGCAACAGTTTTCGAAGCCTCGGATTCAACTTTGGATCGGTCCGCGCAGCGGTAACGGTATTGGATGCAAAACTCTTCTCCGGAAATACTGGCAGTCCTAACTCCTCTAGTCCTTCCTCAATGAATCTTGCTGTTTCTTCGTGTCTCTTGTATCTTCTTTCTAGCCCTTCATCAAATATCAGATCCAGCGCCTTACTTAGGGCGATGATCACGTTAGTCGGCATTGTAGACGGGTGGGGGTGACCAATTGGTGCCCACTCGTCTATGTAGTGCCTCCATACGTTCAGATTCAAGAAACGACCTTGTTTCGAATCTATTTTCTTCGCTAGTTTCCACGCGTCAGCGCTAATGGATACTGGAGTGACTCCGAATATTCCTCCGATAGCCTTGCTGGCGTATCCGACGCAGAAATCAACATGCCATTCATCGACTTTGACATCGATTCCTCCAAATCCTGAAATCGAATCGAGGACTGAAACCAGCCCTTCCTCCCTGCAAACTTTCATTATTTCGGGCGCAGGATTCGTGAGCCCCGTTGACGTCTCGTTATGAACCAAGAACAGACACCTGGGATTATTCCTTCGGCCCTTTCTTACCGATTGGACTGCCGCCCTTACGTTCTCCGCCCGAATGGGTTTTCCCTTCTCTGCCTTGATCAAGCGGGGTCTTACCCCGTAATATCTTAGCATCTCGCAGATCATGTCGGAGAAGAAACCGTTTGTGCAAACGAAAGCCTCGTCACCCCTTTTGACTAGGCTTGAAACTGCCATCTCGACAGCTGTTTGACCAGGCGAAGGGAGAAGGATAACTTCATTCTTCGTTTTGAAAACACGTTGAAGTTTCGCAAGGGTATCGTTGTAGACCTGAGACCATGCGTGACCGTAGTGTGCCATGACCGGCATCATCAAGGCAGCGACCACTTCCGGCTCCGGTTCGGATGGACCAGGAATCATCAGTTGAGTTCTTTGAGGATGAACAGATTTTGGCATGTGCCCATTACTCCGGCCATAGCGATATTTTAATCTGCGCATTTGCGTTTGCAACAGATTCAAACGCTCAACTACTCGGAGGAATCTGAATTGATTTCTTTGAGCCACATTTCGCTATGAATCGTTGTGAACCCTCCGTGGCCGGGATAAACGTCCGTGGAAGGTGGGAATTCCAGCAATTTTTTCAGAGATCCTTTCATTGCCTCTGAGTCTGATCCTAACCCGTCTACTCTTCCGTAACCATTTTGAAACAGCGTATCGCCGGTAAATAGCTGATTTTCTTCTTTGCAGTAAAGACAAATCGAGCCCTCGGTGTGGCCGGGAGTATGAATAACGCGGAGTATGGTCTTGTTGCCTAGTTTCAATTCTTGATCGCTGACGAGTTGAATATCGGGCTCAATTGGCTCCTTAACAATGCCAAGTTCAATGGAAGCTTCGTCTTCAAGGGCGAGACGATAAGCGTCCAGTTCGTGGATCGCCAATTTTGCTCTAGTCTCATCGCGCAAGATGCGGTCTTCGGCAGTGTGATCAGTGTGACCATGAGTGTTTATTATTAGAGAAGGCTTGACACGAAGCTCCTTAACTCTTCCAAGAATTGCACGGCTTCCCATCGCCACATCTATGAGAAATGCATCATCCGCGCCGTCTTCGTACAGGATGTAGACGTTGTTCGAAAAAGGGGGCACGACTAGAGCTTCAATTCTCAAGGTACCCTTCCTAATTGACCTTCTTTGTGTTCCAGCACTCATCAATTATCTTTTTACTCTCTTTTGCAATTTTTGGTGTTGCGCAGTTATCATTCCGGTTGCTCAGTCTCGCTACTGCTTTCTCCTTCGGGTTCTTCTTCTTCCTCCTTATCGTCTGGTGGAGGCAGGTTAGAATCTGAGATTCTCTTTAGATTATAGCCCACCATGGCCCCACCTACGATCATAATGAAAGGAAGAAATAACTCCATGCTTTTGTCTAGATTTCCAGGAAGGCAGTAGTGTGAAACAGCTGCATGCCCTAATATTTGAGCGTAGCATCCCATCTGGTTCCAAAACAATATCATCGCAAGCGGTATTAGCATCAGACAGAAACCTATTACAAAAAATCTTAGTATGGACCTTCTGTCAATGGACAAATAGAAGCCCTTCTGGTTTGTCTAGCGAACTCTACTTATTTTTCGTTACCTTCAAGAGATCGAATCGTACCGGTCTTGAGTAGTTCAACACGCTTCATTTCTCTCAATCCTCCGATATCTGAGTCTGGCAAGTCGAATAGTGGAATACGAGAAATGGCGCATCCCGACGCGGTTATTATGTCTGAATTTTGATTTATCATTGCTTTTGGTCCCACATGGTTCTTCGCTAATCGGTAGATCACGTAAGCTCCAACCGAACTTCCTACCGCGTTGGGAAAGACAAGTATCTTGCCGGAAAAGGCTTTCCCGTACAGTTCGTGTTTCTTATCGCTTACCATGCCGATTTCTGGATCCACGCCCTGCAGAAACGCAATCGGTTGCGAAGTAAACAGAATTTCTCCTGTAATCCTTCGCGATGGTTCAACTATACACCTTGCCTTGATTGTTCCCGCCGAGAGAGAAGTGTCCGATATACTTCTCGCTTTCATGAGGTATTCTCCTCAACAATGGATTCCACATTCTTCAACGCGACCTTGACACCATGCACGCTTTTCATGTAGTGTGCTCCCTTGACCGAATCTGTAGTTACTGAATCAACGTTTAACGATGATATCAATGGAGTAAAATCAGCGCACGAATCGCGAACAAAAACTGCTCCTGAATGTTCAATTGCTTCGGCGTATCCTCTCGATTTGGCTAATTCGTAAATCTTGGATGAGCAAAAGACTATGCATTTTCTTTTGAATTTCTTACCCCTAACAGCTTTGGAAAGTCGATAAAGTTCCTCGATGGTCATCTGAGGACATCCGAAGACAACTGCTTCGCCAGTTTCGGAATCAGAAATGTTGTCGAAAATTTCCTCATAGTCCTTCTTCGAAAAATCAATGGTCTCCAGATTACTAGAGTTGCCAACTGTGAACATACCTGTACTACCGACGGTCCCAAGTGCTGCGCAAAGCGCTTTTGATTCGTCGATGCTATTTGTCGAAGGTATCCCGCGGAATTGAACAACTCCCTTTGTGCGTTTGCCTGCAAAATATCCCAAAATGCCAAAATCAAGACTCCCTTTGAATACTCTGCCCAAGTTCACCTTGATTGCTATCGTCGGTTTTCTATTTTCATCAATGTGCAGTTCTGAATAAACTGTCTTTCCCGTAAGGGCGCTAGCTAGTGCACTAACAGCACTTTCCCTGTTAGTTCGTAAATCGAGGATAGAATTAGCGTAAATTGCGGCGGACGATTCCGCCCAAGACACGTGCGTTCCCCTTACAGGAACCTTGTATGATTCAAAGGGGATACAAGTAAAGGATGATGCAATTCCTAGTTTCTCGTATGCATTGATGATTCTGAGCTGCTTTTCCGCATAATCCGCCGGGATGTCCAAGCAATCCCAATTTTCGATATCCATCCCGCATGGATTCACGGTTGTGAAGACTCTGAACTTCGCGTTTTTCTCCTTGGAGATACCTCGGAGGAAATCCAGCCCGTAATCTCCAATCGTGAGATAGGAAACTCCGGACACGTGAGCCCACTTTATTGGAATCAGTTTTTCCGCATTTGATAAGCGGCCAATCGCGAGCAGAACTCTGTACGCAAGCTCTAATGCTCTGCCGTGCTCCCCCGAGACCGCTTTCTCTTCGCTCTTTGTAAGATACAAGAAAATTCAAACACTAACTCAGTATTTTGCTGTTTACAAGTTCAAAATTCGAGCTATGAGTTATCTCGTAGAGATTCTATAACTTCCGATGCAACGCTGCTTGCCTTGATCCTAGCTTTTTCAAATTTGGTTCTGTCTTCTTTGACAGGCAATGTTGCGTCAATGCCTAACTTGCTAGTCACGCCCGTTTTTCCACTCGATGGGTCTAGACTTGATCCCCTCGCCCCATTGATTTGAACTATGCCCCTATCTGCTTGAAACCTCGTAGTGAGCGCCCACTCGACTTCACTTAGATTAAACGGATCTATATCTCCGTCCACAACAATCACTAGTTTGAGGGGATGCGAGGCGGCAAAACAGTTCAATATTGATGTTTTTCCGTCTCCGTCACCTGCTTTGTCGATGCTCACGATGCAGTGAAAGTAACCGCTGCTCGCGGGCGTTAGATTTACTCCATGAACTTTTGGTATTGATTTTGACAGAGCATCGCGAATCTTCAACTCTTGCGGAAGACCCATGAAAAGCGCATGCTCCATGGAACCCGCCAAAACTGCTTGATAAACAGAATTCGAGTTGTAATGCATTCTTTCGACGGTGATGATCGGTTGCTCTCGAACCCCATCATAAGTTCCGGTAAGATCGACGAATGGACCCTCTTTAGTTACATCCTTGAAATCGATATATCCTTCGAGTACTATCTCGGAATCAACTGGCACTGAAATGTCGGTTAATTCTGATTCGCTAAGAATTAGCTTTCCGTTCATGAGTCTATTGGCGATTCGATACTCGCTCAAACCGTAACTTGTTTGAAGAGATGCGGCAAGAAAAACGGCCGGAGGAGGACCGATGACAATGCTGATAGGGACTTTGCGCCCACTTATGCCCTTCGATATTTGTTCTAAATGCCTTGGAACGATTCTTGCTGCAAGCTTGTTTTTCGAGAGTACCAGCATTCTATGAAAAGAAAGATTCTCGAAATCAGTGCCCGGAAATTTTGCCGCCACGATTCCCGCCGTGATATAATTGCCAGCATCTTTCTCATAGTGCCTCAAGATTGGTAATACAGTAACATCGGCATCGACGTTATGGTCCCAAGAAGATTTGACAAATCCAGATACGTGCCCTTTCGAGTCTGAAGGATTTTCAATTGCTTTGCTGATATTACCAGCCAGATTCTGATCCTCCGGATTCCCGAGAGCTTGCTTCATCCTTGATTGCGTCGGGTATAGATTTCCCGCTACACGAATGCCTGACTCCTTAATATTTGAAAAAAGGAATGACCTATCCTGAAAAGCGAATAGCACAGATGCTATTTCTGAATCTGTGGAGAGCTTTCGCTCGACATTGGTGATTGAGCGGGCTTGAAGAAGCCCCTCAATGAAATCCCTCAAGTTTTCGGAATCAATCCTGTTCGAGGAGTTTGCTAATTTCGTTTAAGAGGATTTTCATAATCTGGGGGTCAACATCTTCTCGGAGGTACAACGAAACGACCGCAATCCCCTCAGTTTTTTCAGCGATTAGTTCTCCTACCATTCCAGAAAAAATACTTCCTCTCCTGTCAGGGATCAGTGTGGAAGAATTCACTCTTTGTTGAGACTTGATCGAGATGGTTATCGCTCCTAGCTTAGGGACTGGATCCTCTGAGATATTCGCGAATGAACCATTGCTGAATCTCAGAAGATCTAATGTAAAGACACGCCCCTCAATTTCAAACTTAGTAGAAACATGTCTGTCGGGCGAATTAGGGAGTGGTTGAGCCAAGGTCTACAGCTGGTAAATTTCTCGTGGTTATATGAACACATGTCCTCCACCTCGCAAACACGGCAGTTATGGACGAATTCTAGAGAGAGCTAGTGCAGATGACGACATCATTAGGCTTTTTTAGAAATATGACGCTCTCATAGCAAAAGGTGAAAATCGGATTGTCTACAACCGATATGAAAGTGAAAACGGATGACTTGAAAAACAAAGCGAATGATATCAAGAACAAGGTGAGCGGCGCGGTTGCGGTTCAGAACCAGAAAATGAATGAAAGCCTCGAAAATATCCAGAACCAGCTATCAGCATATGGAACTCAAATTCGGGACTATCTGAATAACATGGAAGCGGATATCCTAGGGTACCGGTTCACCGTCGAGAAGGTCGACAACGTCCTTTCTGTTGATGACCTATTCAAGGCTATCATACGAACGAAAGATACGATGCGAGATTAGCCTATTCGGACAGTATACCGCTCGAACATTCAAAGAATTTACTTTCGGCCCACGCAGTCAGTGAAGATCTGGAGAATGCTTATGCTATTCTCCAATTCTTCGCAAAATGAAATGTTATAGTGGCCGCGAGTAAAATAAAGAAAAGCTGCGCGAAATCAAAAGCAGGAACGCCGGCAATACTCAAGCATGAAGTTGATACCACGCAATTTCTTGCGCTAAACCAGTACGTCAGAAATGAGAGGTGCAGCTGGATCTGTGTCTCTCCATATGTGTTAGACATAATCGAAGGATACAGCACGTATTGGAGATAAATTGCTAGAAAACCAAGTATCGCCAAGATCAAAGTCGTTAGCGCAAAGCGAAAGTTCAAACCGTGTTTCTCTTGTAATAGGGTTGGGTCCCGTTTTTCCAGAACTGAGGGCGAACCAATATCGTTCGCTGGAGCGTCCGATCCTATAACGGTATCAAACCCATACTCATTTCCTGGACGCATCTTGTTCGAACTAAGACAGTTTTGAAAATCGATTATAAGCTTGTATTCCCCGAACTGTGCCTGACACCTTATTCAATCCTAACCAAAATGGTTATACTTCAAGGAGCCTTATCGAGGAGTCACCGCTTAGTACTTTCAAGTATCAAGGATAATTGGTTGTAAATATTGGAGACAAAAAAGTGGATTCAAAAGGATGAATTTGAGGGTCAGGTTTTGAAATCTTCCGAACCCCAATTAGTTTTGTTCGCGGCCGACTGGTGCGGTTATTGCCGACGATTTCTCGGAGTTATATCAGAGTACAAGAAGTCCGGGAATGGTAAGGATCACGCCGTCAATGTAGTCAATATTGACAGCGGGGATGGATCATTGTGGGAAACCTACAACGTAGACCTTGTCCCCACTTTGATAGTATTTTCAAACGGAAAACAAGTTTTTAGACGAGATGCCAAACCTATGATTGGTCTGCGCCAACCAGACCTAGAGGATGCACTCATAGCGGCATTATCTGCTACATCATCCCCTCAATGACCTGAGAACTTCTATAGTATGTAACCCGCCAGGTACTGGACTGCTATAAGGGCAATAGATCCAGCTAGCGTAATTGCCCATCGAGTCTTATCCCATTCGAAGGCTTTGAGTCCGTCAAAGCCGGGAAATGGAATGAGATTGAACAGCCCCATGAATCCGCTAAATGATGCGACGATGATAAGGGCATACCCAATTGGATTTGCACGAACCAAGGCCGCGATAAAGACGCATATCGCCCCGAATATAACGTTGAAACCCGGACCGATGAGCGCTATAGCCCCTTGAAGTTCTCGACTAGCCTCTCCCACGACATTCGTGACCCCAGGAGCTAGGAACTTGAACGGTATTGGAATAATGCTGAGTGCTGTAAGGATCAAGCCGTAAGTATTGGTACGAAATTCAGCCCACAATCCATTTCTTTGCGCAAAGAATTTGTGCGCGAGTTCGTGTCCCAAAAATGATACTAGAAAGAGAACTGCGCCCAGAGCAAGAACCGCAATGGAGAATAACCCCGAAGTGAGCATCCAGCTAATTCCCACGGCCACCAAAAGCAAAGATGCGATGAGTATATGTTTCCTTTCTGCTTTGGAAAATACTCCTGGATACCGAAAACGAAAACCAAATTTTCCAGATCCGAGGCTTGGAATACCTACGTGTCCGTGACTCTTTGCGTATCTCTCTTCTAACGTGGGTACTTCTGAATATCCAGGCTGCTTGGGCCCTCCAACTCTGGGACAAGCATGATTTTCCGGTAATCTGTGATCGCCGCAAAAATAGTTTCCGCAATAATTGCATCGAAATGGCAAACCAGGCTTTTCTTGTTGGCAAAAGTGGCACAGCATATGCTAAGATGCAACTATAGTTGCCAATTCTTTTGATACGAACTTTATTTCAACATATCCGAGGAAAATTACAATCTTCGAGTGAAACGTTGAAAGCAGTCCAAGCTGTAAAGTAACGTGGCCTGAAGGCTGACATTAGAATCTCATGAAAAACGCAGATGTAGAAGTTAACAGAGAAAGCAATCCTTTCACGCTTTGGGAAGAAGGAATGAGTCACAATTCTGCGGGACTCTATCGGCTTTCCGTTTCGAAGTTTCAGCAAGCTGCTCAGACTTTTTTCGACGCTGCATCGAACGCGTCAGAAAATAAAATCGACAAAGCGTATTACGAATATTCTACTTTGATGGATGCCTTTTCACGAGTACAGCAGGGACGCGAGCTTCTGGAGTTGAAGCAGTTCGACGATGCTTTGGCGAAATTCGCAGAATCCTCGAACATTCTCCGATCAACTATTCATTTTAGTTTCCTTGCTCCTTACGTCTCCGCGTGCGCCATAACAGAAGTCACAGACTTGAGAGAAGCAAATGACGAAGAGGTAGACGAAAATTTCCAGGGTTATAAGAATGCCATTGCCTTATTCGAACAGTCAAAGATTGCTTTATCGTTCAGGGATGAACTTGACCCTATCATCAAAAAGGTAGACGTTTACATTCGATACTGCATCTCCGAAGCCCTTAGTTTAGAATCGTCTGAGGGAAAAGCTGCGTTGCAAGCCAGTTTGAACAAGGACAAAAATTCCAATGTTGAAAAACAAGGATCGTTGACCGCTTCAGGGAATCAAGATCTTGGAAAGAAGAATGAGATGCAATACCTGCCTCTTACGGACTTCAAGAGGGCCAAGGAGGGCTCGTTCGTCGTATCTTACCCAGACGCCGAAGGACTGTGGCTAATCAACATAGGAGTCAATTCTGCAAATCTTCTCAGACTTGGAAGTCTTTCTTTGAATCAAGTTATTCTGGAATCAAAGGGCACGGTTCATTTCAACGCTAACGAGTTTGGGAAAGGGAAGATTCGACTGCAATATGAAGACAAGAAAACAGGAAAGAGATTTGATGAGGGCTGCCTTCAGGTACTCTAGAAGGAATAGATCTTATCGGTAAGTCATGTGTTCTTAGAGTCAAAGATGAAATTCTACGTTCTCTTTGGCAATGTCTATCATTTCTCATCGTTCTATTCTGGTTTGTAGCATACCTACGTAGGAATTTGCTATCCTTAAAGAAGTCTCAATGACTTCAGTTGCGTTGCTGCCCAGAATATATGTCATAGGTTCGAGCCCTTCTGACCCCTTGTCGATTACAACAAACGGAAGTCTGTTTATCACAGCCTCATGTGGGATCTCTACCGTAGCCAGCCTTTCCAAAACTACCTCGTCTGAGGATTTGCCCCAACTTTCGTTTCTGCGAAGTGTCCGAAATGATCGAGCTTTCGTGAAGATTTTTCTTATCCTCAAGGAAGTTAGAGCATCGTCAACCAAAGAGTCATGTCGAAGATTAATTGCTGACCTCACGAAGTCAAGTTTCGAGCTGAACAGTATCAAGACGTTCGACATGTGATTTGAAGATCCAAATTCGGGAAGAACGAAGGCTTTCGCTCTTCCATGAATTTTGTTGATTCGACCAGGTATCGCGGCTACATCTCTCTTTGATTTGGGTTTAGCCTTACACATCGCGATATTTACCGAAACCTCAGGCATGATTTGAGGGAAATTCGGCGAATTCTGTATGGCCAAAAGCCCTTCGGCAAGATTGCGCAATATCGCACTTTCTTCATCCATTGCTTGATCTTTGTTTGAAGAGAGATTGCCCGATGGTCTGTGAAGATCCATACAGACTGAACATTCTGTAGAGACCTGCGATTCCTTTTGATGAATCATGCAAACGTCCCCGTTGAAGAGCATGTTCTTCCAAATTGAATAAAGAGTAAAAATTCCATCCACCTGACTCCTGCGCAGGTCTTCGGCGAGAACCTTGCCGAATCCTTCGATTTCGGTTTCCTGAATTCCGAATCGCTTAGTGAGTTCCGATTGATAAACTGATTTTTTCTTTGTAAGATAATTACTTACACGTGCCTGTGTAATTCCTAGCATGTTTGCGATTTTACTCTGACTCTCCCCTTGGCCCCGCAGCTCGTGCGTCACGATTCCACGGATGTTAGGGAGAAAATAATCAGTCATTATCTCGCAGGGTGGGTGCATGAAATATAGACTTGCTATAAGTCACTTATCTACATGCTTATAAATTTCAGCCTTGCTGTCTATCTCTGTCGCCTTACCCATGGCAAATGAAAAAGAGGTGCCTATCTTTGCTCGGCAAAGCACAGGCCTCGTTAGACAAGGGAGATGGATTGACTCCTTTGTCTTCAATTCTTCAGCGTCATGGATGTTTGGCACTCTTGTCTTTGCCTTAAGCAGCATATGGTATTTTCAAGGAGCAGATCTCATTTCGGCCGAGGGAATCGCCCTTGTCTTTGCAGTTTGCATCGCAGGGATGTATGCTATCCTTACCTCAATGATGCCTAGATCTGGAGGCGACTATGTATTCAACAGTAGAATCGTTCACCCAGCGTTTGGGTTTTCCTTTAATTTCTCGTTGACCGTTTGGCAACTTTTTTCGGCCGCTTTCACTTTGTTTTTTATCTCCAATGTTGCGCTGGGTCCGGGCCTCGAAGTGCTTGGATTTTACTCTCATATCCAGCTGTTTGGGTCGGTGGGTGCGTGGCTCTCCAATTCGACAAATTCCCTGGTATTCGCATCAGTTGTAAATGTGCTCTTTACAATTCTGATCCTTTCTGGAATCAG
Source organism: Nitrososphaerales archaeon (assembly GCA_030041295.1). Classification (GTDB taxonomy): domain Archaea; phylum Thermoproteota; class Nitrososphaeria; order Nitrososphaerales; family CADDZS01; genus JASHOD01. The sequence goes on from JASHOD010000025.1 coordinate 11,022, forward strand.
AAAGACTTTCTCGGCGTTGAATATTCTTTGGATAGTTACAATACTTGGAACACTGCTGATGGTAGCTGCGTTATTGAATACTTCCCAATTTGGATTTCAGAACTCGTTCAACAGCTTCATAGCAAACGTCAATGGATCATCGACCGTCACGAATCCATTCAAGTTTGTTGAGGATTCGTATGCGAGCCCCCCCTACACTCTTTCATTACCGATGATAGCGATAGTCGTTGATAGCGTCATCTGGGTTTTTTGGATGTCCTATGTCGCAGGCGAGATTCGTCACGCCAATGAAACGCGTAGGAATATCTCTTCGATGATGGGGGCTGCCGTTCTGAATGGAGCTTTCTTCATCGTGCTAGTCTATCTTCTCTATTCAAGAGTTGGAATCTCATTTCTTTCCGGCATAAGCTATCTTTCTAGTGGTGGATCGTTCGCCCTGCCATTCAGTTCGACGCTCCAAGCTCTAAGCGCTGTGCTCGTTCTGTCCACAGGCAGCTTCGCTGCGGCGCTTCTTGTGTTGATAGCTATTACTCTAGGATATTCCGTACTTCTCCTGCCAGCACTATATTTGCAACCAATCCGATCAATATTTGCTTGGAGCTTCGATAGAGTAGTACCGGAAAAGTGGAGTTCCGTCAGTTCAAGATTTCATACCCCCATAACTGCAACCTTGGGAGTATTTGGCGCGATTGAAGTCGCCCTCGTTCTCATAACCATAGCTTCCAATTCTCTTCTGGGCATATATTCGACTTCAGTCATTGCACCCGCTTTCAGTAGCATATTTGCAACTTCGGTAGCGGCGATCGTCGTTGGTTTCAGAGGCGGAACGCTCGGTCGTTTGAGAGGACGCGGATTACGAGGCCATATTGTCTCACTTTTAGGCGTCGTATCCCTTGGATTCATCTTGTTCATGACATTCGAATACGTATCGAACGAGTCATTTTTCTTTAGCTATCCATCGTTCGGAATCTCTACGGACTTTCTGATTGCCTTGAATTTCTTATTTATCCCAATAGGTGCTGCCCTTTATTTCATCTCATACTACATCAGAAAGCAGACAAGCAAGATCGATCTTAACATGGTTACAAGCCAAATCCCACCCGAATAGAGGTATTTCATGACGCTAGTCAGGGTCGGGAGGATTGACGACCTGCCAATATCTCCTTCGATAGCATAACCTTCCTTCAAGGATAAACTCAAAATGCTCCTTTCGACCTTACGTAATACAAACTGATCTCAGACATGGTCGAACTGCCGAATTATGGCAAAGTCACGAAAGAGTTCTTCGATTCAATAATTTATCCAAACCTTGGGGCAAAGAGATCCAATGTATTAGTAGGGCCGAAGATGGGCCTCGACAACTGCGTCATTAATGTCGGAGGTGGCCAAGTCTTAGTTGCGACCACAGATCCTCTGAGCTTTATTCCGGAGATTGGTCCCGCTGATTCGGCTTGGCTTTCAATTCACGCTATAGCTTCCGACATCGCAACAAGCGGATTCAGCCCCCAGTATGCTATTTTCGATCTTAATCTCCCTTCGACATTCGAATCCTCCGTTTTCGAGAAATACTGGATAGAATTGAGTAAAGAGTGTGAAAGCCTAGGAATCGCAATCGTCGCTGGCCACACATCGAGGTTCGACGGAATTAACTCCACAATTATAGGCGGAGGCACGATTTTCTCGTTCGGGTCGGCGCGGTCTTGCCTCACTCCTGCCGGGGCAAATGTCGGTGATGACGTCATTGTAACAAAAGGGGCTGCAATTGAAACCACCGGGGTGCTTTCAAAGGTATTTCCCAACAAAATTAGGGCGGCAATCGGCGATAAGCAACTCGCAAAAGCGCAGTCATATCTCAAAATGACAAGCGTTGTAAAAGATGCTCTAACGGCGATTAAGGTTGGAATAAAAACTGGCGGAGTGAGTTCAATGCATGACGCGACAGAAGGCGGGGTGCTTGCCGCGCTGTACGAGCTCGCGAACGCTTCATCTCTAGGGCTAAGAGTAGATAAGAAAAAAATCCCCATATCAAGCGAAACCATTGGGATATGCGAACTTTTCGAGATAGATCCTTACCTGAGCCTGAGCGAAGGTGCACTTGTGTTTTCGTGCAATCCAAGTAGAGCAGGATCGGCTGTCGTAGCCCTTGGCTCAGTGGGTATCGAAGCATCAATAGTTGGACAACTCGTAGAACAAGACGAAGGTCTAATCGTTTCTGACGAAAAAGGGGGAACAAGCAAGATCAGCTATCCGATCGTTGATCCCTATTGGGCAGCATACTATACCGCTAAAGAAAACGGGTGGACCTAGTACCTCATTTCAAACAAAGAATCCGAGTCTATCCTCGCAGCTCATAAATGATTATTATGAAGATCGGAGAGTCTGTTTTCTCGTACCTTTCAGGCGCTTTTCAAATTGAGTTCTCACGATAGCATACTAAATACTGACGCCGTGGTGATTGGATCGGGTCCCGGCGGATATCACGCAGCAATAAGACTAGGTCAACTCGGTAAGAAGACACTCTTGATCGAAAAAGACAGAATTGGCGGGGTATGCCTAAATGTAGGGTGTATACCCAGCAAAGCGATCATAAGTGCGAGCAAGCTTGTAAAAAATGTGCGTTCAGCTAACAGAATGGGTCTTGAGGGTCAGATCTCTGTCGACTTAGGAAAACTTCAAGATTGGAAACAAGGTGTCGTAAATCGCTTAACCAGCGGCGTCGAGTCGCTTTGCAAACAAAACAAAGTGGATATAGTCAGGGGTAGCGCAAAATTCCTTTCGCAAACAAAGCTTGAAGTGACACTACCTGAAGGAAAGGGGCTCAAAGAGGTTGAGTTTCGGGACGCCATAATTGCAACCGGCTCATCATCAGCAGATCTTCCGAACGTCAGATTTGATGGAAAACGAATCATATCGAGCACAGAGGCGCTCGAAATAAGAGAACCCCTCAAAAAAATTCTGCTCATCGGGGGAGGAGTGATAGGCCTCGAGATTGGAATGGCGTATGCCAACCTCTTTGGAACCGAATTAGTAATTGTGGAGATCATGGATCAAATATTACCCGGAACAGATATCGAGCTGGTCAATGTAGTTTCGCGGGCACTGGAAAAACTAGGAGCGAAGATCTATACCAAGAGCAAAGTAGTTACTGCTGCGGTCAGCGGCGACCATGTCGACGTGCAATTCCAGACTCCCGACGGCAAGTCTTTGAACGAGAGTGTGGACTATGTGCTAATGGGAGTCGGTAGGAAACCAAATTCCGGAAGTCTAGCACTAGAGAGTGCTGGTGTAGCAGTTGGGGAAAGAGGGTTCATCAAAGTCGACAAGCAAATGCGAACCAATGTTAGTAATATCTACGCAATTGGCGACGTCGTTGCCGGGCCGTTGCTCGCCCACAGGGCTATGAAGGAGGGAGTCGTAGCGGCGGAGGTCATTTCCGGAATGAACAGCGCAGCAGATTTTCAGGCGATGCCAGCGGCAATTTTCACCGATCCTGAAATTGCTGTCGTTGGAAAAACAGAATCCGAGGCCCGTGCCCAAGGTGTTGATACAATCGTTGGCAAATTTCCATTTATCGCGAGCGGACGAGCTCTAGCGGCAAACGAATATGATGGATTTGTAAAAGTTGTAGGCGACAAAGGGTCAGGTCTGCTCTTGGGAGTACAGATAGTGGGAAATGAAGCGTCGAATCTGATTAGTGAAGCAAGCTTTGCGATAGAAATGGGTGCTACTCTCGAAGATATCGGTCTAACCGTCCATCCTCATCCCACCTTACCTGAGGCGCTAATGGAAGCGTCGGAGAACGCTTTAGGCAAAGCGATTCACATTGTGAACAAGCGCCAAATGAAATCGCCGTGAGCTGGCTTGTCTGAATTGCAGGTTCGAAAAACCGAATCCAGACCCGCCATGCAGGTCTATGATCTTGGCTTTCGAAAAGACTACGGGCAGATTTGGGAATTTCAGAAGAAACTAGTCAATGAAAGAATCAACGATAGGGTTCAAGACTCGTTGATACTCGTAGAGCACGACCACGTTCTTACGCTAGGTAGGTCGTCGCATTTGGAGAACGTGCTAGTCAAGGATCTGCCGGTCTTTGAAATAGAGCGCGGGGGGGACGTAACATATCACGGCCCGGGTCAGCTCGTCGCGTATCCTATAATTTTACTTGAGAGGAAGTCCCTCAGCGTGAGGCAGTTTGTCGAGCTTTTAGAGGACTCTATCATTGAGACTCTATCTGCGCTTGAATTGAGAAACGCAAGCGGAATGTTGGGAAAGCAGACCGGCGTCTGGATTGACGGAAAAAGGAAGATAGCAAGCATTGGGGTTGCGGTATCGCACTGGGTAACTTATCATGGTCTTGCTCTCAACGTGAGCACCGACCTTTCATACTTTCAAAAAATAAAGCCCTGTGGGTTCGACTCGATGATCATGACAAGCATATCAAAGGAACTCGGGGGTTCGCAAATAGGTATGGGGCGCGTGAAACACTTGCTAATTCAAGCCCTTTCGAAGCGCCTCGCCGAAGACCCTGTTGTTCGCTCAGAAATGTTCTGATGAGTCAGGGCACGATGAGGTAAAGCTTTAGAATTACAACTGAGAACAAGATAAAATTCTAAGCAACCTCGTTTGCAAGAGATTTCCAAATTGGTCGAGACATCGTCCACACAGAGCAATAACGAGAAAAAAGTGAGCCTTATCGAAATCTTCGTTAGGCTGACTAGATTTCAGTTTGTTCCTCTGATAATTCTACCAGGAATTACCGGGACCGCTATTGCATTTTTCTACCGACATGGCAGCATTAACTTGCTCTACTTTGGTCTCGTGATAGTTGGAATTGGGCTACTTCATCTCGGAGCTAACGCGATTGATGATTGTTACGATTATCAGAATGGCGTCGATCAAGTCTCAAATTCAATGTTTCCAAGGGATTTCTCTGCGTGGAAACCCCTACCACGAGGCCTCATATCCCTTAGAAATGCAAAAATTGTTTCCTTTTCTTTATTTGCGGCCAGTTTGGCGATAGGGGCCTATCTAGCATTCCAAGTTGGAATCTGGGCCTTCGTGCTCGCGCTCCTCGGATTCATTTTTGCTTTCGTGTATTGCGCTCCGCCTTTGAAGTTGGATTACCGTGGGGCAGGTCTAGGAGAGCTCTCGATTTTCCTCTCCTTCGGTCCAATTCCTGTCTTGGGAGCGTTCTATGTTCAGACCGGAATTCTGACAATTCAAGCTTTGCTTATTTCCGTTCCCATCGGGCTTCTGACGGTTACGATATTGATCGATCATGATTTGATTTTCTATGAGGTATACACACAAGCGAGGAAGTTTAGCTTGGCGACCGTGCTGGGTAGGGGGAAGGCACTTTACGTTTCACTCTGCCTCACAATACTAGCATTCATATTGGTAGTCAGCCTAGTCTTGATCCACTTTTTGCCACTCGCGAGTCTCGTGGCACCCGTCGTGTCTTCACTTGTGCTACTGAGAAAGGCGAAGACTTTCAAAAATGCGAACGGAGCACCCCACTTCTATGCTCCCTTCACAGAGAACGCCCTTTTCTCGAATTGGCTTTTTGCACTAATCCTGGCCTTGAGCATTTTCCTAAAATAGGGAGTTGCCCTGATCAGGGCGAACCTGTATCGTCATTCCTTCTTATCTTCAGTTTCTTCGAGAAATATGATTCCAGGATTTTCAAGATAGTATTTTACTCGCGACGCGAATCTCGCGGCGTCAGCTCCGTCCACTATCCTGTGATCAAAAGTTAGCGCTACGAAAGCCATGTCTCTAATTACAATTTCATTGTTAACAACGACCGGTTTCTTTTGTATCTTGTGAACTCCTAGTATAGCGACTTCCGGAACATTGATAATTGGAGTAGATATCATTCCGCCTAGCGTTCCTATGTTTGTTATTGTAAAGGTGCCACCCTGAAGATCTTGCAGCAGTATCTTACCCTCCCGGGCATCCTCCGATAGCCGCTCGATTTCACTCGCGATTTCGAAGATTGTCTTCTTGTCCGCGTTCTTAACAACTGGTACAATCAACCCGTTGGGCGTATCGGTCGCGACACCAATGTTGTAATACCGCTTTATGATAAATTCCTGCCTTTCATCATCGATTGTCGCGTTGAAATACGGGAACTGATCAAGGCTGGCAACGACTGCTTTGATTATGAATGGAAGAAAGGTGAGTTTCACTTTCCTAGACTCCGCAAGCGGTTTTGACGCTTCCCTAAGCGCAATTAGTTGCGTAAAGTCAACTTCGTCGACATGAGTGACTGAAGCGGTTCCCTGCGAAGATTTGAGCATCTTATCTGCGATTCTCTTCCTGATGCCGTGAATCGGAACCCTTTCTTCTTGAATTTCGCTTCCAGCGATCGTCTTCGTCGGCGCCTCGATAATGGATTCACCAGTTTTACGAGAAGGAAGAGTGATAGGAGGCCTCATTTGATCAGCCTCAAAAACGGTTTGTTGCTGCTGCGGCGCTGGTGCCCTTGGAGATGGCTGCCCTGCCGCGGCTTTTTTGACATCTTCTTCTGTTACCCTCCCAGATGGTCCGGTACCTTGGATTCTTTCGATATCAACGCCTAAATCGCGGGCAAGTTTCCTTGTAGAAGGAGTGGCTATCGCACGCTGGGCAGGAGTAGCTTCCGGGCCTTGCTTCTGCTGTTCCTTATTTGTAGAGATTTGAGTGCGAGGGATACTCCCGACGTCGCTGGCCGTCGAATCCGTGCGCCTCGGTTGGTTCGCCGAACCGCCATTTTCAGATTTAGATGAGTTTTCCAAAACGACGAGGTTTGTTCCGACTTTGACTGTCTGTCCCTCCTTCGCAAGGATCTGTTTGACAGTTCCGCTCGTAGGGGAAGGAATCTGCACTGTGGCCTTATCGGTCATTACTTCGACCATCGGTTCGTCTTCTTTGATACTCTGGCCCTCGTTCACGAGCCATTTCACAATCTCTCCTTCGGCTACACCCTCACCGAGATCAGGCAGTTTGAATTCTATTACCATGTGTGATACCCTGATTGCTCCACTCGAATTTCAAAACACTGCTAGCAGATTCTCTCTAGGCTTCTTATTAGCTTTCAAAGTCCAATCTGCGGAGCTTATCGGCTCAAGCCAATCAAAGTGCCTTCAATCCGGTTTTGTATCTCTTTGCCAATTCCGTGTATTTTTTCTTGTAACTACTCCAGAGATCCTTCTCGTCTTGCCTAACGTCTCGCAGAACTTTGGCAGGTACTCCCACCGCGACCTTGCAGTCTGGAATATTGCTTTTGGCACTAACAACGGAGCCTTCACCAACAATCGCCCAGGCACCTACGGTCGCAAAGTCGCAGATTCGAGAACCCAGACCAATTACAGCGAAGTCCTTTACGGAGCAGTTGTGTAAGATAGCGCCATGTCCAATTTGAACGTCTTTCCCTATGACGCATTTGTCATCAGGTCTAGCATGGATGACTGAGTTCTCCTGTATGGATGTTCTATCTCCTATTTCGATTATGCCATAATCCCCTCTCACCACAGCCCCGGCCCCTATGAAACATCCCTCGCCTATCTTGACGTCTCCTATCACGCTGGCCTTGTCGTGAACGAACGAGGAAATCCCTATGATTGGCTTTTTTTGCTCAAATTCATAAACTGTCAAATATTTCCCTACCATTACAAACCGAGTAGTTAAACTCGTTATCTCTCTTCTAGGGTTTAAAGAAAATGCCGCGCTTCGGCCTAAATTTGTGCATACTAATCTGCGAGAATCTATAGAGATGCTCTTAGTGGATGATTTTTCCAGTATTGCAACTGCATGGTAATAGCAATGCAATGTCGTGCAACTGTATAGTTCGATCTCTGGCTCGATTAATTAGGACACTAGAGCAATTTCCTACAGATACTCGTTGAAGAATGACAACCATTCCACTCAACTGGCCCGAGGTATACTGGTTGCGCTTATAATGATCATCTCCTTTAGTGCGCTAACTTTGGTAGCTGGAAATGTTCACGGGATGTTTACTCATCCTATTGCCGTAGTTGCCGGAGATTCGACAAGCGATCCAATCGCAACGGGAAACTGGCAACAGGATCAATATGCCCTAGAGAGTCAGTTCAATACGTGGGCGGTGAGCGAAGTAATTAATTCGGGTTGTGACTATACTCACGACGAGGGCTTGATGCAAGTCAATCCGTATTGCCAACAAACCGGGTCGGCGGATCTCTTCGATCCTGCGACGAGCATCTATCACGGCACGGCGCAGCTCTCTTCTGCATATTGGCAATTGGGAAGCATGGACTTGGCTCTTCAAGCATACAACATTGGTTTGCCAAACGTACTATCAGGCGCCCGAAACTGGGCCTACTCCAGCGCTACAGAGAGTTATGTTCAAGAATTTGAGAATGAACACTGCGCGGTTTACGGTTGCTGGACTCCCTCTTCCACTACCGCAAACACAGCACGACCGATAGCTACGCTCAAACAACGCAAAGCTCCAGCTCTTCCACGGTCACTGAAACTAGCTCTTCTTCTAGTTTGCAAACATCCGTTTCGACGACGACGAGTTTGCCAAGCAAAGCAAATGTCAATTCGGTCCAGCAGCATACTCGGACCTCGGATGACTATCGAAATTTGCGGCTGCCAGGTGAACCGGTCCTTTACGCGGTTTTCTTCACTGAAAGTTCCTCCACAACTTCGATGAACTCAACGACTTCTGAAGTGGCATCGTCAACGAAGCACCTTCCAAGTCAAGTCAATTTACAAAACGTTCAAACTGCTCAAAATGAATCTACGACAGTTCCACCTTCGAACGTTGCTGAGCGTACTACATTCATACTCTATTCCATTCTTTTCTTGTTTCTCCTAGCCGGTTTCTTGATTCAAAACAAGTGAGCTGTCCTAAGTAGATTAGGAATGAACCTTGACGTGTTACGCAAATCTCTTTCGAAAGGATAAAACCGACAAAAATGCTTCGGAGCGAAACTGTCTGAAATTTTTCAGATCGGCTCTCTTAGTTCCCAGAGGTCGCATCAGAACATAGCGGGCGACAGCTAAGCAGCGCTTTCCCAGATCTCTTGAATCCCGCGTGGTAGCGATCTGGAAATTTGTATGGATTGCACTGTCGGCATGATTCTCTTTAGGGCGGAAAAGACTTCCCGGGCGGCGATGAAAGCTTCCTCCATCGACTGCAGACGACCTTGTTTCTTTATCGGAATAAGAAAATCGGACATGTTGGAGTATTCTCCTGTTCCCGCTTGCTCTACCGACGCCCACAGACTTCGGATCCCCGAAGGCAAGCTTTTCTTCAACTGTTTCTTGTCTTCGGCTGAAAGTCGTTTAGACAATAGGTATAGCGTTACGCGTGCGAGACGTTCGGCTCTGTCCGGATTATCAAGCGCAAGATGCTCATCTATTTCTCTTATGAACGCTTTTTTCGAAGTTCCTTCCTTTTCCTGAGTACAAGTCCCCGACTTTTTCTCTAGGACTTCGGCCTTGCTTGATCTTAATATCACAACACGGTTGCCGATAGCTGCGATCGACGAATAAGGCAGGGTCAATCTTCGCACGCGTTTCTTGCCTCTGATCACCACGAAACTCCCATCATTCAAAGCTCGTATTCTACCCGCTGTGACGCCGTCGCCAAACCTGACTTCGCTGCCCAGCCGAGGTAGTTTTGGTTGTTCCTGATTATCCGTGGCTTGCATTAAGAGAGAACCAACTCTTTTCCTGTGCTAGATCCAGTTTGACGCCTCAATCGGTGACATATAACCATAGAGTAGAATTCTTAGGCCAAGCTTAGAGGCCTTGCAGAAATTGTCTTTGTTTAGCTCGAAAATCCTCTAAGTTTTTGCACTTTCCATGACTAAATCCACCAATCTTTGAAATTCATAGCTAGGCGAGCCCTGGCGCCGCTGTTTAGCCGAATAGCCACAGCGCAAGGATTTTCCTACTCGCTCTTTCGACAGGAAACCGAGAATCCGGTTAACCGCACTCAATCCAGGATTTTCAAGAATAATCGACTTGCCTTTGTAAAGTTGGACACAATTCGAGAAGTGTTTTAACCAAAATCTTCGAACAAATTATCTGTTCGGAGTCAATGTTGTCAAATTGAGTTCAACAAATAATGAAGAGCTCGTGAGGACCCTAACTTCGTCTAGAATTTACGATCTCGGCCAGCCCTACTGGTGGGGAATGCCGGTTCATCCAGAAGACCCGCCGTTCCTGATTTACCTTTACAGGTATCACGAGCAAACGAAGAAGATTTTTGACAAGATCGTCCCTGAACTAGGGTTTGCCGATTCGATAGACCTGATTTCGACCAGCATGCATTCCGGGACCCACCTGGATGCATTGTGCCACATGTCGAGAAACGGAAAAATATTCGGCGGAATTAGCGCCGCTGAATTTGAAACCCACAAAGGCTACACAAAGTATGGAGTCGACGAAGTGCCTATAATAGTCAAGAGGGCCGTGTTGCTCGATTTTCCAGCTTACAAGAACATGGACATTTTACCCGAGAGATATGAAATAACGCCCGAAGACATTGACAGTGCTTTAGAAAGAGAAGGAATCAAAATTCAGCCCGGCGATGCGGCTCTTGTCAGGACTGGGTACTCGAGATATTTGACGACAGATTCCGATAAATATCTTCACGGCTATGCCGGAATGAATGCGAGTGGCGCAAGACACCTTGCTGCAAAGAAAATTTCCGTCGCTTGTTCCGACAACCTCGCGTTCGGAGTTCCAAAGCCGTTCGAGCTCCACCAGGTCTTCTTGGTCGACAATGGGATCTTTATGGTGAAGAGCATGAATTTAGAAGAACTGGCGCGCGACCGAGTTTACATCTCTACCTTGATAATAGCGCCTCTAAAGATCAAAGGTTCCACTGGGTCGCTAGTTCGACCTATAGCTCTTACAGTCTAAAAAGAAGGATTTTGTTGACTGTTGTCTAGCGACGCAGCAGAAACAGAGATTGTGCGAAAACTGGACCAGCAGAAATTGGTTCAGGATGCATTGGATCTCGTCAACGTAGACAGTCCCACAGGAAAAGAAGGCGAGATTGCGGAACTATACTCTTCCAAACTTCGCGCTCTGGGGATGAAGGTTGTGTTGCAGGAAGTGGAACCTGGTCGGCAGAACGTACTCGCTGCGCTCCGGGGCGACGAACCCGACGGGGCGTGCCTCATGTTCAACGGTCATATGGATACTTCGTTTGCCGCGAGTGAGGATCCGGAGATTCTCCGGGCAATCTCCCCCTACTATCAAGAGCGACCACCATGGGGACGGATAGAGGGCGATTGGCTTTACGGGTGCGGCGCTTTCAACATGAAATCGGCACTGGCAGCCTACGCATCCGCTGTAAGGACTATACAAGACGGTGGTATGAAATTAAGAGGGGACATCGTCATCGCCGGTGTCGTCGGAGAAATAGAAAAGAGTGAGATTGACCAATACAAGGGGCCGCAGTTTCGCGGATACGGTTACGGAACAGCATATCTCGTTGCCCACGGTGGAACAGCGGACGTTGCGGTGCTTGGCGAACCCACGGGGCTACGACTAATGCACACCCACAGCGGTAGTTGCTGGTTCCGGATTGCCCTAAAGGGTACTCTAGTGCACACGGGCCACTCGTCTGGGGTCAAGAACGTAATACTTCAAATGAATAAAGTCATAACAGCGATAGAATCGTGGATTCCGGGATATCAGGAGCGCTACACGTTCAAGGGGGCAAAGCCTACTGTGAATGTCGGTTCGATCGAAGGCGGCTGGCCCTGGAGGGCATCGAGAACTCCGGCATTTTGCAACTTGTACGTCGACGTTCGGTTTCCTCCAAGATATCATGCCCTCGACATAAAACAAGAGCTCGCGTTGGTTCTCGAGAAACTAAAAAACGAAGGTGGCATCTCTCCTGAGCTTGACCTCTATGTGACAGACGAGTGGTCTGAACTAGACTCTAAGGAATACGTATGCGAAGCGATCAACAAGGCACATAACCTAGTTCTGGGTAAGCCGGTCGAGACTGTTTATTTCTCCTGGTCTTCGGATGCAAACATACTGACGAGGCACGGCGTCAAGGCAGTCAACTATGGTCCCTCAGGCGGACCGGGAAAAGAAACACGGAGCACAATGTTCATACCAAATCTTGTTTCGTGCGCCAAGGTCTACACCCTTGTCGCAAGAGACATCTGCTCAAGAACTAGAAAAGATGTAAACAGAAAAACGTGACGTCACAGGGCAGCCTCTGAATTTAGAGCAGCCGAAAATGTCCTCCTTGTTTCATTAGGGATGGGTGTTCTGCTCGAGAATCCCTAGCGATGCCGGAATTATCTGCAATTACAATGAGAAAGCGGTCTCTCTGTATGTTGGATGTCGTCATATCATTGTGAGCATGAATGAACGCCCTTGATTTATTAGGTAAATCACGCACGATTTCTGCGCCGGTGTGAAGAATTCGCGGTTCAACGCACCATCGTTTGCTCAGGTCCAAAGTGATTACCCAGCTTCGAGGCAGTAGAAAATTATGGCATTCGACCAAACTCCAAAGCCCCAAGAAAGGGATTCATACATCCTAACCCCTTGCACTCATTGACAAAATCCTTTTCAGCAATCGCGCAAGAATGCCATTTCATACCAGCGTGGCGACATATTTTGACGGTTAGTTCTTCATATACCAGAAGTAATTTTCCCGCAGTTCAAAAATTCGAGCTCGAAAAAGTGAGCAACGTCGAGTTCAAAATAAAGCCTAGCGCAAGGCAGGGAATGCGGGTTCCTGTCACAATCTACGCTAATGACGCCCTAATAACTAAAATGCAGACCGACCGCACCATAGGACAGGCCGTGAATGTTTCTTTTCTCCCCGGAGTAAGAAAACACGTCATCGTCCTTCCCGACGGTCACGAAGGATACGGGTTTCCTATTGGCGGCGTGGCCGCGACCGATTTCGAAACTGGAGTAATATCTCCAGGCGGCGTGGGGTACGATATCAATTGCCTTCCCCCCGGAACAGAGGTTTTGACACCGCATGGCTACAGAGTAGCAATTGAATCACTGGCACTTGGCGACGAAGTTACATGTTTCGAAAATAAACAGACCAGTGAATCGAAGATCGTACTTACTCTGTTCAAGAATGAAAACAAATTAGTTCAAATCCACACCAGATCCGGGTTAAAACTTAGAGTCACGAGCGATCATCCGATACTTACCGCTTCGGGGATGAAAAAGGCAGAAGGAATCTCTCAAGGTACAATTGTGGCGACACATCCCTTCTTTGGAATAAAGTACAAACAACCCCAGGATCTCGTGCTTCTCGGCCTTGCAGATTTTCCCTCAAGCCAAGGGAAAGAGCTTCTAGGAAGACGTCTACTGCCTTTGAATATTCGCAATACAAAATTTCCCTTCTTGGTCAAGCTGCTTGCATATTTCATGGGCGAAGGTTCGTTTGACGGTAAGAAGACGTGGTTTTATGGAACGTTCGAAGGAATGGAAGCGCTCAGAAGAGACATCATATCTCTGGGCTATACTCCTTCAAAGATTCTCTGTCGCTATCGCATAGCCAACGTAAATGGCAAGTCTTGTGACAGTGTCGAATACTCGGTTTATGTGTCTGCGAGGAGTTTTCGAGCGATGCTAGAAGCACTGGGTGCTCCTTCCGGAAAGAAGACCAAACAGGAATATGGTGTGCCCAAGTGGTTATTTGAGACTCCAAACTGGATCAAGCGCCTTTTTCTAGCCGGATATTGCGGGGCTGAAATGAACAAGCCTCAGACCATCAATGGTTTCAACTTTGAACCGCCGGTTATCTCAATGAACAAGTCGAAAGTTGCCAAATTAAGTGGCCATAAATTCCTCACGGAGCTTTGGAAGCTCTTCGAGGAATTAGGTGTCGAAGTTACTAGTATTCGGGAAGAGATTTCAGACGGATCGGAAAATATCAGACTGAAGCTTCAGCTTTCAACAAAACCACAGTCACTACTAGCCCTTTGGTCCACGGTTGGCTATCTATACACGCCGCATAAGCAAAGACTTGCTCTTGCAGTTTCGAGCTGGTTAGGCTGGAAATTGAAAACTATAGAGGCAAGACAGAAGGTTGCCCTGGCGGTCACACAGCTTCGTAAGGATGAATATGCGATATCATCCATCGAAGAACAAACAACAACGCCATGGGTGAATAGGAGATTTCTAGAGGGAAGTGCTTACGGAGGAAGAATATCATCTCCTAGGATTGCATTTTCATTTCCAAGATTCGAGCAGTGGATCACCAATGCCCTCGAAGGGGACATAGTTTGGGATGAAGTCACAGACGTAACAGTTGAAGAATACTTCGGGCAAGTTTATGACATTACAGTCGAAAGCAATGCACACAATTTCGCCGCCAGTGGCTTTGTAGTATCTAATTGCGGTGTCAGGCTCTTAAGAACGAATCTGACTGAGAAGCATGTCAGACCAAGGCTGCGCGATCTGGTCAAGGAGTTATTTCGAGCCGTGCCTTCTGGTTTAGGAAACGTGGGGGCTCTGAATCTTAGCACTGCTCAGATCGATCGGGTGCTAAGCGACGGAGTAAAGTGGGCCGTCGACAACGGTTACGGATTATCGCGTGACCTAGAATACTGCGAAGAGAACGGTACAATGAAACATTCTGATCCGACCAAGGTTTCTGGCGAAGCGAAAAAGAGAGGGTCAAAAGCTCTTGGCACACTCGGCTCTGGAAACCATTTTCTCGAGGTCGAGACAGTGAATCAGGTCTTAGATCCAATTGCGGCAAAGACGTTCGGTATTGCAGAGAAGGATCAGGTTTGCGTCCTGATGCATACGGGGAGCCGGGGTCTCGGCCACCAGGTTTGCAGCGATTATCTTAGAATAGTCGAAGCAAATTCGCGGGCATTCAATATCGATCTCCCCGACAGAGAGCTTGCTTGTGCGCCAGCAGGTTCTAAGGAGGCAGAGAATTATAGGCTCGCAATGGGTGCCGCTCTAAACTTTGCATGGACGAATCGTCAGACAATAACGTCGGCAGTTAGAAGGGCGTTCGAACGAGTGTTTTCAATGTCGTCTTCAGATCTTGGAATGGATCTCGTCTACGACGTTGCCCACAATATTTGCAAGGTAGAAGAACACCTAGTGGACTACGACAATCCCAAAAAGAAAGAACGAGTCTTTGTCCACAGGAAGGGAGCTACGCGAGCCTTCCCAAAAGGCAATGAAGCTATCACTATGGCTTATCGAAATATTGGGCAGCCCGTTCTGATACCTGGTTCTATGGGAACCGCGTCATGGGTACTGCTCGGCCAGGAGAAATCCCTTGAAGCGAGCTTCGGCTCTACAGCTCACGGAGCGGGCAGAATGATGTCAAGAGGCGCGGCAATCCGAACCTACCCCTACGAGCAGATCAAACATGACCTAGATAGCAGAGGAATTATTCTCGAAGCAGCTAGCAAGAAAGGAGCAGCCGAAGAGGCTCCGGGCGCGTACAAGGACGTGGACATGGTTGCGGAGGTATCTCATCTTGTCGGGATCGCAACCAAAGTCGTCAGGTTGACCCCTATCGCGGTAGTGAAAGGATAGGAAACCAGTTACTCTATCGTCTTGAAAGAGATGCCGGGTTACGCGATAAGTAGGATGTCCGTCGTCGAAATTATTCTCTGGCAAAACCTGCACTTGAGTAACGGCAGTTCCTTGTCGACGACGTCTATTGTTGGCACGATCGGCTCATTCTTGCGATTCGAAATGCAAGTTGGATTCGGGCATTTGAGAATACCGAAGAATACATTTGGCAATTCCACTTTTCTCTTTTCAGCAACTTTGTAGTTACGAATTATATTGACAGTTGCGAGAGGAGCGACTAGCGCCAACTTGTCGGTTTCCTCGGTTTTTAGAAAGCGGTTCGCGACCTTTACGACGTCTTTCGTTCCAATCTTTGAGCTTGGGACGTTCATCGCGACGCTGACAATTTCGCCCTCCCTGCCTGTGATTCCTAATATGTCAAGGACATGAAGGGCCTCCCCTGCCTTGATATGATCTATAACAGTACCTTCCTTTATTCTACGAATTAGAAGTTGTGTTTCTTCTTCCGACATATCTAGCACCAATAATTTGTCTCGCTCGGAATTACTTCTTCATCAACGAGATTATTTTTCTGCCGCAAAATCCAAATTCTTAATCGGCGTATTAAAAGCGATTTCTAGCCTTTGCTTGGCCTTTCCTAGAAGACTAATTAATAGGGTCTTAACATTCGGTTAAAATAATTCGGAAGCGAATACTATCGATGACATGACTCGCACAAGTCAGCAGACCCTTCAGAGGCAAGAAGTGCAGCAGCAAGAAAGCTTTGAAGACGGTATGAGCTTGGGACGAGATTCTAACGGCGAAGAAGTGTATCTACACATCTTGGTGAACCGAATCAGGCCCGAAGTTGAACAGCTAAAAAAGTCGGTTCATGTAGACGAAGCAAGGATCGGAATCTGAAAAAATACACCGCCATAATCTTGTCCAGCAACGCCTCCCCGAATGTGGATGATATGAGTATCGCGATGAATTTCGAGTATCTGATGAGCCAGAGCTTGAACTGGTGGGCTCGCTATTCTGGTTCCCGGGACAACTTGAACGTTGACAAGTGGAAGATCGAACATGCTTATACTCTCGACAGCAAGGATGCATACAATGTCGCAAGTCTCCCAATCGAAAACATAATGGT
The DNA here is from genome assembly GCA_030041295.1 of Nitrososphaerales archaeon. Classification (GTDB taxonomy): domain Archaea; phylum Thermoproteota; class Nitrososphaeria; order Nitrososphaerales; family CADDZS01; genus JASHOD01. The sequence continues at coordinate 27,688 of JASHOD010000025.1, forward strand.
GCCCGAATCGAGAAAATTGGAGCCAAGCGATCTCGGGAAATACGCGCAGCATCTTGAGGCTCTGCCACTGGTTACAGTCAGGCAGAGGACAACGGACGATTCGAATTAATCGATGGTTATCATGTATTATAGGCGTACTTGAAAGCAAGCAAGCAAGCTTGAAATTCCTTCACGAATCAAGACGGTTTCAGACGAAGAAGCAGACAGAATATTTGAAGATAGCAGAAAGACGTGGGAAAAGCTATTAGTGAAAAATCGGTAAGGTTAGGTTTTCAGAGCAGGAGAAGGATGTTCCCGTTTTATCCAGCGATACGCCTCTCGGCTTAGGCGGTCTGCCTCTTTGTTTTGAGATCGGTCAACCCAAACGAATTTCAGGTTTCGAAACTGTTGTATAAGCTCTCGTGCTCTCCTATGGAGTTCGATGATACGTTTTGCCTTTACCTTGAATTTGCCATTGATCTGGTTTATCACTAGGCTAGAATCTCCCCTTGCAATTATTCGCGAATCAAAGAATTCATTCGTTTTGAGCCACTCCAAACCTTTGATCAATGCTGAATACTCAGCAACATTATTGGAAGCCTCGTCGCTCCAGGGTTTTGCAAAAGCTAGACCAGAGTCCTCCATTAAATGGACTTTGCCTTTACGGACTAGAACACCATAAGTCGCAATTCCACCAGGATTAACGGGTTCGCACAATCCGTCAAAATTCAAGTAAATTGTGTCCTTGTCGTCGGCCTTGTTTTCGCGGTTCCGTGCTCTAGAGGATAGGCTTGATGACATCTCTCTAGCAACGAGCATTCTATTGACAAATGTATATTCATTGCTTGGTCAAGATTAAATTCACTCAAGAACCCGAATGTAAAAGTAATGAGCGAGGAAATTGGGCTGGAAAAAAATTACGCCATTTTTTTAAAGCTGTATAATGGCCCTTAAATCTAACTGATGTTGTCGATAAGCACTCGAAAGAAGGACGTTCCCGAAGACGTGGACCAATGGCTCGAGAAATGGCAACCCAAAATCACCGCATTGAGAAAACGCCGAGGAAAAGTTGTTGCGGCTCGCGCATCCACTGCTCTTAATGAATTAGAGTTCCTACTTGCGAGAACTGTGGAAAATCAACTGAGTAATGTCTTCCCGCTTAACGCTTGTAGTGAACAGACAACTCTGTTCTCGCAAATATGATATAGGAAGAAGTGCCGCTCGTTGTTCTAACGAAGAGCCATTTTTATTACTGATGATTTGCTAAAGAAGAGACGATTTCGAGTCCTTGAGTCAAGAATTAGTTGATTACTCCATCGATCTTGCAAGATCGATGGGCTGTGAATATGCTGAAGCGAGATTGCAGCAAACCTATGATCTATCGTGTCTCGTCAGAAATGGGGTTCCTGAACCGGCGACATTTGTCGATGCCGAAGGGATAGGAGTGAGAGTCCAATACCAGGGCGCGCTAGCATTCGCAGCTACCAATGATTTATCCAAAGATAAAGTCGCGACTTTAGTCGACAGATTAGTAAAAAATGCGAAGGTAGCTTCCTCGGTAGTCAAAGAAAAGATTCATTTTTCACAGGAAGCAAGTTACAATGAGAAATGGGCCGCTGAAGAAAAAAAGAAAGTTGAGGACATCTCAGTAGAGACGATAATATCACTCCTCAAGGAAATTGATAGTCGTCTCGCTGGCATAAGCGCAGATGTTACTTTCCCCAATAGAATGTTAGCTGTAGGATACGAGCTAGACGAAAAAGTCTATGGGAACACTGATGGATCTAGAATTGAAAGCAGGGTTCCCAGGGTCTTTTTCCAGAATATAATAATCGCAATGCATGAAGGCAGCCCAAAGACTGTGACCATTCCTCCCGGATA
>JASHOD010000026.1 GCA_030041295.1 Nitrososphaerales archaeon
GATTTTCCAGGCGATTTGACCACAGATGATTGAAGAGATATCTGCCGGAGCTGTCATATTCTACGAAGGAGATTCCATCCGAAAGTATCTAGCTCTGCACTATCCCGCAGGACACTGGGACTTTCCAAAGGGGGGAGTGGAGAAGGGCGAAACTGAGGAACAAGCCGCCACACGGGAAATTATGGAAGAGACAGGAATTTCTGTCGATACCTTCATACCGAGCTTTAGGAAGAAAATTGATTATCATTATCGAAGAGCCGATGGCTTGTCGCACAAGCAGGTTATTTTCTTCCTCGCAGAGTCAAAGACAGACAAAGTGAAGATCTCCTTTGAACACTCCGGATACGAATGGTTGGGTTTCGAGCAAGCGTTAAGACGTTTGAGTTTTGAGAATGCTAAGAATATCCTCAGGGAAGCTGATGAATATCTTACGAAGAGAGCAGAGAATCAAACAGCCGTTTAGCTTCCGCTTTCGGGTTCGCATTCTCAATTATACTCCGCCCCACAATCAGATAGTCTGAGCCAGCCTCCAAGGATCTCTTTGGGTCACCGCCCTGTGCTCCGCTCCCTGGAGAAAGGATTTTGATCTCAGGGCCCAACCTTAACCTCGCGGCGGCAATAATCTCAGGTCGTGTTGAACCAACTACTACGCCGTCTAGCTGCCACTCCTTCGCGCGGTCGAGAAATATCTCGTACATTGACTCCCCGTTTTTCAATTGTAGCCCATAGCCTTCGTCCGCCCCTTTGTGACTCATATACGCAAGTGAGATTATCCCCTTTCCCCTTTCCTTGGAGAGTTTTAGGAGTAGGTCAAGGCCCCCCTCGTAGCCAACAAATGGATTGACTATGATCGCGGAGAAGCCCGCGCTCCAAAGGTACTGGGCTGCGATTTTATTCGTGTTATCGATGTCGTTTAACTTGACATCTGCGATGGAAGGCATGTCGTAGCTTGATATCATATCATTGATGGATTTTAGTTCGTTGATACCTAACGGAGCGATAAGATGAAAATTCATTTTCACCCCACATATGTATTCAGCCGTGTCTTCGAGAATTTCCTTGGCCGAACTAGACAAGGTAACTATTTGATCGCGGTACGGAAGATCTAGGGCAAGAATCAGGCGACTCTTCGATCGCTTAGCCCTAGATTCTAACAACGCCTTAAATGAAACAGATTTCTTGTCTTTCTGTACATCAATAGGATTTTCAAAAGGCAAGAAACAGATGAGTCCTATAGTTCTACGAGCGGATGCGGTTCTTTCAACCTTACTATTTTGATGTAAACATAACCGTGCTCGTCCGTCCTGTTCGTCATTGATGCATCTGCTCGACTCATTGAGTACCTCACAAAATTCAAATCGGGCTTTGAATCTTGTTCAAAGTAGAAGAAAATCGAAGCTTCCTCAAAATCCTCCATTCTGGTAAATGATCCTAGGCACCATTTGCCTTTTCCCCAAGGGCTCGGGAACGCAAATATTGGGAGTGGCGATTCTTCGAACAATATCTTGTAGGAAGCGACCTTGACCAAGGACGAGAGATTTTTAACTTCCAGCGAGAGAAATTTCTCTTCCTCTTGAGGCTTCCTTTTCTCCGCTGCCTTGACGCCACTTTGAAAGATAGGTGGCATCTTAATAATTTCGATTATCGGAGCGTGTATAAGAGCAGGATTCGCAGGGGAATCATTCTGAAGTACTTCCTCACCATTTTGAGTCGTCCGATAAGATAGAAAGTTCTTCACTTGGCTCGCGAACGAGAAATAGAATATCGGAGTGCCAAGAAATAGGTCAAGTTGAGTTGCGATCATCTTCCTGTCTGAACTTTCGATTGAAAATAGAGGAAAAGGAGCTCGCTCAAGCGCGCAAGTTAACCTTGCCAGGTCGTTCAGACTCTCAGTTTCAATGAAAACAGGGGGCTTAACCTCCCTCTTTTCAATATGCGCTTTTTGCTGGGGTTCCTTTTCGGAAGGCATAACCAATTTTGAAAGCTTTTTTTGCTTTTAGGTTAGATAAGCGTTTGGAGACTGCTGGCAAGTCCCATTGTCGAAAACAGGATTTGTAATCGAGATATTGAATTCAAGCGATCAAATCAACAATTTGAAAGGACAATGCCTAGCTAGTCTATCAAATTCCACGAAAAAAATCCAAGAGGTTCTCTCAGCAAATAAAGAACAGAACGTCATGATCGACAAGATCTGGGAAGCTTATTCTCAAGCTGAGCTGGGGATCGGGCTAGCAAAGCTCGCATTCAGAGATAAGTTGGAGATAAGAATAGGTAGGTTTCGTGAACTTTATGCTGCGGAGATCCCGGGCAGGAAGACCGTACAAATTCCTCAAAGAATCGAACTGGGACTTTCTGTTTCGAAGAACTGCTTAGAGTCAGCCATATCAAATCTAAATGAGGGAAAAGCGGCAGAAGGACTAGAGCAGGCGCGCAAGGGTAGAGACATTCTAAAGTTACTTCTGCTGGAGAACTCGAGTAGTACAAGCCGAAAGAAAAGCAGGTCTAGAACTATCGAGACTTTATAAAGTCAGACCCGACTGGCGTTACTTCTTTTCCTTCTTCGGCTTTTCTTCTCCTTCCTCCATCTGGTCCGGCCTAAGCTTTACAAATTTCAAGCTACCCTCTTGACTCAATAAGCGATACTTTTTTCGAATGCCCTTAGTCTGCATATAGCGCTTCAGATACGTTTTGATTTCCGGAGACGAAACGTGTGTCCGGTCGGATTTGTCGTCGAATGTTACGACCTGACCTTCGAGTTCCGTCTTTACCATTAACCTTGATTCTATGAATGAAGGTAAACCTTCTCTGACATCGTCCTCCAAAGCTGACATATCAACTGAAAGCATTTCGGCTTGAACTACCTCTATTCTGACACATAACTCAAGTCCTATCTATAATGTCTTCAGCCTCAGCCCCGGTGCCAATGTAAGAAACTGGACAACCCACTCGGCCCTCGATCTCTTCGACAAAATGTCTCGCTTCTAGGGGGAGTTTAGAATATTCCTTCGCTCCAGCGCAAGAAGGAAAGACAGTATCTAACTTTGTGAGGGCGATTTGGGTTCCAGAATTGAGCATAATGGAGCGCTTTGCTAGTTCATAGTCGAACGGCGCTGCCCTTCTAAGCCTGCCAGTGACGCTGCCGAATTCTTGCCATCCCCGCTGCATGGTTTCAGAGAGGTCAAGTTCTCCGTCCAACGGCCCCGCTCCCACCCTGGTAAGATAAGCTTTGAAGACAACTATCACTTCATCGACCCTTTTCGGACCTATACCCACGTCAGAACAGATAGCGGAAGCGCTAACGTCCTTGCTGGTAACGTACGGATAAGTTCCATGATAAAGGGAAAGCATTGTCCCTTGAGTTCCTTCGAGTAGAACAAATTTTTTCTGATCGAGAGCCTCATTTGTCTCGAGACTGACGTCTCCAATATAGTCTCTTAGGATTTGTTCGTCCTGAGCAATTTTCCCAACTCTTAAAACTCGATCAGAGTTTGCTGGACCGGTTCCCGTCCCGGTGGTTCCTATTTTCTCCTTCAGGTGACCTGTTCGATCTGCTTCAACGTGCTTCTCTTCGATTATTGCGCAATTGCGATCGACCGTCGTCCGATCTTGACTGTTTGTTTCGGAAACCTCTTTCATCAGGATGCGCGGGTCAACAAGGACCCCAGCACCAATCATTAGCCTAGTGGATTTATTGACAACGGCGCAGGGGAGCATTCGCAGCTTGAGGATCTTGTCATTCGTTACAACGGTATGCCCCGCATTGGGTCCGACACCTCCGCGCACTGCAATTTCAGGATGGTACCGCAACGCAATGTGCGAGATGATCTTACCCTTGCCTTCATCGCCGAAGACCCCTCCGACTACAACCAAACATGGCATGAATAGATTTGCTTCCCACAGATCCTAGCTACAATGGACGATTTGCTATGGATGCGATTCCATTTTCACTCTTTCGCAATCAGGTTTTAAAATCGTTTTTACTTGCCAAAGCGTCTAGTCCTTTTTTGATAAGTCCTGATCGCTCTCATCAGATCTATCTTTCTGAAATCCGGCCAGTATTCGTCTTGGAATACTAGTTCCGAATACGCACTTTGCCAGAGCAAAAAGCCGGAGAGCCTTTCTTCTCCCGATGTTCGGATGACGAGGTCGGGCTCGGGATTATCAAGGTAGGATGTATACAAGCTCTGCTCAATTGTCTTTTGATCTATCTGGTCGGGTTTGATTTTTCCTTGCTGTACATAAGTTGCAATTTTTCTGACAGAATCAACTATCTCTGCTCTGCCACCGTAAGCTACTGCAAGATTGAGGTAATGCCCGGTATAGTTCTTCGTCTTTTCCTCGAGCTTTTCTACAAGCTTCCTGATTTCTGGGCTCAAAAAATCTAGGTTGCCCAAGGCTCGAAAATGAATTTGGTAGCGATCGATCCTTTCATCTCGGGCTAATTTTTCCAATCTTTCGAGTAAGAGTGAAAGGATCTCGTTTATCTCATCGTTTGATCTTTGGAGGTTCTCCGTCGAGAGAACGTACAACGTGATGGTCTTTATTCCTAGTTCGTGGCACCATTCCAATACGTTTTCAGCGGTATCTGCCCCGATGACGTGCCCGTATTTTCTCGAGGCTAGTTCTCTTAGAGCCCATCTCCTGTTTCCATCCAGTATTATCGCAACGTGTTTTGGAATTTCGCCCTTCTTTACGGATCTAGAAAGAATAGCCTCGTAGATGCGATAGACACCTAAATAGGAAACAAGCGATACCATTTCTAGATCAATGTCTATTCTGAGGCGCCGTTCCTCGTCTGAGGAATTCTATCTCCGCTGATGATCTAGACCTGTATATTTGATACGCGTCCGGAGCAGAAGTGGATGATTTAACTAATGACGTCGAAGATTTGCCATATAACTTTTGTTTATCGAGATCCCTAGACCTCGATTTCGTCGATATCAGGATGCCCTCTGCGTTGACTCACCCAGTTGTAAATGAACGCCGCTATTACGAAACTCACCGCTAGCGAAAAGAGAGCATAACCTACTAGAGTGTCTGGTGAACTTTTGAAAATCAAGACTTGGGATAAAAGATAGACGGGAATATACAACAGTCCTAAGACAATTAGGGCAACTACATTACGCATGACATGCCGATGAGTCGGACGCAACAAGTTGAAGATAATGGCACCTACGACGTAGACCCCCAAGCCTATGAAAGTAAGAGGTTGGGCGTTCGCGATGAAATAGCCCATGACAGTTGGAACACTTGAGATTGTTAGAATTCCATTGTTTGGCGGGCCCCAGACATAACTGTAAGCTGGAGTACCCTTTGTAAAGAATGGAAGGATTCCACTTACGATTCCGCCGATTACGATAAGGACAGAGATAGCTATGCCAAACAATCTCAAGAAACCCGACGAAGAAAGGGTTCTGATGGAACCGATTTCTCGATCAACGTTGAATCCGCGCACCGCGAGGATTATTCCTATTAAAGCAACTAGTATGAGAGGCGCATATGTCGGACTGACTAGGTATGCGATAGCAATTCCAATAAAGACTAATCCAGGCAGACCAAGAGCGTATTTTGCGTACCTCTTATCCGTCAAAAGCATTCTAAAATATCTACCTAGTATCTCATACGATTCTTCCACAGACTCACTATGCTTTATCACTACTTTGCGGATGGATACTACCGGAACTAGAGGAGAAATTACTGGCGTTAGTTCCTCACCTTCAACCCCGTCCGACACAACCACGGCTTCTGCCGCAGGGTAGTCTCTGAGAACATTTTCGACCTCTTCTCGAATCTTCTTGTCCCCAAGAACTCCTCTTTCAAAAAGGCCGCCGACTGTCACGACCTCGCAATTTATCCCCTTCGAGACGAGTTCCTCGTATTCTTTGATCGCGGCAAAGATTGCGTTTGCGTCTGCCTCTTCGGGATCTGCAAGTGCCAATTTTGTGGCTGCTTCGAGGCAGGCAGTTTTTCCAACGATTGGTGTTTCTATACCTGTCTTTAGCCCAACGTCATTGTCCCTATCGATGCAAATGATAAGCATGCCAGATCTCTTCCTAGACATTACTGACCTTTCAACGACTGCCGTCGGGGAAACAAGCTTTGCAGCATCAGTTTTAAGGGCGGTAGAAACTGCCGTCGGTGCATCGCTTGAAATTTGCGTTGATCTCTCAGAATCTGACATGGGCGAGCGGCCGCAAAGCGAGTCTAGATTTGCTCAGTCCTCTTCGTCACTGATTCAGGATCGTCTTGATAGACTAGTCTTAATTCGTCAAAACTCAATTTGCTTCCTTGCTCTAACTTCTTCTTCGCGTCGTCTTTGGCACGCTCGACCAATTCCCGAGTCTTTGCTCTGCTGGACTCATGTTCCCTTGACCTTCTCCCTTCTAAGAGAAGCCTTCTTTGCTCTCGAAGTTCGCTAACATCCTGTGTCATTTTCGCAATATTAGAATCGAGAGTTATCAGCTGCGAATCTATACCTTCTATTTCTTGAAATAGTTCGTGTCTTTGTGTTAACATCGCGGCTACTCGTTCGTGTTGCGCTTTGATTTCCGGATCGTTCTTTGCTTTGAAAGCGTTCATCTCGTCCAGCTGCTTCTTTAGAACTTTGATTTTACCGGTTATCTCTCCAAGATCTTGTTTGGTCGCGTGGGCCTTCTTCCATGCCTTGAGCTTCGTTTCAAGCTCCTTTACGTTCGCAACTAACTCCTTTTCTTCCTCCCTAGTTATCCTTTCAGTCTGAAGTCTCCACTCGACTTTTTTCAATCGCTCGTTTAAAGTAGCGCCTTCTTTTGGCGCCGATTGTTCAAATTTCTTTAGGACCTTTTCAACCTCTGTGGATTTGGTCTTCATGTCGCGAATTTGAGACAGAATCTCTCGCCGGCTCGCCTTGAACTTTGATAGCTTTTCGTAGTAATCGTCAAGCGACTTTCGGTCGTTGTTAATTTTCTCTGTTAATTCGCGAATTTCTTTTCTAATCTCTCGCCTCCGCCCGTCGAGCCTCCTATACTCGTTAATCGAGGCCGTTCGCTGTGAAGCGAGAGAATCGATCTTCAGGGTAACCGCCTCAAGATCAACCTCTCCCTGAGGTTGCATAACTCATTCATATCTCCTAAATATTGAATATAACCGTTTTGAAGGGAGAAGCCACATCTGTACCGCGATCTAGTTATCCGTTACCACTCATAACCGGGTGATTATGCAACGACAAATCAAGACCTCATGATTCTCAATAGTTTATGGTGGGAACTTACTGCCTGCCTTGTCCACTTCGTCAAGCCGTAGAGCTTTGGCCTTTTTCCCGTCATAGTAGCAATTATTCTCTTCGCCACAGTTCTGGGATTCCTAGAACGAGAGGTATCGAATTCGGAGACCTTTCTCTTCCCGTATTTTCCAAGAGCAGCGAAGGATACCAAGTCCAATAATTCGGCTATAACATTCTCCTCAATCTTAACCTTAGAGTAGCCTCTTTTAATGTACCTATTCCGTAAGACTTTCGGGGAGCACCGTAGTATTGCCACAAAATCAAGATTCGACGTTGGTACGACATAAGGAAGCAAGTGACCAACAATTATCCTTCCCCGGGTCGATAGTCTTTGTTTTCGCAGTTTTTGCAAGTCAACGATAAATTCGCCATTCGACCATTTCCCAAGTTTCTTTCGAATCGAAATCTCATTGAGTGAAACAACCTCCATGCCGGTAAGCTTGCTCAATTCGTCCGCGACGGACTTTTTTCCAGTACCAGGTGACCCGGTAATCCCTACGCGCAACCAGTACATTTTATTTTTTGGGAGGATAACTATCCCTCTAATCAATTAATCGAAGTAAATTATCGTACTCTTCAATATTTTTGTTCTTTTTTTTAATGGGGTCATCTTTGCTTGTCAGAATTAAATTTTTGGATTCCTGAGTAGCACAGTCAGGTTTGGAATTGGTTACTTCCCTTTGAATCGAGAGTAGGTTTGCTCCGGCCGGGATTTGAACCCGGGTCAGTGACTATGAAGTTTCTCCTCACATATTTCTTTCATCATTATGATCTAGGAGAAATTTCTCCAATCTCTCTATTGTTTGAAAGATAGCGAGAGGCCACTATGCTTTTCCAGTCTATTCTTTCAACGAAAGGACTTCACTACCAAATGAATATCCAGAGTAGAAAGTTAAGATGGCCGGACTACACCACCGGAGCACGATGTTTCTTTGTACTAGAATGCCTTTGTATCCTTTATCCCTGCAATTAGCTCGTCCTCAAAATTGTCTTTGCCGCAAGCTTAATGTCAGCACCCTTCACCGTGTGTCTTCCCGCATGATCCGCAAGGGCAATCGCTTGTTTTGCAATTTGAATCCCGATGTCTTCTAGAGCCCGACGCAATTCCTCAGCAGCCTCGTCACTGACTCTTTCAGCTCCTGATTTCTTGATTATGCGATAGACCGCAGCCAAACCGAATTCTGTTTCCGAGGACAAGGGGATAGTTCTGGACAACCTCTTAGAAGAGGATGAGGCACGAGGAATCTATTTTAAGTTTTGAGAACAAATCGCTTAAAGGGATAAGAGTAGTTAGGGATCACCGGATTTTCAAAACTCAAATCAGGGAAATTTGAAAGAGGAAAGTAGCAGAATTGACGAGTCCGAGTCCGCAGAAGAAGAAAAAGATAGCCATAGTTGGGCTTGGGGTTGCCGGTTCATACCTTCTTAATCGGTTGGGCCGAGATCATGAGGTAATGGGCTATGAGATGCAAAAAGAGGGAGAATTTCAGGCAGTCTGTGCCTGGGGTACATCGAAAAATGAACTCTCGAAAATAATGAAACTGTTAGGAATCGATTTTGAAAAGTACATCTTGTTCAACGGTAAAAAAATGGTGGTGGATCTCGGGCAGAAGAAACCCGCTAGAAAAATTCCGTTGATTGGTCTCGTAACATACGATAAGCATCAATTGGAGTTAGATCTGACAGCTGGGAGAAATGCCAAGTTCGGAGTAAAAGCTACGCCCAGTTTACTAAAAGACGAGGCGTACGATATGATAATAGACTGCACCGGATTACATCGTTCGTTTCTTCCAAGGATCAAGGAGGATTTGTGGATCCCTTGCGTTGAGTACAAGGTTTCATATGGCAATGAAAACAATGGCGACGTACGTCTTCCGAAGGACGATTTTTACATCAGACCTTTTGAGGGTCTCGCTGGATATCTTTGGTCCTTCCCTCTCGAAAAAGGGTCGGCCTTCGTGGGAGCGGGCGACTACAGAAAAAGACACAATGCGGCTCTGGACGAGTTTAATACTGAAAACCCAGGCAAAATTGTGAAGAAGATCGGCCGACCGATAAGAATATCCCCTCCCAAATACTGCGAACCTTTCTTTTTAGGAAATGTTGTAGGCTGCGGGGAGTCAATTGGAACCGTATTTCCGTTATTGGGCGAAGGAATAATCCCTAGCCTACAGTGCGCGCAGCTGCTTTGTGAAAATCTTGACGACCTTCCCAGATACAGGGAAGCAGTACTGAAAAAATTTGAATACTTCAATTATGTTTACGATATCATCAAATTAAAATTCGAAGGCAAATTTAGCATGGTAAGGCATCTGCCACTGATGCTGAAAACCTACAAAGCAATGAAAAAAATGGAAGATAGGTTCGGCTTGGAAGTTCGAATGGCCGATTTTAAAGAGATCGTCTCTACCTACTGATTCTATCATCCTGGTTCTTTTTCCTTTTTTTCATATATTTTGAAATCTTGCAATGCCGAGAGGATTAAAAACTTAAGCAGACAAGACTAGGGCACGGAAGATATATCGAGCGAGCATTTGAAATGATTAATTATTTCAAAGCACCTGATGTTGAACAGTCCGCAAGAAACATCATCAATGTCCTAAATCTCAGCTATATTGATCCGGATCGATTGGCCTTCTACCGATCAACTGGAAGCAAGGCTAGAAGAGTTCAAGCTCGAATCCACGGACTCGGACGAATTTGGTTTGACGCTCTAAATATGCAACCGAGGTACATTATTGAAGTGATATCAGAAGAGTTTGACAAGTTAGATGCTTCTGAAAGAGAGAAAGTAATCATTCACGAACTAATGCATATTCCTGCGGGATTTAGCGGTGGATTTGTACCTCATCGAGGAAAGATTAACAAAAGGACAGTTGATGCCATGTACAAGAGCTATTCCGAAGCATCTCCACAATCTGCAAATGCATAAAGAAAGTCGAGAGAAAGAGCATTCTATCTTTATATATGGAAAAATGCGTATTTCTGAAATATAATGGGGTAGTAATTAGGCGATGCAGAGTCGAGAGGACGAAATTTCGGCTCAGAAGCAACTTTCAAGACTGCGAAGAACTGATCCGCATAAGCTAATCTTTCAAGTAATCGTTCTAGCGAGCACTGGAATCATTCTTTCGCTAACGTCTTATTCTCTTGTAGGTTCAATCATGGGCCACATCAACATTGTGGGAGCGGATCTTGTTGATGTGCAAATTCCTGCGCAAGGAGCTCTTTCAATCAAACCTATTTCTATTTTGATGGGCGCCGGATTAACGCTGACATTTGCGGGCCTTGAATTAGCTAGGCCGGTGATGCTAAAATTTTCAAATACTGCATATTCATATCTGAAACTGCTAATCTTTGCGGGAACTGCAATTTGCGCTTATGAAGTCTTTTACAATTTTGCGATATGGATTGCGCAGTTGTCTACCGCAAGTCTCGTCGGTGTTCTGAATCCTGACATTACCGTCAACCCATTCCCAAACCCACAAACTCCTTGGAACTTGGTATTTGCAACAAAACTCACTACACTAATATTGGCCGTAGGGTTGTATGCCTTCTATTATATTCATTCACTTGAGAGAGAAAAGGCTT
>JASHOD010000027.1 GCA_030041295.1 Nitrososphaerales archaeon
AGCTTTCGCGATTTTCAAGGATTGCCAAAACCGGCTTCGACTCTAGGAATGAACTGGATTAGGGGAAAGGGCCTGGATAACGCCTGCCCAATAGGGCCCTGTATAGTTACAAAAGATGAAATTAGCACTCCCTACCCTTTGAAAATATCATTGCAAGTGAATGGAATAACGCGCCAAGATTCCAGCACTGAGATGCAGATATTCAAACTGCCCGAACTTGTGTCCTATGTTTCTCAAGGAATCACGTTAGAAGCAGGAGACATAATCTCAACGGGAACTCCGTCTGGAGTTGCGATGGTCACAGGCGAATATCTGAAGAATGGAGACATTGTGGAAGCAGAAATTGAGAAGATAGGCATCCTTCGTAATCCCGTTCAGTCGGAAGAAAGCGATTGATTTTGAGTTCGCCATGCTACTCCGATGCCACTGACCTGCCGCAGTAAAACGCTCCCTATGTCTATTTACTTTGTGTGATCGCACGATGGTAGCTTCTAGAAGGGTCTAATGAGCAAGAAACTCAGGCTCTTGTTTCGAAACTTCGTTTATTTTTAGAGAAGCGCCATCAGCTCAAGATTTGAAAACTCGACCGCCTATATCTAGGAGTCCTCCTTCTGCAACCCTTGAATAACGTAGTCCACACTCACTACTATTGAGAGCTTGAAGATTCTCGAGCTACGCTCGTAATCCTTCATTCAAAGAACTGTTCCAATGATTAGAACAATGAAGGTTATTACTCCCCATACAATCTGATAGCCTATTGGAAAATTGAGTACTGTGTCTAATCCTCATAGAATTACCTGAATAAACAACACCCCTGCCACGGCATTCGTGATAATCTCCAAATTCGGGTAAGCAAATTTCCTGGAACAAATATGAAAGTGGAAGAAACCTAAAGATTCATTCTTAAGCACGTGTAATTGACGGAGCAATTGAAAAGCTCAGCCACCGAAACTTGGTATGAATGGTGTTATTATCATGCTGAACAAGAGAATAAGAAAGACAGCGAGGGTGATGTAGACGTATCTTCTGTCGCCTTCTAGTTCAAACAGTACAATTGAGAGAAAGACTCTTGATACAGGAGTAGCAAGAAGTATCAGAAGACCAAGCTCGATGATTGAATAGGGATTGAATGAGGTCAAGCCCGTAACCATACTAGAAAGACTCACAGAAAAATCTCCGTGTGGCGCTATTCCCGAGTGATATTGAATATACGGAGATACGCTAAGGGCAGCGTACCGAAACACAAAAATTAGAAAGCCAACTAGTATCACGGCCGCAGATATACTTACACCAGTTCTGAGCACGTTTGCAAGTATGTTGTTCATTGATTTGGGATCTTTGAGATTCATAGTTAGGATATTCAGTCCTCCCTTTACGAAATTCCGGCGGCTCTGAGTATCATCTCAATTGCGGAAAGAGCTAGCGCAATAGCAAAAATCTTTCTGATCATAGTATTCTTTGTTCGCATGAGGAGTCTTGTTCCTATCATTGAACCTAATAGTATCCCAAGAGCCACTGGAGCAGCGATGATTGGATCAATGTCACCTCTCAAATAGTAGATTCCAGCACTTGCTGCGGCAGTGACTCCGATCATAAAGTTCGAAGTCGTGGTAGAGACCCTCATCGGAAGTTTCATTGCAACATCCATTGAGATCACCTTGAAGGTACCGCTACCAATGCCTAACAAGCCTGAGATGAGACCGGCTGCAAACATTCCGGAAAGACCGGTCTTGGCATTTGTAGCATTATACTGTATGGTAGTCCCGTTTCGTTCTGTATATTCTCCCGTCAACGAAAGAGTCTTTGAGATTCCCTTGAGTTCCTGCTTTGGTGGTAGCTCCTCTCCGATCTTTCTAACGAGAGGTATCAAAGAGACCAAGAGTACGCTCCCAAATACTATCTCCAAGATTGTGGAATTTAGATAGACAGCGACCGCAGCTCCTAGTACTGCGCCTGTTGTGGTCGCGAGCTCTAAGAACATCCCTATTCTCAGATTTGTCATTTTGTCCTTAACATAGGTCGCTGCCGCACCGCTTGATGTCGCTATCACGGAAATAATACTTGCCCCAATGGCAAAGTGAATGTTTACGCCAAAGAAAATCGTCAGGATAGGAATTATGACCACGCCGCCACCGAGACCGACTAATGATCCAAGTATTCCGGCCGCTATCGAGCCGATCAGCAATAGAAGAATAAATTCAATTACTATCACGCCGTTTGGCTCAACCTCAAGAAACCGAGAACTGAGAGTCGCTCCCTCAGTGGGCCGCTAGCGCTGGAGAAATTATCGTCGTTTTCTCCGATTACTCTCCTGAGAGCCTCGCCGTATAGATTCATGATGAGCGCCTCTCTTCCAACAGGATGTGATTTACTGTAGGAGGACGAAGCTTCTTTCTTGGCCACCTCCACCAGTACTACAGCCACTCTTTCAGCAAGCCTTTCCATTTCCTGAGTTGAAAGAGAGATAGATGTGCCTCGAAGTGCATTAAGGATCGAAAAGACCCCTCGCAGCCGCTCTAAGTTAACGGCAATAAAATAACGCCGAAGCTCGAGCGGCATCTTGGTATAATCTGCTATGAAGTACATTGCATTCGCTTCGTAGAATTTTTGGAGGATTCCGTGACCCTCGGGCACAGTTCTGGCAACTCTGATCAAGCCTGCTTGTCGTAGCTCTTTGAGGTGGTAATAGACAGAAGGGTCTGCCATCCCGAGGAGTTCGGCGAGCATCTTCTGCGTAAGCTGTTTTTCTGCAAGGTAACGCAAGATATGTCGTTTGGCAGAATCTACGAGAAGCTTTGCTATTTCGGGATCTGAGACTACTCTGAAAGGTTTCTTTGGCAACGTGAAACAGGACTATTAGCTTATCCTAATCGTTTAGAAGCATATAAATGATTTGTGGAAGAACAGTAGAGACTCGAAGAAAGGAGCAGCTTTTTCATAAACAGGGGGACACTTCGAAGGAAAATGCGACCGGATAACTTAGGGCATGAGTAAAACAAAAAGGATAGTAACAGCTTGCTTGGTTCCAAATCGATGAGGTCGAACTGACCCACCATCCCGTATCAGGCAGCTCGTTAAAAGTTAGATTGGATGTCTAGGACTTCCCACCAACTTGTATGAAGAATAATAACCTCATTGCAGGAAGTCGGAGCAAGAACACTTCATGGGTCAGAGCTATTTTTCATGTATGTCGCAGTGTAAGTGATTTATTGTTACACTCAAACAGATTCTGTAGGAGACAATCCAGCCTTTAGAGCTAATTCCATATTCCATTTTGGAAGTTTGTACTCGTTGACTCTGTACCCAGCTTGATAGGGTTTGATGTCGATCACTGGGGTTCCATCGAAGAATTCTAGCTCGGATACAATTAGTCGTCTTTCCTCTCTTATCTGTAGTAGTTTGACTAGGCTCAGTCCAATTGGATTTGGTCGGGTCGGCGAATCTAAAGTGAAATCTCCGACAAAAGGTATCTCCTCTAACTTCAAGCCATATTTGACCAATCTCTTCGGTCTCACCTTAAGGGGACCCACTTGTTCTGGCCTAAGTTTGTGGAAATAGGCAAGAACGAAGATGTGAGAAAACCCATCAAGACCATACAAAGCATCCTTGTATTCTGGAAAGATCTCGATTTCTGACTCACTTGAATCAGACAACCCCTTTCTAACTTCGTCATCCGACTCTTTTCTATGAACTATTCCAACAGCTTTGAATCTAGGGATTTCGATCTCTTGCATCCTTATTTCGTGCCTCGTTTCTCGTTTCTTCTTCTAATGTAGTCTCTCAACATGGTTATCAAGTGTCCCTTGAATGTACTCTTTTATGGCATCATCAACCAATGCTGTACTTGTCACATAAGGTTTGATACCCATTTGCAAAATTGAGAAATACATTCCCCGCCCCATTCCTCTTGAGATGAGGGCTTCGCAATCTGAAACACCTGAGAGCATATTCGCATGCACCGAAGCTTCATCTGCTCCACGATGTGTATGGTTCATTCCTTCTCGATTATGAAATGGTTTTTCTTTTGCTTCCTTGTTAATTATGACTCCGTCCTTGATTTCGTACACCATGTAATAGCGCGCCATTCCGAAATGAGGTGAGACCGTCTCTTGGTCATCAGTTATGACGGCAATTTTCAAAACCTTGATCATCTGCCCTGTTGCTATATCATCTACGACATTATTTTTAATATCTTATCTTGATCCTCAGGTATAATTCTCAAGTTTAAGAATCGACTCAACAGATTAAATGAAATGCTGAACATCATATTTTTCTAGTAAAGGCCATGCTGGCAAATCGGATTAGATCTTTCCTTCCCGTCGAAGGAGGAATTCTCACATTATGGTCGGCCGGCACAGTTATAGGACTGTTCTTTCTAATTCGAAGTAACCTCTTTGTGGGAACTCTTCAATACCTAATAGGATCTTTATTCTTTCTAGCTTCTGTTCAGGCCGTAAAAGAATTCATTACCTATTGGACTAGAAGAAAGGAGATACACCGTCTTCTAACTGTACCACTGTTGTTGGGAATCCTAACCTGGACTCTCGGCCCTTCGAATATGACCTCAGTCACTTCAGGTGTTGAGGAAAAAAGAAAGAAGCTGGGAAACAAGAGTCACTTTCGCCGGAGCCGTGTTAATGATGTCGTTAGTGGGAATGTGCAGATCGGGGACTCAATATCGGACAGCAGAGATTGTCTTTGTCTTTATCATACCCTTCACTTTCTTTTCATCTCAAGAGTTGTTTGTACATCATATTGTAGAAACTCGTAGGTTTCAAAATAACAATAATTCGAGTTTCAGAAGACCTCTAGATAAAAGCAGAATTATGCTCTACTGCTTTCTGGTCTTCTATGCTGAGGTTTCGTTGGTCACAGCCTTCTTTACCTCGTTTCTAGTCTTTCCAATTGTTTTTGGGTTTCTTCTGATTCCTTTTCCTATTATTTGGATACTCTCTCACAAGCAAAGGGTCAGCTTTGGCGGACTGGCAGCCGAGCTTGCTTCTATGGACTTGATACTAATCGCTACAATCCTAGTTTTCTTGACTGTCTTGTAAGCTGACTCGATTCACTATACCCAACTGTGGTTGATTGGCCTAGGACCCGGAGCTGCTGTCTATATACAAATCAAAACCGGAATTATGTTTGCGCTTGCGCCAACACATCTCAGCCGTAATACCAGCATTCAACGAGGAGCGGAGCATCCAAGACGTAGTAAAGCGAACTCTGAGATTCGTTGATGAAGTTCTTGTTGTAGACGACCATAGCACGGATAGAACCTGCGAACTCGCAAGAAAAGCTGGAGCGAGAGTCATCCAAAACAGGTACGAAAGAAAACCGCATCTTGCAATCCTGCACGGTATCAAATCTGCCAACGCCGATATTCTCGTGACGCTCGACGCCGATGGTCAGCATCCCCCTAGAGATATTCCGAGACTCTTGGAACCGATTATCGAGGGAAGAGCGGATTATACGATAGGAAGGAGAGAACGGCTCCCTCCGTCAGAAAAGCCGATCCGGAAAGTCGTGAGAGACATCCTTGCCGAGGAGCTGGATGCCGGGAGCGGCTTTCGTGCGTTTCGAAGGGAATTTCTTTCCAAATCAAAGCTTAGCGATATGGGCTTCTGCAGTTGCGGTTCCTATCTACTACTGGCAATAAAGAATGGTGCCAGGGTCACGGAAGTGACCTACCATTCTAGTCCACGCAGGTTCGGAGGTTCCAAGATCGCTAGAAAGGGCAAGTATGATCTACATGGAAGACAGGCGTCCTTCCTGCGCAAGAAATACGGCCGCTTAAAACGCACTATGCATATGATTGCACTGAGAAAAACTGGAGGGGGAAATAAGAACACTTTGCAAATCCCTCTTAGGCGAGACCTTAATAGAATAGAGTAGTAGCTTCAACAAAGACCGTCCTGTGATTCGAGAAAGCTGGACCCGTATTTTTAGACCAAAAGATTCTACAGCGAAAATTTCCGACGATAGAAATGCGAAGCAAGACTTGCAAGCAAGCGTCGATCCGGTTTATGCAAACAAATACTGAAGGTTGAACGGTTCGTAGCACGTTAGTTGCAATGGTTCTCTTTAGATGACACGTTTTCTCTTTGTCTCAGATATTCATAGTCCGGCGCACCGGCGATTTATACACGCGCATACGAATGTGTCAAAGTAGAAATCAACAACTCGAAGCTAAGCATCCGTAATTGCAACTTGATTTTTGCTTTTGTCATAAATCAGTCGATATCTGTTTAGAATATCTCTGCCGAGGACGCTTGGTATCCTCATTACGTTCTGGTCATACGAAACATGTTTTACCACCAGCAGCTCTTCGAGTTCCTCAATCTGTTCGATGTTATCTTCTCCTCTGAAATGCAGTCTTGCATCGTTTGCGATGCGGGTTTCAACCATCCCGCCGACTCCCAGAAGAGGGTGTTTAGATTTGGTCAATTTATGAAAAGGTATTCCGATCGAGATGGCATCTTTGTCAAGAATTGTCGTTTTTGTCGCACCTGTATCAATCAGTAAATCGAGTTTCTGCCTCAGTTTGAAGGAAGGTAAGGAAAGAACAACAGTGATGTACGCAGCTTCTAGCGGCCCTTCTCTGAAATAGCCATTCAGACGCACTTACAAAATCACAAGAACCATGTTGATGGGCTGCTTGGTCACAAATTCGATTGAAACTTCAGAATATCTGCGACCGAGTTTCTTTTTTAGGCGGTGAACAAGAGTCTTTAGATCTTTATCGGAATCGAAGACTTTACGATCTAGGACCGCGACCCATTTGTTGTTGTATTTCTTAGTCAGCATTACATAATTATGTCCGAGCCATTTACTGTTCTCCTCGGCTCGCAAGATTAGCTCGGGGGTAGTTGTCGACATGGCACGAATTCGTCATGTAGTCATATGTCATTTTAGCTATTTAAGATTGGCATGTTGGAATATCATCGTTGAGGTATTGACAGATGTATCTGCACTTGAGCAAATATTCGGAAATTGATTGATTACTTCTCATTTCTTACGATTCGTACAACAGGATGACGAGCGCCAGGTACGTCATATTGGTGACCATCCGCGTAGAAGCTCTTCGTTATGGTCGATGAAGTAAGGTTCTTTCGCACATCATATTGGACTGGCTCTATCGTAGGTGTGTACAATGGTGTTGGATCGCTGTATAGTTCCAATCTTTTGACCGGATGGAGAATAGACATTGGTTTCCAAAAGAGAGTTGTTATCGTACACTGACGCTAGGCGATTCTCGTAATCATAGTAATAATTTCACGTAGTACCGTTGGTTATTTTTGTTGATTCTCTTTTCGCATCATAGGATAGGGTGGCTCTTCTGGGGCGAGTCATCATCTTGGAGTCGTAACCATGGTTGTCACGACACCGCCCTTGCGTAAGGTTATGACGAGATTAGCTTCTTCGTTGTGTATATGTTGTTATCAATTGAATTATCAAAATATTGAATTTGGGTTTCTCCGTCAGAGTTTGCTTCATCTCAAATTCGTAGAAGTGTTTGAGCATCATTTAAGTCAGATATCAGATATCATATCTGGGGCATAGTCATGTGAATTGAGCCGAATCATCAGTTTTTACGTGCAAGTACTCGTTTTCGATGCAAAATCCTCTTTTCGCAAGACTCCATCAGTGACAGAGTAACATCTCAAGCAAGCTTCCCTTTTTTGATTGGAATACATATATATGTCAAATGACATATTATAACTTATGCCTCATGTTACGTTGAGCATCCCCGATGAAACCTATAGACAAATGAAACGCTACCCTGAAGTTAGATGGAGCGAAATTATCAGAGGATCTATCGCAGCTTACCTCGAACAAATGAAGGATTCTTCTTCTTCAGCGGAGATTCGTAGCTCACTAAGCGAAAGCACACTCGAAAGGCTAACAGCCATAAGTTCCAAAAGAGCAGAATCTTATTTTGAGAAATCGAGAGTAGAAGCATGGAAACGAACAAGGTCATTGACACAAACCTCCTGATCGAAGGCGAAACTGGCCTCACTACAATCTTCAATGTAATAGAGTATCCAAAGGCACTGGAGAAGCAAGACATTGAAGTCATTTGGCCAACGAGAAGGGACTATCTCACTGCCATAGAAATTATGGTAGGTCTGCTCGAATCAAGTAGGCCTATTCCAGCGATAGATGTGCTGATTTCGGCTGTTTGCATAAACAGGAAGTTGATGCTGGTTACGCGAGACCATCACTTCGGATACGTCAAATCAGTAAAAGAAGAACTATCTGTAAAAATAAACAGGAGAAGGAAAAAAGAGAAAAAGTGAACGAGCGGAATTCCTATTGATTCGAAATGGAACCGCCTATCAAAAGGGCAGGTACTCACATAGATGTTCCGAAACTTAAAGTCTCAATTTCTTGAGAAGACCTCGTCAAGGTGCTTCAAAACAATCGGCCACGCGTTCTCGTGTTGTTTGCGGGATTTCTCGTCGTAGAATCCTGCGTGAGTGAGTCGAATTGACACTCTCCCGCCTAAACGCAGGGAGATTCTCGCTTCGTTGCCGCTCTGCATGGGTGCTCATCCTAGCGAGTTCTCACCGTGGGCTGTGCCAAAATCAGCCCCTGAGATAGAGAAGCCTGCCCTATCCCCTGATTCATGATGTTGAAAGCTCCGTTATAGTCCGTGTTGTACTCGTGTCCGCATACATAGCACTTGAATTTTCCACAGACCCCTGGGCCGATTATTGCATAACAACTTCAGACCAAGATCGTCTTGGAGTGACTTTTCGCCATGTCCCTTATGATATAGAAAAGCTCGCAAACCTAATTAGAACTAGTGGAAGACCATACGCGGAAGAAACTATCTTGATGTATAGAAGAGAAGGATGATTGAAATTAACATTCACCGATTTAATCGAGTGGTTATCATTCACGAAGCTTCCTGACTGGTAAAGGACATGACACGATTAATAACATACATAATTATTGGCGTGATAGTAGTCCTGATCGGTTTCGTTGCATTTTTTGTTATAACCAACAATGTGCAAGGAAAACCTTGTCCCTCTGGCGGATGTGCAGAAGTCCTTGTAAGTGGCGGAGCTTCGCTACAGGGAAAAATTGTTGGCAACCCTACGCTAGTGATTTTCAAAGAACCAAGTGGACAAACATACACGGCAAGTGTCACATCCTCAGGAAACTCCGGAGCCTTCAATTACGGCCCTATCAATCTACCAAATGACGAAAACTACAACGTGACAATCGCGAGCGGATTTGGAAGCTCGTGCAATGGCGGGCATCTGAACTTGAATTCAAATGTTCAAGGCATTGCGTGGAACGCAAACTGTTAGAGTAAAATCTCGCTCCACGGAATCTTCTACAACGAATAGGCGCAGGCGAACCTCTGTTTGCCATAACTGATGGCAGCTAGAATTGAGCCAATAATCATTCTTCGCTCTTGCCAAATATTCGCTTCGCATTAGGAGCTTTAGCTTAAATGCAAGGGCCCGTTTAAAGATAGGACATGTCCCAAAACGAACAGGAACCTTACAAGAGTCTTAAGAGAGTGATTTGGCAAGGTGAGAACTGCCTATCGTGCGTCTGGTTTCAACCGAACGATCCTATCAACGCAGATCTTTTGGAGAGAGGCAAATGCATCGAGTCGCATCTAAAAGAATACAATCTAATCGTGTCGGGCCGTGACTGGTGCAACAAATACAAGGAAATGCCCCAAAAGAAAATTGACTCTTTGCAAGAACAAGCGATGAAAGAAGAATAAAACACACCTAATTTATTTGCCATTTTTAACCAATTGGGGTCTTGCCCTATCTTGAACGATGTAGAATTCTTGTACGACTTTTCGAGCCCGAACTGCTACGTCGCCCTCGCAAAAGCAAACGAACTTGTAAAAAAGGGAAAGATCAGAAACCTGCGATATACCCCGGTTCTTCTCGGAGGGTTGTTCAAAAGTACAAATGACGCCCCAGTTCCCAAAGGGAGCTTGGAGTACAACTATATGGCGAAAAATCTCGAGCGATTGTCGCGCGAACTCGGAGTCGGATTCAAATTCTCGCATGATAGGTTTCCGATCAATTCGCTAAAAGCTATGCGCGGATCATATTTCGCAAAGCAAGAAGGTAAAGAAAGAGATTATATTGAAAGGATGTTTCGAGGCTGCTGGGCAGAAGATCAGGACATCACGCAAAACTCTGTTCTCGAGGGTATCGTTAAAGGTTCGCTAGGTTTAGATTTCAGCCGCTTCCTAGAGTTCATTGAGAAAGATGAAATAAAGCAAAAACTACGATCCGACACACAAAATGCTCTTGAACGAGGAGTATTCGGAGCGCCCACCTACTTTGTTGACGGAGAAATGTACTGGGGAACTCCGGAGATTCTTTGGCATTTGGAAAAGTTTGAGTTAAGTGAGTGAGAAAAGAAAAAATGTCGAGTCAAAAAACAGTCCATAAGAAAAAAGGAGAAGGGCCCGGTTCGAAGAAGGAACTTTTTACAAACAAAGCAATTCTCAAACTGAACGAAAAGTACAAGCCATTTTGGGCGCTAAAGAAGTCAGAAGCGGTACTGGAATGGGACGTCGAGGTAAACATGCCAGAGAAGGGGGCATCCTCTCGAGGATTCGCCATGAGCCAGCTTGCGCTATTGGATCAGATTCACATTGCTGATTTGTATCCAGCTCTCGATAATATCCGAAAAATGCAAAATGGGCTAAACGACTACGAAAAAGGTGTAGTCAGGGTACTCGAGTTTTGGAGAAGATACTACACCAGAATTCCGCCAGGGCTCTTGGAAGAAGAGAAGAAAGTTGCAGTCGAAGGCACTGTCGTTTGGCGTGAGGCTCGGAAGAAATCAGACTACAAATCGTTCCGGCCCTATCTAGAGAGAATGCTCGAAATCAAGCTGAAAGAGGCCGATAAACTAGGTTACAAAGATCATCCGTACAATGCGTTGCTCAATTTGTACGAAGAAGAGCTCACTGTTCAAGACATTGACCAGATGTTTTCGCGCTTAATTCCCAAATTGAAAATAGTACTTCAAAAGGTAAAATCTGAAGGTAGATTTCCCTCAAGTCACAATTTGGAGAAGGAAACATACGATCAACAGGCCCTCGTAAAAGTGAACAAAAGACTCGCCGAAATTCTCGGCATGCCGAAGGATCGCTTTAGGATGGACATTTCTACGCATCCGTTCATGACGAGTTTTTCGCGCGACGATGTGAGAATAACGACAAGATACGAGGGGAAGGATTTCGCGAGATCGACATTTGGAACAGTACATGAATCAGGTCATGCAATCTACGAGCTACAAATCGATGAAAAGTTGGAGTACTCGCCGATAGATGGGGCCGCTTCGACAGGTTTTCACGAATCTCAATCGAGATTCTGGGAAAATATTGTGGGAAGAAGCAGGGCTTTTGTTTCGCTTACTAGTCCAATGCTTAGAGAGGAGCTGAAATTCCTCACTAAATATAGCGACGACGATCTTTACTATTACTTCAATATGGTGAAACCTTCATTGATTCGCGTGGAGGCGGATGAGCTCACATACAATTTTCATACAGCTTTGCGCTACGATCTTGAAAAGCGCCTCTTATCACAAAAGATTGAAGCGTCGGAGTTACCGTCGATCTGGAATGACACTATGGAAGAGTACTTGGGAGTCAGACCGAAGACAGATGCAGAAGGAGTGCTACAGGACGTTCACTGGAGCCAAGGGATGTTTGGCTACTTTCCGACTTATTCACTCGGAAACGTAATCTCTGGCATGATATGGCATAACATTCGAAAAGACATGGATTTGGAGAAAACTATTCGACATGGAGACTTTTCGCCAATCAAGGCTTGGTTATATGAGCGCATACACAATTATGGAGCAACATATACTCCAAAGGAGCTCGTAACGAAGTCTTTTGGCGAATCTTTCAACCCTGACAGACTGATCGAGTACTTCGAATCAAAATACCTGTCTTGAGGAGTCGTAGAATTTGAGCGAGGCAAGAAGTAGCAACTCCAAGAAGATGAACAAGCTTTCTCGCGAAGAGGAGTACGTAATCGTTCACAAGGGAACCGAGATGCCGTTCAGCGGGGAGTACGAAGAGTTCTTCGAGTCCGGAATCTATGTATGCAGAAGATGTGAAGCGCCTCTGTACAAATCGGAGGATAAATTCAATTCTCACTGCGGTTGGCCAAGTTTTGACGATGAAATCAAAGGTGCCGTAAAGCGATTACCCGATCCTGACGGAGAAAGGACTGAGATCGAGTGCGCAAACTGTGGCGCACATTTAGGTCATGTCTTCCTCGGCGAAGGATTTACTCTGAAGAACACTAGGCACTGCGTCAATTCTATCTCCATGAAGTTTATCCCGAAAGGCAAATTGGAACAAAAAAAGTAGGTTCTTAGGAGCTGCAGAGAACTGGGTGGCTCTACTGAAAGAGTCAAAGAAATCTTCCTCGTCATCTCCTGAAGATCTCATTTGGGAGCCTTCGAAATCTTCCGTTGAAGAGACCAACGTCAAGCAATTCATGGACAAGATAGGTCTGAGAACCTACGAGGAGCTTGTGAAAAAATCAAACGAAGACATTTCCTGGTGGTGGAAGACTTGCGAAAAGACTCTCGGGATCAAGTGGTCGACCACTTATTCCTCGAAGAAGATTTTTGATAGCTCTCAGGGAATAGAAAAAACGAATTGGTTTCTTGGCGGAGAATTGAATGCCATAGAAACAGTACTCGATCAAAATGTAAAGAGTAAGGGAAACTCAAGGGCCTTTATCTGGGAAGGTGAAGACGGCTCAAGGAAAGCAACTACTTATTCTGAGCTTCAAAGAGAGGTATCCCAGTTCTCGAATTATCTTAAGGGGATTGGAATAAAACGCGGAGATGTCGTCGCGTCGTGTCTTCCCATGTTACCAGAAACAATCGTGGCGATGCTCGGCACGATCAGAATTGGGGCAGTATTTTCTCCAATTTTTTGCGGATACGGGCCCGCAGCTATCGCTAGCAGGATTTCAAATTCAAAACCGAAGCTTCTCGTCACCTGCGACGGCTATCTTCGAAAGGGAAGCAAGGTAATGCTCAAACCAAATGTAGACGAGTCCTTGAATCTTGCAAAGGGGGATGTTCCAACTTTAATCGTCGAACGATTGGAGGAACAAATCAATCTCGTAAAGGGCCGCGATTCGTTCTACAAAGAGAAAGTGAGCAGAGAATCAAGCAATTGCGAAGCCGAAGTAATGAAGCCGGATGACCCGGCTCTCCTCCTTTACACTTCGGGGACCACCGGCAAGCCAAAAGGGGTCGTGATAAGCCACTGCGGCGTTCTGCTACAGCCGGGCAAGGAGATTTACTTCAATCTCGACGCAAAGCCAAACGACGTTTTCATGTGGATAACGGACATCGGCTGGATGATGGGTCCCTGGCAGATATTCGGCGCGCAAGAACTCGGGACGACTCATGTCATATTCGAAGGAGTCCCTGACTTTCCACAAAATGACAGGATTTACAGGATGATCGAAGAATACAAAGTTACCCATTTGGGGCACTCTGCGACGACGATGCGAATGATCCGCAGGCACGGCGACGAGATAATCAATGAGCACAATCTGTCCTCCTTACGAATACTTGGGAACACCGGAGAAGCTATTGACCCAGACACTTGGATCTGGGAGATGAAGTCAGTAGGCGGATGGAACTGCCCTATGATTAATTTGTCAGGGGGGACGGAGATATTCGGCTGCTTCCTCCTTCCCTCTCCGATTGTGAAACTGAAACCCTCTACGCTCTGGGGGCCAGGTCTTGGCATGGACATCGACGTGTTCGACGATGACGGCAAGTCCCTTCGGGGGCAGGTAGGATACCTTGTTTGCAAGAAACCAGCGCCGAGCATGACGCGAGGATTTTGGAATGACTACGATCGCTATGTCGAGACTTATTGGAGCCGATTCAATGGTGTGTGGTATCACGGCGACTGGGCATTCGTCGATGGTGAAGGGTATTGGTTCCTTCGGGGGCGCGCTGACGACGTAATCAAGGTCGCTGGTCGACGGGTAGGCCCCGCGGAGATCGAATCAATCTTGAATTCACACCCAGCAATTGCAGAGTCCGCCTGCATA
Organism: Nitrososphaerales archaeon; assembly: GCA_030041295.1. Lineage (GTDB taxonomy): Archaea > Thermoproteota > Nitrososphaeria > Nitrososphaerales > CADDZS01 > JASHOD01. The sequence continues at coordinate 14,091 of JASHOD010000027.1, forward strand.
GGTATTTTCGACGCGGTGAAGGGGGAGAAACTGTATTGTTTTGCGATCCCAAAGAAAGGGGTCGAGCGCAACGCGGAGACTTTGAAAGACGCAAAAAAACTCATTGTTCAAAATCTCGGAAAAACTCTCGAACCTGACGAGATTTTGTTTGTCGAAGATTTGCCCCGCACTCGATCTGGCAAGATTATTCGAAGATTGATCAGGGCAGTTGTCTCAGGAGAAGAACAAACGGGGGATACTTCGACGATGGAAAATCCAGAGTCGCTAGAGAAGATCAAAATATCATTAGGGAATAGCAGTAAAAACAATTAGAAAGTTCATCTTTTCGGTTTTTCCGTTTTTCCATGAAACAAGAGACAACGCTTTCACTAGCGTAAAGAGCGCTCGATTTTGAGCATGTATTCTAAACCTTCAATCATAAGATGGAACGTACGCTTCATGAAATTTGCTTGACGATTTTTCCGCAGGGATCAAAAGGAATAGTAAGAGTTCCGTCTTTTGTTCGCGTGGCCCTAAATCAGCTCCTCTCTCCGCTACCCTGATCCTGAAGGGACAATGGCATGGATCCCTTCTTTTTGGAAAGAGATAATCGTGCCGTGCTCGCCGAAATGATCGTCGTGACGACGCCGATTCCGACTACCGCGGAGAATATCGCGATGTTGACCAAGCCCGCCTGATAGGCAACGGTCGCGATAACAAGCTCAACCATCCCGCGCGAATTCATGAGGAGGCCTATCGTCCTGCTTTCCCGTATTGAGAAACCTGTGAGCCTGGCCCCTACGAAACCGCCGAAGAGCTTTGAGAGGATCGCAATTAGGAGGAGGACTCCGGCAAGAGCAATTATAGCTGGTAACGCTTCGGCGTCGAACTCGATCCCGATGTAGGCAAAGACTATAGGTGCAAAGAAAGAAAGAGAAATCGCGGAAGTAAACTCGTTCGCCTTTTTCACTACCTCGCTCCCCGAGAATGCTTCGCTCAAGAGCATCGCGGCAAAGAAAGTGCCAATTACAAAGTGGAGCCCTGCCTGCTCGGCAATAAGCGATACGCCGATCGCTATCGCGAGTATCATTCCGAACATCAGTTCGTTGTAGGGGAGCGCGCTTTTGACTAGGGGCGGCACTTTGGTTGTTATCCACTCCTTCCTCCTGCTTATGAAGCGCATCGCAAGTAAAATTGCCCCGACGAAGATTAGGACTTTGACTACGGATAAAGCTAAATCATATCCCGTGACTATAGACGCCCCCTTTGGGAGCTGGTAAATCACGCCTAGTACGATCAACGACAAGATATCGTTGATAACACCCGCCGTGATAACGGTCGCGCCTAATTTTGTTCTCAGAATCCCTAGTTCCATCAAAATCAGGGAGTTGACAGGAACCGCGGTGATTGCGATTGTTAGTCCCACGACGAGTGAAGTGACCAATGTCAATCCGAACAAAGTCGCAGCGTAAGCACCGAGGACGAACGGTACCACGAAGCTGATTATTGAAATCACGAATGCTTTGTGTCCGGCCTCGATTACATCGTCCATCTTCAAGTTGAACCCCGTCAAGAACATTATGAAGAAGAGGCCGACGTTGACCAAGTCGTATAGGTCGTTGTTCGGCTGGACGATGTTAAGTATGGAGGGACCGATCAACATTCCAGCTAGGAGCTGACCTATCAGCGGCGGTTGCTTGACCCTGCGTAGCAGTTCCCCGAGTACCAATGCTACGAAGAGCATCAGGAAAATTGCTAGGAAATATTCGATGGCCAAGCTATTACCCGCCTT
>JASHOD010000028.1 GCA_030041295.1 Nitrososphaerales archaeon
AATCTCGAATATCGGGCAGAGAACCGACTCCTGGGCGAAAAGAGCTTAAATATTTGTTACTCTGATTCTGTGCTATAAGCTCAATGAGCTGGTTAATCAGAAAAACATGGGTTATGACCTTCCTGTTAGAATTGATCGCTTAATCCATCTAGGCCCCAAAACTATTCCTGAAATCGCAAAGCAGACCAGAAGCCCACAATCTTCCTGTTACCGAATCGTCAAAGACTTATTGACCAAAGGATTAATCGTAGTCGTTTATACTGAGTTGCATAATTCGAGCAAGACGAGATATTACAGGGCGAGAGAATGAGCGATCAAGTCGATAAGAACAAACGCAACTTTTTGAAGAAAGCTGCGGTTGTCGGTGGTGTCGGAGCTGGAGCTCTTTTAATCGGTGACAAGATCGGACTCGCGGCAGCTTCAACTTATCCAAATCCTCCAACGGTGATCAGTGGAAATGGGCCCAGTCAAGCTGCTTGGAATGTAATTGGAGGTGCGCCTTTTGTCACCGTGACTCCTAATGGGCCGACCGACGGAGGAGATTATGGGCCGAATACTCCAAATACGCAAACTAATGGAATCCAAGAATGGCTCAATGCAATAGGGCCAAATGGCTGTGGATTCGCTGTTTCTGGCATATATAATTGCTCTGTACCAGTATATTTTCCTGCTAGTCTAAATGGATTACATTTAGTGGGGGCGGCAGCGGTTGAAAATAGTTCGGACACAGGTGTCGTTATTCAGCCAGCCACAGGTTCATCGATTCCTTTTCTTATGGCATTTACAAATCCAGCAACGAAACAATATCAGTTTGTTATTGAAAACATTACTGTCGCCATGAATGGCGTCTCTCCAACTCTTCCAAGTTCTACGACGCTAAACGGCGCATTAAGTTCAAAGAACGTAACCAGCATGACTTTTACAAGCGCAACTGGTTGGTTGGTAGGACAAAAATTTTTGCTTGATACAGGCGCATCAAATGAATTTTGCACAATCGCAGCCATTTCAGGAAACACTGTAACTGTCGCAAACGGTACAAATTATACACATCTAAATGGTGTTTCTATAGCTCCAATTTCTGTTCTTGTCAATTTAGAAAATAACGAGCATACAAGCAAATTTGAATTACACAACGTTACTAGCTTGAGTTCTACAAGTGCGGGTGTTCCTCTATGGGATTATGTATTGGATTGGAGTGGAATGGATGATTCTTCTATTTTCAAACTTGCCGCAGACAATGCTTCGCGTGTTTTACTTACAGCCAATGATGGAATTGATACGTTTGGAGGGATACTTTCAGGTGGAATCTCTTGTGCTTTTCAATTAGGAAAATTTCATGGAACTACATTCGGAGGAGGGCCTACCGACATGACCTCGGACAATGCCGCACAGGGCTTGGTTGATTTCAACAATAATGTCAGCGTTAGTTGGCTCCAGATGGACTTGTTTGGCTGTTACTTCAATCAGCCGAACGGCAGTTATCCCATATTCAGCAACAACTCTTACATTGACGATATTCGAGTGTATCACTCAGGAGGTCATATTACCTGTCCTTCTTCAGCGACCTATCCCATTTATGCTGCTTCAATAAATGGCAACGCTTGGCACGTTAGCTGGGAAGGCTTCATTCATGTCGTGCCTTCCGCCACGGGGACACTTGTTTTTTCTAGCGGCGACGCTGTGAGCATACTTCGGACTGACATTATAACATACACAACTTCAGGGAGCGGCACTCTAATATTTCCAAGTGGTCTGCAACTCGCTCAAAGAGATGTAAAATACTTCAGTCAATACATCAACACGAACTGCGGTTCTACAACCGGAAGCTACGTTTCACTTGTGAGCTACACTCTGCTCGCGGGAATGCTCGGCATAAACGGAGTTATCAAGATCATTGCGCACTATTCGGTAACGGATAGCGATACAAGTTCTGAGAACAAGCAGTTCGCATTGGTCTTTGGAGTTACCAACGTCGCAACGATCACTGACACTGTAGAATCAAGTCATACAAATTATCACACTATGGAAATAACGATCCAGAATTTGGGCGCGACAAATTCGCAGTTGATCTATTTTAAGGATATTCTTTCCCCGACTCTTACGGAAGGGGCGACTCCTGTAACAGCTACGGTGGTAGCGGGTTACTACTCTGATAATGCACAAACCAGCACATCGAAGGCACTCACACTACAGGGCCAGATTCCAGCGACGACCGCCCAGATTACTCTTATCAGTGTAGAAGCCTATATTTATTCGAGTGCAGATTCTTTGGTATGAGCGAACAGAAAGTCCTCTACAAATTGGGTGGTATGCCCAAATGTCCACATTGTGGCTATCTAGACAAAGACAAAGTAGTCAGTTATGTTGGTTTTGAGAAGCAATTTCATGTCTGCCCGAAATGTATCCTGAGATTTGAACTGAATAACGAAACAGTTATTCTCCCTGAAATTCATAGAGAGACTCTCAAAGAAGGCGACCTTAAGAAGCTCAACAAGAAACATCTTGAGAATCTGAAGATACAAACAGAAGGAATGAAAAAAATAAGAGATGCGAGAAAAAAGATGAGAGCGCAAGGATTGGAAGTTTTACCACTAGAGGGATTTGAATGAATGAAGATTCTCAGATTAATTTTAATTGCCTTTGTCCTTTTAGGAATAATGGGACAAACCTTAACCGGATTCGCCCAATCAAGTTATTCCGTTGAACTTTGTTCTTCTATATCGACTAGCTGTTCAGCTAGCGGTGGAAGCGATATTAAACTAACAACTTACTCGACTTTCATCTTTTATTCTCACGATTTGTACGCGACTCAGGTAAGCATATCTTATGTTCAAGCTTATTTTACTTCTGCCTCTTTAGGATCATCAGCCAATCCCATAGAAACTTTCGGCTTGACGCTTTCGGCGGGAAACGTCACAATTACGAATCTCGGAACTACGACT
>JASHOD010000029.1 GCA_030041295.1 Nitrososphaerales archaeon
CGGAATCGCGTCATCTAACATATGTGCTGGATTGTCGGCAACTGCATGCGCCGCCGCGAAATCAGCGGCAGAAACAGCGGCGTACAAGCAATTCTTCGGTGTCTCTAGCTACTTTTCCTTCCTTTCTGCAGGAATGTTGGCTTTTATCATCTTATTCACCGCGGCCTTCGCTGGAATGTCAGTAGTCTGGGACAGACGATTCGGATTCATGAACAAGGCAATGAGCACGCCCGTTGGCAGAGGAGCGATCGTAATAGGAAAGATACTGCAGAGCGTGATCAGGTCCTTGATTCAGGCAGCGATAGTGCTGGTTATCGCAATCGTTCTAGGAATGGACACTTCCCATATGAACGCACTCACAATAGCTGGAGCATTCACAATACTGTTCCTGATGGCCTTCGGGCTTTCTTCGCTGTTCGTGATGCTGGCGCTGCGTTCCAGTGATTGGCAAACTCAAATGGCAATAATCAACTTACTGAACTTGCCGTTGCTCTTTGCGAGCAATGCGATGCTTCCAACCTCCATAATGCCCTCCTGGCTTCAAACAGTCGTGAAATTCAATCCAGTGAGCTACGCAAATGACGCGACGAGACAGCTACTGTTGGGTTCAACATTGACGCTCGCGCCGCTCTGGGTGGACTTTACGGTGCTAACAGGCTTTGCAGCATTGCTTGCCATCCTAGGCATAGTGATGTCTTGGAAACTACTTTCAAAGTAATGAGCAAAGCCCTCATTACTTCATTTCCTATTTTTCTATAAAACGAAACTTAATCGGACGAGCTCCATTTCATTCAAATATAGTCATTCAGCTTTTCATTAAATTGAATGGCGGGAGATGCAAGATTTACTAAAAGGGAGCATACTGGCTGGAGCTCGATCGTAACCCGAGACAGTAAGCTCATTCTTCTTTCCGTTCTTCTAAATTCTATTCCAATCGGTTACATGAATGTAATACCTGCAGTATATCTGCTTCAAGTAGGCCGAACGGCGGCGATTGTTGGGACTATTTATGCCGCAAGTGCCCTATCAAATACTGTGGGCTTGACTCCATTTGGAGTTTTAGCAGATAGGTATGGAAGGAAAATTTTCTTCTTTGTCGGAAGCCTAGTCCCGGCAGTATCATACATAATTTTTGCCCAAACTCTGAATACCTATTGGCTAATCATCGCGAGCGTAATCGGTGGAGTCGGTCTGGCTGGAGGACTGGCCGTCGCGCTGAGCGGTCCTGCTCTTTTGCCCTTGCTAGCAAACGCAACATCGGATAAGAATCGGACAACGATATTCGCGGCAACTCAAGCAATTTGGGCCATCGCCCTAACTATCGGTTCAATATTGAGCTATCTTCCCGGACTCTTGATAACATATCTAGGGGAAACTCAGTACGCGTCCCACGTAGCATCGTATTACGTTATGGCGCTTTTGGCAGTCGCATCTGCTGTGCCAGTTGTATTCATTAGAGAAAACAAGAGTAAGTCTCTCCCTGGTAGATCGAAAGAAATTAGCGAAGAAGCAGAAGCAACAGCGCCGATCGTACAGAGGCGGTCGGTCGTCTCCTGGATCCTAGAGCTGCCGAAGAACACTTCGAGAAAAATCCCCCTTGTTTCAGGTAGGATAATCACGAAATTCTCCCTTGTCTATGCTCTGTCCGGTCTAGGGCTGGGAGTAATTGTTCAGATTATTGCCTCATGGTACTATTTGCAATTCAAAATTCCGGAATCTACCGCAGGCCTGTGGATTGGGTTAGCGGAGGTCGCATCTATCCCGACAATCTTCTTGATACCTTGGCTGGTCAGGAGGCGAGGAACGTTAAACATAGCAGTCCTGTACATGGCGTTATCTGCAGTATTTCTTGGATTAATGCCGCTAAGTGGTATATTTCTTTTGGCCGGGGTCTTTCTGATATTCAGAAACGTCTTTGTCAACATCTCATGGCCGGTGATGCAGTCCCTCATGATCGGCATAGTTACAGAAAAGGAAAGAGCAACCACAACCGGGATAGCTACGGCGGCTTGGGGGCTAGCAAACGCGATTGGAACGTTCGTAGGCGGCGCTCTGCTTGCGCAAGGACAGCTTTCTCTTCCATTTGTGATCGGAGTCGCAGGATATGTAGCGTCCGCTGTAATGTTGTGGGTGTTCTTTAGAGGTGTCAGACCCCCTGAAGAGATAGGCTCTGATCAAATAAGTTCTGGCTAGCCAATCTCTAGTTCTTTATGGTTGGGCCTTGGAAGAAATAGAATTATCTTGATTGAACTTTTGTCCTTTCCACTCTAGACCCTTCCTGCGAGAAACTTTGAGTGTTGAAGTTACTATCGCACTAGTGAACAAAAGATACCCTAAGGGGAAGAGAATGGCCGCAGATCTGGTTTTTCTTCTCGGGGATAGCAACTTTAGTTCGTTGGCGCTCATTGAAAGTGAGCAAATAATCCCAATTGTGCTTGCGAAAAGACCGATGTTGAAGATGAAGGAGTTGAGATTGTTACCGAGAAACACGTTAGGGATGAATGAGGAATAGAAAACGAAACCAAGAGCATATACGATGGGGTACAACCCCACAAAGAAAACGAGCACGGCATCCAGGAGAGAAATTAGCCCGTAAGAACGAATTGAATCCGAGAATACACGCTCCATGCCATGGTACACGCTGTTGAATTCGCTTTCCCAATCCGTCGTCACAAGTCCGTCGCCTATCATCACCTGAAGCTTGTATCCTCGAGATTTGGCGAGTTGAGCGAGTGCAGCATCCTCAACAATCTTTTCGCGAACTGCTTCGTGCCCGCCTATCGCTGAATATACTGTTCTCCTGATCAGGACAAACGTTCCAAAGACGTAGGCTCTCTTACTTCTCGTATCGTTTACTTTCGTCATCGGATAGAGCAAGTTTATCCCCGCTGAAACGAGAGGCAGGGTTGCTTTGGACCAAATTCTTTGCATTACGACCTTAGGCGCTATCGAAAACATGTCGAGGGAGGAGGCTACGAAATAATCGAGGGAATAATCGATTGCGCGCGGATCAAAAGAAGAATCAGCATCAACAAAGAGAAGCAAATCTCCCTTTGATGATTCGAACCCCTTCTGACAAGGCCAACTTTTACCCACCCAATCCTCCGGCTTTCTTCCAGCTTGAATTACCTGTATCCGCGGGTCCTCCTTCGCAAAGTCTTGAGCTCTCAATAGTGTCTTATCCGATGAGCCATCGTCGACCACCACCAATTCCAAATTCTTGTACGTCTGACCAAGGACTGAAGAAATGCACCGGCCGATTTTCTCCTCTTCATTCCTAGCGGTAATTATCACAGAGACAAGCAAAGGCTGATCGGCAGCTATCTCCTTTCGATCCTTTGCAATCTTTCGACTTTGAATATGCGGTGCCTTACGTTCGGTTGAACGTAGAAAAGTCAAAATCAAAAGAGAAGCGACAGCAGATAACACGGCGAACAAGGCAAGAACAATGCTTGCAAGAATAGTGGTTGCCAAGGAATCATTCAGATTTACTTTTGTGTTTTTTCGATGACTTGTTTGAGAACAAATTTGACCGGGTCTTCAAAACTGCTTACGGCTTTTCGAGCTCGTTCTTTAAACTCGTTCCTCTCCTTTTGTATGTCGGATAATAACTTCGAAGTGTCTCTAATCAGTTCCTCCGGTCGCGTAGCCCTTACGCTCAGTCTTCTAGGGAAATAGTAGTTTTCGAACACGTCTAGACGGCTCGAGGGGAAGTACGATATGTTTGGTATACCTAGTATTGCCGCCTCTTGAGTCATCGTCCCTCCTCCTCCGATAAGTAAGCTCGATTTCGAAATTACATCGGTCCCGTCCACAGTGCTAGTCGGTACTACGCATTGCTTTCCAAATTTCTTTCTAGCCCACTCTCGCTGTTCATCGTATCTAGGAATAATCATGATTTCAAAGTCTCCTTTCGACTTGATCACGCGCACTAATCTACCCAAAATCTCCGAGATTCCCATGCCGGACTTTACGTAGCTTGCGTAGGATTCTTCAAGCCTGATTAGTACAACATTCTGACCGGAAGCGTTCGCTGCTGCACTTTTTTCTTCCAATAACCATGCCCAAGGATCGAGCGCGTGATAGCTCAAAACCCGCGAAGGGTCGATTCCATATTGAGTCCATCGAGACTTTCTGATTGCGAAAGGAGTGAACACATTTCTCGAGAGCGGAATTGCGAGCTTGCAGGGGGCATCTGCATGAGGAGAGTCACTGCAAACAAAATGCGGCAGTCCGAGTCCGAAGCTTACTCTAGCAGCTTCGGGAGAGATGAAGGAAATTGAGCAATCAGGTCTTATGCCAGTAACAAAAGGCAGAAGCTTGTGCATGCGGTCTATACTAGCTTCTAATTTTCCTTGAACTGTGGGACCACCGTGCCTACCAAAGGACCTATGCTTCATTTTGATCTGAGAGAGAAATTTGTTTAGTTCTGAGTAATCTCGGCTAGTGATTACAAGGTCGACATCGCGTGGAGCTCTTGCTAGCATCGCTTTTGTAAAGAGAGACTGCTTTGGAGTTAGAACATCAACCCAGATTCGCATTTGTTTTCTTTCGTTCCTTCTCAAGAACTCAAAAAGAGAGACTTTCCAGTTAATAGTAATCCAGTCTTTGCTTTGGGCTATAAAAGAAAAAAGGGCAGGAGACTAACATGAACAAAAGTCGTAAGAATGAATGCCTTTGCTCGCAGAAAAGAGTTCCAGAATAATACAAATACTCGTACAAGTCGCACAAGAGACAACCAGAAATGCCCAGGATATCGCTTGCAATCGACATACACGCAAACAAGGATAGAGTCTGGGAGGTCGTGTCGGATCTAGAACACGAATACAATTATTGGTATGGGACGAAGCAAGTAAGGACAGTCTCAACGAAAGGAAATGAGATAGATCGTGAGATAATCCAAGCGTTTCGCGACCACGTAACCGTCCAGAAAGCGATTCTTAGCCCCAAAGACTCTATTGAAATTCGCTACCTAAAAGGGCTCACTGAGGGTGTAAAGACGATGTCGATTGAAACTCTAAACGAAGAGGACCAACGGCTCAACGTCTTCTGGGACATCCATTACACAGGTGTTTACCGACTGTTAACACCGCTGATCAAAAGCCACACAGTAAGTGGAACAACTCACGCCTTGAAAAGAATCAAGGAGGCCTGCGAAGCAGGAAATATCGGAACGACCGAAGATCAAAAGTGTCGAGTGAGCAACAATAATATCTCAATACATAGAAAAAACAACATGGATTCTATATCCCCTTCTGAGGAAAGCTTCGGATTCTACCTCCCTCAATAGGATTTGCAAGCTATAAACCACCCAAGATCAGTATGATTCAAACCGAACATCGTCCTTCAAATACGATCACTTTTCAGGCAACGCCCTAGCAAAGCCTAGGTTCTTAAGTAGTTCATCAAAGAGATGCGCACAGGCCTCCGCGGGACGTAAAGGCTGTTGTAACCGAATTCTTGAGTTGGAAAAACATGCTTTCAACCGAAACTTGAATAGCACCCCCTATGTTTTTTTTGGCAGAAGTAGTAGAAAGTTGAGAACAGGTTCAATCGGAAATCGCGATGCAGAATCCATGATCAACACTCTCGTTGAACCCAAAAGAAGTATACTCTCAAGCCTGCGCGTTGATCTTTTAAACTTGGGATATTCCGAAGAAGCGGGGTACGATCCGATCAACGTCGAATCGTACGTCTCTTATTCCTTTGCAGGGGTTACTCGGTTTATCTTCAAGCACAAATGGGAGCTTGTGGTTCTTTTCGTAATTGCTAACTCTGAAGATAAAGAAAAGACATTGAAGAAATATCCAGCGCTTGGTTCGAAAAAGTTCGAGATAAACGATGAAGATGCGACTATGTGGCTAAACCTAGATCCTAGCAGAGAAGGAGATTTGATTCGCGAAATTGCAAGAAGCTTACCGGCTTGAAGGATGGCGGATCCTTTTTTTCTATTTCAATAGTGTCATATCTCCAGCACTTTTGCTAGTTTACGCCCTAAATCAACAACAACGAAAATTCCGATCCGTAACTCAACGACTAAAATATGGCGCGAATTTTCGGAAAGGAAAAAAAATTCAATTGCGCGGGGCCATCCTTAAATAATATCAGCTCCTGAAATGCTGAGGGTTCTCAGTTCGTACCAGACTAACAAAGCGCTAAAGCTTGTTCTGGAAGATGGCGAAGTCTTCGACGGGGAATCGTTTGGCTTTCATTCTCAATCTCCAATCGTAGGGGAAGCCGTCTTCAACACCGGGATGGTCGGCTACACCGAAGCGATGACCGATCCGTCTTATGCTGGCCAGTTGCTTTGTTTCACTTATCCACTGATTGGAAACTATGGCGTGCCTGAATATACGAAAGACGAAAGCGAGATTATTCTGAACTTTGAGTCAGACCGAATACAAGTCAAGGGAATGATTGCGAACTCGATATCTCGTAGTCCAAGCCACTTCGAATCCCGACGTGACATCTCGACTTGGATGAATTCGGAGCGGGTTCCTGGGATAACTGCTCTCGACACACGGGAACTGACTTTGCATTTAAGATCTAAAGGAGTTATGCTAGCTGCTATAGCTACTTCTACATCAGAAGGAAAGAAAGCAATCGAAGACTCATCGGATTATTCGTCAATCAACTTCTACCCAGAAGTGACAACTAAAGAACGGAAGACGTTTGGGAAGAACGTCAGGGGAAAAATCTCGCTGTTGGACTGTGGAGTCAAGCTGAACATTATTCGCTCGCTGGTGAGAAGAGGCTATGAAGTCGAAGTGTTCCCCTATGGTTCTAGCTATGATGAGGTAAAGACTAGTGGACCTTCTGGAATCGTATTGAGCAATGGCCCCGGCGATCCGAAGCAATGTTCTTCTGCAGTCGACGTTGCAAGATCGGCGATTGAAGACTCCGTTCCAATTCTTGGGATCTGTCTTGGAACGCAAATCATTGCGCTTTCCCAAGGGGCAGAAACTTTCAAACTGAAGTACGGTCACCGAGGGCAGAATAAACCATGCATAGATCTGAAGAGTGGCCGTTGCATGGTGACAAGCCAAAACCACGGTTATTCTGTGGAAGAAAGTTCCCTCAAAGCAACAAAATTATCCCCATGGTTCATGAACGCGGACGATCATACAATTGAAGGATTAATCCACGAAAGCAAGCCGTGCATTTCGGTGCAATTCCATCCAGAGGGTTCGCCCGGCCCATTGGATCCATCTTATGTCTTCGACGTTTTTTCAGATAAAATCGCGAAGGCGAGGTAGGAGAAGAGAAAAAGATGCCTCTCGACAAATCCATCAAAAAAGTGATCGTACTGGGAAGCGGTTCGATCAAGATCGGAGAAGCCGGAGAATTCGACTATTCTGGATCGCAGGCGCTCAAGGCACTGCGAGAAGAGGGAGTTCAGACAATTCTCGTAAATCCTAATGTCGCGACCATTCAGACAGACCCACGCCTCGCGGACAAGGTGTATTTTCTGCCCGTCACCGTCGAATATGTCGAAGAAGTAATAATCAAAGAACGGCCAGATTCGATCTTGTTGAGCTTTGGAGGGCAAACCGCTCTAAACTGCGGAATGGAACTATCGAAGAAGGGCATTCTTTCAAAATATAATGTCCGTGTGCTCGGAACCTCCATTCGGGGGATTGAACTCACGGAGGATAGAGACCTCTTCAAGAAAAGCATGCTTGATGCGGGAATTGACGTTCCGAATAGCGAGGCTGTATACTCGGTCGAAGATGCGAGGGTCGTTGCAAAGAGGATCGGATATCCTGTTATCATCAGGGTTGCGTTTACTCTAGGCGGCCGTGGCGGCGGTGTAGCCTTCAACGAGTACGAACTGGATTCGATCGTCGAGAAAGGACTCGCCAATAGTATCGTCCATCAGGTTTTGATTGAGGAGTACGTCGGATCATGGAAACAAATCGAGTATGAAGTCATGCGGGATTCGAATGACAATTCAATCACGGTTTGCAATATGGAAAACACTCTTGCCATGCGGGTGCACACTGGGGACAATACGGTCGTGGCTCCGTCTCAGACGATTTCAAACCAAGAGTATCACATGCTGCGCGAACTTTCTATCAAGGCGGCCCGAACGTGTGGAGTTGTCGGCGAGTGCAATATCCAGTTTGCGCTGGATACAAAGTCGAAGCGATATTACGCTATAGAGATAAACGCGCGTTTGTCGAGGTCTTCCGCCCTCGCTTCGAAAGCTACAGGTTATCCGATTGCCTACATCGCGGCGAAGATTACCCTAGGCTATACTCTAGCTGAGCTGAAGAACAACGTCACCGGTGTCACGTCCGCCTGCTTCGAGCCTGCGCTTGATTACATCGTAGTAAAGATGCCGAGATTTGACTTCCGTAAGTTTGAACGCGTTCGCAGAGACCTGAGCAGCCAGATGAAATCTGTCGGAGAAGTTATGGCGATCGGGCGTAATTTCGAGGAAGCGCTGCAGAAAGCTATCAGAATGTTGGACATTGGGAGAGACGGCGTTCTTGATTACAAGCCTCTGGGCTCGATCGAACACGTCGAAAATGCTCTTGTCCATCCCACCGACGCGATATTCTTTCACGTTGCAGAAGCGCTCTCTTTGGGATTTTCGATAGAAGAAGTCAACAGACTAACTTGGATCGATACTTGGTTTATCTCAAAGATCAAGAATATCGTTGACCTCGATCGGGAGATCGTAGGTTTTCGCGGAAAACCTCTTGATACAGTTTCAGGCGAATTATTGCTCGAAGCAAAGAAGCTCGGCTTTTCGGACTCTTGGATGGCCAAGCGGTTAGGAATTTCTGCTAAGGAAGCACGAATTCTGCGCAAGAGATTAGTTAGGGGCCCCTTTGTAAAAGCAGTGGACAGCCTGGCTGCAGAGTGGCCTGCGAAGACAAACTATCTCTACACGACGTATGATGGCAGAACGCACAATGTGGACTTTGCGCCTTTAACCGGTAAGGACAACGGGGCACTAGAAACTCAGTCTAAGAAAGTCATAGTCCTCGGAGCCGGCTGCTACAGGATCGGAAGCTCTGTCGAATTCGACTGGTGCACCATGAACATGGTCTGGGCACTCCAAAAGAATGGCCGCGAAGTCATTGTGGTCAACTGCAACCCAGAAACAGTTTCGACGGATTATGACATGAGCGACCGACTTTATTTCGAAGAACTCACTGTCGAGAGGGTGCTGGATATCTACGATTACGAGCAGGCCGAGGGCATAGTATGCTGTGTGGGCGGACAAACCGCAAACAATCTCATTCCTAAACTTGCCTCCTATGGAGTTAGACTTCTGGGAACCACGAGCGAAGATCTCGACAGTGCCGAAGATAGAGCGAAATTTTCAAGTTTGTTAGACGAGCTTCAGATCGCACAGCCAAAGTGGGTAGAAGTCAAAGACAGAAAGTCGGGGATGGAATTTGCGGCCGAGAATTATCCCGTTATCGCTAGACCATCGTACGTCCTCAGCGGCGCCGCTATGCGTGTCATCTGGACTGAAAGAAACCTAGAACAGTTCCTACAGAGTGCTGCTGAAGTATCTCCAGATCATCCGATGGTCGTCTCAAAATTCATCCAGCACGCGAAAGAGGCTGAAGTGGATGCCGTGTCTGATGGAAAAAATGTCCTCATCGGAGCAATCATAGAACACATAGAAAGGGCAGGAATCCATTCTGGGGACGCCACGATGCAAATCCCCCCGAGCGGATTGAACGAAGAAGTTCAAGAAAAGATAATCGACTACACTGAAAGGATTGCGAGAGCTCTCGCAATAAAAGGTCCATTCAATGTTCAATACATTGTGAAAGGGAACGACGTCCTTGTTATCGAGTGCAACCTACGGGCTTCGAGGTCCATGCCCTTCGTATCCAAAATGAAAGGGATCAACCTCATGGAAGCGAGTGCCGATGCCGTTCTCGGTAAATCGATAGAGAAATACCTAGCAAAGCACCCTCCCACATTCAAGGTAGGAGTCAAGGTCCCACAGTTTTCATTCATGCAACTCGATGGAGCAGATCCGCTACTTGGAGTAGAAATGCAGTCTACGGGCGAAGTCGCGTGTTTTGGCGAGAACTTTTTTGATGCGTATTGCAAGGCTCTCGGATCTTCGGGATTTAAGATACCTCTTAGTGGAAGCGTATTCATATCAGTCGGTGGAACCGAACTGAAGAAGCGCACACTGAATTCCGTGAGAAAACTCGCCGAAATGGGTTACAAGATATTTGCAACAGAGCACACCGCGGAGTTCCTTTCTAAGCACGGGCTGGGCGAGGTTTCAATACTTTACAAGATCAGCGAGCAAGGGAGAAAGCCGAACATAAGCGATGCCCTCGCGTGCCGAAGCGTTGATCTTATCATAAACATTCCCAGCAGTATTGCGCTAGACAAGCTTTCTGACATGCAAGAAGACGAGTACAGAATACGGCGAAAAGCCGTCGAACTCGGTATTCCTGTACTGACCAATATCGAAAATATCGACGTTTTTGTTAAAGGACTCTCATGGTTAAGGACAAGGGATATTACGATTTCTCCATTAACCTCCTTCCAGACCGAGAAATAGAGCGCGGAAACTACTTTTTCGAATTGAAGATTCATATCGTAGTGCAACGAAGCTAGCGCGGGATCCGGCCTGATAGCTATGGTTGACCCGTACCTAGTCTACACTGTGAGCATTCTAACATTCTTGCTACCTTGGCCAATCCTTTGGAGGTCTAGAAAACTTAAGACTCTTACAATGATAGTTTTGTTGTTCGCGATAGACATTACGCTGACAGTCGAAGCAGCATTATATTCCGACATTGTCCTGATTGCTGTTCTACATGTTATCACTATTCCAGCACTCATCGGATTGATTTACCTGGATATCGTTCAAGAGCACAAGTCCTATTTTCGTTGTTTTGTTTGTGGAAAATTAATCGAGGTCGAAGAAGAAATTGAAACAATAAGCCGAACCATAAAAGGTAAGCCAAAGAATGTGCTTGTGCATACGAAGTGCATTCAGCTTGAAGGGAAGGACAGAAAGAAGATTTCAAGCCGGGTCTTCAGGCACGGAATACCCGAGTGATACGTTTGTAGCCTGACGTTACTTGTACATGGACGTTGGAGCCTCGCCAAGTTGTCCCCGCTGAGATTTCATGATTTTATCGTATTGTTCGCCAATCGCATTCAACTCTTTATTTAATTGAGTAACGTTTTGCTCTAGCACTTCAGTATTGACATTAAGATGGTAGACAGAATTTAAGGCATTGATAAGGGTCAACACGGCCGCGGGATCAGGCAAATCGGAGCTCGCCTCTGTCAGGAGAGAAATACCTTCAATACGTCGTGAAAGACATTCGTTAAGAATGCATCCTCCCATTCCAGTGATTAACGCGGACTCTGCGATTTTCATTCCGTGATTCTCGAGTTCTTTAGACTTAGAATTGCTTGCCACACTGTACGTTTGTCTATCGGTGGGGATGCCTTGGGTAGGAATACCGTCCAAGATCACGATCTCTTGCGGTGAAATTCTTTCCAACCAGTTAAGGAGTGTATCTCCTACTTCATAGAGTCCTGTTAGTCCTATAGGTACTTCACAAATTACTACCACTACTTTTCCACTGCTACCGCTATAAATTCGAAAAGGATGACGCAATTTGCCCCCTACAAAAACAGCGACCGGAGGTATATGTTGGGAGTTGACATGCGCAACCTGATGAAGCTGTAGCTGCTCGATGAGGTAGCTCGCTGAAATAATTCCAACTAGACTGGGTCCAACAAAACCCCCAAACACAAGCGGATGATTGTAGCTTTCCTTTTCGAACTCTATTACTCGAGTAGGGAACAAGTGCTCGGATGTCAAAGCTGTCGCTTTTCAATACGATACTCCGGCCATAAGAAGTTTAGCCGCAATCCAGGCCGCGCATCTAGTCCGCAACCGACAAGCAGGTACGGATGCCCCAAGCTACATGTTTGAGCCGTGTTCAGAACCGTTGCTTCTTTCCTGTCGGAGCTTGCGTCTTTGTTCTCCGCGAGCGAGTCCACCTTTTCTGGCGACTGCTTGTCTAGTTTCGGAACTTGCCGCCTGTAGTCCACGTTTATCATGAGGAGCTTCTCCGCCGGCTCTCGCAACCCTTTCCCTCGTCTCTCCAGACGCAGAAGCTAAACCCCGTTTATTCATTCTCTCTTGTTGAGCCAAGACAAATCCCGGTCTGCGAACGTACCATTGCTTTGGCTGTATATAGTGCTTATGAAAGTCTGCTCTAGGGTCGCATAGGGACGAATTTCTAAGTTAGAGTCATTCATGACTCTTACTACAACGGCGGGTTAACGGTGCTTAGCAGGTCCTTGCGTTGGAGAAAACTTCGCCTGACTGGTATACTTTTGCATACTGGTCACACCTTGCGAAAGCGTTAGCAAGTTGCTTTCCTGAGGTTCAATTGTTGTCGTAGTCGATTAATGATTGCGAGCCCCTTGGGTCGTCTTGATTCATTGGGATAAGTTCTCCAAACTGATCAATTACTCGTTACATATTGCTTTAGGGCAATTTCCTTCGGTTCCCAGTCAACTAGCTTTCCTTTGTTGTATTCATCATACGCGGACAGATCAAGCAATCCGTGCCCACAATTGTTGAAAGCAATAACCTTCTTTTCTCCTGTCTTCTTACATCTTAGCGCCTCGTCAATGGCATAACGAAGGCCGTGAGAAGATTCGGGAGCCGTTATGACACCCTCTGTCATAGCGAAAATCTTAGCTGCTTCAAAGACTTTCGTCTGCGGATAAGCAATTGATTTTACTATCTTCTTGTGTATCAACAGAGATAGACTCGGGGCCTTTCCGTGATAACGTAATCCACCTGCATGAATTGGAGGATTCGCAAAGTCATGCCCGACCGTGTACATCTTCACCAGCGGAGTTTGCTCCGCAGTGTCGGCGTAGTCATACGTGAACTGACCTTTGGTGGTTGAAGGAACCGCCTTTGGTTCGCAAGCTACGAACTCTGTATCAATCTTCTTTCTCAATTTCTTTCGAACGAATGGATAGATGAATCCCGAGTAATTTGACCCGCCTCCGATACAACCACACATCACGTCCGGGATTATGTCCAGAAGTTCGAATTGTTTTAGAGTTTCAAGACCAATAATTGTCTGGTGCCCTAAAGCGTAGTTGAATGCCGAAGCAAGCAGGTATCGAGAGTTCTGGCTCGCGAATGTGTCTTCTATAGCTTCGCTGATTGCGATTCCGAGGGATCCTGGATGATTTGGGTCCTCTGTCAAGAATCTCTTTCCGACTTTGGTGTTGGCACTGGGTGACTCGATAACTTGAGCGCCATAGGTTTCCATCAGGATCTTTCGCCCGGGCTTTTGGCGAGAGCTGACCCTGACCATGTAGATTCTTGCTGGGAGTCGAAACCATGAACATGACATAGCGAGTGCCGAGCCCCACTGACCCGCACCGGTCTCTGAAATAGCAAGCGACAATCCCTGTTTCTTTGCATAAAAGGCCTGAGGCAACGCACTGTTCGGCTTCATGCTCCCTACGGGGGTGAACTGTTCGGCTTTGTAGTAGATTTTTGCGGGAGTTTTCAGGTACTCTTCGAGCCGCTTTGCCCGGACGAGTGGCGAGGGTCTCGGAAGCCGTCGGTAAGCATCCCAGACCTGTTCAGGAATATCCCACCAGCTCTCTTGCGAAAACTGTTGTTTTACGAGCTCCTTTGGGAATAGAGCTTCAAAGTCCTTGGACCCCATAGCTTCATGAGTATGCGGGTTCAACATCGGTTCCAGTTTTTCAGGTAAATCGGGAACTATGTTGTACCATTGCCTAGGTAAATCCTCGGGATCGAGTAATGCTCCGTAATTCTTGTCTGCGTAACTGTGACTTTGCACGTTCCAGTCTGAAGGTGCAAACTTAATTTAAAGGTTAAGACTAGGGGTTAAGAATTCAAGTCGGCTTTATTTGGATACATAAGAAATCTGAGCAAACCAGTAATTGACTAGCAAAGAAAAGTTCAGTCGAAAGCCACGACAGAAGCATTAAGAAACAGAGAGGCGTATCGAGAATCGATGAGCGGTTCAACGCTTCAAGGTCGCGGAAAGCAATTCGATTCGCCCGACCGAGATCTCGGGGGCATCTCTATTGGCAGCCACGTAGCGTACATTTTCGCGGACTCTGCCGTAAAGCAACAACGATTGTTCCAACTCGTTGACGAATCTCTTCAGGATCCTTCAGTTGCGGTTCTCTATATAGCTGGAAAACAGGGCGTCAAGGGTATTCGCTTTTCGATGAAGGACTATGGTATAGATGTTGGGGCAACCGAGAGGCAAAGGAAGATCCGGATAGTTGACTCTGATGAATGGTATTTGGTAGCCGGAAAGACCCCTTCTTTCAAACCAATCGGAAAGATAAGGGATCAGTTCAGCGAATTTGCTGACGTCGAGCAGCAAGCTGGTTATTACTACTTTACAATTATTTCTGAAACTGACTCTCTCGTTCGAAAGGGCTTTTTCAAGCAATACCGAGAACTAGAGACAGAGCTTGGAAGAAAACTGGCATTATTTCGGGCTGTTTTCGTTTGTGCGTATGATGAAAGGGAGTTGAGTGCGAAGGGTTTGCCTGACGCTAGAAGCGATCTCACGTCTCTACATTCATCAATTATAGAATAAACAAAAGGAACTCACACCGTAACCGCAGAGAACTAGATGTATCTCTAGAAGTCGGGAGGTAGCTTCCCGTTGGCTCGGAGCCATTCGACTTGAGAGACTGTGTATCTCCAGATGATATCGCACCTATCGCCAGCAAAATCCCAAGGAACAAGCAGAACAATGTCTCCCAGTCGAATCCATACGCGTCTGCGAATCTTACCTCTGATTCTTCCCAGCCGTGTCTTTCCGTCACCGGATTTTACCATAAGATGGTCGCTCCCTACAAGTTTAACAACTTGACCATACATTTCTCCTTCCTGAGGCAGCACCATTTCCTTAAGCTGAGCCTCATTCAGAACCTTTCTCTTACCCATATTCTATATTCAAACTCTAATGTTAACTGTCTGGCCTTAAAACCGTTTATCTTAATCCTAAGACAGACTTAACGAGCGAACTCAGGGGTTCTAATACTCCGAAAGCCGAAATTCAATCTGAGAAGATGGAAATCCTAAAGCCATCAGGAGATGCGAACCAAACCACGCCGACTTCGTCTGCCGGCAAGGTACACGAGATAGCAAAGCCTCAACCATCCATGACGTCGGACTTTCTGAAGTCCCTCTGGGCTTCAGCTACGAAGGAAGCCTATGGATGCACGCTTCGAAAGGTGTTCCCGGTGGCATTGGGATGCATCCGGATCCCTTCCTTGACCTATGTCTGAACGATAGAAGGAAGGCCGAATCCTATCTGCTCAATAGGCGAGAGGGAAACATACATCCGACAAGCCCGCGGGCAGTATCCTTCTCTTTAAGTCCATCTCGAGGACAGATTTGATATATGTAGAATTGTTCTAACTTGCATCCAACGACGAAAATAAAAGGGAGCAAGCTGAGTTCGAAGAAAACAGTAATTCTCAATATTCAAAAGGAATGATCTATAAGAAACAGCAAAAAATCCGCTAATGCCATGTCCTCTAATGATGGTTGGAAAGAAGTAACAGGACCCATAGGCGGATCGCATTGGAAAAGATGGATTGCAATCCTAGTAATTTCCGTTATTGTTTTGTCGGCGATCGGCGCTTTCGCATTATCTAACAATATGGGCGTGGTTCATGCAGCTGGCACAACCATAACTACGACAATTACTGATTACTATGCCTTAACTGAATTCTTGACTACCACGCAAAATCAGACCATTACGGCAATTGAATATTCAACGGTTTATTCTAACTCAACTGTAACATCTACCACAACTGAGTATTCAACCGATTATTCGAATGAAACTGTGACATCTACCACGACCAATACTGTTACCTCAAGCATCACTCAAGTACCTGATACTGCTCTAGTGATAACAAACGAGAGTTATTCCAATGCGACAAAGACGATGAGTCTTTTAGTTGAAAATACAGAAAACTACACTATATACGCTCAGTTTAGTGCAACGATGAACGGTAATCCCTGTTGCGGTTATTCTAATCCAGCTGGTACTTATTCTTCATCAGTGTTTCAGTTTTTCCCATTATCAACAACAAACGTGTCATACAACATCACTGATGCAGACTATTACGGAGATTGCATTACTTATGTTACGAGTGCTCAGTTGTTCCTCTTTGTGCAGGGCGTACCTACTTATACCCAAGTCAGTGGCACATACACATTCGAAATTGCGCCTTCGTTTCTGAATCCAGATCAAACCTGTCCGTAATTTCCTAGATGAATCTGTTTTCATTGTCAGTCTCAAAGAAGTATTGATGTCTACTATGAAACTAGAATTGCATCGTCAATTACTCTGTCGTAATCATCCGGCGAATAAGCCCAATTCGTTGCCGTGTGCACTTGTTTTGCTCCAAGAACCTTGTAAGCCAAGTAAAACCACGCCCCACTAGTTGAGGAGGAAGTAATCGTGGTGTATCCGGCAGGATACTGAACTTGGTCAGCTCCGTGATCATCTTGAAAGTAACTCAGAATAAATTCTCCGCCCTGACTTGTCTTAATCGATACTCTTGCAAAGTCTCCAAAGGCTGATTTTCCGATTGCGCGCGCGGCTTCGCCGGAGGAGGATTTGCCTGGAAAAACTTACTGACCTACGAGATGCCTTCATGTGCAGTTGCGCTCTAACAGCTTAATGGTAGAGAACTCGTGCTGTTTATTCTTCCTTATGCTCTAACTTTCTTAGCCTTCGTCGTGCACTGATGTGTCTTGTGGATCGTTCACTCCGTTGGGTTTGAGAATTAACTGCGGGCGACCTACTACCACTCCTGAAGTGTCTGTCACGTCGCTTGGTGAACTATAGACAGGAGGGAAGCTACCTCTGTTGGCTAAGAGCTGCAATGCAGTGTTGGCATCGTAGGGCACGAACTGCTGCGGTGTGTCAGGTGCTTTGAATACTACTGATGGCGTGGTAGTTGAGGGACTTGGAAGTGTCTCAATTTGTGCGAGTGTTCCATACCTCTTCTGTAGATTTGGCAGAGTATCGAAGTCAAGTGCCCGTTCAGCACAGGCCATGACACAAACCGGTTCTAGTCCTTGCTGTAGTCTTCCAACACACATATCGCACTTCACAGCCTGAGCTCCATAAGCATCTGATGCAAATGTAATTGAACCATAAGGACATGCGTCTGCAGCGTCTCGCAATGCCTCAGAAGTGGCCAAGTTCGGATTTAGTAGGACTGCACCATACTTCGGTTCCTTCATTAGAGCTCCCTGAGCTTTTGGAATACAGGCAGGTACTGCACAGTGGAAGCAATGCATGGACAAGAAATGCAACTGGACGTTTGGAAATGATCCTGTTTCCCATTCATGCACTTTTAGCGGTTTCAAAGGGCCAGGTGGAAGCATCATCCAATTCTTGCATGCAACAGCGCATGCATGGCATCCGTTGCATCTACTTGCATCAAAGAAGAATCCGTATTGCACTCCGGTTACAAAAGTAGTCGTTGTCTCCGTTGTTGTCTGAGTTGTTGTTGATGTTGACATAACTTTTTCTCCTCCTAGGATGTCGATCCTCCACTTGTCGTTGTCGACGTTGTAGTTGTTGCCGTTGTTAAGCTCTCCCCGAACAATTCAACTTGCACGGGGCCAGATCCGACGGTGGTACCTAGAACCATTTTGCCTGGCTGATCATCAGAGAGTAGGAAATTCATTGCTCCTCCAGTATCAATCCCATCAGGCATGAGAGCTGTCGTCTCGGCAGCGGGTTTATAGAATCCTCCGTGATAGATAGCGATAACACCAGGTACAATTCTGGAAGTTACATAGGCAGGAATCACCATCTCGCCCACATCAGAAAATACTCTAACGAGGTCACTGTCATTGATTCCTCTCGCCTTTGCATCGGCCACACTGATCCAGACTCTGTGTTTGTAGCAGTCGCCGTTCAAGTATTGATTCGTGAAATTGGACGAATGCGATCTGTAGTACGAGTTTGGCGAGATCACTAGTAACGGATAGGTACTTGACTTGGGATCGAAGAATGTGTGCTCTACATCATCAGTCCATTGTGG
>JASHOD010000030.1 GCA_030041295.1 Nitrososphaerales archaeon
ATTGCAGGTATTAAGGGAAGTAAAGAAAAGAGGCCTTTTTCTTTAGGGAAGTAATTTCGGACTTCCAAGAATTGCGAAACACTTTCTATCCATTAAGGTGTAGACAGTCAATTATCTGACCGCGACTATCCAATTCGATTCTTGCGATCTTTGCGAAACTGGATTTCTCGATATATTTGCATTCAATATGGATTTCAGTCATTCTCTATATCTGCTAGCGCGCGACCCAATGATCGAATTGGGTCATCCTCAGGAGTTGTAAGGTGGAATCTTCAGAGGAAGAGGACGGATTTCGGCTCAAGCCGTTTTCTTCAAGAGAATTTTATGTGTATAATCTTAACCTAACGAGCAACGAATGCGAAGTCTTGGGAATAATTGGTGGATTAATATCGACCACAGATTCATCCCATTTCACCATATGAGGTAATTAGGCAGTCATCTCTGAGAAAAACATGAATTTTTTGTTAGCGAGAAAATCGGTCACGCAGTCCTACAGTCCTTCTAAGGCAGTACTTTCTCTAATGCAAGATTTCAGACGAATGACTAATGACTGCATCAGAATAGGCTTACTTCATGACGTCTCGAATATGAAGAAGCTCTGTTCACTGACATACAGAGAACTCGGTAGGAACAATAATGTTCTCTCATACTACAAACTTTGTGCAAATTCCAAGGCATCAGGTATTCTCGCTTCTAGGAACAAATCGATCAAGAGAGGTTTTAAGACAAAGAATCCGTATGTTAAGAAACCAATTCTTGTTTCTTGCTATTATTTTAGAATAGTAGATGGAAAGCTGCGTTTTCCATTGGGAAACAAAGCGTTCGAAACTATTCCATTAACCAGGCATGCACTTTCAATCATATCAGATCCATCGTTTAAAATAAATTCGTTCACACTGACTGAGCATTCACTGTCACTCTGCATTTCAAAAGACGTACCGGAGATAGAAGGAACAACGGGAACAGTTGGAATCGACAGAAACCTTCGCAACCTAACAGTCGGGAATGAGAAATTTGTGAAATATTACGATGTGGGGGAAATCGTCAGGATTGCCGAGAGAACTAGAAGCATCGTCAGATCATTTGCTAGAAATGACGTAAGGATCCGAAGGATAATTAGTTCAAAGTACGGCACGCGAAGGCGCGAGCGTTCAAAGAGAATACAGCATCTGATTTCAAAGGACATCGTAAAGAATGCTAGGGAACAAAAGAAGGCTATAGTGTTTGAAGACATCAGGAATATTCGTAACATGTACAAAAAAGGCAGTGGGCAAGGAAGAGCTTATCGGGGAATGATGAATAACTGGGAGTACAGTGAAACTAAAAGAGAAATCGAATACAAAGCTGCCTGGGAAGGGGTACCGATTATTCACTTGACGAGAAAGGAAACCAGAGGAACATCGCTTGATTGCGTAGGATGCGGGGAGAGACTCCAAGAACCACTCAAGAACGATGTCCAGCACAAAAGGCAACTCTGGTGTGAAAAGTGTAAGAGATGGCTTGACAGAGATCATGTTGCGGTCATGAATATCTCTCACCGGGGTTGGCTGAGGTTCAGCCAATCTAAAGGCATCGGAAGTGAAGCAATGGTACAGGAACGCGGTTTTGATACGCTAATCCTGAAAGTCGATCCGATGAAGTTGCAGATCAAATATAGGAAATAGTAGAATATCAAACAAGATTCTACTTTCGCCTAGGTAAGATCGAACAGAACCGTCATAATTCTTGGGTCCGACGTGTCAGTCGAGCGAGCGGCCAAGATGAATTCCCATACATAATTCACTCATTCACTATATCCCCTATGTAGTATAATATGGACAATTGGTATGAAGTGATAATTCTTGGGCCATGTTAATCTCCCCCTATCGGAAGCCGAATATTTCACGGTGTAATTAATCGTGGACTATAAGAAACTCTTCAAGTATAGAGGACGAAAGGCAATTTCACCGATAGTGGCGACGCTCATCTTGATCATCATCGCTATCGTTGGAGCTGTCTCAGTCGGACTCATTATGTCAGGAATAGCTAGTTCAACAAGTAAAGCAGCAAATCCAAACACTACAAATGCAACTGACCAAATTCTGATTGGCGGTTCTACAACACTCTTTCCAGCAGTCTCTGCAGCGGCAACGGCATACAATGCAGCTAACGGCGTGAACGTCGTTGTTCAGCAAGGCGGAAGCGGCGCCGGTATGGAAGGTGTCGCTGAAGGCGTGCTAGACATTGGTGATGCATCATCGTTCTCTGCGGTTGCAAGCGCAGTCTCAGAGTATCCAACAGCTAACCTTCAGGCTGTAGAAGTCGGCGGAAGCGGTGTTGTGTTCGTACTGAGTAGTACTGGATCAACGGCTGGATGTACAGGAATTACCTTGGCCGCTTTGCAAGTAATCTACACAGCAGGATATGGAACATTGTCAGCTCCCTGTACGGCTGGAACAACAGCGGTAATCATGACTGGAACAGCGGTAACTGGAGCAATTTCAGTAAGTGCATCAACAGCAGCAGCTTGTGCTACAGCTCCAACAACTTGCATCACCGCAGTCTCTCGCTCAGATCTTCCTTCTGGAACTGAGGACACTGCATGCAGCTATCTAGCAACTGTTTGTGCCTCAACATCAAACAACGCAGTCGCACTTCCTGGAATAACTGAGGTCGGTAACCCAGGCGTTCTGGCCGAAGTTCAAAAGACTGCCGGGACAATTGGATTCGTGGACATCGGCTTTGCTGAGGGCGCTTCAACTACACCAGGATCGACTACCGCAGCTGGTCTTACAGTGGCCCAAGTTCAAACAGCTACGCCAGCTGCTCCAATAGTATATGGAGCGGGCGGCGAAGTTGCATGCACAGCATCTGGTTCATTCAACTGCTACGCATTGGC
>JASHOD010000031.1 GCA_030041295.1 Nitrososphaerales archaeon
CTGGGAGTCGGTGTAAGGCTTCAATTCGGATAGGTTGCTTACACTGGCTACTGCCATCGATACTTCAACTAAAGCAGCTCCGCCTTTTGCTCTTTCTGCGCAATAAAAAGCGAGAGTCTCTCCTGGCAGATTATCGCGGGAATCGGATGCAAAACCCATGGCATGAGGCGTTACAAAAATTCTGTTTTTCAGCGTGGCGGGTCCAACATCGATTGGGCTGAAGAGATGTTTGAATTGTTCCGTTTGCATGGAAACTCACTTAGCATTTCAGGAATTAAGTCTGTCGAAAATCAGAGTACAAAAATCTATCAATTCAATCAAAAGCTTTCTCCAATAATCTTGAAGAAAATCTTCAGATACCTCAGCCTAATACACAACCTATTCTCCATTTTCGTTCCTGGATGCGTAAAGCATGGATTTGATTAGAAAGTTTTGTTGAGAGAAAAAATTGGGTTGCAAGAATTTATTAGACCTGTCATATCAGAATCGTGGAATGCCGAAAATTGCAGTCTTCTCCGGTCCTAGTTCTACTGTAGCAAATTCTCCTCCATTGGTCACGAGCAACAAAGCCAGGCTACCCTCTGAGAGAAAGATTCCAGGACAATATGATCATCTAGTTCCTCAACTTCTCTTCAATCCTGTTACCGTAAGGATAAGAAAATACACCGCTCATCCACTGGAACAGGATGCCTCCGATGTATATTTTGACGACGGGAATGAATATTACGAAGTCACATTGAGGCCTGAAGACGGACCATATCTCCTGCCCTACATGGCTAGGCGTGCTGATGGTTCGGAGAAAGGTGCCCCTTTTGAAGCAAACGACCTATCTAACGCGATGATTAATTATGGCAAGAGGCAGTTTTTCTATCCTGACGCTTCGAGGATTTTTGTCGAGATAGACAGGACTATTTCTGGTAGAAACGAACTGGGCGAAGGAAGCAACCTAGGTAGAAAAGCTGAGTATGAATTCTTTCGAGTGTTGCCTCCTGGAGGATATACAAGAAAGGGAGAGATTTCGGGTGTTGATTACTTTCCGTACTGGCCAGAAGCTTTAGCGAAGACTGTAAGAGCGAGAGATCTAGCAAGAATCGTAAACATTGTCCAAAGAATAATGGATTCTGGAATCTACTCGGGTGGAATATGGCTAGAAAATAGCTCAACTCTGGAAGAAACTTTGTATTGGATGAACCTTACAATAGACACAAAACTTCCAATCGTTGGCGTCGCCAGTCAAAGGCCACACGGTGAACTCTCTAATGATGGTGACAGAAATCTCGTTGATGCTGTCGATTACGTTCTTTCTGATAGAACGAGAGGAATTGGAGTCGTTGCTGTGATCGATCAACAGGTTTTCGCAGCGCGGGATTTTAAGAAGAGTGACGATAGACCTGGCAATTACAAAGCGACTGGTGGCCACGGCGGTATTCTAGGCCAGGTAAAGGCATCGTCAGTAACCATCTGGTACCGTCCAAACTACAAACATACCGATAGCTCTGAATTGAATTTCCGTAAGTTACCGACTACGTTAGAGTTTTCAAACAGCATACATGACGGAGAGTTAATCTCCATAAAGGTCAAGGACGATGATGGGTCTCTTCGGGCGGAGTGCATCCCAAGGGTTCGCATTATTAAGTACGGTAGCTATATGCAAGAAGATGAGACAGAAAATCCAGATCAAGAAGTCGAAATTATGGCTGCAATTAATAAAGCTACTTTAGATGAGAATAGTGAGGATTTATCAAAGCCAAAACTTCATGGGCTTGTATATGAGGGAGTCTGTCCATATGCGACTGGGGCTAGGGCTCAGATGAAGGCTCTTTGCATCGCTGCTCTAAGTGGGATCCCAGTGGTAAGAGTAGGAAGAAGCGACCCTGGAGGACGAGTCGTCACAGATCCTTCGGACCTCACGATTGAGGGTAGCAATCTCGACGCGAACAAAGCTCGCATACTCTTGATTGCAGCTATGCTCAAACTTGGAAGACTTCCTAGAGCTAAGGATCCACGTAATCCTACAAGTCTAGAGACAGAGGCAACTATTCAAAGAATCCAATTTTTTCAAAACATATTCGAGGAACACTAAATGACTCATCGAGGTTTATCTTGTTTAAATGATACGAACGATAAAATATTAGGAGTTGGTTTTTAATGGAACGATCAATAAGAGTAGCTGCGATTCAGAGCGGCCCACTGACAAATGACCCAAAGAGAAATCTGGATTATAATCTAGAACTCTTCGAGAAAGCCGTTCTTAACCATCCAGATTACGTAGTATTCCCAGAATTAGGCGTAACCCCTTTCTTTTGTATTGGTCTCAAGGACAAGAGTTTCTTTGCCCTCGCAGAAAAAGCAGACGGACCAACAATCGAAGTCTTTTCTAAGAAGGCAAGAGAATACGGAACAACAATTGTTCTCCCCTTTTTCGAACGGGGAGACATTGAGGGGGAATATTTCGATAGCGCAATTGTCATTGATCAGAATGGAAATCCGGTGATAGGAGTTTTGCCTGACGGCCGCGAGGTTAAGACCGTAAGGAAGAACTACATCTCGGACTACCGTTGGGGACCAGACCAAGTCAACGACGAGAAGTATTACTTCCGAACTGGAGTCGGGCACCCTACTTTTAAGACATCAAAGGCGAAGATAGGTGTACTAATTTGCTATGAGAGGTGGTATCCCGAAGCTTGGCGAGTACTTTCTCTTAAGGGAGCTGAAATCATCATTATCGCCAATGCTTCAGCTGGCTTTGTAAGCGAGAACGCAATTTGTCTACTGAAAGCAAATTCAGCAATGAATGCCGTTTTCTGTGTTTGCGTTAACAAATCAGGACTGGAGTCGATCAAAAACACAAGCGCGAGTTATTATGGACTTAGCGCGATAATAGATCCCAAAGGAAATGTGCTCTCACAAGCAAAACCAGGTGACGAATCTATTATTCTAACAGCTAATCTTGATTTGGAAAAAGTTCACGAAGCAAGAACGGATCTGTTTGTTTATAGAGACCGCAGGCCGGAGTTTTATGAAGTAATCTCTTCACGGTGAGTGTAAAAGTTACCTCAGAGATAAAACAGAGCCGATTTCTATTATTTCATTCAGAATTATCTCGTTTTCTTTTGATCAGAAGTTCTCTTTTGATTGTGATTACTGATTTGTCGTTTTGGTTGAACACTTTCTCATTCAAGATAATGAGACCTCTATCTGACCGCGGCATTTCGTTCTTTTC
>JASHOD010000032.1 GCA_030041295.1 Nitrososphaerales archaeon
GCAATCTTACAACATATCTTCAGCTAAAATTTGTCCGAATTTGAGGCAGAGGAAGAAAGGCTCAGGAAGCTTTACGACCAAGCGCGAATACAGGGAGATAAGAAAAAGAAAAAGGAATACAAGGAGAAAATCGCTGAAATGAATCGTCACCGAAAACAGGCCATTCGCGCAAGCAGAAGAGACAGCGAGTCCCCTTCTCCAGTTGCCTAACGCTAATAGGTTTTTCAAGATCTCTCACTCTTGTACGCTTTGTGTTAAGGCGCATTATTGCCAGCGTTAATCTATTTTGCTGCAGATCTTGCGCCGCACGCTTCGCATACGATGTTTACGAGTTGCTTCACCTTTTCAAGGTGAGTATCCGGACTCTTGCAAACTGGACAGATCACTCTTTCCTTCAGATATCTATCGACCAATGCTGAGAAGGAATGCTTGTCTGGTCTGCCCATGAATATTGCCCTGCCATTCTCGATTGACGCATTAATTGCGAGCTGACTTCTGAAATAATTCAAGAACTCGGTAGGATCTCTTCTCAAGATGTTTGGAAACTCGATGAAGTTAATCCAGTACGTTTTCTTACCAGATACCATTGTCCTAGGTTCGGGGAGTTTCAAACGGTCTTCCATAATCGTTGTGGTCTCGGGTCTGGCTAATCTAATTCTAGCCAGGAGCTTATCGTACTGTTCTTTAGATTGTTTTGCTTCTGACATGCTAATCAACTATATTTCGAACTGAATTCACTTATTTACTAAATGCTTTTGAAGGGACTAATCTGCGACCAATTGCAAAAAAGAAGTATGAGACGACATAGTGCAGCTTATTGACTTGCTTCTTGAATAAAAGAGTTAAAGTTCAATTATCCAGCAGATTCCAAACGCGGCGGATTATAGTTTCAATCTAGGCGTATATCATTAGTCCCTTTTGCTCAAGGCTCATATGAAGGTTATTCACAGCTCGGTAAACATCTGCCTCAGTCTTTCCTCCAGTGCACACGAGTTTGCCCGAAGCAAAGAGCAGGATCACGGTTTTCGGATCAGCCATCCTGTGAATCAGACCTGGAAATTGTTCAGGTTCGTACATGGACTTTGATAATTGTCTTGCTGCTTCCTCGAGAAGTACCTTACCGCCCAGAGATCCCGAAGCTACGATATTTTGGATCACGGTGATTGGCTCGTTCCGAATGTCGATTTTTCCCTTTCGAAGTTTCTGAACGACTGCAATGACTGCTTCTGAAGCCTGAACAGAAGACTTTGCTCCCGTGCAGACCATTTTTCCTGAACTAAAGATCAGCGTTGCAGTCTTTGGCGCTTTCAGCCTGAAAACAAGCCCTGGAAACTGGTCTGGATGATATTCAACGTCTGCGAACGACCGAGTAATTTGGTTCAAATCAACCGTTTGGTTGATACTAGCAGATGCTACGACGTTTTCGATTCTGATGATTGATTTGGTTTGAGGCAAAGGAACAGTCTAGCACTATCCTGCTAATGATGGTGATAAAACGTAATGCCTTAGACAAAGTGTAGAAAGCTTAATGCCTTTATTGTAACGCCTGCTTTTCTTTATGAAAGGAGGGTTGGTAAGAATAAGTTCGTAGCATATTTTATGTGAGCTGCGGAAATAGTCTTGAATTCGATCCTGTCTTCCTTTGAGTTGATTACGAGATCAGGAATTTCCTTGAGCCTCAAACCATCGTTTCCAAGATCAAGTCGTACTCGAGGAAGATATTACCGGGGACGGGACTCTCATAGGGAGTCCGCGAAGGACGAATCCCTTCTTTGATCCCGCGACCTCCAGATTATGAGTAACGCCCTCTCTTTCCTGAAAAAATGCCTATTTCTTTGTTCTTCATTTTTTCCATTCGGAAGAGAGCTGTATAGCCCGAAACTCTCTTTGAGGAGGCTGGCGCTCTAACCAGGCTGAGCTTTCGGGACCAATGCATTTAGGATGCATGCATCGATTCCGTTGTTACCCCGGCCCTTTCGAGTCCCCCGGCAAAGAAACGTTTCTTGGTCTAGGATTAATCAACTTTTTCAAGATAAAGTTTAGCTGGTTTACTACCACTACGAATTTTCCTAACGCAGCGCTTCGACAAGTTCTCTGCTGTACGTGGCGCGAAGTTGAACAACGCATCTATGTGTGCCAAGGTGCATTACGCATAGGAAAGTCCCACATGTGCAGTAACAATCAGCCAATTGTTTGCATTTCGAGCAGGTCACAGTCCTCCCGATCACGCGAATCTTCTGCGCCATCTGCACACACGCCCTTGTTCGATACAATCCAATATTTTCCGACATGATTCTATTATTTGGTGTGTCAATAAAATCTAGACCCACTGTATGCATAGTCAATTAAGATTCTCCGCGATGTATCCAAGACAAATAGTTCTACTGTCCCGGATTAACTTTCTCGAGAATGTATTTTATAGACGAGAGAGTATTCAAACGACAGTTTCCTAGACAATCCTAAAGAGGAAGAACTTCTTCGGTACTGTTTTCAAGAGGTACGCAGGTGAACTCGAAAAACGAAATTCGGTTATCAACAACCTTCTCATACCTTTTCCGGCCACAAGTCCATTTTTCAAACCCTCAAAGAAATTGCGCTTGAGTGCGAGGAGCAGGCCTATGATTCATTTTGGATCATGGACCACCTGCTACAGATTGGATTCGTCGGCAGTACTACAGAACCAATAATGGAATCATACACTACTCTTTCCGCCATTGCTGCGGTAACTAGGAAAATTAGACTCGGATCTTTATGCTCATGCAATTTCTTCAGGAATCCTGCACTCCTTGCGAAGATGGGTGCAACAATTGACCAAGTAAGCGAGGGGCGCTTTTGGCTCGGGCTCGGGGCTGGGTGGTTTCAAGAAGAAGCTAAAACCTACGGTTATGCATTCCAAAATAATCGGACTCGCCTTTCGATGTTAGAAGAAGCGGTACAAATTATCGATATGGCTTGGACGAAAGAAAATCCAATATTCCATGGAAAATATTATGAAATAGAAAATTTCGTTTTGTCACCAAGGCCAGTTCAAAAGCCGCGACCCCCGATCTTGATTGGTGGCGACGGGGAAAAAATCACCTTGAAACTTGTGGCGAAATACGCCGATGCTTGTAATCTCTTTGCTGGAGGAGAGGAGTTAAGACACAAACTCAACGTTTTGAGAGAGCATTGTAGAAGTGTGGGAAGAGACTATTCAAAGATACTCAAAACAAGACTGGCCAGCGTGATGTTCGCGGAAAGCAAGGACGAAGCCATGAAGAAGATAGAGCCATTCAAGCCATCGTGGCTAGACATGAAATCTTACTCGAACGGTTTTCTCCTGGGCAGCCCAAGTGAGATAACCGAGCAGGTTAACGACCTCAAGGGAATGGGAATAGATTATTTGATTGTGAACTTTAGAGGGAAATACGACCCGAACGACAAGCTCACATTCTCAAAGGATGTCATGAGCCATTTTTAGTCAACAGGAAGAAGAAAAATGGAAGAATTGATCATCGCATTAAAGAACGAAAACATCTAGAGAATGGGTCATGGACGTTTTCTCCTTTGCGACAAATCGGATTCAATATTGATCATGGCGGACTTCAATATGGCGACGTGCTAGCTCTTTCGCGCCTTGGCGAAGAGCTGGGATTTGACAGTCTTTCTTTCTACGATCATCTTTACTTGTTGGACTCTGAAGATCAGTTCTGCCTTGAAGCATGGAGCCTCCTTTCGGCTCTCGCATTGAACACGAAGAAAGTAAAACTACTGTCACTTGTAACAAACGATCTCTTCCTCCACCCTGGAATACTGGCTAAGATTGCGGCGACTGTCGACAATTTGAGCAGAGGGAGACTGATCTTCGGGATTGGCGCAGGGTGGTACAAAAAGGAAGCTATTGATTTTGGTTATTCTTTTCCAGATGCGAAGACGAGAATCGAAATGCTCGGAGAGTCGATTCAGGTTATTTCGAAGCTCTGGGCCAAAGACAAGACCACTTTCAAGGGCCGATACTATACTTTGGAAAAAGCGGAGAGTCTTCCAAAGCCTTTCCAGAAACCCCATCCCCCAATACTCATCGGAGGTAAGGGGAGAAAGTTGTTGCATTTTGGTAGCAAAATACGCCGACATTTCTAACTTCACATTGAGAGATTTAAAGCCGAAATACTGCGAGGAGAGACTTTCAATTTTGAAAGAGTACTGCTCCAAGGAAGAGAGGGATTGCAACTCGATTTTGAAAACGGTTTCTGGGCTATGTTTCTTCTCCGATACGCGTAGCGAACTAGAACAAGAATTAGAAATGGAAGCGCGCAAGCAGCATACGTCCAAGGAAGAAGTTAGGCGATTTTTCGAAGCTTCAGCTATCTTTGGGACATCGGAAGAAGTAATAGATCAGATCAAAATGTACGAACGGATCGGGATCGACGGGGCGATGTTCAGATTCTTCAAGGCGAGACAAGAAGAGAAGGCAAAGTCATTTGCGGAGACTATCTTGCCAAAGATTAGGAGTTGAGGTACTAGGATTCTCTAACACTTTCTAATGTGGACACGGCAGACCAGATCGTAACCCTGCTGAATGAAGGCATATTGGGGTCTTGGCTGACTTCTTCGAGAATTGAAATCGAGTTTGCAGCGCGGATCCCAATCGGCGTCTTGGGGTCGGTCAGCGTGTTTATAGCATCCTTGACTATCTTACGGATATTTCGCGGGGTGATGTTACTCTCTACGACTTGCTGTAAAGTGCCTAGAGCTTTCTGGACTTTTTCCTCATTTTCGATTCGTCGTTTCTCGCGCTTCTCTGCAGCTGTTGACATGATAATAATAACATCCCTTAAGCAACAATAACGCAAATTTCATCTTGCAACTTGCCTTTTTAACCCTTCTCTGACAGAGCTTTTGTTTTCCTATATCTTGAGAGGGAACTATTCGTGCCCATTGCCGACCAATTCGCTAATCGAACAAAAAGGAGTGCCGGCAGGGGCGCTTCTAGTAGTAATCCATAACCCAAAAGTCTGCAAACTGTTTTCTGGACAAGTTTCCCACCCGGACTCGGCGCTTTTAAGCAATAAAGATTTTCTCGAGATCAAAGGAAACAGGCCAAACATGACTACACATCTTGCTTTTGGTTATCCGAGCCGTTCTAAGAATAGAACAATACGTACCTTAGTGCATGATTAAGTCATTTGAAAAATCTGATGCCTTTCAAGTGAAAACCCTATTCATGAAAAATTGTAGTCGAATCGAGATCTTTTACGATATCATCGCGGCAACGCGTGCTTCGGCAAAAAAGACACATTTGATGCATAGGTCAAATCTTTCGTTCAAACAGCTCGACCTTTACCTGAACTTCCTGCTAAGACACAAACTGGTAGAGGAACCCCTTGATATTGAAACCGCTTCGAAGACCTACTTTGTGACGGAGAAGGGGCTGCAATTTCTTAGCCTGTTTGAAAGCCTCCGGGCTTTTATGGGCTACCCAATCGAGCATGACGTCGAGGATTCAAAGTTAATTGCTTCGCCCCTTGACCAAGGAGAAGCAAGCGGGCTAATCCTGACCCAGCCACTATCCCAATAAAAAGCTCTCGCGCATCGTTGAAGAATCGGAAAGGAATAGGTCCCTCCATTCCTAGTTTAGGGCGGAATCTAAAAATGCGGAATGTTTCACCCAAGCTTCTTCAAGAGATGACATCATTTCTTCTCGACATGAATCACAAATGATCTCTTCCCCCAAGTGATTTTCTTCCTTGGGATTTGACACCGCTCTTCCGCAAGCAAAGCAATGAAGAGGAACTTTTTCTTCGGTCTTACTGCGTGAGTGAGTGTTGTTGTTATTTTTTCCTTGGCTATCCGATGTAATAAGATCCATTACTCGCCAGAACCGTGTTTGTTATTCTTTAATTTCTCTAAAGTTTCTAGATATTTTGAAATCAAGTCGAGCAATTTCTCCTGCTGATTATAGTCCTGCGAGTTTTCTAGTTGCTGCGAGACTTTGGCCAACTTTTCTTCGAGAAGCGCCTTCAGGGCATCTCGTTCCGATGAGGGCGCCGGCTGTGCCCTGTGAGGAGTGGACGAAGTTAGAACCGTTTGTTGTACCGTTTGCTCGGAGGAGCTAGACTCCGCTGCTTTGGAGATGGGGGCGGAAGATAAAGGAGAACCTATGTTTGATAAATCGTCTTCGTTTATACAGTAAACTTTACCTTGATATTTGATCTGGACGCCTCCGCATCGGGGGCATGTCTCGTTGAGTAGGGTCGCACCTCTGCGCATCAAGTCTGCAGTTAGAGCGACCTTACGCCGATCATCTATTTTGCTCGACAAAAGGGGGATCCTGTTAACAAAGATTGTAGCGTCTCCATCCAATTTAAGAATTGAGCTATAACAAACCCTGTTTAGTCCCACATTTCTGGCAAAATACAACTCAGGATACTGAACTGATGGAAAGAAGATATTAACAGACCCGAAGAAATCGAAAGATGGTGTTTGAAGGCCCACGAAGTGGCACTATGTCTACATCTTGAGCTGTTCTAACGGAGACCTGTATACAGGATACACCATCGACTTGGAGAGAAGATTACGATTACACAATCTAGGCGTTGGGTCAAAGTTTACTCGCTCCCGCCGTCCTGTCAGGATGGTACACGATGAGAGGTTTCGCAGTAAATCAAGGGCCCTCAAAAGAGAGATTGAGATCAAGAAACTGAAGAGGCGCGACAAGCTCAAACTGTGCGGACAGTTCTAATCTCACGTCACATTGTAGTTGTTGGAAACTATAAAAAATGCCAAAACAATACCAATCCGACAGAGAAATTGATAACCACTTTTCTTAGCTTCCTTCCCGCAAGTCTCGCGCCATACTCTTCTATAATAACGGTGCTCTTGGTATTCGTCGACGGTCTGATTTTTGGCCTCGCCGCGAAAAAGGCCCTAATCTCGGCCGTCATGATCATCGTTGGAATAATTCTAGCCGGATTGCTAGGAATCAGCCTGCCTTCGCATCTTACTGCAAGTCAAGTCGTCTCAAAGCTCGTGAACATTTTGATATTCCAAGCTCAACACTCTGGAGCTCTCGGTGCGATATTCTATACTCTTCCGATCTTTTTCATCATTGGGTTCGCGATAGGCATCTGGAAGGGTTAGAAGAAAGGAGTGTTCTTATAACGACCTTGAAAGAACACTAAAAATACCCAATCTTCAAATTGCGAAAACCAGTCACAGACATCCAGCTCCTTGCCTACATCGCAAGAAAAAAGGCCGACGTAATCAGTTATACGGAAGCCTCGAGAGCCGTCAAGAGCAGCTCCTCGGCTAGCAGGGCTTTGCACCAACTCATAGAAGAGGGGCTAATCGAGCCAAAGCCAAAACTGATTGGCTTGCGCTACGTGACGGAATATGCCATCACGCAAAAGGGGAAACAGGTATCTCAGCTGGCATTGCAATTGACTCAATTAAGAGAGTCTGCGGCGAGAATGAAGAACCAAGCTGAAGAAAAGGATGTCGAATACGCGGAAGTTGCTGAATCAGGAAAACAACAACGAGAAGCACCTAAGGAAGAGACTGCGATGACGAAACCTCAGCGAAAAGTTCTAGCTTCTTCTTCAGCAAAGAAGACGAAAAACACACAAAACAAAAAAATGAACTAGCTATTCCAATTCTTCAGACTGCTCTTTCAGGTTCCACGGCATCTCTGAGTAAACATCGCCGAGAATCAATTCCTTGAGCGGAATTGGCTTTACGGATTCCTGTCTACCGATAGCGTCCGAGATCATTGTCTCATACTGTTTTGAAAGTTCCCGATCCTTTTCATTTGTCCAAACCCCTTTTGAAACTAGAAGCGCTTGTAGTCTCTTTATGGGGTCTTTCGCGTCCCACGCCACTTGATCATCGTTTCTGTACCTCTTCGGGTCATCCGCGGTGGAATGCGGTCCGGCCCGAAAAGTCAGAGCCTCGATCAGTGTCGGTCCCTCGCCTCTTCGAGCTTTCTCTAGCGCCCTGCTCACGGTAGTATAAACGGCGACTACGTCTCCGCCGTCCACTTGTATCCCCTCAAAGCCGTAAGCTTGCGCCTTGGCTGCGATGCTCTTCGAAGCCGTTTGTTTTGAAACGGGAAGCGAGATAGCCCAGCCGTTGTTTCTGCAAACGAAGACGATCGGTGCCTTGTACACTCCCGCAAAATTTAGTGCGACGTGAAAGTCCGAAGCAGAAGTCCCGCCATCTCCAAGAAACGCGAGGACAGCGATTTTCTGCTTTCTGATCTTCGCGCCGATCGCGACCCCAGTAGCGACAGGAAGGTATGCGCCGATCGGTGCCGCCGTAGGTACGTCGTTTAGCTCTTTGTTGCTCCAGCTGTTGGACATCTGCCGCCCCTTTGACAAGTCGTTCGAGTTTCCGAATAGTTGCGCCAGAATCAAATCTATGGACAATCCCCTGGCCAAATGGGCCCCTAATTCGCGGTAAGATGAAAACATCCAATCCTGCTTTTGAAGCAATTTTGCGCTAGGGACAACCGCCCCTTCTTCCCCCATACACGGGACATAGGGGCCGATCCTTCCCTGTCTTTGGATGCTCAGTATTTTCGTGTCGAGAAGTCTTGCAAGGAGCATGGTTTTGTAGATTGAAACAAGATCCTCAAGCGAAGGGACTTGTTCTTTCGTGGCTTGTTGGATAAAACTTCACGGCTCCAAAGGAAAAAGGAGGAACTTTCCATTTACTGCTTTTTCGTTGCTTCAGATCGCTAACTCATTCGCTTGACGGTCTCGCGTAGCCACTTTGTCGCTTTCTTCCCATTTGTCTCGACAAAATTCTTCATCTCATTCAATGTCATGAATTCGACGGTGTCAATCTCATCCTCGTCTGGCTCATAGCCCCCGTCATATTCCCCCAGATATACTTTGCAAAATTCGTTCTCCTTGTGATCTCCGAGTTCCTCTGTGTAGCGAAAGTCGAATAAATGTTTTAGAGGAACATCTTCCTTGATGTGCAGTTCCTTTCGGAAGGATCTTTGGAGAGCAGTCTCGTAAGTTTCATCCTTTCTGACATGGGTCGTCGCAGAAACGTCTAACCTGCTTCCTCCCAGTTTTTTTGCTGATCTCCATTGGACGAGATATTTGCCGTCCCTTCTACGAATCATTCCTATCACGGCCGCGTGAAGTTTTGAAGAAACGGCGAGGTGCAGTTTCTCCCTAGATT
The DNA here is from genome assembly GCA_030041295.1 of Nitrososphaerales archaeon. Classification (GTDB taxonomy): domain Archaea; phylum Thermoproteota; class Nitrososphaeria; order Nitrososphaerales; family CADDZS01; genus JASHOD01. Next base: position 9,169 of record JASHOD010000032.1, read on the forward strand.
CGAGTTCTATCAGATTCCCATGTTCATCGGAGGTATAGATCATTTCCAAAGCCATGTTCTTCTTGCCATCGGACAAGATTCTTCTAACTCTCTCCTTCTGATCTGGTGGAAGCTTTTCTCATGTTTGAAAAAGAAATCGTTCCTACACTCGAACGTTCTGCGGTCAACTTAAGAGGACTTTGGCTTCTTTCCCTTCTCATTTTGCTGTTGAGCCTTGGCGGCTAGGAGTATCGACTCGAAAATCTTCGTATAGCCAGTGCAGCGACACAGGTTTCCCACAAGTGCGTCCTTTACTTCCGGAAGGTCAGGGTTCGGGTTAGAGTCGAGCAGCGCCCTCGCGGACATGATAAAGCCGCTGGTGCAATATCCGCACTGCAGCCCTCCGCCCTCCATGAACGATTTTTGAACGATGTCTAATTCATTGCCTCTTTGCAGTCCCTCGATCGTTGTTATTTTCCTCCTGATAGCTTGCATGGCATACATCATGCAGGAGTACACCGCCTTTCCGTCAACCATCACCGTGCACGATCCGCAACCTCCGGTTTCGCATCCGCGCTTTGTGCCGATCAGCCCAAGCCTTTCCCTAATTACATAATTTAGTGATTCGTAAGGATCGACGTTGAGAGTGTATCTCTGACCGTTGATTAGAAGAGTGATTTCTTGCAGATTTCTTTCACGCTCGATTTGCAGCTTGCAGAAGCGTCCTTCTTCCTATGACCTTGGCTAAACGCATTCTATATTCAGCTGAGGATCTAATGTCGGAGATCGGCTCGAGATCCTTTTGAATTTCTCTTTCAAAAATCTCCTTGAACTTTGATTCGTCTTCTTTTATCTTCATTCCCTCAATCGCTTTCTCCACACTCGTTGCGCGAACTGGTTTTTCTCCGACCCCACCGCCAAATATAATCGTGGAGTTTGCAACCTTGTTATTCCCCTTGTCCAAAGAAATTGAAACGCCGCAGTTTATCAAAGCCCAGTCGTCGTGAGTTATCGCGAATTTTTGAAAGGCACTCGCGCTATTTTCGAGATCCTTGGTTGGAATCTCGATCTCACTGACGAACTCGCCCGGCTCCAAGTCAATCGCAAAATACCCTTTGATAAAGTCTGAAAGTGCTTTGGTCTTGTCTTGGGGACCTGTTTTCACTTTCGCATTTAGGGAAAGTAATGCAACAGGCAAATCGAAGAACGGGAGGGCCGTACAAACCGCGCCTGCGATTGTGGCCACGTTCTTCACCTGCAACGGCTGGATGGCGCCCAAAGCGTCGACTATTGCTTGAAATTTCTTCTCTTTTTTGAGTTCTTGGGAATGAAATAGAGTAGTCATCGTGGTAGCTGCGCCGATGCGTAAATAGGCCGACTCGCGTTTCACGTAAGAGAGCCCGAGGTCCCTTATGTCAACAAGAGCCTCAATGTCAGAGAGAAGCCCTCTGTGGGCAATCTCGTAGATCCCCGTTCCCCCTGCAATTATCCTAGCCGTTTCTCCATACTCCTTCAATATCTTTGACAGTTCGCCCTCGTCTTTTGGAACAAGGTAAGATTTGGGCTTGAAAAACAGCGACAACGTGGAATTTTAGCTATCCTTGCGCTTGAGAAAAGTGTTTTTGTTCGATATTGGATTTCGCTTCCGAAGTCGAATTCCTTACCAGAAAAATGAAAGGCGTATAACTCTCTCATTGGTCTATCCATGTACCCTTGCCTACTGCTACGAGCAAGAATGCGAGTTCGGAAAGAGAAACCCCCGCGCAGAAAAGAGACTATTTCTGCAACATCTGCTTCGAGGCTTTTGTCGACAAAGCTTCACTTGACGAGCACATGAAGACCCACAGAGAACTTGAAGTAAGTTCGGCATCGTGTAGAATGGACGCAAAACCTGCGGGCGTATTCTAGGATTCGGAATCGAATTTCTTCGCGACTTTCTCTGCCGCTAGAGTTGCCGCTTCGACAGCGTTCATTATGCTCGTTCTAAAAGACCCCTTTTCCAATTCGTAAATTCCCGCTATGGTCGTGCCTGCGGGAGTCGTGACCGTATCGCGCAGTTCGGCGGGGTGAACCTTGCTGTTTTCCAGCAGGTCAGCGGTTCCGGTCAACGTCTTTGTGACGAGTTTAAAAGCGACGTCTCTGGGCAGTCCCACTTTCAACCCCGCGCTGACCATTGCTTCGATCAAGACCGCGATGTACCCGGGACCGCTCCCTGAAAGCCCGGTTACGGCGTCCATCAAGGGCTCCTGAACTTCGATCGAATCGCCGAAAGATCCGAGTACAAATTTTACTTCATCTTCATCTTGTTTGGTCAGGTTATGCCCTAAAGAATATGCCGTTATAGCTTCCCCGATCACCGCCGCAATATTAGGCATTGCGCGGACTATCTTTGCCTCGGGAAGCGCATTCTCTAATCTTTTGATCGCAATCGCCGCCATGAGCGAGATTACTATCTTATCCCTGCATGATTTTGAAATCTCTTCTAGGACTTGCTTCGCGTCGCCGGCCTTTACGGCTATAATAACCAAATCCGACTTGCTCGCGGCATGTTTGTTGTCGGTAGTGAACTCGATCTTCTTTTGGTGATCTTCGCCGGCGAGAGGATGGGTCAACGCCGTTCTAGATTTCGTTAGGTTCCTCCGCGTGATGATGACTCTTGAGACCTTGTCGGACTTGGCTATGCTGCGCCCGACCGCCTCGCCAATCTTTCCACCACCAATAACTGCGACGACTATCAAGGTATTTCTTTATGCAAAATAGAGCCTTCGATTAAGCTCGCTATAAGTCAATACATGCTAATAATAGCGAGCACTCTTTCTTGCTCTGAATCTCGCCATATGTCTAGCAGAAAAGATCCCTCCAAAAGCATGGAGCTGTTTTAGAATCTATGTCTTTCTTGAGTTTTTCAAGACGGATTCCAAAACATCGATGAAGTCGTTTTCATCGTTGAATGACTCCGTCCTCTCAAGGTGCATACCTAATCCTCTCGCTAGCTCCTGAGCTTCGAAGTCGATGTCGAACAATATTTCGAGGTGGTCCGATACGAACCCTATTGGAATCACGAGCACCGACTTCCATCCGCCCGCGTCTAGTTCTTTGAGTTTCTCCAAAATGTCAGGCCCGAGCCAAGGCTCGTTAGTATACCCTGCGCTTTGGAACGCGAATGCATATTGTTTATCATCAAGCTTGAGCTCGGAGACGAGCGTCTTCGCAGTCTCGAGGAGCTGAACTTTGTATGGATCATTCCAAGTTAGTATTCGCTCAGGAAGAGAGTGGGCAGTAAATAAGAAGAAGATGCTATTACGCTCGGTTTGTGAAAAATTGCGTTCGTAGGCTTGTACAATCCTTTCTCTCCACTTTTCAATGAATACAGGATCGAGATGCCAACTATCCACAAATCTCAAGGTTACTTTATTTCCTTTCTCCTCATTCGCCTTGCGCACTGCGTCTTGATAACTTCCAATGCTAATCTTCGAATAGTGCGGAGCAAGAGCAAGCGCGGTTAGCTCGGTTACGCTCTCCTTTGAAATCTCTTCAAAAGTCTCGGAGATGTATGGATGCCAGTGCTTCATTCCCACGTAGACTCGTGTCGAAAGTCTGTCCTCAAGTTTCTTAGCGGTTGAATTTGTTACCCTTAGAAGTGGAGAATGCCCTCCAATCTTCCTGTACCTCTCTCGGAGATTCTCGAGCTCATCTCGTGTTGGCTTTCTTCCGCCCCTAATGTGTGTGTAGTAAGGTTCTACGTCTTCGTCTCTATCGGGGCTTCCGTAAGCCATTAGCAGCACTGCTTTTTTCTCTTCTTCCTCCATTTTCCCAACTCAAAATCTTTATTCAATCGCTAGAGTTACGATGAACATAATCTACCACAAACTTCGCATTTTCCGGAGGAGTTTCCCTCAAAATTCCATGACCGAGATTGAATATGTGACCTCTCGACCTATCATTATCATCCAATACCTGCTGCGTTCTTTTTGCGATATATCCCTCTCTATCGCTAGATAACAGCACAGCTGGTTCAAGGTTTCCTTGTATTGCGACTTTTGCTCCAAGTATGTCTCTCGCTTTTGATATCGGAGTCCTCCAGTCGATACTGAAGACGTCTCCACCCGCGCTTTCCTTCATCGATCGCAAGAGATGATATGTGTTTGTTCCAAAGTGAATTTTTGGGGTATTAGTATGCTCTTTTTGAAGTCGGTTGAAAATTCTCTTTACAAACGGTGCGACAAACTCCTCGTAATCATTTGCTGAAAGCGTTCCAACCCAAGAATCAAAAAGCTGAACGGCATCCACTCCGCTATTTATCTGTGCAACTAGGTACTCCGAGATCATCTCGGAGAGCTTTGACATCAATAGATTCCAAGCCTCCCTTTCATTGAACATAAGTTTCTTCGTCTTTGTAAAATCTCTCGAAGGCTGGCCCTCGATCAAATATGATGCAATGGTGAACGGAGCTCCCGAGAAGCCCACCAGCGGGTGATCTGTCTCCGCGAGTTTAGATTTTATGTTCCTTATTGCTTCAAGAATGTACGGGACATCGCGTGTTGCTGCGAAACTGCGTAGTCGTTCAACATCTTGAAGAGTAGCTATCGAGTTGGAAATGACTGGGCCTAGATTTTCTTCGATCCTAAAATTTACTCCCATACCCTCGAGCGGAAGCATAATATCAGCAAACATGACCGCAGCGTCCACGCCCAGTTCCTTGATAGGCATGAGCGTAACTTCCGTACATGCTGACGAAGTCTTCGCAATTTCGAGAACTGAATATCTAGTCCTGACCTCTTTATACCCTGCGAGGTACCTTCCGGCCTGACGCATAAACCAAACAGGCGTGCAATCGATTTGCTCTCTTCGACAGGCCGCTAGAAAGCGATTCCTCGGTGTCAATTGAAAAAACACCTATACTGAATTATCTTATTTCTTCATCTGCTGAAACGTCTTTTCAGCAGCTCGAATTGTCTTCGAGACATCAGACTCTGAATGCGCTAGTGAGACAAAAGTTGTCTCGAATGCCGAAGGAGCGAGGTAGATCCTCTGATCTAACATCTCACCGAAGAACTTTGCATATTGTTCTTTGCTACAAAAATCCTTGACGTCGTCGTAGCTTCTTATCTTGGGCATTTCTCTTCCATCCTTGCTATTGAAGAAGAAAATTCCAATCATGGATCCAACTCTTTGAGTAACGAGATTTATTCCAGCTTCGTTTGCAGTTCCTACCAAACCTTCTTCCAGTTCCTTTGAACGATTCTCCAGTTTCGAGTAAGCATTTTTTGTTAGAGCGTCAAGAGTTGCTATCCCTGAGGCCACCGCTAAGGGGTTTCCTGCTAGCGTGCCTGCTTGGTAAACCGGGCCAAGTGGTGAAACAAACTCCATGATGTCCTTCCTTCCTCCATATGCCGCCATGTTCATTCCACCTCCAATCACTTTGCCCAAGCATGTCAGATCTGGTTTGAGGTTGTAAAGCTCCTGAGCTCCCCCTCTCGCGACGCGAAAACCAGTTATTACCTCGTCAAATATCAACAGAACTTCGCTTTCGTCGCAAAACCGACGTAGACCTGAAAGAAAATCTGATTCTGGTGGAACAACTCCCATGTTGCCCGCGACGGGCTCGACGATGACCGCCGCGATTTGATCCTTGTTTTTAGATAAAAGACCAGATACCGAACCTAGATCATTGAATTTCGCAACAAGCGTCTCAGAAGCTGTAGAATTTGGAACGCCGGCAGAATCCGCCAAAGAGAAGGTCGCGAGCCCTGACCCTCCTCTTACAAGGAAGGTGTCAGCATGGCCATGGTAGCAGCCGTCAAATTTGATAATCTTGTTCTTCCTAGTGTAGGCTCTCGCAACCCTGACAGCGGACATCGTTGCTTCTGTTCCAGAAGAGACAAGTCGCAAAAGTTCGAGGCTCGGCATGCTTTTCTGAATTCTCTCCGCAAGGTCGCACTCTTGAGCCGTAGCCGCTCCATAGCTCAACCCTCTTGCTGTAGCTGCCTTGACTCGTTTTACAACAGCGGGGTATGCCGAGCCTAGAATAGAAGCGCCCCACGAGCAAACGTAATCGACGTATTGGTTTCCGTCAACATCGTAGATCTTCGAGCCCTTTGCTCTTGAAATGAACATAGGATAGTCCTTTCCCACCCCCCGAAACGATCGGACGGGACTGTTCACTCCTCCGACAAGATATCGTTGTGCTCTCTGAAAGAGCTTCTTACTCCTAGTTCCAGTGCGCAACTAAAAAATTCCTTCTCGCATTTGATTTTGTAAAGTAGGCTCGCGAAGAGTATAGTTTTCGGCTTGGATTAAAACAGAATCAGTAAATCATCAATCGGAGTTGAGACACAAGTGAAGATCGGAGTTTCCAATTGTGTATACTTGCTAGCTTCTGTTGAGCGTAGCGCCAATACAAGTTCGAGGAAATCGCTCGGATAATCTGTTTCAAAGGAAAGAACGAATTCCTGATCGTCGAGACCGAAAGAATAAGAGGTATTGATTTTCACGGAGGGAAAATTGTGTCCTTTTCGAATGTGGTCCATCATCATTCGTTGTCTTTCTTCCGTGGAGAGATTGTACCATTCTCTCTTTTTCACAAATGGGTAAACGAAAAGATAGTTCGTGTTTCCTGGGACTTTCTTTAGGGCGTCACCTTCTTGCCCAGGATGCCTGTGTTCTCTTATGTATTCTGATCTACGAGTCATTGAGAGATAAGAATACGGCGTCGTAACATATTTGCCAAGCGGAGATTTCAATATCTCGGAAATCATCTCCTGAAAGTCTTCGAGTCTTTCGCTGATTAACCAGAGCATAAAGTCACAGTCCCCGCGAGTTCCGAACAGCGAAAAGGGCTTTACTATCAAACGTTCGCCGTATTTGTGAACGATCAATCGAAAAGCTTCCTTTGCTTGCTGCTGCTCCGTTTGATCTGCCGTCCTCCACGACGGCAAAAGTTTGAAGAAAGTATACTTTAGAAATTGCCTTCCTTCTCTTAACTCCTCGACGCTCTGCTCTTGTTCGCGATGATGGTGATGAGAACCTTCCGTGTGTGAAGGAGTCGTTGTGTGCACTGTCTCTGTTGTCAATCTTTTGTCAAATTCCTTTTCCAATTGCGTGCATAATCCTTTGCGAAATAAGTGATGATGATATCAGCTCCTGCTCTCTTGATTGAATGAAGAACTTCACTAACAATTCTTTCCTCATCTAGCCAGCCGTTCAAAGCAGCGGCTTTAATCATTGAAAATTCGCCACTTACGTTGTAAGCGGCAAGCGGAAGGTCAAATTCATGACGTACTGCTCTTATCACGTCAAGGTAAGCCAGAGCTGGCTTTACCATGATGATATCAGCGCCTTGTTCTACATCTGCTCTCGTTTCTCGTACAGCCTCTCTTACGTTCGAAGGATCCATTTGGTAGGACTTGCGATCCCCAAAACTAGGTGTCGAACCGGCCGCTTCCCTGAATGGCCCGTAAAAAGCTGAAGCATACTTTGATGAGTACGACATTATCGGTGTCGTTTCGTATCCGCCTGAATCAAGTGCTTTTCTGATGGCAAGCACTTGGTTGTCCATCATCGCACTCGGCGCTACAATGTCAGCACCAGCTTTAGTTTGTGATAGCGCAATCCTTCCGAGCAGGTCAATTGTTTTGTCATTTTCCACGCGGCCTGCGCTGTTCAGTATGCCGCAGTGTCCGTGATCAGTATACTCGCACATACAAACGTCGCAGACCACGACTATTTCCGGGTTACTTGCTTTAATCCTTCTAATCGCCTGCTGGACGACTCCTCCTTCGTTGTATGCTTCGCTTCCGAGCGCGTCCTTCTTGTTCGGTATTCCAAAAATCAAGACGCCGGCGATGCCGAGTGATACTATCTCCGCAACTTCTTTGTCTAGATACTCGTCAGGAGATAGTCTAAAGACACCGGGCATTGACGCAATTTCTTCTTTCAATTGGTTTCCCTCCCTTACGAAGATAGGCATTAACAAATTTCGAGGATTCACATCTGTCTCGGATACTAGGGACCTGAGAGCTGATGATTGCCTTAGACGTCTGAATCTATGGGAAGAAGTGCGTATGAGCCAATCTTTTTCTTCTTTTATGGGTTCAACCTTACTGCTTAAGACTGCCAAAGGAGAAACCTCCATCGTCCGTCGATTTTTCGGATTCTTCATAGATTTAAGCTACAGGGCGACTCAACGTCTTTTCCTCGATAATTACTATTCTTCTATGCTCTTGTTGGAGAAGTACTCTTCAAATTTATTCAACTACTACCTGCCGAGGCCGATAATTAAGCCATCTAGACTGTGCACCTTGGCCGTGGTTATGGGATCTAATCCAGATTCTACGGCAGTCTTTGCGGTTACCGGCCCGATGCAGTGAACTCTGATATCTTTTGATTTAATTTCGTTCACCGAGAAATTCAAGAGCAGTCCTCTTACTGTCGAAGGGCTGGTCAAAGTAATATCGGTAACTCGTTCGAGAATTTCTTCTTTGTGGAGATTTGCAATTTTCTTCGTTGCCGTTCTATATGCTGGGGCCTCTACTACAATTGCTCCAGCACGAACAAGTTGAGTTGCAATTTCGGCATTTGCTTCTTCTGCCCTCGCCAGAAGCACTCTTTGCCCCGACATCTCGAATTTCGAAGTCATTTCGCGACCGAGTTCCGATGTAAGAAATTCTTTCGGCACAATTGTTGACTTGAACCCTTGTTTCTTCAAAGTTTTGCTGGTTTGTGATCCCACGCAAGCAAACCTTGCTTCGATACTCGGTTTTTCTTTCTTCATTTGATCCATTTTTTGAAAGAAGGCCCTCACCCCGTTCGAGCTTGTGAACACTATCCAATCAAATTCGTCGATGTGGTTTAGTGCTTCGTTGATTTTCTTTTGATCGGTGGGAGGTAAGATTTCTATTACGGGAAGTTCAATTATCTCTGCTCCCAAGACTTCGAGTTTCTTTCGCTCCGCCTTATTCCCTTCATTAGTCCGCGTAATGAGGAAGGTTCTTCCTTTCAGAGGAAGGGATTTTTCGTTCACCTTGTCATCGCCCTAAGTTTTCGAGCGAGCCTTACTCCCAAGCTTCTTGCACTGTCCAGATTTCCTACAAGTTCGTCCCTCATTACATATTCGCTCTTGAATTTCTTTGACCTCGCTTCTCCTCCAATGAACCCTTGCAATCTTATACTGGATCCTCTGATTGTCGCGAGAGCTCCGATTGGAGTGTTGCACCCTTCGCCTAATTCCCCGGAAAATGCTCGTTCCGCAGTGACACAGAACCTAGTTTTCTTGTCATCGATTGATTCAATAACGTTCTTGATTTCCTTGTCGTTAGATCTTACTGATACAGCAAGACAGCCTTGTCCGATCGCGGGTAGCATTATTGAGATCGGTATCACCTGAGAGACAAATTGGTCCTCTATTCCAAGACGCCTTAGACCGGCTTGGGCAAGTACGATCGCGTCCAAATTTAGCTCATCACTTCTTGCAAGTTTCTCTATCCTTGTGGTAACATTACCGTGAATCTCCACTATTTGAAAATCGGGTCGGAATAGCTTGAGTTGAATTGCTCTTCGTATGCTGTTTGTACCTATTCTTGCATTTTGTGGCAGTGTCTGAAGTGTCGTTTCATTTTTCTTTGATATCAAGACATCCAAGGGAGACTCTCGTTTAGGATAAGCTGCGATTTCGAGTTTTCTTCTGCTTGATTCGATAGTATTCTTTACAGGAAGATCCTTCAAGCTATGAACTGCGAAATCTACTTCGCCGCGAATCAGAGCCAGATCAATTTGGTGAGTAAACGAATCCTTTCCCGTGAGCTTTGGATTCTTTCGTTGTTGTTGCTTATCACCTGAGGTGATAATGATCTTTTTCCTGATAGTGACTCTTGGGTTCTTTGATTGAAGTAGATCAATCACACCTTGAGTCTGCGCGAGAGCTAAATCGCTTCCTCTCGTCCCCGCAACAAGTACGAGTTTTCTCTTATCTGGCAATTTAAGATAGAGCTAGCCCGAGGAATTGCATTCGTGACTATTAGAACAGTTTACTCATCAAGTGAAAACAAATTCTTTAGCAGAGCTGCATACTCTCTCGATTTTCTGCTCTCTCCATTTCTAGCTACTTTTCTTAGGTTCAATGTAGGTTCGTGCAGCAGCCGTCTAATTATTCGCTCTGACATTCTCTGGAGCACTAGCTTGTCGTCCGGAGAAAGTTCGCGCATCCTAGAAATAGCATTTTGTATCTCCTCAAGTCTAATTGCATCCGCCTTTTTTCTAAGCAAAACTAAGATTGGGGTAATGTCTGACGTCTCCTTGAGCCAAAAGATGAACTCTTCAGCCCTCGCTTCTATGGATCTTTTAATTGCGGCAAGCTCTTCCCTTTTCTCCCGAGACTTTTCCGCCTCAAGCTCGGGGCTTGTCACTATTTCCTTGAGATCGTCCAAATTGATCAGCTTCACATTTCGATTCATTTGCGCAATCCTCGGATCTACGTTTCTGGGTACTGAGATGTCAAGTATCAGCAGTTCCCTCCCTTCCCTTGCGGGGTTTTGCAATTCGGCTGGAGTAATCACGAAATCGCTGGAGGTCGTGGCGGTGATTATCACATCGACCTGATCTTCGGATATCGACTTGCCAATTTCCGAGATGGGAATTATCTTGTCTGCTTGAATAGAGCTCGGAGAATTGCGTCGTGACGCGAGAATCACTCGAGCGGGCGAAAGTTCGTCAATAGATCCAATCACAAGTTTAATCATTTTGCCAGAACCGACCAAAAGTATCGTCGGCCTCTTCTTACTGTCTCTGTAATGGTCTGCGATTAGTTCTACAATGGACAAGCTCACAGAATTTTTGAAACCGTTCGTGAATTTCGGAAAGGTTTCTCTGATTTCCTTTCCGACGGCATAAGCTTTGGAGAACAGCTTGCCAAGAATGGGACCCGAGAGCCTTTTCTCGTTAGCGATGGATAGTGATTCTTTGACCTGCAGCAGTATCTGGGCTTCTCCTATGATCAGAGAATCGAGACCAGAAGCTACCTTGTAGATATGTTCGACTGCTCTCTCGTCAGCAAATTCGTAGGTGTGATAGTCCGTTTTCTGTTCCTGATCATGAAACAAGCTCGTGAAAGTGTTGCGAGCTTCTAGCAAATTCTCGGATGCAAAGTAAATCTCGATTCTGTTGCATGTGGAAAGTATCAGGCACTCAGACTCGCTAGAGGAAGTTCGCCTGCTCTCTCTTTGGATTCTTTCTAAAGCTTCTAATGTTACAACCTTGCTAAGACGTTCACGTGTTTCTATGTTGGCGGTCTTGAAACTAACACCGATGACGCCAACCCTTGTCTGGGGAGTAGATACTAGCTCCTCGTAGCCTTCATCTACTTCGTATTGAGTATCGATTCTCAAAACCGCACGTATCTCTTAGGAAAGTTTGAAGCGACTGCTCTTTTTCAATCTTAAAAACTTGATCGTCGGGAAAAGTAAGAATCCGAGTAGAGATTGAAATCAATGCACTCGAAAGGCTAAGATTCGTATAATGATTATTTTACGATTGATCTGGATTTCCCCGACGTATTGTTGTTCAAGGCCTTCCGAGTTGCCGCAGCTAATTTGCTGGACGATGTTTTGGTCCAAGAGCCTTTACGGTTATCGTGTATTGAAAACCAGATCTTCGAATTGCTTGGCCAGAGTGTAACTTCGAGCGTCCCTGCCTCATTTCCCTTTTTGAAATGCCAGTGTGTGGAACCAGGATATCCCTTGAGCGTACTCTTTAATTTTCTGTCGAGGCCTTCTTCTGCGCAAAGGAGCTCGATTATCCGGTTTACCCGTTCTATATTATATCCTGCCGGGATTCTCACTTCGAGACTTTGCATCCTAGGTTAATTTCGACCTGAAGTAATTAAACAAACTTGTAGCGAGACTTCTCAGGGAACTCCCAGGACAAGGTACTTCTAGCATTGAAAAATAACCAATAGATCGATTCGATGGCTTACCAAAGAAATTCTTTCCAATGGGACATTCCAATCAATACTGTCGTTTCAGACTTTAACGGAACTATAGCAAAGAACGATATCGCAAAGTTAGTTCTCCGCCAGTTTGCAGCACCGGGCTGGGAAAAATACGATATCTTGTTCAACGAAGGAAAAATAAGTTTCAGAAGATGCTTCGAAAGGGAATATTCGATGCTCAAAATGACATCAAAGGGGGAAATTCTTGAGTTTGTTCGAAATTATTGCGAACTGCGAGAAGGGTTCAAGGAGTTCCGTCGTTTTTGCTCGGCATCCAAAATTAAACTGATCATCGCGAGCAAAGGACTCGATTTCATCTTGAAGTACGTCTTTAACGAAAACCAGATAGCTCCTCCACTTCTCTATTCTCCCAAAGCCAGATTAAACAGTAAAGGTTCAAAGTGGGAGGTAAAAATTCCAGAAATGCCTCACGGATTTCGGAATTTCAAAGAAGGTCTCGTGCATTCTTTGAAGAAGAAAGGCAACTCTATAGCGTTCATAGGGGACGACTCATATGACCTTTGGGCGGCTAAAAGAGCCGATCAAGTTTATGTAATCAGAGGATCCAGCCTTGAAAAGGAATGCCTGCGCACCAAGTTGAATTTTTCTGCATTCGATGATTTCAACGATTTGTTCGGAGCGCTGACTACATAGAACAACCTATCTTCGAAAAAAAGATGGATTCTGGATCCGTAATTTTCTGCCGTAGCTCTTTTTATCTTCAAACCTCGCCCCCTTGATGCCATGCCGAGCGAATTTTCTGACGGATTCAAATTTGAACGCAAGAAGAACATTCTTCCTTCTTCCAAGATATTTGCGACTTTACGATCACCGCGTCCGTGTGTCTTTTGCTAATTTGCGCGTGAAATCGCTAAGACTGACAAGTTTGAACCAAAGGACGAAGAGATTTTCCTCATCCATCTGAGAAGGGAACACGGTCTGGACAGATAGAAACCTAGTCAGCTTTTAGGTCTAAAACGAACTGCATCACACCGGTTTCGTGATGTTGACCATCCAGTGAACGTCGAATCTATCGGTAACCATTCCGTACGTATCTCCGCAGAATTGTTTTGCAAGAGGTCCCCAGCTCTTCAAGAGTTGGCGGCAGACTCCACCTACGCTATGCCCGCATAGTTAACGTCTTGCTGACTCGTGTCCGTGTGATGGAACGCAGCATACTTCTTCCAATTGAATTGTGACGTGCTGAACGCCTGATTCGCTTAGCTTGCTCTCAAGCTCTCTTCGCACTTCTTGCGGTTTCTCTTTTCCAGAATTAGTAAGGCACGCGTGCATGCTTGCAACGGTGATGTGTGAGCAAATTCTCCACGCATGAAAGTCATGCACGTCGCTGACGCCGTTAACTCCCACAAGTCTTTTCTGCAGCTCGGGCATGTTCTTGATTGGGGATCGCTCTAGCATAATCGCGCCCCCCTGCATCGTGATCTGAATTGCGCTTCTCAAGACCAAGAGACCTATCAATATTGCAACGATTGGATCGATGTACCGTAAGCCTGTAAAGAAAAATGCTAGAGCCCCGATTATGACCGCGAGTGAGGCAAGAGTATCTCCAAGAATGTGCGTCTTCGCGCTGGATAGATTCAAGTCTTTGTCGCCCTCGCGCAATTGTAATTGAGCCCGGCGCAATACTTGCGAAGAAATAAGATTGATAATCAGGGCAAGAGCCGCGAAAGCGACAGTACCTGTTACGTTGATCGATGCCAGAGTTAAGAGCCTCTGGTAAGCCGCGTACATTATTATTATGACTACGCCTATCAAAGATATGCCGTTCACTAAACTTGCCATGACTTCGACTCTGTGGTAACCGTAAGTTGAAGATTGAGAAGGTGGACGCGACGAAATCGCGAGAGCAAAGAGACTAAACGAAATTGCGAGAATATCAGTCACAACGTGCAGCGCATCAGCTACAAGCGCGGTGCTCCGAAATACCAAGCCGCCTGTCAGCTCGATTCCAAGAATTGCGATCGAGAGAACAAGCGCTGTGGTCAGCGCCCTCCTTGCGTTCAATGTCCAATTCTCACCTTGCATTCAGAAAATAATTCATCGGCTTCTAGCTATTACTTCTTTCAGCTCAAGAATTGATCTGGATATATTCTGCCGAGTACTTTGCTTTGAGGTGCATTCCCTGACAAGATCATCAATGATCGCCTGAACGGTGCTGTCCAGTCCCGACTTGACCGCGGCGATCTGCTGAACGATCTCGGAGTATGGCCTTCCGTCCTCTACCATTTCCATTATTCCATGGACATGGCCATGAATTCGAGCCATCCGGTCTGAGATCTGCTTTCTATTGTTCGGTTTCATGCTAACGAATAAATGTACAGAAAACCGTTATAAAAGAAGTATCCACATCCTATGGAGGAGGATAAGTGACATTTAAAAGTCCAACAACCAAGCGAATACTTTTGGATGATCCAATGACTGGCCCTTTTGTAGAGCGAATAGAAAAGCCAGCAAAAATAATATACTCTGGATACGTGTTTAGGGCAGGATTTGAAAATTATCTATATTCTACAGATTCAAATATAGACCTATTTTTGCGATATAGAATATTTTAGCAATGATGAAATAGAAAATATCCTTTTCTCGCGTTCATGAGAGCCAGAACTAAGGTTAGTATTATAGCCTCGATCGCTGTTTTAGCATTGCTAGTAGGTGCGGATTTCGGGGGGTTCGCGTCAACCTCTCAAAATGTCGTTACCACTGCGACGCCAATAAAACACGTCGTCGTTATATTTCAAGAGAATGTATCGTTTGATCACTACTTCGGTACCTATCCAAACGCAACTAATGCCCCAAACACGCCTCAGTTCACTGCAAAGGCGAATACTCCCACAGTCAATGGGTTGACAGGCGATCTTCTTACTGACAATCCTAATTATCTGTACTCATGCACTTTGCCAAGCGGATGCAACCCGCAGGACAACCCTGCTCTCCTTCCTCGAACAGAGCCAGTGACTTGCGACAACGACCATGATTATTCCGCAGAGCAAGCAGCCTTCAACAACGGCTTGATGAACCAGTTCCCAGAGCAGACGAGCTGTAGCGATGGTCTAGTAATGGACTATTACGACGGAAATACGGTAACAGCGCTTTGGAACTATGCCCAGTACTTCACTTTGAACGACAACCAATATGGCACGACATTCGGTCCGTCCACTCCAGGAGCGCTTAACGTAGTTTCAGGGCTAGGTGGCCCAGCGGAGGTGCTCGTCGGCCCTGAGGGAGGCCCCTATACAAATTACACGACAAACTATCCGAATCCTCCCGACTCGGCACAGAGTGGAGATAACATCCTCGCGAACGGTCAGCTCGTAAATGATATTGATCCAGCCTACGACGACTGCTCATATACAACGGATGGATCCACTGCAACAGCTGCCATGATGTCTGGTGTCCAGAACATCGGCAACCTTCTAAATGCAAAGGATGTTACTTGGGGATGGTTTGAAGGCGGATTCACGCCGACCAACTATACCTCTACAGGACAGGCGATCTGCGGCACCTCTAACGCCAACGTCGGCGGAAAAATTGAGACCACATACAGTCCCCACCACGAGCCGTTCCAGTACTTTGCTTCAACTGCAAACCCTCACCACTTACCTCCGAGCTCTGCGTCAATGATTGGCTACACAGACCAAGCAAATCACCAGTACGACCTGTCGTCATTTTGGATTGCCGCCGACTCTGGCAACCTCCCAGCAGTCAGCTATCTAAAGGCGCCAAGATACCAGGACGGGCACCCGAGCAACTCGGACCCGCTCGACGAGCAGGCATGGCTTGTTAACACCATAAACAAGCTCATGAGCCTCCCGACATGGAGCAGTACTGCCATCATCATTGATTGGGACGACTCTGACGGATGGTATGACAGCGTGATGCCTCCGATTGTCAACCCATCTTCAGACCCGAACAATGATCTACTAAACGGAGCAGGTGTTTGCGGTCAGGGACCCCCGCCACTCGTAGTAGAAGATAGATGTGGCTATGGTCCTAGAATTCCACTACTCGTGATTTCGCCCTACGCAAAGTCAAACTATGTCGACAGCACGCTCGCGAGCCAAACTTCAATCGTGAGCTTCATTGAATACAACTGGGGTCTTGGCAACCTGGGCCCTGAATCATACGACCACATGGCTGGAAGCATAATGAACGCGTTTGACTTTTCACAACCACAAGCTAACAACGGCATCGTGTACCTCAACCCTGCAACTGGTGAAGTAGTACAGAACGGAGGATTCATGCCAAATGCGCCAGTATTCCAAAACACTCCAGGACACCCAAATCTCAACACACTCCAAACATGCTCAGACTCGGACACCAATCCCGACGTTTGCTCCACATCGAACAGCATTTCGAAGGGAGTTTCAAGTGACAACAATTTGTGGCTCAGTGCTTCAGCTAATATCACTCCAAAGGAATCCTCAGCTCCCACCACAGTATACATTACGGGACAATCGCTTAACCTCAAGTTAAAAGGCGGGAACGGAATTCCGCTCACGATACCAGCGCCGAACTCAGAAGTTGTCTTCAGTCCTACTGCAACTCAAGTAACTACGGCATACACTAGCACAGGCTGGGTTACAACGGCACCAGTTGGATTCCAAGGCACCATCTTCGTTGGAGGTGTAGCTTACCAAGTGCCAACAGGAGTGAACTTAGCAGGTGCCAAAGCGGACTGGACTGACGAATTCAGCGGAACCAACGTGACATTCACACTCAACTGGAAATGGGCAGGTGCAGTCTACTCTACTCTCGGTACTTCCACGCTAGGCAGTTCCGCGTTCTACAACGCCCTAGGGATAAAACCAATCACCTCAAGCATAGGTAGCCCCTATCCCAACTCAGATCAAGCAGGCACACCAGAGAACTTCAAATCAGACTATGTGTCAAGTGCTACTACAGGGCCGTATCCCTACCAGTATGTCGGCTCATACAGCGCACAAGGCAACGCGTACTATCAAGCATACCTACTCAACGAATAGACTAGACGACCAAAAAAAGGGAAGTAAAGAAAGGACTTCCCTTTCCCCTCCTACTTTTTTTCAAGCTCTCATGATAATCCGTCTTTTCTCAAACGAAAAATTTCGCTTACCAACGGATTTCGAACACTTGGACAGATCCAACCAGGCGGAACCCGTGATGTTTTAGAATAGGGCCCGAAGTGCCGAGTCGAGCAGTTGTTAGTGCGATCTCTGCTCCTCTCTTTGTTCCTTGTTCGAAGCGTGCCTTGACGAGCGCCCCATACACGCCCATTTTTCTATGGGTAGGAAGTACACCGGCGCCGAATAAGAGACATAAAGGACCAGCAATTTCTATTCCTGCTAGACCTACGGCGATATCATCTTGCCAAGCGAGAAAGCGATCAGAATGACCCTCGCTTTGTATCCTGCGATAATATTCCTCAATGAATGCCTTTAGAGCGTCACCAGAAGGGAGCGGATCACCGTAAATTGAACTTGTAAGTTTCGTACTCCTGCTCGTTGAAAGTTTCGCGCGCGCACGTTCACACCGGCTGGGTTTTGAAATTCAGGAAGACGAACTAAATCATTCGAATCACGCAGTTCCCACGCAAGGATCTCGGTTTCTTCCTTCGCTTCATATCCATGTTGCAACAATCGCTTTGTCAGATCGCTTGGTCGACACATGGGGGTTACTTGTACTCTCACACCAATTCCTCCTAATGACTCAACTTGAGAACGGAAATCCTCAAGAATTTGATCAAAGCGAGAGTCTTCTTCGACCTTGAACCCATACACTAATTTAGAGCATATGAGCCTGGCGTGACAACAAGTTCATAGTCATCTGTTGATACCTTTTTTGCTGACGGCGGTACCAATCGCCAATCGTCAACAGCACTCCAAATGCGCTCGTCTGACCAGCTCTTCATTACAAGTACAAAGCTGAAAGCGAATATGAATTTAGCGTGTTTGTCAGCTAGCTCATTTCGATGCAAAGATGACCTTCTTTCCTACTTAAAAGAGCTGAAACCTCCTTCGGTAAGTTCATTTTTTTCTCTAACACCTTTTTAGGGATACTCTGGCATCGATTAAACACTCTATTTCCTAAGCAACGCTTGGAATTATTTGAAGACAAATCAAAAGTAAATATTACACCTTCCTGTAATTGGCGATGGGTTTGGATAAATCAGTTTGGACGAATCTGATCAAGAAACAAAGATTGTTGTCAGTAAGGACGGACCCTATGTGGTCAAAGGGAACATTCCGCTAAGCATGCAGATAATCACTCCTAACAAGGAAGGCCTCTCCTGGGAGTGGAAAAAGGCAAAGGAATTCAAAACCGACAAGAAAGAATATTCGCTTTGCCGTTGCGGGCAGTCAAAAACCAAACCCTTTTGTGACGGATCCCACGCGAAGATTCGATTTGACGGAACAGAGCGAGCCACTCGCAAACCCTACATCAGACAGGCAGAAACTTACGATGGCCCGACCTTAACTTTGGATGATACGGAGGAGTTATGTGCATTTGCTCGTTTCTGCGATCCGGAAGGACAGATATGGTCTCTAATTGAGGAAACCGACGACCCAAAGAAGCGTGAGCTTGTGATACGCGAAGCGAACCACTGCCCTGCCGGTCGCTTGGTCGTTCGAGACAAAAAGAAAGGCGATGTTATAGAACATGATCTTCCCCAATCCATAGGGGTGGTCGAGGACCCGGCGCTTGGTGTCAGTGGTCCACTATGGGTTCGCGGTGGCATTAGGATCGAATCTAATGATGGAAAGCCCTATGAAATTCGTAATAGAGTGACCCTCTGCCGCTGCGGTGCATCAAGCAACATGCCTTTCTGCAACGGCAGTCATGCTAGTATCAAGTTCAGAGACGGACTCGTAACATTCGTTCCAGCCAAAAAATCCAAGAAATAGATACATCGAAAAGCATTGAGACAGATATGTGGACTTATGTAAGATAGATCATTCCATTCCTAGAAATTTTCGCACTTTGGTTGTAAGATTGCTTCCGTTGATCGACCTCTGAAATAAAATGCTCGCTATCACATTCTCATCCGGAATCAAGATTAACATTCCCTTCAGCTCGCGCCTGATAAAAATCACTGACTCGAGATCTGAGAGCATGCGAGTGGCAGCTACTGCGCTGCCCAAGATCATCGCTCCCTTGAATCCAATGCCAGCCCAATCTTCTTTATTTGCTGAAAGTTTTGATCTGTACTCTGGTTTTATGTAATCTCCGAGCACCTCGCCGGTATTAGTCGAAATTATCGCACCGAAAATTCCTTTCTCGAGATTTGAAAGATCTTCTGCGAGCTTCTCTGCTTCTACTGCATTCAATTAAGTATGATTCACAGCTCTCTGAGGAATCCCCTATTTTGACTTTCGTCTTGGTATTAAAGTGACGTGATAAGAAAATAATCTAAAAGTGAAACTACTAGCACAAATGTTATTGATGCAAGAAGATTCGTGAATTCGATAATGCGTTCTTCCTGTAAGCATTCACTACGCAAAGCGGCCTGTGAGAGGTAGGTCGGTATTTATGATGGGAGGAAACCTAGCTCCATTGCACATGTGCTGGTGCATTCCCGAAGCAACCATTTTACTACCACGGTTCACTCCAATTATTCAGAACTCTACATGACTAACAGAAATCGAAACGCGGTTCTTTAAAAAGACAAGCAAATTTAGCGAGTTTAGGATTCGCCTGGAGCGGGATTTAGCAATCCCCTTAGCTTAATTTTTATCTCGTGGAGTATCTGGCCGTTCTCCGCTCCGCTTGATGATATTCTCTCCAAAGTTTCGTTTATTTCTTCTATCTTTGCATTAGATCGGTCACGATTCAATTTTTCCTTCAGCATTTCAGAGGAGAGAGTGACTAGCTGATCCAATTCTATAGCGCGATGAATGCGTCTATCAAGAGCCCCAATCAAAATTTCAAGATCGTTCCTTGGGATCTTGATAGAATCTTCTTGGTTCCTGATTATGGTAGCAGAATTATCTTTCAAGCTCAAAAAAAGTACCTAGAGAAAAATGAGAAGGACTATGATTTATCGATTTATATTAAGAAATTCCGCTATTCTATTGGCCGTGCTCGATAGAACTTTTTTCTGGTTGATAATTCATAGCAAAGCTTTTTCTTCTATCGATAGCTTTTCACTTCGCCGTGTTCTGAAAACTAGGTCCTAGCCTTGGTCGTAGCCGGAGAACGGAAATCGCTTGATGAAATTGAGCTGATCGGGCAAAGGTGCGCGCTGCAAATACCGTCTTGGCATGCTTTGGGGCTGTCAATAATTACCCTCAATGAAGAGCGGGCTTTGAAACTCCGAGAAGAGATCAATGAATGGTTGTCTGATAAGCGAAAAGAGAAAATCGCGATAAAGAACGGCCAGGAAACACTCTCTTTTGATAGAAGCTCATGGATCTCGGCTAGGAAAGATCGAAGCATCCCTCCGACATAGAAGTTTATTACAGCAGATGCGAACAATGCTCTGCTAGAATTCCCTTGCCTGAACTGAAAGATTCCGCTATAAAGTCAATATCCCACTTGACATTTGACTGCTACGGAACCTTGATCGATTGGAGAAATGGAATCGAAACTCAGCTTGGCGGGTTGCTTCGGAGAAAGGGACTTCGCCAAGATGTCCAAGTCTATCCATCGTATATCAAGCTCGAAGCAGAGGAAGAAGGCTCCTATAAGAAATACAATGAGATTCTGAGCAGTACAGCGGTAAAAGTTGCCACGCTCTTTGGACTTACGATAAATGAGAAGGAAGCAGACGAATTCGCTCAAAGCGTGCCGAAATGGAAGCCCTTTGACGACACCGTGAGGAGTCTGCAAACTCTCGGAGAGCTAGGGCTAAAGCGGATAATTCTATCCAATGTCGACACGCAGATTCTTCGCGATACGATAGAAGAAAATGATCTAGATTTGGATGGCTATATTACAGCTGAAGAGATAGGATCTTACAAGCCGGCGTTCGGACACTGGAAGAGTTTCTTTGAAAGATACAAAGTTGAGAAATCGAATGTTTTACACGTCGCGCAAAGTGTGTTTCATGATATAATCCCCGCGACAGAAATTGGACTTGCGACGGCATGGATCAACAGGTATGATGACCCTGCAACTCAAAAAGGGCGCCCGACCTATTCGTTCCAGAAGCTTTCAGAATTGATTGCGCTATTTTCCTGATCAACGCTCAGATTCTGTTTCTTTTTCCTCTCTATCTTCGATCTCTTCTGATTCGTGATCTTCCGACTCTTCCTCAGTCTCTAACTCGGGTTCTTCGTCCTCGGCATCTTCCTCGGATTCTACATCCTGCCTTGCCTCGATGGCGCGGTCTTGCTCTACTGCTTCTTCCTCTTCCGCCTCATCTTCTTCGCTTGACATACTTGAAATCATTCTCGAATATTGTTAAATTGATTTTACTTTCTTGACTACTCCAGGCCTAACCTTCTTCAAAATGCGGTAACCACATTGTACACACCTTATCTCTGGTTGGGAGGATAACTCCTCTAAGCTCTGCTTGGTTCCACATCGCTGGCACTCTTGACACTCTCCCGCATAAATGCAGGGAGATTCTCGCGTTGTAGCCGCTCTGCATGGGTGCTCATCCTAGCGAGTTCTCACCGTGGGCTGTGCCAAAATCAACCCCTGAGATAGAGCTTGCCCTATCCCTCGATTCATTATGTTGAAGGCTCCGTTATAGTCAGCGTTGTACTCATGTCCACATACAAAGCATTTGAATTTCCCACCGACTCTAAGACCCTTAGAGCGACAGTTGTGGCACGTCTGAGAAGTGTACGCTTCAGAGACTTGAATGACTTTGATCCCCAGCCACTGTGCTTTGTATCTTATGAACTGGAACAGCTTGTGGAACGGAAAACTGTTCAGTTTTCTCATAAAGCCTCTCGAATATCTTCTTTGCAAGCGTATCCCTTTCAAATTTCCAATAATTATTACAGAATTGTTACTGTCTGCTTTGTTTACGATTTCTCTTGAAATCTTGTGAAGAAGGTCATCAGTTATTCTCGATTCCTTATCTCCTATCCTTTTGATTGCTTCGAATGCTCCATTGACTTGCAGCTTCTTTCTCAATTGGTAGAAACGGGAGCGCAGCCTTCTGAGTTCTCTCCCGTAGAACTTTGGTTTCTTTTCTACTGAGTTGACGGTTGTTGCAATGTTTCTTATCCCAACATCGATTGCAAGAGCCGAGGTTGGAACCCGTTGTTGTTTGAGCATATCCTTCTCGATTGTTAGGAAGACATAGAAATCGCCTTTGACCTTGAGCAGCTTTGCTCCGGTCAGTATCGCTCCTTCTGGAAGCTCCGAAGAAATCCCAAGGGGAACATTGACCTTTCCTCTTTGATTTGAAACAGGAATCCCTATCCAATAAGGAGCAAATTTTGTCTCTGCCTTGTACACATCGTTTCTGAGAATTAGTGGCTGTTCTTCGTACATGATTCCGCCGTTTTGTTTCTTCAAGCGTTTGAGAAATCTATCTGCTTGTTGCTTTGTGGCGGAGTAGAGAGAAACCGATTTGTCTTCTTGAATGTATCTCTGATAGTTTGAATATTCGGTTTGAATTAGCCCGAGCTTGTTTTTATTGAGTTCTAGAATCTTGCACTTGATTGTCTTCTGAGCTATGTTGTGCTCTGTTCTGCGATGTACTTCTCTATCGTTGCGCTTGATACGTTGCCCGCAGTGCTTGCAAAGTATGAATGAGTCCATAGAGATGGAAGTTTCAGCAGATGAGGAAATTCCTTCCTCAAATCGTGTGATGTTCTTCCCTTGAATGCGTTTGCTACGTCCCTGATTGCTACATTCGGATTCGCCGAGACGAAAAGATGTACATGGTCTGGCTGGATGCTCAATGATAGAATCATCCACTTTCTTTCTTTCGCCACTTCCTTCATTATCTGTTCGAGCCGTTCCTTGACTTTGCCTACCAACACTGGTTTTCTTCTCTTCGGTGTCCAGACCAAATGATAGTTTGCGAGATACACAGAGTGTCTCCCGTGCTGGTAGTTCTTCCAATCCGACACGTTGTGGAATTTGCTCGTGTTGATTATTTATCATTATCTACAAAACCGAAATCGGAAGCGAAATTCATCCCTCGCCTAAAAGGAGGAGGGCTTTCTTTCGCCCAAGCTGTAAATAATCGAACCAAAAACTCTCGATTGATCTCTTACTGACATGTATGATTTCCTTACCCTCTCTCTCTACGAGATTCCATATCCTTTGGAAGCTGCTGGTATAAAATGCAGCTTCTAAACGATATGATTGCCGGACGAAGTTTCAGTCTTACCTGTTACCACGATCTTCTTGAAGTATTTCGAATAGGAACCATTTGCGTCTTTCTGTTTGATCTAAAATGTCTTGCAGCTGGTTGCTAGTAGCAGAGTCTCGATTTTTGTCACAAATTGAAATTGCGTTTCTTATGGATTTGGCGATATGAGCATTGTCCTCCATGAGACGTCTCACCATCTCCATGGGCGAGACTATGTCGCTGTTATCATCGTCTATTGTCTGCAGTTCGCTGATGTGACTGATACTTCGGATCGTTGTACCTCCGATGCGCCTAACTCGTTCAGCCATGACGTCGACCGAGTCTAGTATGGCTTCGACTTGCTCATCAAATAGTAGATGCAAGTCGCGAAATTGCGGGCCATAAAGATGCCAGTGGAAATTCTTCGTCTTTACATACAACGCGAGCGCGTCCGCAATCAATGGATTCACAGCTGTCGTCACAGCTTGAGCTTCTTCCGATGTTAGATCGGTAACGGTCGCCAGTTTCGATGGCGGGGGATACGACTTTATCTTCCTAACTTGCATAGTAGCCATAGTTCTATTTCATCAAGATTTGAAGCTAAGCTTCTCCCTAATGAATGCTCCGCTTATTGATTCTCCTCTTTCTGCTGCCAAATGACTAACGTGTGAGGCGCGTCATGCTCTATAGAATTATTCTTTGAACCATTTGGAAGATGATATCATACTGACTTTTCTTTTTGATCATATTTTCATTATCCTGTCCTATGGCGAAAAATCCAGAGCGACCTGAAATGGAGCTACGCAGTTGTCAGCGTGAAATTAATTCTTAGAGCCGAGAATTTGGTAATCACATTATTATGCCCAAAACACACGGCCCATAGCATCGGATATTTTCCAAATGGAGGAAAGAAGGGTCGCTGTAGGAACCGTCGAGCAAAAGACTCGGTTCTACTCGGTCTTTGTCCAGCTGAAAAGTAAGATATCAACCTCGAGGTACGCTCTCGTAGCTTTTTTCTTACCCCTCGTAGTATATCTTGTCTCAATCAACTCGACCGTTACATCCGATTATCAAATCTCGATTCTTACTTTGCAATTCGCGCTCGCGAAATTTCATTCCTTCTCCTTGATATCTCCACCTTCGCACAGTGTTGATCTGCGACTCTTTGATGGCAAATATTTCAGCGATCTTCCACCGGGATTTGGATTGATTGCATATCCTCTGTACTATGCGGGTTACTTACTTGATGGAAGCGTTTTCAATCCTTTTGGATGGCAAGAGATTTTTGATTGCTTCGCTCTCTCGCTTTTTGCGGCAGGTGGGTCACTCTTAGTTTTCGTAATCGCTAGAAGGCTCGGGGCCGGTAAGAACGAGAGTTTACTTGCGAGTCTCGCACTAGCTCTTGCTTCACCGGTTTACACTTACACGAGCCAACCCTGGCTCCATACACCGAGCATGTTCTTCGGATTGCTTGCTGTCTATTTTGCCCTAGCTACTTCTTCCAGTTCTTCCGAGAAATTTCTCTATGGTGGGCTGTCGCTAGGAATTGCGATGACGGTCGAATACGCTTCAGCCGTGCTCGTGATTCCACTCTGTGTATATCTTATTTACAAACACGGGAAGAAATCTAGCCTACTTTTCTTCTCAACAAGTTTGGTTGGACCTTTGCTGATCATGATCACGAATTTCTTGACGTTTCAAAATCCACTAATTTTCCCAGAAGAGCCCGGCCAGACCTCGATCTCAGTTCTCTCTATTCTCGGCCGATTCAATCTAGAGTCAGCTCCGAATCATTTGCTCGTATTCCTCTTCTCTCCCTTCAGAGGTCTGATCTTCTTTTCCCCGGTTTTGCTAATTTTAGGCGCGATAGCCATTTTTGATCTCGAAGAAAACAAGGGTACGCGCTCAATCTCTTTATTTTTCGCTTCGATGTTTCTCTCTGTTCTCGTCTTCTATTCTCTTTGGTACAATAACGGAGATTGGTACGGAGGACTTTCCTATGGGATAAGATTTGCCATACTCGGGCTGCCATATCTAGCGATCCCCCTTGGGATTCTGCTTACCCAGAAACCGAAGTATGGAACGATGTTTTTCTTTCTGTTTTCGATAGGCTTTGTTATCGCAGCGGCAGGCGCTCTCACATCCTCAACTTCCATCTCCGCTCCGGGATTCTACACCTTCCAGCCTTTCGCGTACAACCTACCTACTTTGCTCAAGGGCGGCCTCACTACTTGGTGGCTCGCGAAGATTCAACATGATGCGAGCACGGCCCAGTTGTTTACTGCTATTCTGATAGTCTCCGTACTGTACATCGTGGCTAGATTGGTTGTTCTTCGATCACCTTCGAAAACGACAGCAACCGTTCAAAAAAATTCATCGTTATAATCAGTCGTGATGATCTGCAGTTGGTATCAGGCGATTACAAGATCAAACAGATATGAATACCTTGGATTTCTCTTACAATAGAGTCGGTTCTTTCTAGTCTTTTGGTTTTGAGAAAATTCCTTCTCGCGCTCAAATCGGGTTACGCTTGCCTCGGAATACTCCGATTGCCGAAACAATCAAGATGATTCCTAAACCGATTTTCAAAAGCTGAGCCGAGACGATTCCGACAAGAACTCCTCCAATTAAAGCTCCAATAACTGAACCGATTCCCATGGGAATTATGGTCTCTCTAATCACTCTTTTTTCGTTGTACGTTCTTTGTCTTGCATATCGGAATATTCCGACAGCTACGGTAGGCAAACTGATAATCAGGCTTGCAGTCCCAGCGGTTTTCACTCCCACGCCATAGACGAAAATCAAAGTAGGAATGATTAATTCACCACCAGCGACTCCAAGTATGCTAGAAAATGCACCAATAGCTAATCCGAACAGAAAACCAGTGAATACGACCAAGGCAAAAACTTGTACTGAAATGAAACCGACGCTAGATTGTGGAAGTAATCCTCCTTCGATTATGAAAGCCAATCCGATTACGGTTAGCAAGACCAGGATTATCTGCTCTAGTGCTTTTTCGGAAATATGCTTGACGTAGGAAGTACCGAAGAAAGCTGCGATCATTGCGCCAGCGATCATCCAAAGCATAAGAGGCGAAATCGGACTCAATGAGGAGAGCGAGAGGGTCTTTGCTCGCGTGAACAAAGAGACAATCAAAGTTATCATACTGACAGCCAAGTTCAAAGGAACAGCTTGTTTTGCAGAATATCGTAGAGGCCCTTTCAAGACGGGTAGTCGATACTCGGCTCCCCCCAGCCCGATCAGTCCCCCGACTATCGCAATCGGGATTGAGATTAAGAATGCAAACCAAGGTCTCCGAGAGACTGCTAGGTTTTCATCCTGCTTTTCTCGCAATTCCATTTAAGCGGTCTTTTGAGCCTAGATATTCTTTGAGGCGTTCATGAGTCGTTCACTCCCTTTTTCGTATTCCCAAAATAGCCCTGCCTCTACTTACCATTGTGGTTAATTCGCCGTTAATTTCTCTACATATACCATCTGCCCGGGGCACTCCCACGCCTGCAGCAGAAGAGTCAATCAAGCTCTGCTTCGTCTCCGCGGTAGGGATGTTGGAAGACATAGCCATCATCATTCCTTTTTATATTCTCAATGAGGCGCGAGATTTCACTAGCGCGAGCGCTCTTAGCAAGAGCAAAATATCAACCAATCATGATTTACGAACTGCACTATTACTGTTATAGAACAGTAACGTTGATTAACTAGATCATCGCCTAGTATCATCACATCACAAAAATAAACCCAAAAAATTTACGAACCTTTCCGGAAGCGGATTGAAGTATCTGGACAAAGGTTGCCTCCTCGCAAGGGAGCTCCTACCCGCGTATGTTACGGCTCTTTCCATTTCCTCGGAGGCTGGCTTTCCTTCTTCATGGCTAGTCCAATTGGCTCGGCTTTTTCTTTTTGGTCTGGGATGGCGTTGCCGCCCGCAAGGCGCTCCTACTCCATCAGCAGCAGAAAGAAGAGGCCCGGCTATATGCATGAA
>JASHOD010000033.1 GCA_030041295.1 Nitrososphaerales archaeon
GTATCGGTTGATAAAACGAATCGGCTCAGAATGATGTCAAAACGTATGAAGAAGGTTGAGCTCGCGAAAAATGACCTGCCGAAAGGAATGAACACGGGTTCAAACGATGCGAAAATTGGAATTATCGGTTTTGGCTCTACTTTCGGGCCTGTAGTCGAAGCAATGGAGAAGCTAAGACAAAATCAGATTCCGGTAAGATTTCACCAAATTAGGACTATCTACCCTCTTCTTGTTGACGATCTAAAGGAATTTGCAGATCCGCTAGAGCGGATCTTCGTAGTGGAGAACAACTATCAGGGTCAGCTTTCAAACATGGTCAAGAGCGTCCTGGATAGAAACGAAAGGGTAGAAAGCGTGACAAAGTTCGACGGAACCTCGTTTAAGCCGATCGAGATTGCTAATGCAATCATGTCTTCAATCAAACCAAAGACGAGCGTGACAGTGTAGTTCTTTAGTTTGATTAACCAAAGTGAGATAGATAGGAAATGGCGCAATTAGCAGCATCGTCTTCTGCGATGAAATTTTACTCGCCTAGCACACCCATTTGGTGTCCTGGCTGTGGAGATTTCGGGGTTCTGGCATCCGTCAAGAAGGCCTTGGCAGACCTCCAGATTAAATCGAAGGATACGGTCATTGTAGGAGGGATAGGTTGTTCCGGTTCGATCCACAATGACATGGAATGCTACGGGATTCACTCCCTGCACGGAAGATTACTGCCGACAGCTATTGGTGTAAAACTAGCGAATCCAAACCTAACGGTGATTGCGGCCGGCGGAGACGGCGATGGATATGCAATTGGGGCTGGGCATTTTATGCATACTCTGAAGAAGAATCCCAGCATCGTTTACATTGTAATGCAAAACGGCACTTATGGGCTCACGAAGGGTCAGCCTTCTCCGACCGCGAAAGTCGGGTATGAAGGTAATCAGGATCTTCCATTTGATGCGGTGTTGACTGCTCTTTCAATCCCCTCAACTACATTTATCGCAAGAGGTTTTTCCGGCAACCAGAATCAGTTAACCGACCTGATGAAGAAAGCAATCACACATGCTAATTCCAATCGGGGAATGGGATTTCTCGAAGTTTTGAGTCCTTGTGTCACGTACAACGACACTTACAAGGAATGGAGGGAACAAGTGTACGATTTAAACGCGGACAAAAGTTATAATCCAGACAATCGCCTCCTGGCATTTACGAAGGCGTCCGAACTTTTGGATCAGGGCAAGATTCCAACTGGATTGATCTACTTGGGCAAGTCGAAGTCGCTCGAATCTAACACAAGTACGTTCAGAGAGCATGAAGCTATCGCGAAGCAGGATATTGGTTTAGCGAACAATCTTCCCAAATACGAGCAATTATTGAGAGACTTCCGGTAGAAGCTATCGACTTTCTCACCTAAGCAAATTTACGGGGAAAAGATATCCTCACTCTTTCTTGTTAGGAGGTCAATGTGGGACTTGGTACTAAATATTGACGAAATTAGGGAAAACCTGAAACAGGTTATCGATCCGGAGATAGGGTTGAACATTGTCGAGCTTGGAATGGTGAAGAACGTCTCCATTAACAAAGGTCACGTTTCGATTACCATTGCTCTAACGGTTCGAGGATGCCCCCTTGCAAACACAATTGAAAAGGACATCGGTCGCGTAGTGGGTAAAATGGACGGCGTGGAAGACGTAAAACTCGAAATGACTTCGATGTCGAAGCAAGAGCTCGATTCTCTTGGCGCTCGCTTGCAAGAAATGCGCTCGAAGCAGAAAACCCCGGGCAAAGCTGCGGGCATGAGCGCTGGAATTGACAAAATGGAGCGTAAGGGAATTGAGAAAATAATCGCCGTAATGTCTGGCAAAGGCGGTGTTGGAAAGTCCTTCGTTACTTCCATGCTTGCTATCGAGCTTAGAAGGCAGGGCTATAGCGTCGGAATATTGGATGCAGACATTACTGGTCCCAGCATTGCAAAGATCTTCGGTTTGTCCGGCAAACCCTTCGCTGATGAGAACGGTGTTGTTCCGAAGGAAACGAGAAGCGGAATCAAGATCATCTCGATGAACCTTCTTCTCGATACTCCAGACACGCCCGTCATCTGGAGGGGACCCATAATCAACGGTGTTATCCGACAGCTCTTCAACGACGTAAATTGGGGCGATCTTCATTACATGCTGGTCGATCTTCCACCGGGTACCGGTGACGCGCCTCTGACGGTGTTTCAATCTCTGCCTGTTGATGCTGCAGTGGTGGTGTCTACACCGCAGGATCTCTCGATGCTGATAGTCAGAAAATCAATCAACATGGCGAAGCAGATGAATATCCCGATCGCAGGTATCTTTGAGAATATGAGCTACCTGACGTGCCCGCATTGTTCGCAAAGGATATACATGTTTGAAGAATCGGGGATTGAGAAAGTAGCAAGGGATCTCAAAGTTAATTTCCTGGGGAGGCTTCCCTTTGATCCAAAGGCAAACCGCATGGCCGACTCGGGAAGGATTGAAGATTATGAAAATGGTGAAGTACAGCAATTCGCTAGGCTCCTCAGAGACGAAATGGGCAAGCTTTCCGGGGTAACTGCTACACCAATTGCATGGAAAAAAGCGGCGCAGTCTTAAGCCCGTAACTGACCGCTTTAAATCGCGCTTCTATCCTTATTGTTGGAGTTACTTTTCGTGTGTGGAGCCACGAGATGAATGCTGATGACAGGATTTGGAACACGAATCTAGGTTTCAATAGGTTAATCTAGCCAAAGGCCATAGGAGGGCTGGCACAAAAAGAACTAATGAAGCTTTCAACATCGAAAAGCAGCAGCTCATTTGATGTGAAGATCTCCAGTTTACTTTCTAGGACTGATTTTTCCGAGAAGCATGTGCTCAGATTAGCGGATATAATTGCAAAGAACGATCCACAGAGAAGACTGTATCCAAACGGTTTGTTATCAGAAGTAGAAGAAAACGATGATGACTCTAATTTCGACTTTAGGCCGGTCAAGAGAATTGAGCTCTTCGCAACAGATAGGCATAATCGAGCGACGTATGGGGTGATTCGCAGTTTATTCGTTGGGTTCAGTTCAGAAAGGTCCTTGCTTGATCTCGCGAACTTTTCGGACAATGTAATCTCCGTTCGCGCCGTTCAAAACAAATCGAGATCTCTAAATTCCCATGAAGCCAACGTGATCGAGGATAAGCTTGTCTTGAGGAGGTTTCAGGGAAGACCAAATTGCAAACCCCCTTCTGAAAGTGTCTACAGAAGAACTAGGACACCGTCTTTGCTTGTCTCATCGCGATGGCTAGACAAAATGGAACTGTCCCGTGGAGACAAAATTATGGTCTCTAATCCAGTGGAAAATTATGCTGCCGCGCCGCCCCATTTGCCGGGAGCGGAGTAATCAGCAGTTTCGAGGAAAAGGATTACCGAGGACAAAGAGGTTAGCCAGGCGGCTAGTACTCTCCGCCCATTCCACCCATACCACCCATGCCACCTGCACCGCCCGGTGGACCAGGTGGCGCCTTCATTTTTCCTGAAGCGATTACATCGTCTATCCTTAAGATCATACAGGCAGCCTCAGTTGCAGATCTGATAATTTGTTCTTTGACAGCTAAGGGTTCTACAACGTCGTCACCTAACATGTCGGCGACTTTGCCGGACCTGACGTTGATTCCGGCCCACTTTTTACCCTGTCCGTGCTTTGCCCTTAGTTCTACCTGAGTGTCTATGGTATCCATTCCGGCGTTGTCTGCTAAGGTAAGGGGTATGGATTCAAGTGCGTCTGCATATCTGGAGACAGCTAGCTGCTCTCTTCCGGATAGCTTGTTGGCCCAGTCACGGAGCTGAGCAGCAACTTCTGCTTCAGGAGCTCCTCCGCCTGCCACGATAGCGGGTTTGCGAAGGACGTCCTTTGTCACCATGATCGCGTCATGCATACTTCTTTCTGCCTCGTCCACTACTCTTTGAGAGCCGCCGCGTACTAGGATTGTGACGGCCTTTGGATTCTTGCATCCCTCCACAAAGACCCATTTGTCCTGCTCGACCCGCCTCTCTTCAACAAGGTCAGCGGCGCCGAGGTCTTTCGAGGTCAAGTCCTCGAGGTTTGATACTATCCTTGCTCCAGTCGCTTTTGCGAGCTTTGTCATATCTGACTCTTTTGCTCTGCGAACGGCAAGGATGCCTTTCTTCGCAAGATAGTGCTGAGCTATGTCATCGATTCCTTTCTGGCAAACCAGCACATTTGCACCTGCATTAGACAAACTGTCGACCATCGCCTTTAGCATCTGGTTTTCTTCTTCAAGGAATTTTTGCATCTGAGACGGATCATTTATTCTGATCTCGGCAGAAAATTCCGTCTTTTCAATTTCAAGTGGAGAGTTGATCAAGGCGATCTTCGCATTTTCGACCCTCTTTGGCATTCCTGCGTGGACGACTTCTTTATCCAGAACAATGCCTTTAATTAAGCGGGTATCACTCGTCGAACCTCCTGGCTTTTTCTCGACTTTGACATTGTCAATGTCAACTTCATAGCTACCGTCCTCTTTCTTCTCTGAGACCTGAAGTAAAGAATCCACGACTAGAGTAGCAAGGTCACTGCTATTGTCTGCAACGAGCTTCGTCATCATACTAGTTTGAGCCACATGATTGAGGGCTTCCTTGTCACCAGGCTTCACTTTGATCGAAATCTCGTTCAGGATTTCGACCGCTTTGTCCGCCGCTTTTTGATATCCGTCTACGATTATTGTCGGGTGAACGTCTCGATTGACGAGCTCTTCTGCGTTTTCAAGCAATGATCCCGCCAAGATTACAGCGGATGTCGTTCCGTCACCAACTTCGTTGTCGGTGGTCTTCGAGATCTCTACGAGCATCTTTGCCGCGGGGTGCTGAACATCGATTTCCTTCAAAATCGTTGCGCCGTCGTTGGTTATCGTCACGTCCCCTAGGCTATCGACTAGCATCTTGTCCATCCCCCTCGGACCAAGACTCGACTTCACTATCTCCGCAACCAGTTTTGCTGCGAAAATATTGTTCTTCTGAGCATCCCTTCCTTTGTTCTCAGAACTGCCTTCCTTCAAGATAATTACAGGTTGACCTGAAGAGGTCGTTGCTGGATATGCTGTTGCTTGTGACATATAGAATCCAAAATCTCCTTTTTTTTGAATGTAATAACAAAGGGAAGCTGAAGATTTAATTCATAAGCATTTCTTTCTCCGTGTGATTGCAAATTAATATTCGCCAGTGTCTTCATCTAGTCAAGGTTCTTCCGATTCTTGGAAGGGTTTTTAGTAGCTCCGGAGTAGCAAATTGCGGGTAAAACGCAGGAAGGATACTCGCGGTCTTGTCGTTTGACGTATTGATAAGAGTCGAGAATTCGAAGGTACTCAACAACAGGATAAAGAAGAGTATCAGCAGTAAAGTCAAGAATATCGCCGAAGCTATCGAGAAGATTGAACAGGCTAGTGGTTTCAAATATCCTCCGTACTACATCGAACCTATTCTGACAATCGTTCCTTCAGTCGACAATGTCGAAGGAGGTGTGGGGGTCTTATATGCAAGGACAATCCCTATCGAAATTCAAGGTAAAGTAATAATCGTCGTAGAACTGTCTGCGCCGCTCGTGTTGTACGCTACAAAGACGACTCTCAAAGTCGTATTGGCCCATGAACTCCTCCATTACGTGGAATTAATTCGAAACTTTTCGACTATGAATCTGGCATCTCAGATTACATCATCCTCAATTTTCGAAGAAAAATACGCCGACTACTCACGTGCAATTGATCCGGTACTAGTATTTAAGGAGAAAAAGTTTGCCAAGTCCATCACGAAGAAGACCTCGTCCGGTTTTGACGACCCAAAACTAAACCAAAAATGCAAAGAAAAGTGGATGGAAAAGGGGTTACCTGTTGCGAAAATAGCACTCGGAGAAAACCAAGTAAGCGTAGGCGTTGATTCCATTCTCCGCTCTGACTTTGATCCGAAGGTAAAGGAATTAATTTCAAAGATTCACTAGTTTTGTCAAGTAGAGATTTTTTATGCGCTTGCCTTATGGCCCATTCATTGACTCATTTCCGAAATGAACTGCTTCAATTTGAAGTGAATCATGTTTGAGAAAACTGAATCAAGATGAAATCGTACGGATTCAGTCCACTCTAGAACCGCTTATTGGAAAGAAAAAGATCAGAGCAATATGTGTCTATGGCTCACAGGTTTCAGGTTATGCGAGGGAGGACAGCGACTATGATGCAATCGCCGTGGTCACCCCCTTCTTGCAACGAATCAAATACTACTATCTCAAAG
>JASHOD010000003.1 GCA_030041295.1 Nitrososphaerales archaeon
ATAATAGTAGCTTATGAGTCTCACTGCTATGTAATTTGAGTCAAGCACCGAAATAGATTGAATAGCCGTTTCAGTATTCTTTGGTTAATAACGGAGCGAATGATAATTTTCAATCTTGCAAAGTCAATCCCAAAATAAGACTCTCATTTCTTGGCTCGTGCCTTATGTTCTCGTTCAGTCTTTTCAGTACCAATTTACAAAAAACGGTTTCTTGTACACATCTCCTCTTATCCTAATGTCAATTCGATACGTTTGTATCGGTCTAATTTTTTATTTTTTGGGTCATCGAAAGATTCCATTAGATCGGGACGCGCTGATTGTCGCCGGTGCAGCGTCTGCAAGTACCATATTTTGGTCCCTTGGACTTCAGTACGTCTCTGGGGGAGATTCTGCAGTACTGAGCTATACTATGCCCTTGTTCTCCATTCCTATCGCTTTTGTAATAATTAAGGAAAGAATCTCGATCAGAGAGTTGATGGGCGCCGTGGTTGGTTTTGGGGGAGTAGTAATTTACTCCCTCACGCTGGACCACGGTTCTCTACTAGTCGGTGCGATTCTCACTATTCTAAATGCGGTCTTCTGGGCAATCTTCAGTGTATACTACAGAAAACTCAGAACCCGAGAACAGTTTCCCTTGCTTACGACTCAGTTCCTAGTCGGCTCGATTCCTATGATAGCAGGCTCGTTTTTTGACCTTAGATTGAATTTTAGTATGAGCCTTGCAATTGATGTGGTATACGTCATTGTCTTCAGTGGGGCAATCCAGTTCTTCTTGTGGAACGGACTGTTGAGGCGTGCAAGGGTGGGAAGAGTGACGACCTTGGCGTTTGCGGTTCCCGCAACTACCATCCTGATAGATTCCGTGGTAGCCTTAAGCTTCCCAGAACCTCTAGCTATTATAGGAGGCGCGGTAATGTTTGTGGGAATTTTCATAGCAAGCTGGCACAAGGGAAGATGAACGACTAACGGACGAATTAGCTGACTTCTATTGTTTGAGCTTGCTCAAATTCCCAAACTGCCCCCCTTTCCATTTTGCTTATTAGTAACGGGCTCGTTCGTGTTAGAATTAACAGTAAGAAGATAGGACACTGAATTGAAACTTGCAAATTATTTAACAAGAAACGGTTCAAGAGGCGTCGCTCTTATCAAAGGAAAATTCGCTTACGATATTCGAGATCCAAATGTGCCTGAAAATATTAGAGCAATGCTGAATGGCATCACTTGCACTGACGACTTAATCTCGGAAGGAAATGCTCTAAGAGCTTTGCGAGATGGCGGTGCAGATAAGATCTATTCTACTAGCAATCCGCAAAGTATTAAGGATCTAAGATTTCATCCTCCGGTGTTACATCCGCAGAAGATTCTATTGGCTGCCGTGAACTATGTGTCCCATAGCAAGGAACAGGACGTTAAGGCACCTTCTGAGCCATACTTTTTCTCCAAGTTTCAAAATGCGCTAATCGGAGACGGAGATTCTATCGTGGTGCCGAGTATCTCAAAGAAGGTTGACTGGGAGGTAGAGCTTGCTGTGGTGATTGGAAAAAGGGGAAAATACATCGCGAGAAAAGAAGCGCGAGATTACTTGGCTGGCTACACAATTGCTAACGATATTTCCTTTCGCGACTTGCAATTTCCTGACGGATGGCCTACCAAATTGAACGCTTTGGGTCAGAACTGGATTAAGGGGAAGGCGCTTGATAATTCGTTTCCGCTCGGTCCTTGGTTTGTGACTCCTGACGAACTAAAAGATCCAAGTAATCTAGACCTGTCGCTCTCGGTGAACGGCGAGATCAAGCAAAAGTCAAACACTTCGGAAATGGTGTTTAGGGTGGAACAATTGGTGGAGTACCTCTCTTCAGGAATTACATTAGAGCCCGGCGATGTCATCTCTACGGGCACTCCTCTTGGAGTGGCGGCATTCACAGGAGCTTCATACCTGAAAGATGGCGACCTCTTAGAAGCCTCGATACAAGATATTGGTGTCCTTCGAAATCCAGTAAAATCCGAGGATTAGAAAGGACAGGAAAAGACAGCCTTGCAAGTATCACTTCCCTATGGTCGCTCTTTTCTTGGCGGAAAGATACCAGACGATGCCAGGTTAGAGCTTGTTAAGCAAAAGAGGTGGGTAGTTCGTGAATCAGGGGAGAATGTCGTGAGACAAGCTCTTCGAAGGCCCATTGAATCTTCTACACTTTCTCAACTCGCGCGGGGAAAACATTCAGTCACCATAGTTACTTGTGACAAGACGAGAGGTGTTCCTAGTCACATAACGATCCCGCTAATACTAGAAGAACTAATCTCGGGCGGAGTCCGAAAGGAAGACGTGTCTGTGTTGATTGCGACAGGCCTACACAAGGGGGAATCAGTCGAAGATGTGAGAGAACGTTTTGGTGACTCTTTGGCAAGTGACCTTGAGATTCTTGTCCACGATAGTGACAATCAATCGGAGTTAACATATCTTGGAAAACTCGCAACTGGCAATTCGCTTTATCTCAACAATGCAGTCTTGGAAGCTGACCTTGTAGTTGTCGAAGGCGCAGTCGAACCACATTTCTTTGCAGGATTTACAGGCGGAAGCAAGATTGTACTACCTGGAGTGGCAGGCACTGAGACAGTACTTGGAAACCACTGCTGGAAAAACATTGACCACGAGGAATCAAGGAGCGGAAATGTACAAAATCCGATCAGGAGGGAATCTGACGCTGCCTTGCGTTTCCTCAAGCAGACGTTCGTCCTGAACCTCATTCAAGATGGGACTAGTAAACGAATCGTTGATGCATTTGCAGGGGATCCGATCAGTTCCTTTGAAAAAGCTGCAGCAGTCGTAAATTCGCATGCTATGATCCGCGTGGAAGTAGGGCCTGATATAGTAATAACGACAAATGGCGGCTATCCATTAGACAGAAACGTGTACCAGTGCGTAAAGGGAATCGCGGTCCCCGAAGAAATTGTGCGAAAGAACTCGAAGATCATAATGATTAGCGAGTGCTCAGATGGACCCGCACATCGGGATTTTGCTAGAATCTTAGAGGAGGGTACGCCTTCGCAAATCTACGATTCGCTGAAAGCTTCGAAAACTACGGTGAGAGACCAGTGGCAGGTTCAGATACTTTGCCGGATCTTGCTGAATAATGACGTGTGGTTTGTGACGAGAAAAGAGTTAAAGTCGGACGTTGAAGCTATGCACATGAATTACGCAGCAACTCTCGAGGACGCCTTGAGTTCTGGTGGTCTTGGAATAAGAAACGCCGAAGGGAAAAGAATCGTTGTGGCTCCCGAGGGACCTTCCACGATACTCAAACCAGCTTATTAGGTACTTTTCTGCCGCGATGCCTCTTATCGTTCTTTGAGATATCGATTCCCTCGCCGAGAACAATTCGCAATATATTTGGTGTACCTTCAATTTCTTTGGTTCCAGCTCCCATTCCGATTACAAGCGGCTTCAGCGGAGGGTAGAAAGGGACTGAACCATCGACTAGGCTCGCTAGGATAGCCATTCCGGTGGGAGTTGCTAGCTCTTGCTTAACCGGTCCGCCAGAAATTATGAGACCTGATCTTCTAGCAATTTCTAGCGAAGCCGGAGCAGGACTGCTCACGCGACCATGAGAAAAAGAGAAGGTTCCTCCACCAACTGCAACTGGCGTAGTAAGAATTTTCACTCCTTTCTCAAATATCTGAAGATCATCCAATCCGCAGGCTGTACCTATTATATCAAGCAGTGTGTCTATCGACCCAGCTTCATGAAGATGAATCTTATGAGGGTCGCAGTTTCCATGATGTAATTTTCCTTCGACCAGAATTAAGGTCTGAAGAGCCCTTCTCGCAAAGATTGAGGCACGTCTAGATAGGTTCAAACTTCTCAGGGTACTTTCAAGTCCTGCTACTAATTGTTCAGCAGTTCTTTCGCTGATAGATTCCTTGACTTCTATTCTAAGTTGAAGCGCAGAAAAACCGTGAGTTCGCACGCGTACGAATTTCACTTTGAGGCTTTTGCAATTTTCAAAGTGTTTTTTAACCAAGAGCATGGCTTCGCGGACCCTGCTTTGATTCACTCCGAGATCCACGATTGCGCCAACAATCATGTCGCCTGAAACACCTGCCGCAGTCGGATCGAAAACAATTACGGGATTTTCGATGTCTTGCAAAAATAGCACCCTCAGATTCGGATTTGTTTCATCTATCTTTCAAAGGGTCAGTAACAAAGCGGTTAGAGGCAATCAGCGCATGCCTTAGGATCTTTTTACAAGAAAGCACATTTCTAATGACAATGTGATTAGGGTATTTTGATGACAGCCCTACCCATGACCTTCCCTTGCTTTATTGCATCAAATGCTTCGTTAATCTTCTCTAGAGGGAAAGTGTCACTTACATAAGGAGTCACTACTCCATTCTCGACTAGCTTGATTGCTTCGACTGTGTCCTCCCTACCTCCTGATCGCGAACCTAGGACATCCAGTTCGTTGACGCATATCTGGAAAGTGGATAATGGAATTGTATCCTCGCTTTCGCCAACCATAACAATTCTTCCGCCTCTATGCACCGCTGCAAGCGCCTGAAGAAAAGTCTCTTCCAAGCCAACATTATCAATTACAATATCTGCGCCAAAACCATTTGTTAGTTCCCGAATTTTCTCCGCAACTTTCTCTCTTGACGAATCTATGATATAATCCGCGCCGAATCGCTGTCCAACTTGCACTCTTTGCACTCTGCGAGCAATACCAATAACCTTTGCACCAGCGTGCTTTGCAATTTGCATTTCACTTTGTCCTACTCCACCAATACCGATAATCACCACATTGTCATCGGCTTTTACTTGAGCTCTCCTACGCACCGCGTGAACAGACGTAACCACGGCATCAGCAATTATCGATCCCTCTTCGAAACGAATATTTGGCGGAAGCAAAAAGAGATTCTTCGTAGGAGCTTTAAAGTACTCGGCATATCCCCCATTTATGCCCACGCCGAGAGCCCCTTTGAAGTTAAGACACATCGTCTCCCTGTTAGTGCGGCAAAAGAAGCATTCTCCGCAGGTGAAGAAAATGTTTGGAACTACTCTATCGCCGACTTTGAATTTTGTAACACCACTGCCTAATTTTGCAACTATACCTGCCGGTTCATGGCCCATTATATGTGGAAGAGAAGGCTTGTAACCCGTTCCATCCATGATGTGAAGATCTGTCCCACAGATCCCGCATGATTTGGTCTGGACTAGGACGTCATTATAGCCTAGCTCAGGTTCAGATACATCCTCGACAACTAGCGGACTGTTAATAGCGCGCATT
Source organism: Nitrososphaerales archaeon (assembly GCA_030041295.1). Classification (GTDB taxonomy): domain Archaea; phylum Thermoproteota; class Nitrososphaeria; order Nitrososphaerales; family CADDZS01; genus JASHOD01. The sequence continues at coordinate 5,283 of JASHOD010000003.1, forward strand.
ACTGCCGCTTTCATCCGACTCTGCCCCTCTTCCTATTTTTTGATAGACTCACTAAATAGACACCGGACTTTCTTTCTTAGCTGATTCATAGCACGCAGTTACCATCTCGATCGCTCTCTTTCCATCTTCCCCTTTAACGGTGGGTTCCTTATTCTCTGCAATGCAGTCGACAAAGTGACTAGTCACGTTTGCGTAAGTTTTCGAGAAGTCAGCTTCGATTTCAAGATTGCCAAGAGGGTAGTTACCCACAGTTGCAGGGTGACCCCTTCGAACGTAATGAATCCATCGACCATTTGTGTAAAACATCAAGGGCGGCCCCGCAATTGCTTGCTCCTCAAAGCCGTTAACAATCACAAGACCCTCGCTCCCGATCACTTCAGTCCTATCATCCCACAAAGGAAAGGGACCGCCCTGGTTTGCAACAAGAGAGCCTTGCCTTCCATTTTCAAAATCAATTGTAACTTGGCAAATGTCTTCTGCTACTGTGTCGTCGAAAATACGAGTATTCTTACAATATATTTTGGTGGGCTCTCCCATCAAATATCTAGACAAATACAGTCGATGCACGCAGGCTTCCATTAGGAATCCGCCTCCAACGCTTTTTGCCTCAGCTCTCCAACCACGGTTCTGTCTGAACCCATTATGTAATCTAGTTAGGAGAAGTATCGGAGTTCCAATCTCATTGTCAATCAAGCGCTTTGTTTCCTGATGGGGCGGATAGAAAACTTGGTTATGGCCTACCATAAGCTTCACTCCATTTCTCTTTGCAGCAGCAATCATCTCTTCGCACTCTTTTGGATTCGTCGCCATTGGCTTCTCGACTAGCACGTGCTTTCCAGCTTCTGCTGCGGCGATTGCCGCTGATGCATGCAGAAAGTTTGGAATGCATATGTCAACGGCATCTACCTTATCATCTTTCAGCAGAATTTTGTAATCATTGTATGCAGAGTCTGCACCGAATGCACTGCGCTTTTCTTCCGCGATTTGGGGATTGATGTCTGCAACAGCAACAATTCGGGCACGATTGTTATTGCGATATCCAGCTGAATGAAGGTTTGAAATCTCGCCAGTTCCGATCATTCCAATTCCAATTTTCTTGTTGCTTAAATTCCCAGGTTGCATAAGTTTCTGATCTACCCTCAGTATTCTTTGTGCTTTAAACAAAACTGGTAAGAGTGTGAGTTCGAAAATCTCCATTCCTTGTGAAATTAACTTTTAGAATTGATCCAATAGATTCGAATGAAAATTCAAGTTATTCAAATCTGCATAAAATTTGGTGTATGCGACGCAGGAATAAAAATAAGATGCTATGTCAGCAATCTCAAGTCGGTAATGAGATTCGGCTTCAACAGTGCTCAGGATTGTAGCGAATAACAAATTCAGATGTACTCTTCCAACCAAGATCTGAATTTTTCTTTGTATTTCTTTGCAGTTGTGGTTTCAGGCTTTAAAGTCTGGCTTCCTTTTAGAAATGAACCTGCGGCGGCCTCCAAACTCTTGAATCTGCCCACAGCATGAGCCGATAGAATGGCGGTTCCCCTCGCGGTTGCTTCAGCCATGCGATGTCTAATCAAGGTTCTGTCCAGTACATCAACCTGAATGCGAGTCCAGAGGTCGCTTGCTGCAGCGCCACCACAGAAATGAACCTGCCTAAATCTCCTTCCTAGTACATTTTCGATCTGTTCAAGGTTTGCCCTAACACTGAAACAATTCGTCTCAATTATTGCTCTCGTGATTCTTGCTCGAGGTGTCCAAGGGCTAATCCCTTGAATCGTCCCGGAAAGAGGATGCATGTGCTTTGCATTCATAAGACTCGTGCCTATGTTCACGGATACCCTTTGGTTAGCTCGACCAGTTTCTTCATCTTCAACAACTTCTTGGTCTAACTCATCAAAACTTCGTCCAACTTGACTCGCCCACCACTTGAGAACAAGTCCAGTTGCGCCTGCGTTGCTCTCTATTATCCACTTGTCCCTAGAAGTGTGACAACAGCTCCATGTTCGTCTTTTCTTATCAATCTTCACATTACTTGTGACCGCTTGGACAGGCGTTGTTGTTCCTGCTACAGCTACCACATCAGTCGATCCGAGGCCACCGCATCCAGTGACCGCTGCCTCTGTGTCTGCTGCCCCAGTCACAACTGGGATTGACGTGCTTAAACCAGTAAGCTTACTTGCTTTCTCCGATATCTGACCAATTACATTTCCGCACTCCTGAATATCTGGGAAGAGTCCAGGATTGATTTTTGCCTCCCTAATTATTTCCTCACTCCACCATCTATTGTGCAAGTCGAAAATGGCGGTTTCGCACCCATTCGTAGGTTCTGATGCAATTATTCCGGAGAATTTGAACAGAATCCAGTCGTTAATCATAGAAAAACGTGTGATTTTGCTGTAGAGTTGTTTTTTGTTTCGTGCAAGCCATTTCAGTCTGCTGATTAAAAATATTGGCGATGGCCAATGGCCTGACTTTTCGTATATCAGTTCACCAAGGGTGGATGATATTTGGTCAGATTCTTTTTTTGCTCGAGCGTCGAGGTTCGGTACGGCCAAAAGTTCTCGTCCGCTCGAGTCATAAAACAGATTTCCCTCCCGCATGCTTGAGGAAGAAAGCGCTGAAATTGCGATACTTCTCTTTGAACAGTGACTATGGGCATTCCGTGTGAGCTCGACAATATCCAACCAGACGGCGTTAAAATCGAATTCGATCGCATCGCCGTCAAAAAAGAATTTGATCGGACGGGAATCTCTGTATACCAAATTTCCTTCATCATCATAAACCACACATTTTACACCACCAGTCCCAGCATCAATAGAAAGAAAGCCACATGCTGGATCCGTAGGCATTCATCAATGCATGAAGTCTTGTGATTATTTAAATTGGCGATTGCTCTGGCAAATACTCACGGTTATAGAGGTCGAGACAATTGAAAATGTTAGTGGTGGGGGACGCCTATGTTCCTTCAGAAACTTTTCGAGAAGCGTTTAGAAGGCTAAGCTTGAGCAACAACATTAGGTTCATTCAAATGAACGAGGCTGACCGTATAATACCTTCATCAATTTCGGAAAAATCGATTCGAGAATACTCAGGAAATCCACAGCAGATAGTGAAATCTCTTCAAAGCGATGACGAAGTCCTAATAGTTCACGATGCCCCAGTTACAGATGCGGTGATCGACGCCTCGCCCAGTTTGAAACTAGTATGTTGTGCAAGAGGCGGGCCTGTGAACATAGATATATCTGCTGCGACGAAAAGAAAGATTCTGGTTGTTTCCTCTCCGGGCCGTAATGCTGAAGCGGTTGCTGATTATGTACTTGGAGCAATAATAATTCTTGCAAGGAATCTAATCGTGGCAAATAACTTTCTCAAAGAGAGAAAAAAATTCGAAAGAAAGATGTATGAGGCTTTCTTCGGCCACGAGTTAGGCGGTAAGACTCTCGGGCTCATTGGGTTTGGTAACGTTGGTTCTAAGGTTGCAAAGCGGGCTCTTGCTTTTGGAATGAATATACTAGCTTATGATCCATTTTTGGACAAGTCCGCCATCGAAGGTCCAGGAATAGCTGTAAGTGATCTTGATTCATTAATTTCGAAGTCTGACTATGTGTCACTGCATGCTAGAGAATCAAAGGAGAACGAGAATATGATCGGGAAGAAACAATTTGCGCTTATGAAATCCACTGCATTCTTCATCAATTCAGCCCGAGGGAGCCTTGTAGATGAGGAGGCCCTAATTGAAGCTCTGGAGGAAAGAAAGATTGCAGGGGCTGCGCTAGATGTGCTGAAACAAGAGCCGGTCGCTCCCGATAATAAAATCCTATCATTTCCAAATGTTTTCATCACTCCTCACATCGGGGGTGCCTCGATGGAAGTTCCTTTGCGGGGAGCAGAAATTATCGCCAATCAAATTGAGAAGTTTATTTCTCACGAGCGACTTTCGGGAGTTATCAATCCAGAAGTATTGCTTCCCTACTGAGTGAGAATTATCCACAATTTAATCGGATACGGCTGAGCTGATTGCGTTTGATTTGTAACTTGGACAAGTCTTAAATTACAACATGATATTCACTTGGATTCAGAAAAACCAATAAGGATTCCTTCCTCGTAATCTTAAATTATGAAGTTCGGTTATCACCCGCTTTGCGATCTATACAATCCGGACAGAGTTTTGAATGAGACAGTGCTTGCAGAGAAATTTGGATTTAAGCACGTCTTCTTTCCGGATCACTTTCATCCTTGGACGCTTTCCGAAGGCTCATCTTTTGCTTGGACAATTATAGCTTCTGCGGCCGAGCGAACAGAAGATTTGAAGCTCGGAACTGCTGTTACTTCTCCGATCCAAAGATATCACCCTGCAATAGTGGCACAAGCGTTTTCGACTCTTGCTGCAACTTATGAAGGACGTATCTTTCTAGGAGTGGGATCCGGTGAGAGACTTAACGAAGTGCCACTTGGACTTGAACCACCAAAACCTAGCATAAGGACGCAAATGATGGAAGAGGCAGTCCAAGTTATCAAGAGACTATGGTCTGAGGAGTACGTCAATTTCTCCGGGAGGTTCTATTCTTTGAAAAATGCACGACTCTTCACTAAACCGAAAGAGAAGATACCTTTGTACATATCAGCATTCGGCCCAAAGGCCGCAGAGATCGCTGGTAGACTAGGCGACGGCCTGATTACAGGAAACCTGCCGGAAGATTACCTGAAAAACACACTTTTGCAAGCTTTTGAGACGGGAACCAAAAGGAGAACCGATGAGGCAAGCGAAGAAGTCAAAAAAATCGCTGAGTTGATTGTATCCTACGATAAGGATTATGACAAGGCCGTCGAAGCATGTAGACCTTTTGCTGCCGTCTTGTCACCACTTGCAGCCCAAACAACCTCAGCAGATCCGAGAGAGTTAAAGGAGATAGCTGATAGCGCAGATAGTAAAACAATTGCTGAAGCAATGCTGGCCACAACAGACATCGAGAGAATTATTAGAGCGCTAGAGAAATTCGAAAAGTTGGGATTTGATATCGTCGAAATAGCGAGTCTGGCTTCCGATTGCGAAGGCTTCTTGAAATTGTTTAGAGATAGCGTAGCACCGCATTTCGCCAAAGACCAATCCAACTAGTGGTATGGCGCTGTTTGCTATGCTTTTGTTTTTGCTCCTAGCTTAAAAGATCTTGCAGGCGCATCAAGTCGTCCATGGATCCCTTGGCTTTTAGTTTGCCTGTCATATAGGCTGTCATGGCGTTTGCTGACTTATTAATAATTGACTCTAATAGGCTATTCGAAACAGTGATCGTGATGTCTGAGTCGGGCAAACTCTTTCTTTCGAATGCACTCAGTTTCCCGTCGTTAAGCGTGAAAACATAATCTTCCTTGATGTCCGAAAGGGAGAACTGAAGTGTCTTTGAGAAACCCTTCAACGACTGCTGAAAAGATTGGTCTTCAAGACGTTCCTTGATTTTTTTAATCGAGGCAGGCACAGAATCCGATGACATAGATTATAATTCACATCAAAGGAAACAATTGTTAAATGAACCAAATAAAGTATACTTGAACAGGCCAAAGTTTTTTGCAAGAAGAGGATCAAGAAGAGCTGCTCCTTCGAAGACAGATTTTGGATTACGGTTTGAAAGCATACGATAGTGGTTTCGTAACTGAGACGGAAGGGAATTTGAGTATCAGAGTTGCTGAAAATCGTTTTCTTGTAAGTCCATCCCATGTACCATATGAAAAGAGAAAACCTAGCGATTTGGTCGTTATAGATTCAGAAGGTAAGGTGCTGGCTGGAGAAAGACGTCCCACTTCTGAATGGAGAATGCATCTTGCTGTGTATAAGGCAAGGCAGGATGTGAATGCAATCGTTCACGCTCATCCCGTCTACTGCTCAATTCTTGCTGTAATCGGTGAACCCTTGCCTCCCGTGCTCGATGAAATGCTGCCATATCTTGGTGGTGTAGTCGAAGTAAGTGAGTTCGCTCCTGCTGGTAGTGCTGAGATAGGACAGTCAGTTACGAAATCCTTGGGGAACAGAGCAGCTGTTCTGATATCAAATCACGGGAACTTGTGTGTTGGAAAGAATATGAGCAGAGCTTTTCAGACGGCCAAATATGTTGAAAAGTACGCTAAGATATACGTTAGCGCTCTCTCTTTAGGAAAGGTTCGACTTGTTCCCGAAGGTAGACAGAAGCAGCAGGGCCCAATCTATGAGTACCTAAAGAACATGGATTGGTAGCTCAAGGGGAAAAAGAAGTCGTGCGTGGTCTTGTAGTTTAAAGCCAGGTCTGGTGTAGCCGCTGATTTCTGGCCAACATGAGTTCCTCTTTTAGTCATGGAGATTACTCCTTTTGCTTGAAGTCGTCTCAGTCTTTCGTTAATAATCCTTGATATGAGATCATCCATTCGCACCAGCTCGATTTGAATTGCTTTGATAGATTAGGAAATTGTCTTGTTGAAGGCTGGTTCAAACCGCCTTTGCCAATAAATGACAAGGGTCAAGCCATGATTTTTAGACTTAACATGTCTCGAGCCTCCTCGGGAGTGGCTATTTCTCTTCCTGCCTTTCTTGCGATTTCAGCGATTCGTGCAACTAGAGCAGCATTATTCTCAGCTAGGGCACCTGGTTCTAGAAAGGGATAATCCTCTGTTCCAACGCGTACATGGCCTCCATTTGCTATTGCAAGCAAGAGAATTTTTGTTTGAGACGGATCCATTATGCTAGCAGAATGAATAGTTCCCGAAGGAAGATACTTTACTCTTTGAAAATATTCATCTGGCTCAGGCGGTGACCAGCTGCCTCCCGGCCAGCCAAAAAACAGGGTAACAAAATATGGCTTACGTACTAGTCCTCCTTTCTCTAGATAACGCAGATTCCATACCGCACCATGGTGCCATGCTTCGAACTCTGGTACAACATTGTACTTTAGACAAAGCTTTGCGTATTCCTCTAGTTCTGACTTTGGATGCAATATATTGAAGGCTTCCTTCGTAAACTGCTCGTCATGATGGGTAAGAATGATTGAAATCATTTCAGGTCGGTATTCAAAAATCGGCCTCCTAATTTCAAGAGACTCGCCTGAGAGGCCACACTGTATCAAAATGTCTGACTTTTCCCTGATTTTTTTTATTGTGTCTCTTTGTAGACCTGAGGCATGTATGTGAATGATACTTGCTCCAGCTTTGCGACATTCGTAAGCATCATCTGCAAATTCTTCTGGTGTTGCTGGAAAGTTCTTAGCTTCTGGATATATCCAGGAGGAGTTCGGGGTAACTGTAATAATCAACTTGGCTTGTTTTTGTTCCGTGCTCATGACTAATCTTCTGATTTTGCATTGAAATTTAAGCATTCTACTAGAGTATTGTATGTATCAAAAGTCCTCGCAATGTGCGCGCCAGAAATCTGCACAATTTGGAAATTCAGGGAAAGATTAATAGTTTCCAAAGGACTGATGAAATGACTTGTTTCGCGAATAGCCGCATAATTATAATAAGAAAAATCAAATAACAAACTAGTTGAGAGAAAAAGGATTACAATGTCAGATGATTGGTATCCATCAAAATGGGGAAGCGATGATGAGATAGGGGCATTGAATCTTGTATCGTCTTCTAAGATCCTTACAGCAGCTCGTCTAGTAAGGTCAGGCAGGATCTACAATCTTGCACACATCCTTGAAAACGGCATACCCAGTCATCCATTTCATGGGCAATTTCTTTACTCTACTTTTCATAGACATATACTAGATCTAAGAAGCCCCGGGAAAAAGAATGATGCTGGCGGGATGAACACGAGGCTTGAGATGGCTGACCACACAGGTACACACTTAGATGGCTTAAATCACATCTCCATAGGAGAACGTCTTTACAATGGCTACATTGCTGAAGAAATAACGGATACTTTTGGAACTACGAAACTTGGGATGGAACGGACTCCACCAATTTTTACGCGTGGAGTGTTCTTGGATATTGCTTCTTTAAAGCAAGTAGCTAACTTGGAAGCTGGACATGCCATTGATTTGGAGGAGATTAAATTATCTCTTGATCAAAGTCGGCTCTCTGTGATGCCTGGTGATGCAGTAATGATTCGAACAGGATGGGCACGATTTTGGATGTCAGACAATAAGAAATTTCTCGGGCCCTGCCCAGGAATAGAACTATCCGCAGCTAAATTTCTTGTTGATTGTGGGGCTGCAGTGGTGGGGTCAGATACTTGGAACGTAGAGGTCGATCCTACTCCGGAACTTCGAGGGGCCGATGCCGTCCATCAGCATTTACTTACGAAGAATGGGGTAAGAATGATAGAGAATCTATTCCTTGAGGAACTCGCCAATGATAAAATCTTTGAATGTCTTTTTGTATGTCTCCCTCTGCGAATCAAGGGAGGAACAGGTTCACCGATTACACCTGTCGCTATAATTTGACCTGCATTTTGCATGTTACCGTCCAACTCAGTAAATTGGACAGTGCGGCAGTATAAAATTAATAAACGAATCCTCCTTTATCGACACCTGAGTTTATCGAGTGGAGAATAGCAGGATTCTGACCTATGTCATAGCCAAGGAATTCAAGCAATTGATGAATACGGAATTTAGCGAGTGATCAAGAGAAAATTCTTAGAGCACGTTTACAGAAAGAAGAGTGGTCTCAAATGCCTGATCAAAATGTACGAATTCTGACGATTGATGCTGAGAAATATTTGGAGACTACGGTATCAGCACGCGATTCTGTGTTAAGCGATCTCGAAAAACATGCCGAAAATTACAAAATCCCAATCTTAGGGCCACATGTTGGATCTTTTCTTTCAATAATTGCTCGTGGTTGTGGGGCAAAGAATATCCTGGAAATTGGCACAGCTTCAGGTTATTCAGGCATATGGCTTGCTAGAGCCGCGGCCGCTAATTCTGGCAAATTAATAACGATTGAAAATGATCCGAAAATGAGAGATATCGCTGAAAAATCATTCAAAAAAGCAGCTCTCTCAAAGTTTGTCAAAGTCGTGCTTGCAGATGCAAGAGATGCAGTACCTATGTTGGCAAATTCAAGGAAGGCCAAGTTCGATTTGATTCTTATGGATGTCGGAGAAAAGAAGCTATATATCGAACTGCTCGATGACTGCGTTAGAGCGCTAAAGAAAGGTGGGATATTTATCGCCGATGACACCCTTTGGCATGGATCTGTGGTCGTACCTACAGAAAGTGATCCTGATACCAGAACAATGCGGAATTTCAACAAGCAACTATTGAAGGACAAAAGGTTGGAATCTGTTATAATCCCCATTGGCGATGGTTTGACCATCGCCTTGAAGAAGTAGTAGTTTATAGTCTGGCATCAAATTCTTAAGGAAATCCTTGCAATTACTGCCTCACCAAAAGGTTCAAGGAAAATAGCTAATCTTTGTCTCCGCTAGCACTTTGGATATCCTTGAAACCTCTTGCTCTTCCATCTTCCAACCGGAAGCTCCTGCATTTTCTCGTGCTTGAACTCCATTTTTTGCTCCGGGGATAGGGATTACGTCAGACCCTGCATAAACTAGCCAATTCAAAGCAACTTGAGAAACTGTCTTTCCGTGATAAGTTGCAATTTCTTTAATTATTTTGTTGACGCGTTCTACTTGAGCCATGTTTTCAGGCAAAGAGAATATGCTAGATTTGGTTGCCCTGTAATCGCCAGGCAATTTGCCAAGAGTATATTTTCCTGTGAGTGCTCCTTGGGCCATGGGGCTCCAAGCTATTATGCTTATAGAATTCTTACGACAAAAGGGCATCACCTCTTCTTCTATCTCTCTTTGCAGCATGTTGTATCTCAGTTGATTTGATACAATCTCCGCCTTTGAAAGTATCGTGAGGGCCTCCTCTAAATCCCGCACAGCAAAATTACTGACACCAATTGCTCTGATCTTTCCATCTCGATAGAGTTTCTCCAATGATTTCATTGTGTATTTTAGGGGGATTTGTTCCCAAGGATCTGGCCAATGTACCTGGTAGAGGTCGATCTCTCGTACTCCCAAGCGTTCTATACTAGCGTTGCAGGCTTTTTGCAACTCATCATATCTGAGGTGCTGACCGTACACCTTGGAGGCGACGATGAAATTTTCACGCCCAAATTTTTTGAGGGCCTTACCAACCACACGCTCGCTCTCTCCTTGGCCGTACTCTTCGGCCGTGTCGATAAAATTGACACCGACCTCTTTTGAGACGCCGATCGCATCGAATATTTCTTCCTCGACATAAGGCCAACCAGCTTGCGCACCACTTGCTTGCATAGCTCCTATTCCAATTTGCGAGACCATCGGCCCGGTTTTGCCAAGCTTTACGTATTCCAACTGACGAATCGACATATTAGTAAAAATGGAGCATTTGTTAATGTTAGGATTGGCTATCAACGGGAAGTCTAACCTATCATGAGAAAAGTCAGTAGCGGAGGTAGTCTCCTTCTGGGAATCGACCAAGGCACCAGCGGAACCAGATGTGTTGCCTTCGATGCCGCAGGATCCATGATTTCGTATGCCTATGTTCCTCACCAAAGTCTGTTCCCCCATCCGGGCTGGGTAGAACAGGATCCCATAGAGCTGTGGCTCAAAACGAAGTATGTGATAAAAAAATGTCTAAGAATAGGAAAGATCGCTACCTCCAGGATAAAGGCTATCGGCATCACAAACCAGAGAGAAACAACGATAGTTTGGGACAGGAAGACAGGAGTCCCTATCTACAATGCGATCGTCTGGGAAGACGGCAGAACAAATGATATCTGCAAGCAACTGGATGCGGAGCGTCTCTCCGGTGAAATCAAATCCAAGACGGGCCTTCCCGTCAGCGCATATTTTTCAGCTACCAAGATAAAGTGGCTCCTTGACAATATCCCGGATGCAAAGCGGAAGGCTATAGCGGGTGATCTCATTTTCGGGACGGTCGACTCTTGGCTTATATGGAACTTGACTCGCGGAAAGGAACCTCGACTCGGAAAACCCTCCCACCTTACAGATCATACAAACGCTTCTCGAACTATGCTTCTTGATATCAGGAAGCTTCGATGGTCTCAGGAGCTCCTCGAATATTTCGGGATTCCCGCCTGTATTCTTCCCGAAATAAGGTCGAGTTCGTCTGAGGACCCGTACGGTTACACGTCTCTCGATGGCCCTCTCGGTCGAGAGGTACCGATATGCGGAGATCTCGGAGACCAGCAGGCCTCCTTTTTCGGCCAAGCCTGCTTCGAAACCGGAGATGCAAAGAACACCTATGGAACTGGGTCTTTCCTTCTGCAGAACGTCGGAACAGATCCCGTCTTTTCAAATCATGGGCTCGTGTCCACAGTAGGATTCACCCTCTCAAACGGCGACAGAGCCTACGCTTTGGAAGGGTCGGTGTCTACATCAGGAGTTGCCCTAAATTGGTTAGCAGACAATCTAGGCCTGATGGGCAATCCGAGAAGTTTCGAATTCGAATCCTTGGCAAAGGAAGGCTCTTCTGGCGTCTGCTTCGTCCCTGCCTTATCCGGGCTATTCGCACCCAACTGGGATCCTTTGGCCAGAGGCCTCATTATCGGGTTGACCCAGTTCACGCGAAAGGAGCATATTGTCCACGCGGCACTGGATGCCATATGTTTTCAGACGAGAGACGTGGTCGAAGCTATGAAGAGCGATACCGGCGTCTCGATCAGCCAGCTCAAGGCAGACGGAGGAGTTTCGGACAATGGGTACCTGATGCAACTACAAGCTGACATACTTGGTATCTCTATAGTTAGACCGAAGTCAATCGAATGCACCGCGACTGGCGCCGCATTTGCAGCGGGACTTGGCGCGAAGATCTTTAAAGACCTGAGGGAGATCCGCGGACTCTGGAAGTCAGGAAGATCGTTCCATCCAAAGTGGACGGATGCACAAAGGAGCGGATCGTACGCCCTATGGAGAAAAGCTGTCGACAGAACCAGAGGATGGCTGGCTTGATTAAGTCCTTCGCACAAGAGCTTGAGTCGAGGAACTGGGAGCATTTCTAAAATGAACACAGATGTCGTCATCATAGGAGCGGGTGCCACCGGTCTTTTTGTTGCCCTTGACCTCTCTCTTAGAGGAGCACATGTGGTTGTCCTCGACAGGCAGGGCATCGCCCGAGGCACTTCAGGTAGGTTTCACGGACTGCTTCACAGCGGAGCAAGGTACGCAGTGGGTGACAGGAAAGCGGCAGAAGAGTGCGTGGCGGAAAGTGCCTTAATATCTCGGATGGCCAAGCACGCGGTGTTCGATTCAGGTAGTTACTTCGTGGCATTCACGGGAGACGATGATGCATACATCGACAGTTTCAGGACGGCTCTAAAGAAAGCAAACATCAACAGCGAAGAAGCGACTGTATCCAACCTTCTCCAACGGGAGCCGAAAATCAACAAGGATGCATACTGTGCAATTGCAGTCCCCGACAAGGTGATAGACCCCTTCAGGTTCCTAGCAAGTGTGGCCTACATGGCGAAGAATAAGGGAGCAATGTTCCATCTTCACAGTGAAGCGACCGAGATATCAAAATCTGGTATTGTAAAGACCGACGACGGACTGGAACTGACTGGAAAAGTAGTTATCAATTCTGCCGGACCCTGGGCGGGAGAAGTGGCTTCTCTCTTTGGTAATGAGCTCGACCTTATGCCAACTATTGGGTTAATGCTCGTTTACAGCCCACGGTTAGTCAACGTAGTTGTAAACCACCTAAGGCCTCCCTCAGATGGCGACATTGTGTTGCCATTCTACAATACGAACATCTTGGGAACCACGGCTCAAGTGGTAGAAGACATTAACAAAATTATGGTCAACGACGAGGATCTGCAGGACCTCATCTACGAAGGCTCCAAAATGATCCCGGATCTTAGGAAAATGGAGTATGCCAGATCCTACTACTCTGCTCGTCCTCTCTTTGAAGGATCCAATCCGCGCGAGGTATCGAGAGACTTCGAAATTGTCGACAACGATCCCTTTGTCACTATCCTTGGGGGCAAGCTGACTACTTGCAGATTGATAGCAGAAAAGGTGTCTGACCTCGTCTCGAAGAAACTGGGACTCGATGCCACCTGCTCGACAAAACGCATACAGTTAGAGGACGTCTTACTGCACAGTGGACCATTCAGCGGCACAGTCGGAGAAGAAGTTTACAATCTTGGCGCAAATTTCTCTGCGTTGGAGAGAGACATATCATCTTGATCGAACTCAGCGGTGAAAAAAAGGTCGGCCAGGCGAAAGATAAGGTCTTGGACTTCTTATCTGATCCAAACCTCTTCTCGTCATGCTTGGGAAATGTCGAGAACCTGCACTCAGAAAAGGACGGGAATTTCGTGGCAAGGTTCAAGATAGCTGTGCCGAAGAAGTTCGGAGTATCTTATATGGAAAACGTTAACGCGACTATGAATTTCAAACTCTCCAGATTGCCTGACGCTGTTGAATGGAAAGGATCGGGACGAACAGTCGGGGTCAAGCTCATCATCGTGCTTAGACTAGAGACCCGGGACGAGGACTCAGGAACGAAGCTTTGTTGGCATGCATCGATGAACGCGGGCGTAATCGAGAAGCTGCTTGGCGACCAAAACCTGAGGGAGATAGCAAATGACATGGCGAACCAGATTCTCGAATGCGTCTCCACCAGAATCATGTAGTGGATCTAGTTAGTGTCTTTGTTGAGTGCAAAGATGATTTTCGGGTCTTTTTTGCGTCTAAAAGTAAAAAAGGAAATAAGTTGAGGAGTTGAGCACTGGAAGCTCAAAATTGGAGACCTCAAAAACAGAGCAGGAATCCATATTCACTTTGGATGCCCTAATCTCTCAGCTTAGAAATTTATCGGCCATATCTGGAGACAGAATCTCGGAGTCAGCTCATTGAATTTTTGACGAGTCTTGATGCACCCTCTAGCTCTTTCCTTGTACTAAATCCACAGGGATACGCGCCAATGCAGGTACATATTTAGGATTTCCTTGAATCTTGATTCTCATGCTGGGTAAGTAGCTGCTCGAGTGGAAAATAATAAATTTTTATCCTGTATTAGCGGAGCAAGGAAGGAATGCCAAAGATCAGAGTCTAGAGGCCCATTGATACGCTGTACTGATAATATTGGAATCCCACCCTCCCTCTTTGACAAGACTGCCGAGACCTAATCCCTAATCTCAGACAGCTCTTCACAATGAAGGAAATCTTACCTGGTTGATCAAAGACTAAAGATCTAACTAGAACTCAACAAATCCATCATTGTTTGCGATCTTAGTGTAATCTATGTTTACCTGCATTTTTCAATTTCACCGTCTTGAAGACTATCCTTTCCACCAGACTTCTTTAGAAAGCGGAATTAGCTCGCACGTTACGTCGAAGTGGAAGGCAATTTTCTTTTTTCCTCTTTGAATTTGGGCCGATATTGTAATTGCTGCATATAGGATGCATAAATTATCTATCAAACATAAAATCGGTCTAAATTGTTGCTATCTTTGCTGCTATTTGTGCTATTGCTTAATTAGCTAGAGGAAACCCCCCTTTGATAGGGTAATAGAGGAAGTTCTTGTTTCGGTGAAAGGGTTGCGGAATTTGAAGTGAAGGGATTCCTGCTTGACATATTTTATTCGTGTTGATAACATCACCGGAAAGTACACAGCGAGCTCAATAGAACATCCGTTTGTCATTGGCGTGGGCAGCAGTTTGGATTCTGCCCTTGAAAATTTGGAGAGGCAGATTTCTCAACAGAAGAGAAGTTTTTCTGTTGAAAAGGGGCTATCTTTTGGGGCGGAGATTGATGAGACAAAGTCGGATATCGATCGAGACAACGGTCCAGATTACGGATTGGATATCTCGAAACAGTCCCGATTGAATCTTGGCGCTCCGGAGGATTTGCTAAAGATGAACGAACTAAGTGCAGGAGAAAAAGAAGATGAATATTCTAATCAGGTGGCACTTCCGGGACGAGTTAAATATCTCATTTCAACACTGAAGAGCCAACACGCCGAGATCAAACGACAGCTCTGGATAATTCATATGCTATTTTTGAGAAGACACTGGGCAGACTGCGAGCCAACAAGAGATCGAGTGTTAGATTTCGAGCACTTGATCAGGGCCTACTTTGAGGAAGAAGAGTCAACACTTCAGATATTACTACCTTTGATTTCCTTAAGAGAAGCGTTAGATGAACAAGTCCTTGTCTCAGAGTTTAGGGAACATAAGAGGATTCTTGGATCATTTGAAAAGTTACGGAATGCGGCTTATTCTTTGCAGCTAGAATCTCAATTATGGTCTAATATCGAGGAGATTGAAAGTGACTGCTCCATCCATATGAAACAAGAGGAAGAAGTCTTGTTTCCTTTGGTCTTGTATAGGGTTAATCAAAAAGATAGTTCGAGTGACTGGATAAGAAAGAGTCAAGAATCATTGATAGTCTGAAAACGATTTCCGATTTTTTCCTTTTTTCCCAAGAAGCTGGGACCAGTTGAACCGAAAGGTAACACGAAGGAAAACTAAAAAAGGATTTTTTGATTTGCAACCTTTAATTTCCCAGAACCCTAAAGCGGGTTCTGTTACCTTAGAGGTTGCCAATTAAGAAAAGTCCTCCAAATTTTTCTCGTTGTTACCCTTCGGTTGCAAGTGGTTCTCGTTGTTCGATAGGCTTGCATTCTGAATGAATGTAGTCCACTTGTTCTCTCCTTTGATCTCTATTCCGCAAAGTTCACTAGGAGTTTTTCCGTTCAAGCCCTCATGCTCTCTAAAGAAATTATGATAGACTTGCATACCTTTCAAGATTGGAGTATCTTTAACTTTCAAGCCTCGCATTGTTTTTTCACGGTCTCGAATTTCACCATTCATGCGCTCCATCGGTTGATTGTGGATTTTTCCCGCTAGCGTAATTTCTCTGATATGCTCATGCCCTTTTGGATTTAGCTTGTCTCGAAATTCTTGATTGAACGCTTTGTGATAAGCTGGTAATCCATCGGTGATTAATCTAGTCGGAGATTTGCCCGCTATGTCTTTTCCGTGAATGAAAAGACCTCTTGCATCGTGAACGTACTTACTATCTGCTACTTCTTGAGCTATCCAATAGCGAGTTTCATCATCCATCAAAGCGAACAAGTATTTCTGATCTCCGCGTATCTTAACGTAGATTTCGTCGGCTCTCCAAACTTCCGAAAGCTCGGGTTGTATCTTTTCTGCATAAGCGTTCATTATCGAGACATATTTCTTTATCCAATAATAGATCGCTTTGTGCGAAACCTGTACGCCATTAAGTCTTAACGCCTTTTGAGTATTCCTTAGACTCATGCCTCTAAAGTAAAATTCGAGAGCTGTAACTATGGTTCTTGCATCGTGCTTCATGTGCTGAAAGCCGACATTGATTGAAAAAGTTCGCTTGCAGTATTCGCAAAGGTATCGTTGAATTTCTCCGCTCTTGTTTTTCCTAATGCCATATTTCCTTAGTTTTTGGCTACCGCAGAAATGGCATTGAGTAGTAGAGAGCGAGATCGGTTCTAAGATTACCTTTCGCTTAGAAACAGCTTCGCGCAATTTGAAAGAAATTTGTACGGCGTAGATATGCTTGCAAGTCCACTGTCGATAACAGTAATCTGGGCAAGTGCAAGACCAACCTTCTACGGTCTTTAGTACACGATACTGCTTCCCTTCTTTTGACTGCGAGTTCACCATATACTCGAAGTCGAACAATCTTTGAATTTGGTTTTCCATCGAAGCTATTACGCTTCCTTTCTGTATTCGGATTTCTGTAGCGGTAGCCATCTATCAATCGCTATCAATAGGTAGCAAACAATAGGTATATTAAGATAGCGTTTGATACCTATCAGTAGCGTGAAGAAACATGCAACGGAGATACATGCTAACCATAACCGAAGAAATGGAGAAAGAGCTTGAGAGAGAACGGAAGAAGAGAATGTTGGATTCAATTCCCGAAACTGCCAGAATGATCTTGTCAGAATATCTTTCACATAATAGATCGGTTTAGGCGAGCTGATATATCCGACGAAACTACTCCGACTAATCTTCGCATACCCGCAAGTCAGGAAGCGAAAAGGGAAAAGGAAGATGTGAAGCGCGAAGCCGAAGTCGAAGAAGGAAATAGGAAGACTAGAGATTTTCATGCTCAATCAATCCTCGTCGTTGGTTTTCTTGGCGGAATCGCAGTTGCAGCTATGTTACTTGTGATACAAGCAAAGAGTACCTTTGCCGTTCCAAATATCGTGTTTGGATTTCGTTTAGGCGCAGATGCGTATTTCCATTTCATAATTTCGCTTCTAGCTTTGGATACAATTATCTTTGCATTCTCTGGCTTTGCGATGATTTTTACCGCATCGGGCATGTTAAAAGACAAAGGATTGCTCAAGCATTTTATCACGGTTACTTTTGCGCTTGGATTTTGTGGCTTTGTAATCGCCTTGATGTCAATGCTTAATGCAGTATCAAAGGTAGGCTTCTGGGTTGCGATAGGATTCATTGTAGTATTGCTTATTTTCTTGAACTTATCTTTTGACGAACAAACGCGTCCAGATAGCTCATCTGGTAAAACTGCTCGTCGGTTATCTGCTTGGTTATCTTCTCTGCGATCTAATCGTAGTAATAACAAGAATAGCCAAAACGAAACGATAGCTACTGCTATCCCTGCAAGTGTGGAAGTTACAAAAGTTGAAGAGTCCACTAAAGAAGCCTCTCCGCGAAACTAAGAAAAACACTAGCTGACAAAAATTGACAGAAAGAATTTTCAAGTGAGCTGAAACAAAGTTGAAAGAATCTTTGACTCTGCATTCTGAGATAGTACAAGGACTTAGCTCTGAAGTCTTTGCTCTTACAATCTCTGCCCTCGTAGCTCTTGTCATAAGCTTCGTAGTTCAAGGGTATTACGATCGACCTAGGATAAGAGGCAATGTCTTTTCGGTTCTCAATAGCACTATTGTAGGCAATTTTGGCGGGCCTCAACAAACATACGCAGGCTATCTGATTTACCTCTATGTTACTAACCTTCACAAAAACTCGATCTTCATAGCTGATTATCAAGGTGCAATAGACTTTGGAGATGGTTACATCAAACTTCAACGATTCTATGGGGATGTTGATCGAGTCTTCCAACCTGGACAAACAGCTACTCCTCCGGGGCCGAATCCAAATAACTATCAATTTCCTATGAATTTGCTCAAAGGTAAGCTCATGTACAAGCAAAACAAACCTGTAGCGTATGGAGATTTCTTAGATGGCTTTGTCTTGTTTTTCGGAAATCCTTCTCTCCTCCAATACTCGAAAATGAAGCGAGTACGAATTACATGCATTGATGTGACAGGAAAGAAGCATGTCTTCAAGACTGATTCTTCCAAATTCGATCTGAGTTTGATGATGGATCGATTTCCGGATCAGCTCTCGGTTCCGGGATTGATTCCGTCTTTGCCTGAGAAAAGTATTCTGAAAAGGATACGAAATTACCTTTCCTTGCATCGTAAACCTTCAAATCCGTAAGATAGATAGCTCTGTTTTCAATATCCTTTTGAGTTAGCACTATGTTGTCATTAGCCTGCCACGCTGTTACCCTGCGGTTGCAAGATAATTTTTGGCAAAGAAACTTATAAATATCTATTGCTATCAACCGTTAATTTCCCAGAACCCTAAAGCGAAAAACATATATCTATACTGTATAATTACAGTAACGATACTATAGCGTATCTAAAGAGTGAATAGTAGAATATGAGCGAAGCAATCGAAGTTGATATTTCTGACCTACCCGGCGTAGGACCGGCAACCAGGGCAAAGCTAGAAGCAGGTGGAATAACCACGATTCTTGATCTGGCAGCATCCACGGTGAACGAACTAGTTGATAATCTTGGTCTCACGGACGAAACGGCGCATAATTTGATTTTTGAGTCCCAACGCTTGCTAAGAGAAAAGGGGATCCTCGAGAAGGATCTCGTCTCCGCGCAAGAGCTCTTTGACCGCCGTGCTCAGATGGTGAGGTGCACTACCTTCTCCAAGAATCTGGACAATCTGTTTCTCGGTGGAATCGAAACCCAAGCAGTCACGGAATTCTACGGCGAGTTCGGATCTGGCAAGACTCAGATCTGCCACACGCTTTGCATCTCTGCCCAACTACCTGTCGAGGAAAGAGGACTGGCTGGGGGGGTTTTGTATATTGATACCGAATCCACATTTCGACCGGAACGCATCGCTCAGATCGCAAAGACGAGGAGCATGAACACCGACACGATGCTTTCGAACATCCACGTTGCCAAAGTCTACAATGCGAGCCACCTCGAGCTGATCATAAAGGCACTCGGAAACTTGATCCAGCAAAATGGAATCAAACTCGTCGTGGTAGACAGCATAATCAGTTTGCACAGGGCCGAGTTTGTGGGTCGCGGAACTCTATCTGAGCGACAGCAAAAACTAAACGGAATAATGCACAGGCTGAAGAGGATCGCCGAGATCTATAACATCGCGGTCGTAATCACGAACCAAGTCCAGGCTTCTCCGGATACTTTCTTTGGAGACCCGACGAAAGCTGCTGGAGGCAATATCATAGGCCACGCTTCAACATACAGAGTCTACCTGAGAAAGGCAGGTCAAGAGAGGAAAGCAATCATGATCGACAGCCCCTGCCATCCGTATGGTGACACGAACTTTATGATCACCGAGGGCGGAATCGGAGATCCCGAGGAATCGACGAAGAAGAGCACTGCGTCTTGGAAATCATCAAAGGCCGCCGTTGCGGAAAAGGCCGAGAAGAGTAGTAGCAAGAAAGCTTCTTCGAAGAGCGACAACGAGGAAGAAGATTCAGAAGCAGCTGAATAGAATCGTCTACTTCCAAATCGAAAAAGGGCAGATAGGATATACTATTTCTGCCCAATAACTTTCTCCTATTTTTCTGGGTAAACTGATGGCACTTTTTTGGGCATTAGTAAGTTGGCTCAGTACTTTCTGCTAAAGTATGTTCAAATATAATTACATAGAAAGTTCTATCTGAATCAAATTTGCAAAGACGCTCACAATCAGGGACGAAGTATATGATAAGCTCGTCTCAATAAAATGGAAAGATGAGAGCTTTAGTGAACTTTTTGAAAGATTGTTGATGAATCAGTCTCCAAAGGAGCTCTTGAAGTCTATCAAAGGGAGAATCGAGCTAATAATAGAGGAAAAGAAGAGATTACTGCAAAGCATCGATAAGCGTAGGTCAGAACGCCCCGTATGATTTTAGCTTGACTCTAATGTACTGGTGAATGCATGCCCTATTTTTGGCTTTGAACACCTTTACTCAGCCAGAACAAATAGCGACGTAGTCTCTCCGTTCTCATAAGTGTCCGTGCCAATG
Organism: Nitrososphaerales archaeon; assembly: GCA_030041295.1. Taxonomy (GTDB): domain Archaea; phylum Thermoproteota; class Nitrososphaeria; order Nitrososphaerales; family CADDZS01; genus JASHOD01. The sequence continues at coordinate 25,565 of JASHOD010000003.1, forward strand.
GTTGCGTTACCATTGACGACACTGAGGTAGTTTGTTGGCACTCCGCCGTCCTTGCCTTGAAGTGCAGACATGACAGTCTGGACTTGATTAATCGTAGAGCTATAGGATACGACGGAACCTTCCGTCTTTGAATTATTCATCAATGATTTAAACGCGATTAGGTCAAGAGCGAGTTTGTACGAAGTATATCCCTTAGGAGAACTTCGATAAGCTTGATCCGCAAAACCTTGTTCATTCCAAAAACTATTCGCGTGCTCAAAGGCATTGACCGCATCCATGCAATTTCCAAAGTGAAGCTGATTGATGGCATAATACAATTCCAAGTCGACGTATTGAGTGTAATCGTTTCCCATCTTACCACCCCAGACTGTTTCGTATACTGAGTAACTACTAGAGTTAGGAATACTCGTTTTTGGAGAAATTGGCTCGTCAAATCCGCTATACATATTCCACTCACCATTACAAGGAATTTGCATGTACATTCCTAATACTACGTCGACACCATTCCAATTTCCGTAGTAACAGTTAGAGGAATCAAAAAAACCATACAAACCCCCTAGCGCCATTTGTAACGTCGAATTGATCTTGCTAGCAAGCGAGGAATCATTCAATTTGATCAAAGCAGCATAATCAAGCTGCTGATCATCTGAAAGGTAGATTGTATTGCTATTAGGGTACTCCATCAATAGACCGGAAGGTGTACTAAGACTTTGCAAGAAACTCAGCGCCTTCTGATTATTGAAAGCAAAATCTGAATGAACTACTGTCGCCTGTCCTTGCTTGAGGACATGAGAGGAAGACATTTGGGTCGCTACCGCACCTAGAATGATAATCGTCACGATCGCAACTGTTATCACGATCACTAGCCGTTTGGTAAGCTTCATCGATAGCTTTGCTCGGACACATAACACGTCCAATACTGATTTATTTAAGCCAGCTCAATTGCTCCAAGAGCAACATATATGGAACCAGACATCAGTGCTGCTCTAGGGCAGAGCGGATGATAACGTGCTTGACTCCGTGATCAATAATATGAAGGCGAAAAAATTACAGCATAAAATGAAAAAATAGAAATGAAAGAGGGGGGGCCGGTTCAAGCTATGTGCCAGCGCGCTTTTTCCACTTGCTTTGTGCAGACTTCCAATTTTATGGAATTACGATCCGTTCTCCTGGATAGATCGCCTATGGCGCGGAAATGCGGTTCGCGCTAGCGATTGATTGCCAAGAAACTCCATAGCTCAATCCAATTGAGTTAAGTGTGTCGCCATACTGGACAGTATATGTGCCGCCTGGTGCTGATGCATTCTGGCCGCCACTTCCGCCGAGTGCTACGTTCTCGCTTTCGAATTGCTGAGCATATGAATCGACTGCGTCTGAATACGACCAGTTTCTAGCGCCACTCGCGACCTGACTTGCACCCATATTGTAAGCTTGGAGAGCTAGGTCGTATTTGCACATACGGGGTTGATTTGCATCAGTCCCTCGTCATTGGTATAACCGCATGCTACATTGACGACTTCGCTTACCGCGTAGGTGTTGCATTGGCCTTCAAGCGCTATCTGTGCCTTTATCAAGAACGGATTTAGGCCATATTGGTTGGCGTATTGTACGATTATCGAATCGTACTGGTCTTGTTGCCAGATTCCTGTTGCAATTGGATCTCCGCTTGAATCTGGGGAAGCGCTGTGTTGGACGATTGGATGTCCTAGTGTTGGAAGAACTGCTGTTGCAATTAGAGCCGTAAGAAGAATGGCTACTATTGTCTTTGTTCGGTAGTTTATGTTCATAGGTTCATCGTGCAAGTCACTACAGAGGATTTCTATTAAGCGATGTTCAGCGTAGCTCTACGCTTGTGTTGCAACTTGAAACTATTACCATGCAAACTAGTGCAATAATGAACCATGACTAAAATAGACTTGAGGGAATTATGTGCAAAAGAGCCGTTGAAAGACTATTCCTGAACGGAGGGTTTCGCCAGACTCTTGAGCATGCGTATATATCAAGCGAGGTTTAAACTAGTCAGGCATTACCAATCATGTGCGGGATCATTGCTTACATAGGAGACGAAGATGCGGCTCCGATTCTCTTAGAAGGTCTTCGAAGGCTCGAGTATAGGGGCTACGATTCCGCCGGGATTATCACGATTGATAATGCTGGAGAGTTCGAACTAAAGAAGGATGTTGGGCGTGTCCAGGACATTCATAACGAACTTAATCTCCTAGATTTGGAGGGCCACATTGGAATAGCCCACACGCGCTGGGCGACTCATGGCGGAGTAACCCAGGCGAACGCGCACCCTCATGTTTCGAACAACTCGAAGATAGCGGTGATCCACAACGGGATTGTTGAAAATTACAAAGATCTAAAATCGTTACTAGTTTCCAAGGGATTTCATTTCGATAGTCAAACCGACACGGAAGTCATACCGAACCTTATCGAGTATTGGATGGATTCGAAGGGACTTTCCTTCATAGATTCAACCATCAAGACCCTCCAGTCCCTCGAAGGAAATTTCGCTGTCGTCATAATTGACAGAGACTCGCGAACTATAGTCGGCGCGAAAAACGGCTCCCCGCTCGTCTTGGGGGTAGGGGACAGAAAGAAAAATGAATTCTTCCTGGCGAGCGACATCCCGGCATTCCTTGATCGAACTAAAGACGTAGTGTATCTTTACGACGGAGATATGGTGATCCTTCAGAGCGAGAGCTCATCTCCGAGGGCGACGATGAAAGGATCCTATAAGATCTTGGATTTTAGGGCGAGGACAAAGAAACCGATCATTCGTCCGATTCAAAGCGTTTCGTGGAGTCTTGCCCACGCGGCGAAGGGCGAATTCGATCACTTCATGCTGAAGGAGATAGCGGAGCAGGTAGAGACGATTCAAAAGGCAGCGGCCCAGGATAGAGAACTGGTTCAAAGCGTCACGGAATCAATTCGTAACGCAAAGGGGGTATTTTTGGTCGCGAGCGGGTCATCCTATCATGCGTGCCTTTCGGCAAGTTACTTGTTTGCAAAGTTAGCGTCTTTTCACATAAACACCGTGATAGCGAGCGAATTTTCTCAATACGAGAGCTTTCTAAAGCCCGAGACACTCGTTATCGCGGTATCGCAAAGCGGTGAGACCATCGACGTCCTAGACGCCGTCAAGACCGCGAAGGAGAAGGGGTGTCATATTGTCTCAATCGTAAACGTGATGGGTTCTTCGCTCACACAAATTTCACACAAGACATTGCTCCTCAATTCTGGGCCTGAGATTTCGGTGCTTTCAACCAAGACCTATACAGCTCAGCTCGCGCTCTTGAGCTTGCTCGCGTATTCGCTTGCAGGGAGGTACGAAGAGGGTCTTTCGAAGCTCAAGTTTCTTTGGAACATTGTATACAATCTCACCGCGGCGACCACGCGAACCAAGATCAAGGAATTGTCGACTACGCTTGCAAATCACGAGCACATTTTCGTACTGGGCCGGGGATCTCTTTACGCGACTGCGCTTGAAGCTGCGCTCAAGATCAAGGAAGTTTCGTATATCCACGCGGAAGCATTTGCTGGAGGAGAGCTAAAACACGGCCCCATAGCAATGATAAAGAAAGGGACGCCGATTGTTATCTTCGTTTCAAAGGATACCGAGAAAACGATCCTCTCAAACGCGATGGAAGTCAAGAGTAGGGGCGGTTACATCATCGGGATAGGGCCGGAGCCAATAGAGTCCTTCGATTTCTTCATCAAGGTTCCGGAGAGCAACAGCCTCAATCCGATTTGCCAAATAATTCCGATTCAAATCCTTGCCTACCAGCTCGCGGTAATATTAGGACACGATCCAGATAAGCCGAGGAATTTAGCAAAGAGCGTAACCGTACGCTAGGCCCATGTTAAAATGATGAAGTACCACTGAGGTTCTTTAGGACACTTGCTTCAATCTTCTTCACCAGGTCTAGCGAAACATCCGGTTCAGCCGTGACCAGCAAGGAGTTTTCAGTGCAAGGAAACTGGATCACCAACAATCTCTCATGCGCCACAATGAGGTAACGAAGTGGCCCAAAATACTTTCTCCAAGTTTCAGACATGCCGCGTGAAATGATGGTTTGAGAAAACAGTTTGTCTTCTTCCTCCATAGGATTTATGGAAATCTTTCCTTCACGCATCCCTCCACTCACATGCTGACCGAAATTATCCAGAACCGCAACGTACCGAACATTTGGATCAAGGGAGAAGACCTCTTCAATAAGATCCTCAAATAATGCCAAAACACTGACCGCCCTCTTCCTACTATTCCTGTTCCGTTTATACTACCTTCTCTTTTATGTCCCAAATCCCAGAAATTTACCGCTTTTGCTTATGGTTCCGTATAAGAGAGACATTGAAAGAAATGGATGCAATGGATGATATTCGATTTTCTAACAATAAGGGGTTAGGATTCTATTTGGTCCATCAACGGGGATGGTCTAATAATTGGATCCGATTTAGTGTAATGCAATCTGAAAGGCTTTTAGTTGTTTGGAATTTTCATGACGCCTGATTCGATTTGATGAGCACGACAAGCAGTGTGGAAGCTAAAAAGGGAAAACATTTCGAAACTTCGATTTTTCCTATGCTATCCGTAAGAAACGGGGACGACGCGATCAAGTTCTATGAATCGGCATTTGGAGCAGATGTGTTATCCCGGATCGATGCTCCTGATGGACCAGTCGTTGCTAAGCTTTCCATTGAAGGCGCGGATTTTTGGCTCGCTGACGAGTCTCCGGAACATGGAAACTATAGCCCGCAAACACTTGGTGGTAGTACGGTTCGGATAGTTCTAGTCGTGAATAATCCGGACTCGGTTTTTGAAAGAGCCGTCAAGGCGGGAGCGAAAATGGTCTGGCCCGTTGCAGATCAGGAATACGGCTGGCGGGTAGGACGAGTCGTTGATCCTTTCGGGCATCACTGGGAAATCGGAAAGCCCATATAATTTCTTCTTGTAGGAAAATCGCAAGGCAGTATATTTTTGCGGAAAACGAAATGCACTTCTCAGATCATACACCGAAGTTGTATTCGTCGTAATGGTCTATCATTTGCCGACCTTCACCGGGATTGGTCTGGGTTATGAGTTGACAACTCCATAAAGGGCCAGTCCAAAATGGGAGGGTCGACATTAATCTGCCAGAGCAAGGCGTTCAATTCGCCTCTGTGTTGGAGTTCGTGCTCGACTAGATGATACAACGTACCCCGAACCGAAGCGGTATAGTCCTCGTCCCACCAAGGGGGCAACTTCGGGACGAAGTAGGTCTGGTCCAAATCATCTTCTGTCAGGTGGGAGAAGAAATCATCGACCTCCTTCTCCGCTTCCTCGCTGAAGCGACGAAGATCAGTTAGGGACAGAGTTTCAGGGGGATTGTAGCTAGAAACAAACGTGTTATGGAGCTTAGACATTCTGTTAATCCACATCGAGAGGCCACTGAGGGTATGCCCTAAAATGTCGAGAAGTGTCGGGAACGAGGCTCCTCGGTCGCGTGATAGTTCCTCCGGAGACAGTTTTGCCAAGGTCTCGAAATAGCCATTTCGGACACGTGCATTGTAGGAAAACCACTTCCTCAGTGATTCGACTTCGGATACGCGGGTCATTTTCTCACTAGACCTTCACGCGGAGTTTTTGATCTCGGCCGTAAATGCGTCAATCCGTTTTATTTTCCCGTTTTCAAGCTCCATGACATCGATAGCTTTGATGGTTGCAAAGACACTGCCGTCCTTCTTGGTTAAACGAACGATGCTCTCAGCGACCACGACGTTGTTTTCTTCTGTCATCCGCTTGGTCTCGGATTTCATAATCACGTCTGCAGGGCGATCCATATTCTGAATGAAGGCGTCCTTCCCTCGAATTGGAACTCCCGAATTAGGATTTCCGTCCAGCCACTCTATCCGCTCTACGTCGTCGGCGAGGCAGGAAAGCATTGTCTCTCGGTCCAGCCTGTCTATGCCCTCACCTAACTTCTCAACGACCTTCTTGTTTGGGCTCATGATGGTCGTAGCGAAATTTGTTTACTTATTAAACGAGTAGGGGAGCAAAAGTATACCAGCCGAAGACAAGGATGATACTTTCGTTGAGATTAAAGGAACTGGATAATGCATAATAGACAATTCCTTGAAATTTCAGATTGAGTTTTTCCAATGTCTTCAGAGCCCAATGATGAAGAATACAAGCATATTGAAACTAAGGTTGTTCATTCCGGCGAGCCTTCGCCGCGAATACTTGGTTCCGTTAGCATTCCGATATTTCAATCGGCGATGTTCGAAACTGGAACGGGAGGCGGCGCTTACCACGACATACGCTACATTCGGCTGAACAATACTCCGAACCATATCGCTTTACACAAGAAGCTCGCCTCACTTGAAGGCGGCGAGAGCGCGTTAGTTACTTCCAGTGGGATGGCCGCAATTTCGACCTCTATACTTTCGGTACTCCGCAAAGGCGACCACCTGCTCGCGCAGAACTGCTTGTACGGAGGAACTCATGACTTTGTTACAAGGAACCTCGAGCAATTTGGTATTTCGTATGATTTCATTGACGCGAACGACCCACGAACCTGGGAAGAGAAGGTGAAACCGAATACAAAGGCAATCTACGTTGAAACGATGACGAACCCCCTGCTCGAAGTTGCAGATTTGAAAAGCGTGGTTCAATTTGCAAAATCCCATAACCTTGTCTCTATAATCGACAACACATTCGCGAGTCCGATGAATTTTAGACCGCCAGAGTTCGGTTTTGATTTATCTCTTCACAGCGCTACAAAATATCTCAACGGCCACTCCGACATCGTAGCCGGCGCAATTATTGGGAAAGCAGATCTCGTCAACAAGGCAAAACAACTCTTGGATCATTTGGGCGGAAGTCTAGACCCTCACGCTTGTTTTCTATTGCACAGGGGGATGAAGACCTTGGCGCTACGCGTGAGGTACCAAAACGAAAGTACTTTGAAGATCGCGAGATATCTCTCAAAGCATGAATTTGTCACGAAAGTAAATTATCCAGGACTGGACGAACATCCGCAACACAGACACGCAACGGAATTATTCGCGGGATGCGGGGGAGTGCTCAGTTTCGAGCTAGAAGACGGAAAAGAGGTCGCCGAACTATTCCTCAATAGCGTAACTATCCCCATTGTCGCGCCAAGTTTGGGAGGTGTCGAGACTTTGATCACAATCCCGGCAACGACGTCTCACTCGGGGATGTCGCCGCAGGATAGGCAGAAGCTAGGGATCACCGATGGGCTAATTCGCCTCTCCGTGGGCGTTGAAAATCCCGAGGACATAATTAACGATTTTGAGAAGGCTTTTGCAAGGATAAGAGAACAGGTCCCAATGATGAAGAAGATTGCATAAAATATACCTTGCACGATCCATGATATATGCCCTGAAGCCCAAGGCTTGAAGGTAGTTAAGGAGACGTGCGCCGGTGAAAAGTTCCGCCCCATTGGGAATATAAAAAGGAACGAGCTATTCCTATCCAAGAAATGAACCGGGGATTGACATTGAATTCCGCGCCGGCACGAAAACTATGAGGGGCCATTCAAATACGATCGGAAATTCAACAAGGAAATTTGTTGACTGATCGCTCAAGTGCTAGCAAACTTTTCAAAAAATCTGTGGTAGATTGTACAAGCAATCGTTAGATTGACGGAAAGTAGATGCCGTTCCAGAAAGCAATCCGGAAGCGTTTTCAAAGGCTCATAAAAAGTGGAATTGTTATCGGTGCCAAGATTCAGTGATTTGTCTCGAGTGAACACATTTAGTTCAGTATGATTTCATCTATATTTTCTTGCAAGTCATTGCAACTGCAATTTCCACAATTGCAACTTTCCTGTATTGCAGTTTGCACTTTTTGTTTACTTTGCAACGATATCGCCGATCAAGAATACATTCACGATGTCGCCCTCGTTAACTACCGTTCTTGATGGATCCAAAACACAGATTCCGTTTGCCTCTTTGAGCCACGATGAGTATTGCGCATCGGTTGGGCGAATTATTCTAGCCTTGTACTCTCCATCTGCTCCTTCCCTCACCTTTACACGCAAAAACTGCGATATTCCTCCTCTTCCCTGAAAACTACCACCTTCCAGTCTCGCGTTCACATATACCTGCGTAGGTGCTGGCAACCCTTCGAGTTTCAATACCGCAGGTCGAGCGAATTCGAAGAAACTGATCATCATCGAAGTTGGAAAACCTGGTAGCATGATGACCGGCTTTCCCCTGTAAACACCCAGGCCTGTGGGGCTCGAGGGCCTCATAGCGACTCCGTGAATCAGAAGTTTGAGATCCTTGATCGATTCGGCCGCCATTCCAACGTAATCACGCTCTCCAACCGAAGAGCCCGCCGATAAAATCAGAGCATCAGATTCTCTCAGACCTAAAAGGAACTTTGCTCTCTGGGTTTCGAAATCATCCCTAGCTATTCCCAGATCGTTTGGAATTGCGCCAAGCTCCTTTAACATCGACTCGATGAAAGGTCGATTGACATCGTTTGTCTTAAACGACGAATTACTACTTTTTCTTCGTCTGCTATCGCGCGATGAGACGTCTAGTAGTTCATCCCCCGTCGAGAAGAATGCGACCTTGGGTCTACGAAATACTTTCACCCTTTTTACCCCGACCATGGCCAAGAGCGCGACGTTGTGGGGTCTGATAGTTGTTCCAATGATCAGCACGACCCCGCCCTTCTTGATATCCTCACCCGCATGAAGGATATTCTCACCCGGTTGTACATCCTTTGTGATCGTCAGAATGTTTCGTTCGACTGTCGCGTACTCTTTCATCACAACCGCATTTGAGCCGTTCGGTACATAGGAACCCGTTGCGACCCGGACTGTTTCTCCTTTCCTAATTTTGATTCGCGCCCTCCTGCCTATTCTTATCTCCCCGATAATTTTCAGCTGTGCGCCGGAACTCAAGACTTGATCCTCTGCGCCGATGTAGATTGCATATCCGTCTCTTGTTGATCGATCAAACCCTGGGACGTCATTTTTTGATGCAATGTTCTCACTCAAGACTCTGTTCAGTGAATCGGAGTAATTGACGACTTCAGATCCCACCGGCTTGATTTCTTTTAGAAAGGTCTCCAGAGCGCCTTTCACTGATATGTGTTCTTGGGCTTTGTCAACACCATGGTAATGGACGTGATCTTCCTCTTCATCGTGATGTTGATGAGTTTCTTCTTTAATATTGGCGGACATTCTAAATTTTCATTTCTCTTCGAAAGGCGTGGGGGATACGCTAAGCGCGCCGAATTCTAGTGATTAGCGTAATATTCCGCCACAGCTCTAAAAGACTCTTTTGGCTCCCACGTCATATCAGGATAGGCAGTTCCGTGCCTACGTCTCGAATAGGTTTTGACTAGGCTCATGCTCCCCATGTCAAGGTCGTATTTTGGATCATCGTCGTACGGCTTAATTTGAGAAACAAATTCGGATACAAATGCTCCGTAAACATCGGCTTTGTCAAGTACGTTCAACTGATCCACTAATTCGCGGGCTTGCAGGCCTTCGTCTCGTACATGATTTCCTACTGTTCTGGGTCGGACAAACCTGCCTAACAGCGGCAGACTATGAAAAAAAAGAGACTTGCTGTCGATGATATTTCCTCCTAGGCCTGCCCCGTTGATTTCCGCTCCTTGGTAAGTCAACATACCGAACTCGGTAATGGCTACTGGCTTTCCGTATTCGAATAGCGGTTTCAACATCTCCACATATTGGTCTTTGATTCTTTCAGCCCGATAATGATCAACTCCGATGTAGTCGAAAAGACTCCAGTCGACGGATTCCCACAGCAGTGATGCGTAGGTTATTTTGCCGTGGAATATTTGTCGGACTGAACTCGCAACTTGGCGCAAGTATTCGTCTAGTAACTTGCCATGTTCCGACTCTTTCAATCTAGATTTTACGTCTGAGAAATTGGTTTTCTGACTATCATTATGATCTCGCCCAAAACTTTTCTTGAGATTTGCCATTCTCTCCACGACGTTTCTCCCTTTTACAATACCGTTCATGAACAGGGTGAGTTCGCCTCCTACGACTAACACGATCCTTTCAGGATATTCTTGCCGGAATTTTTCAGCTGATTTGGCGACCCTTTCGATGTATGACAGTGTATCCTCTTGTTTCTTATTCCACACCGTTGGACAGAGCCATACTTCGAGACCCTGTTTTAGGGCAACTTCGGTGGCAATGATGAGTCTATTGATCTCGAGACCAGTGATTCTTATCGCATTGCAATGTAGATCATTTCTTATTATCTCGATCTCGCGGCCCACCGATACCGGATCAAAGTCCGGTCTCCAGTTGAAATACATGACACTTCCAACATCGTAGTTCACTCCTTTGAGTCTCAAAAACTGTGTCCTCCTCTAGTGTTCGGCGTAGTACTTGGCGACTGCTCTAAACGACTCTTTTGGTTCCCATGTCATATCGGGATAAGTTGTTCCGCGTTTGCCGATGTCGCCGGTGAACTTTGCAAGCTGCTCCGGAGTAAGGTCAATCCCGCCGAGATCTTTGGCCGTTCTTTGGATTTGCTGAATTCTTTCCGGGCTGGTGGCTGCTTCTGCAAAGCTCTTCACGAGACTGTAACTTCCCATATCTCCGTCAAATCTGGAGTCCTCGTTGTAAGTGGAATTCGGTGAAACGAAGGTGAACACAAAAGCTCCTTCGACTCCGACCGAGTCCAGAACACCGAGCTGATCAACAACCTCCCGAGCCTGCAACGCTTCATCACGAATATAATGCCCGTCGAACTTTGGAAGCATCCTAAGCATTTCTGAAATGTTGGGCAGTGTGTTCCTTATCGGACCGAGGTAGTCTTGCATCATCCCAAACGTAATCATGAATCCCTGCCCTCCGAGCTTCTCAGCTCCGCTGTAAGTACAACAACCAAATTCGCCGATGACCACCGGCTTTTTGTACACGGACAAGTATCTCTGTACCATCTTTCCGTAGCTGTCCGCAATCCGAGCATCGCGGTAATGGTCTACGCAGACAAAATCGAGCAGACTCCAGTCAACTGCCTCAAAGGGAAGTGAAAAGTACGTTATCGTCCCGTGAAACCGATCTTTCACAGCTTGGTATGCTCGCGCAAGAAACAAGTTGAGAGGGGCATTGTGCGCACCGGCTTGGATATTTGTAAAGAATGAGGGTGTGCTCATTCGCTCAAAGACATTCTTTCCTTCAACAAAACCTTGTGTGAAGAGTGTGAGCTCGGACCCGAGGCTGAAAACCACTCTCTCGGGAAATCGCGTACGAATCTCCTCCACAGCAGAAGCAGCTTTCTTCAGGTATTCAAGTGTCTCTTCTTGCGTTCTGTCCCACATCTCCGGCGAAATCCAAACTTCGAGCCCAAGTTTCAGAGCAATATCCGAAGCAGTGAGTAGCCGGTCGAGGTTCAATCCTTGAATTCTCACCGCATTGCAGTGCAGATCATTTTTGATTATTTCGAGCTCTCGCGAGACGATCTTCGGATCATAGTTGGGGCGCCAATCTTCGCCTAACATCACTCTGCCGACATCATAACAGACCCCCTTGCGATTCAACATCTTTGTATCTCCTACTCCGAGTCTGGTTTCAGCATTCTGAGAATAATTCTTGGATCGGGGAAGTTCTTAGCCGATTCGGGGTCGTAAGCTATTCTTCTCCACAACCCGTCCATAGCTCCCATTATTGCTTCGAGCAACTGATCGGGGTCGTCGTTTGCAATCATCCTTGCCTTTTGACCTTCAACCAGCAGCTTTCGCATTTCCTTTCGAAAAGCCACTCCTTGTCTTGTTACCCTCTCACGAATTTCTTTGGGAGTCTCTTTGTCGCTTAACATCCAGTACAACTGCTGATAGTATCCGGGTCGCTCTTTTCTCAATTCCAAGAGTCTCGTGACAATTTTTTGGAATCGTTCAGCAGGTGTGCCTGGAAGTTCTCTGATGATCTGGTCGTATTCCTTTGCGGAGTCCATAACCTGCTTGAACAATACCAAGAAAATCTCGTCCTTGCTCGCAAAGTAGCGATAAGCCAACCCCTGACTCACCCCCGCTTTTTCGGCGATGTCGGCCATTGTAGCAGAGCTCCCTTTCTGGGCGAATACTTCTCTTGCCGCTTTCAGGATGTTCGTGCGCTGTTCTTCGCGTAGTTGCTGATTGGCAAATTCAGTTCTGGGCATGTTTTCGAACACACATTTTTATTAATGAATGATTGATTCATTCAATAATAAAGCTGCTCTTGTCTTATCTTTGTTTCTAAGCTTGCATTTCGGATTCTAGCATGCTTCAGTGAGTGTAAGAGAAGTATTGATTATTGAAGGGTTACCCGCTGTGAAATTGTCTGTCGTTGTGATTTGGCTAGTTCCATATGCAATCCAAAAGTTTTCTGAAGCGATGTAGCAAGCAGAATTATGAGTGAAATAATAGGTCGTAGTCCAGAATAGAGGAGAATTAGGGGAAGTACTAGTAGAGATGGAAGAAGATCTAATGATACTTGGAACGAATTGGGCCGTCGTTACCGATTGTCTATAGTTGTAAGAAACGAGAAATCCAACGAATAGAAGTACCCCGACTACGAAAACGAATAAGAAAAGTTTCGTCTTCAATTCTAGTTAATGAGATTAGCTTTTTCCTTCTTTATTACGTCTTTGCTTACATTCATTTCATCTACTATAGCGTTTTGAATAAGCGTCATCCACTTGTTTTTCTCTTCCACTTGATACCAACTAAATCTACGGAGTTCTCCATGGAAGCCTGCGTGTAGCCCACAAAATTTTGATGAATTTGCATGGACTTACAAGATCAGAACCTCCTAATGTGTGGAAAAGCTTCTTGCATTCCAAAAGAGTCCAAGTAGAGGAAGAGAGACAATTTCAAATTTTCATGGCGGTTAGGAAGTAGTGTTCTTCTTGGGTTTCTAGTTCCAAGACCTTGAATTTTGGAAACATATCGCGCAACTCTTGCTTTGTAAAGTAGTGATGCACTATTCCTCTTTCGTTTCCGTCGAGAAAGACAATCGTTCGCTTGCCAATTATCTTGAACGATTCGTTTCTAATGTTTTGAAGCTCGATTATGCTTGCAACTTCCAAGAACAGGCAACCGCCTTTCTTTGTTATGCGTGAAATCTCGCTTGCTATACTCCTGATGTTTCCGATCGTCGCGTGGTGAATAACCTTGGTCGATAGTACAGCCGAGAAGTAAGAGCTGGGGTAGGGGTATGGGAAGTGCGTCATATCCCAGGAGCGGATTTTCAATTTCAAATTTTCTCTTTTTGATAGCTCCTTGACTCTTTTGATCGCATTCCTCGATTGGTCAAATGCATAGACTTCGAACCCCTTTTTCGCGAGAAAGAGCGAATTCCTGCCAGTCCCGCATCCTAGGTCCAAGACATTCGAAACCTGTTTCTCCACGAAGAGCTCGGCCACTTCGCGAACCTTTGGCTCTACTTTATGCTCCTTTCCCCAGTACCAGTGTAGCCACGTGTCCGCGAGTTCGGATTTCAAGGATGAGTTCTTCTGTTAAAATTCGTAGTCAAATTACATCAGGCAAAGTTCGTTTCCACTTGCTTCCAACACGTTCTCCGGTTTCGATTCTAACCGCTCCGAGGAATACGGCCAACTCTTTGATCGAGTTAGCTATGGCGTCGGTTAGTTCGCTAGTTTCACTAACACCTTTTTCTAGGTGAATCGAGTTGATTCGCAAGACTCTGTTACTTCTATCCATTTCCGGATCTATTCTTCCTACTAGTTTATCGTCGTGTAGTATCGGGAGCACATAATAACCATAAATCCTCTTGTCCTTTGGCACATAAGCCTCGAAAATTGCCTTGAAGTCGAAGAAGTAGCTTGTCCTAACTCGATCATATATCAAGTTGTCAAAAGGCGAGAGGAGTGTGGTTTTGGGTTTCCAATAACGTTCCAAGATATCAAGCAATTTCATATCTTCTCGGTGGATGAACCACTCTCCAGTCCTGCCAGTTGGAATTTCGGATATCTCCAATGGGATGATCTCTCCTTTGTTTTTCATTTTGGAGATAACATTCAACACCGTCGCGGTGAGCCGCGAACCGGGCTGGAAATAATCCCGTATTTGAAGAGCGGTCGCAACACCCATCGCACGTAACGATATCTCTAGTCCTCTCCCGATCATTTCCTCGTCGTTGGAATATTCATCCTTTGGGAAAAATTCGAGATACTTTGCAAAAAGATCCCATTTCTTCTGCCCACCGTTCTGTCTCGAATGGACGAGAATTTCCCCTCTTTTGTGCAAAATTTCGAGCATCTTACCCACGTTTCGCTCGTTGCTCCATCCCGAGGATTTCCAACTTTTCTCCGACTCGTCTTCGAATTCGTTGCTAGCCAGGGGGCCTCGGTTAGACAGTTCGTTCTCTATGTATTCAGCGAGCTTCTTGTTGGATTTGTACCAATCTTCCGCTCTTTTTTGGTAGGTAGTGATATCGCTCACAATGGTCTTCATTCCCAATTTGAAAAGCGGGTAATCCTCCGATAGGCCGATCGCAGCGCCGTGCGCCCAATATTCAAAAAGCGTACGATCTTTCCATAGCATGTCCTCCAAAAGCTTCTGATCATAATTTCCTAGGCGACTCCATAAAACGAGCAGATGACTCTTGCAAACTATGTTCGTCGGGTCAATCTGAAGGTAGCGTATGGATTTTAGAACATTAAGAATATCCCGTCGAGTTGGCTTGTTCGACGAACTTCGATCAGAAACCAAATGCTGCTTGATCAGATTAAGTTTTCGTGCTTTTTCCAAAGAGATTATTGTTTTAGGTCTCGTCGGTCCGCCACTTGAATTCGTTCCTCTTTGGAGCTGCAAAGTATGCGAAATTGAACAAAAGCTGAAGCCTTCTTAAGGCTTCTACGATTCAGATTAGATTGATTTTATCATCTAGCTGAACGAGACATAAAGAACAAACGAATCGTTCGTCATATTCGCATTAGTTTCATTTTTATCTCTGCTTCAAAGAATGGACTAACTGATGCCATTCTACATCGAACCTCAGTCAAAGATTATCGCACAGTTCTTCCCAGATCAAGCAGGAGAATATAACCAGATCCTTGAATCCTTTGGGGAATTTGTGGAGAAGGAGATTCTCCCTACCGCAAAAACAATCGACAAGCAGGGCACTTTTCCAAAAGAGAATATGGACAAGATCTTCAAGCAGGGGTTCACGAATATCCCTTATCCAGAAAACCTCGAAGGACTGGGCCTTCCCTATCCGATCTACGTTGCGTGCATGGAGCTGGTTGGCAAAGCCTGCGCGAGCACGGCGATCTCTCTTGCAATTCACGGAACGGTTTGCGACGGACTGTATCAATTCGGGAACAAAGCGCAACACGAAAGATACCTTCCTGATCTGATTACAGGGAGGAAGCTCGCCGCTTTTGGTCTCACCGAGGCCGGAGCCGGTTCGGACGCACGATCAATGGCAACAAAAGCAGAGTTTGACACGTCGAAGGGAAACTGGATAATCAATGGTTCAAAGATGTACATCACGAATGCTTCAAAGGCGGATGTCTACTATGTCTTTGCTCGAACCGCGAAGGGGTATGCTGCGATTTTGGTGCCCAGCGATACACATGGTTTCTCTCACGGAGCCAACATCACCAAGATGGGCCTTCGCGGTTCAACCTTGATGGAACTTACCTTCGATAACGTATCGGTTCCAAAAGAGAACCTGGTCGGCATCGATGGAGAAGGGTTCGAGTACGCGAAGAAAATGCTCTTTGGAGGGAGGATTACGATTGCCGCGTTGAGTGTTGGAATTGCTCAAGCTGCGCTCGAAAAGACAATCGCCTATGCAAAAGAACGAGAGGCCTTTGGGAAGCATCTCTCCGACTTTGAGATAACTAGGGCAAAGGTAGCGGACATGATGACTGAGATAAATGCAGCTCGCCTCATGACCTATTATGCCGCATTGATCAAGGGGCGGAAGCACCAAGACTATGGGATAGAAGCTTGCGAAGCAAAACTTTACGCAACCGAAATGGCTCTACGAGTTTGCAACCAAGCGATACAAATTCACGGGGGCTACGGATACACGGACGACGCCGATGTACACAGGCACTGGAGGGACGCGAAACTCATGACCATCGGCGAAGGCACGTCCGAAATTATGCAAATTATTATCGCGCAAAAGGCATTCGAGTAATAGCTGCTGATTCTAAAGATAACATAACGGTTATCTGCATAGGGTTACATCCATATTTACCGATGGTCAAAAAGGTCGTAATCGTTCTTAGAGATGATCTTTACGAGAAGATCAAGCAGAAGTTTGGCCCCCGCGGAATCTCTAAAGCTGTGAACCAAATTCTATCTGAAAGGGTCTTTCAAGAGAAGGGTATGTTTGGTACAATGAAACGCGTTAATCCAATAGACCTTAGAGACCACTGGGACCATTATTGAAGTATGTTGTGTAATCTCTATACTGATACGTTTGCTCCAAACGCTGAAATCGAGGACACGCATTTATAACTTGGATCAGGATGTTATTATGCGACGACGACCTTGAACGTTGTTGAAAAAGTCGCAATAGTTGTCATTGTCGGATCGATAGTCATAGGATCCGTTTTCGGACTAATCGTGACTTCGAACACGACGAAAAATCATCAGCTGGCAATTGACGCGATTGTAATTTCGACCGACGCCCCGACAACATGCGGAAACGTTCCTGCTAATTTTACGAATTGGGCTCAGCTTCACGTTTCTGGAAATCAAACTAACCTTCAATTGGTTTCCTTGACAGTGGTTACTCCGGCCCCTAGCTTTACGCTAATAATCCCTTTGAACAGCACGTCATCGGCATATGTTTACTATCATCGCTTCAATGCTACTCAGGAGGACATCAGTGTCCCCTTGCCTAACTACTGGAAACCCGGCTCAGATGTCGACCTGACCGTCAGCTACTACTACAACGGAGTAAACCCGACGGCCGAGACCGCTTACACTATTGGTACTAGATCAGTCACGAGCAATGCTACTTTAACATGTTAAGACCAAAATTACGCTTGTGAAAGTTCTTCGGCGACGATTTCTGCAACGTCCCTTACGTTCATCTTCGAATTCGCATCAACTTTCATTGAATCCTCGAACATTGAGAGACAAAACGGACATTCAGTCGCCAACGTTCCCGCTCCCGTGCTCACGGCTTCTTGAGTTCTGATGCCAGTAATTGTCCTCTGCTGCGGTACCTTATACCAGTAGTTAGAACCGCCGGCTCCGCAACAGAATGTCTTTTCCTTTCGCCTGTGCATTTCCCGCATATCGTCTCGAGTTGCGGAAAGAACATCCCTAGGCTCATCAAATATGGAATTGTAACGAGAAGCGTAGCATGCATCGTGCAAGGTTACCGATATCTCGTTTAGTTTCGTCTTCGTGATCTTGATTTTTCCCTCTCTGATTAGATCCGAAATCAGTTGCGTGTGATGGATCACCTTGTAATTTCCGCCGAATGTTGGATACTCATTTCTCAAAGTGTTGAAACAATGAGGGCAGGTCGTTACGATTTTCTTTACTTTGTAATTATTCAATCGTTCGATGTTTTGATATGCCAATTCCTGATACCTTCCTTCTTCACCCAATCTACGCGCAGGGTCGCCGTTGCACATCTCCTCGCTGCCCAAAATAGCAAAGGAAAGCCCGGCTTGTTTCATGATCTTGCAAAGCGATTTGGCAATATTCTGGGCTCGCTGGTCAAACGATGCAAGGCAACCAACCCAGTATAGGTATTCGGCGTTTGGGTTGGAAGCGAATGTGTCTATCCCATGATCTCGCGCCCAATCCCCCCTGGTGGAGGAATTGAATCCGTACGGATTTTGATTCTGCGTCAAGTTTTGCAACAGCATCGATTTTTCCTTGTCCAGCTTGCCGCCGTTGACCAAAGTTCTTCTTAGGTCGTAGATCGTGTCTAGATGCTTTACTGCAACCGGGCATGCCTCAACGCACGCTCCGCATGTAACGCAGGACCAGAGTTCATCCTCTCTGACTTTTTCGAATGGATCCCGATCCTGTTTGTTGTCCTTCTTGTACTGAACGTCTAGGAGACTAGCCTTCCTTACGACAATCCTCGGAGACAGAGTCCTGCCCGCCGCGGTCGCAGGGCAGGAAGCTTCGCACGCCCCGATTTCGACGCATGAATCGAAAGAAAGTTTTTGGTATGAGGGAAATTCTGATACTTTACTCACGCCAACCGTGATCTCCGAACTATCGACTTTTCCCTCCATTACGTCGCTCAGCTTGAATGGAGTCCTCATCGTTGGTAAAGGCCGGTCGAAATTCGCAATCAGGTTGATACTTGGTCTAACGTAGTAAAGCACGACTAGAGAATTTCGCACAATATTTAGGACAAAATCGACTATTGCAAAAGATGAAAACCAAGTGACTATCAGTTCACTAGTAGTGAACAAAATCATTACAATCAAAATCAGCTGAAGGTACGCCGAGGCGCGATTGAAAGTAGAATCCGTATTCAGAAGATTCTGGGCTCTTTTGCTCTCATAATATCTCTGAATTCTCCATACAAACGCTGCAATCAATCCGGCTATTAATGGAAGCGTGATAACAAGGGCAATTATTCGGAGAGGTGGAAAATACGACCAGAAAGGATCCAAAATCGCTATCAGAATAGTTAGTCCGACGCCTACGGCGATTGCAATGTGCATCAAAAAGACCGGATCTCTTGAGAGGAGTCGTTTCCCTTCCTCTTTTCCAAGACGAATGAACCGTCCAATCTCAGGAGCTTTGCCCGAGTCCCTTTTCGAAACGGAAAAAGCCGTAACAAATATTGCCGCGACACTTACTAACGATACGGCGTAACCCAAAAGGTAAAGGGGACTGAAAAGCACAGCCGGTATGGCTAGAGCAACGACCAAAATTTTAGCGACCAGTCTTTGATTTTAGGGCCTTTGCTAGGGCAGGCACCACCTGGTAGAGATCGCCCACGACTCCATAATCGCACTCTTGGAAGATCGGCGCGTTCTTGTCATTGTTTATGGCGACGATAACCTTGGAATCCCTCATCCCAGTGAGATGCTGGATCTGACCCGAGATCCCGACGGCGATGTAGAGTTTCGGTTTAACCGTTGTTCCCGAGAGCCCCACCTGCCTGCTCTCGGGCATCCAACCGAGATCTGAAGTGAGGGGCCTCGAAGCTCCAATCATTGCGTTCAGGATCTTCGCTAAATCATCGAGAAGGGCGAGGTCCTCTTTCTTTTTGAAACCTCTGCCTGCCGAAACTATGGCGTCAGCGTCTTTGATATTTACTTCGCCGGAAGCTTTCGGTTTTTTGCCCACAGCTTTCGAAGTGCGCGTCTTTGGAGACAAGGTGATCGACTTTAGCTCTGGTTGGGAATTACCAGTGGCTTTCTCGAATGCTCGCTGACCTATGGTGACAACAGCACCTGTTTTTGAAACAACCGTGGAAATGGCATTCCCTCCCCAGACAACTCTATCCGCGAGCGCGTGGCCGTCTTCAAATCGCGGTGCCATCGCGTCGGTTATACAACCCATCTTGAGTCGGACGGCAATTCTGGGAGCTACTTCCTTGCCTTTCTTGGTCGCGCCGATCAAGACAAAATCCGGTCGGTAATCTTGACTGATTTGCTCTAAGGCATCCGTGACGGTTTCGGGAGGGAAATCCTTCAACGAGTCACTTTGAACCTGGAAGATTGAAGCTACACCAGTTACCGAAAGCGTCGCAGCGTTGTTCTTTTGTTCACCAGAACCGAGAAGCGCTGCCGAAACTTGAGCAGAGTCGCCGCAAGTCTTTGCTACGGCACTTACAAGCTCTAGTTCGCTGTCGAGATCCTCGGAGTAAACCAGAAACTTCGACATGTCACTTCACCGCCCCTTCCTTTAGAAGCACGTCGGCTAGTTTTCCTGCCGTCTCCTCCGGCGGACCCTCGAAGATCATTTTCTTGCGAGCCGATTTTGGAACCTGAATTGATTTTACTTCGACTAGCGAACCTTCTTTTCCTACGCTCTTCGGCTCGATTCCCAGGTCCTGGGCCTTCCATTCCAAAATCTCTTTCTTACCCGCGCTCATTATCTGAATCAGCGTTGGAAATCTCGGTTGATTGATTTCTCTCGCGACCGTGACGAGCGCTGGCAGATCGGATTCAACAGTTTCAATTCCTTCTTCCAGCAGCCTATCTGCGGTTACCTTACTTCCAGTCAGGGTGAGTTTAGAAACAAAAGTCAATTCAGGCACGCCGAGGAACTCGGATAGCGCGGGGCCGACAATTCCCGAGTAGACGTCCGTCGTCCCCGTGGCCGTGATTATGATATCGTACTTGCCAATCTTCTTTATTGCCTCCGAGAGAATGTAAGCGGTTCCTATCGCGTCGCTATCAACAAACGATGGATCTATCAAGAGTCTCGCGCGGTCGCATCCCATGGCAAGCGCTTCTTTCACGCTCTTTTTCGCGTCAGCTTGACCAACGCAAAGAGCCGTGACACTTCCACCATTCTTTTCTTTTAGCCTGACTGCTTCCTCGATTGCATTCTTGTCGTCGTCGCTTATCTTCGTCTTCGCGCCCTCGAAACCAATCCTGTTGTTCGATCGATCGATTTTGAGTTCGGTTTCGTCTATCACGTGTTTGAAACAGACAATAGTCTCCACCAAAGCGAATCTCTAGCCAGCCACTTTTCGAAGCCTGATTCCAAAAGAGATAGCCCTACATAACTTCTATAGGGAGCAACTCTCTTTTGCTTCTGAAGATTAGAAAATAATCGCTCTGTATTTCTCTTTTATGCAGAGCTATTTTCCATTTCTAGGAGAACGCTTCATAGTCACTGCCGAGCAGTTTCACGGCTATCTTCTGTTCCAGGATTTGGTCGGCTCCTTCGTAGATCCTGCAGACCCTCGTATCGACCAAATGCCTAGCCGGTCGGTTTTCAAAGGAGTAACCGTTTGCTCCAAATATTTGCACGGCCCGATCAGCAGCGTCAAAGGACGCATTCGCTGCCTGATATTTAGCCTGGGCAATCATCCAGTCGGCCTCGCCGCGCAGTTCGTTGTCTTTGGGGCTGGCATCCGACTTTGCTTTCTGGAGAGCCGCTTTGCATGCTAACAGTTTCGCAGTTTCTAGGTCAAGCGAAATCTTCGTAATTTCCCTTTGCACAAGCTGGTGTTTTCCAATCTTCTTCTTGTGTTGAACTCTTTCCTTTGCGTATCGAATTGACTCATTCAGGCAATCTTCGATCACTCCGACGCAGCCTGCTGCTACCGATAGTCTACCGCTCATGAGCGCGCTGTACGCGACGCTTAGTCCCTTTCCAAGAGGGCCAAGCATGTTTTCCTTTGGAACTTTGCAATCTCTAAAATAAAGGAGTCCCGTGTCGCTGGTAGGGAGCCCTAACTTGTTTTTGATTGCGCCTGCCTCAAAACCTTCGTACTCCTTTTCGACGAGGAAGGCACACATTCCCTCGCTCTTCCCCTTGGGATAGGCGAATACAATGATGAGGTCGGCTATCGAGCCATTTGATATCCATGCCTTACTTCCATTTAGGAAGAAATAGTTCCCCTTCTCCTCAAAACTTGTCCTAAGTGATGCGGGATCAGATCCCGCGGTTGGCTCGGTCAAGCCGAATGCCATGATCTTCTCCCCCCTCGTGGTCTTTGGAAGATACTCCTCCTTTTGAGAATCTGTTCCCCACTTTTGCACGGTCAATTGTCCTAGTGACGTGTGTCCTGAGAGGAAAGTGCGAACGCCAGTTCCTTCTTGACCAACTCGCTCGAGGGCTAACGCGTAGGTAAGCGCGTCCGCTCCTTGACCGTCGCCGTACTTTCGCGATACTGGCAGACCTAGAAGATGCGTTTCCTTGAAAATTGGATATATTTGGTCATTGAATTTGTGTTCCAGATAGCATTTGTCTTCGATGGGACGAATTCTCTTGCATGCTTCGTCCACAACATTGAGTATGAGATTTTGTTCATCGCTAATTTCGAAATTCATCGTGCCAAGAAACGAAATATCGTTGTCTGTTCGTCGAGGCTCTGCTTGTTGTAACATGATTCTGTCATGAAATTGAGAGTAACAGGGCTAATATTGCTTTCATACGTAATTAGAACGCCGGTAAAGAACTACGGCATCTTAAGAGTCAGATATTTCTTATTGAATCTGGCTCCAACCAAAATAATGGATAACAGCGACACCGCAACCCAAAACATGAAATCTATCAGCAATAGATCGGATTGCACCCCATAACACCAGGAACCTGGATATGACGTGCAAATTGAAAGCATTAGGTTTTTCCAAGGAGAAATCGGATAGCCAGTCGGTGGGTATGTAGAAAGAAAAATCGAGAACAAGGTGACTAAGATTGAGCCAGAATAGCCAGAGGCAACTAGAATCCACACCCAATTTTTGGAGGCCGTGTGGGATGTCAAAAACAAACTCCCCCATAGGATCAGTTCTACGATCGAGAGCCAAAGAGCAATGTCTAGTCCTACTCCAACGAGATTGATGGTTATTCCGCTTCGCGTTGTAAAGCATTGGTAGCTACCCGGAGAAGTGCTGTTTAGTCCGTAACCACAATGATTCGAATATGCAGGGTTGGTCCAATCGTATGGGAATCCGAGATAACCGCCTAAATTAGTTAACCCAGCAGCTACAGTCGAGAAAACCAGAGCAATAAAAATAGAGAGGAAGAGACGACTCTTTCTGACATTTTGTGAAACGGAAAAGTGCAATGTTAAGATGATTGCGGAACTCATGAAAACTAGGAAGAACGAACCAATCAGAAAAAGCCAGAATATCGTAGGATTATTTCCAGTGTCGGTCATTGTTATGGTTGGATAACTGGCTATAATGATGCAAGTCACGATAATTGGAACCAAGAGTAGTAACGGAGCAATCAGGTCTCTATTATTTGGCCGTTCCTTACTCAATACGAGTCATAATATCGAACCTAACATTACTTGAATTTAGTTACCACGGAAACTTTTTCGTTGCCGGCTGCTCACATAATAACCGAGCATCTTTGAGCAATGCTCGAGTCTACATCTTTTGAGACAATCCTGAGATAGAGCTTGAAAAGGTTTAACTATTCGTAAAACCATTTGGTTTACCGAAATGAATTACTTTTTGTCAGTAGTTAGTGTCAAAGTTCCAGATGAAATAAAAAGAGATATGGAGAAGCGCAAGGAGAGAATCAACTGGTCGGAGGAAATCAGACAGTTCATTTCAAACAAGATCAAGGAGGATCAAAGACGAGAGAATATCGAAAAAGCTGACAAGATTCTTCAAAAGACACGCAAATTGCCGAAAGGAGCGGCTTCCAAGCTCGTGAGAGAAGATCGTGACAGTCGTAATAATTGACGCGTCTGCTTTAAGCGCGTTTCTTTTAGAAGAAGAGGGTGACCAAGAGAAGAAGGTCCGTGACCTCTTGATCCAAGGAGTTTCCGCTACCGAGCTCGTCATAACAGAATCTTGCAATGCCATTTTGACAGCTCTTAGACGCCGACGCATTAACGAAGAACAGGCTGAAAAGGCATTCGAGGTCCTGCTCAGCTTCATTGATACGAACATCCAGATCTTTAGGCAATCAGAATCTTTACTGCATCAAGCTTTTCAAAATGCAAGAGAAAATGGCTTGGCCAT
>JASHOD010000034.1 GCA_030041295.1 Nitrososphaerales archaeon
ATTCCACACTGGGAGGTAGTGGCGGATGGGAAATTATCGAAGGCCTTGAAATTTTAGACAGAATAGAATCGGGCGCGAAGGATATTTCAATTGCCGTGAAAGCTAACCACAAAGCACCAACAGATGAGAATATCGACATAATCTTAGGCCCGAGCGTATCGGCTCTTACTAGCCATGAGTCATGCGGACACCCAGGAGAAGCCGACAGAATTCTAGGCAGAGAAGGAGCGCAGGCAGGCGAATCCTTTCTAAAGCCCGATAAACTCGGAAGCGAGATCGGCAGCTCCGAAGCATTTGTTTCGGATGACCCCACAATTCCTCATTCCATGGGCTTTTATCTATTCGACGACGAGGGCGTCAAGGCCGTCAAGAGGCGCCTCATTACGGCCGGAAAATTTACGGAATTCTTGCAGAATAGGTCTACCGCCTATACGTTCGGAATAAAGAGCAATGGATCCTCAAGGGCAGTCCAGTTCGATAGGGAGCCAATTATCAGAATGGCGAACACATACATTGAGCCAGGCGATTGGAAATTCAACGAATTGGTAGGCGAAGTAAAGAAGGGGGTGTACGTCAAGAGCTTCATGGAATGGAACATTGACGACAAAAGGCTCAATCAAAGGTACGTTGGTCTGGAATCATTTGCGATTGAAAATGGCGAAATCAAAGATCCGGTCAAGGAGCCTGTATTAGAGATAACCACGCCAAAGTATTGGGGAAGCATTGATGCCCGTGCGGACGATCTTGAATTCGTATGCGCAACTTGTGGCAAGGGCGACCCGATGCAGGGGGCTCCTGTTTACACCGGTGGACCTCACGTCAGATTGAGAAACGTGAGGGTGGGATCGAGATGACCGCGGTAGCACCATCTCCGCCGGCGCCTCCAGCGATTTCCGATGGAGTTCCGAATTCTGTCAAGCTTGAGGAGCTTTGTGACCTGGCTCTATCGGAAGCGAAGAACCTCGGGTGTTCAGACGTTTCTGTGATCGGCATAAAATCTGATGATTCTCAAGTTCGATTCGCAAACAATTCAATATCCCTTGTGAATAATGTTCGAAACTTTACCCTCGAGATCTACATCTCTAAAGACAGGAAAAGAGTCGTGGGGGCGACATACAACCCGAGCGAAGAAGGCATAAAGAAATTTTTGGGAAATCTGCTTGCATCGTGCCGAGCTCTTCCAGAAAGCGAAAGCTACACGCCCTTACCGAGCGGTCCTTTCAGATATCACGGGACCGCGAACTTTGACCCTAAAGTTCAGGATGCTGAGATAGTTGAATATGTTGATACCGCTATAGACCAAGCGCTAAAAGCCGGCGCGAAAAGAGTTTCAGGTTCTTTGAATGCCGGAAGCTCCGAGATAGCGATTCGGACCTCGGCCGGTGCCAGCGGATCAGACAGAGAATCAGGACTTTTCCTCAACGTAAGAGCTTTTTCGGACTATAACGCGTCTGGTCATGGTCTGGCCTGTTCCTCATACCTTTCGGATTTCGACCCTGTAGTCGCGGGTCAGAAGGCGGGAGAATTCGCGAAGATAAGCCAAAGCCCTGAACAAATTCCTGAGGGAGTCTATAACGTCGTCTTTAGCCCTACGGTAATCGCCAATATCTTACCTGTCGCCCAGGAGGCCTCGGCTTTCTCGATAGAATCCGGTACGTCCATACTGGTCGATAAATTTGATGAACGCGTTGCCATTCAAACCGTTTCGATAGATGACTATGGAGTCTACCATCGAGGAATAGGCGGTAGAATCTTTGACGACGAAGGAACGCCAACCCAACAGACGTCAATTGTCCAAGGGGGAGTCTTTAGGAACATGCTTCATAATTCGACCACCGCGAAGAAATTCGCTTCGAAGACAACTGGAAATGCAGGAATAATTGCTCCGCGCCCCTTCACGATTGTGTTTGAGAAAGGGACAATGGCTGTTGATGATATTATTCGCGAGACAAGAAATGGTATTTACGTGACAAACAACTGGTACACCCGTTATCAAAACTATCGGACAGGAGAATATTCTACCGTCCCTAGAGATGCAGCCTTTCTTATAGAGGACGAGGAAATTAAGGCTCCAATTGCAGGATTTAGGATAAGCGATTCGATTCCAAGACAACTCTCCAATATCGAAATGATATCAAAGGACAGAGAATGGATCAAGTGGTGGGAAGTCGACACTCCTACGTTGGCTCCGGCCATGATGATAAGTGGCGTTCGCATAACAAGGGCCGTGGGAAGCTGATCCCGATATTTGAAGGAAAGATCAAACAACCGGAAAAAGCAAATCAATTCGCCAAAGAAGAGAGGTTCACGAAATCTATCAGCTCGAAATAAGAAACATGCAGTCAAAACGCGAAAATCAAATAATTCGTATAGAAAAGCGGAATCGAAGAGTTTGGAATACAATTTAGAGAGCAGTACTACTACGCAGAAATCCGGTCGCTCCGATGAGCCGTTTCAAATTCTGAATAAAGAGGGTCAATTAGTAGGAGAAGACCCGAAACTAGCCAGTGGTGAAATTGTCCAAGCATATCACAATATGGTCCTTACAAGAATCTTGGACGAGAAATTGATTGCTCTTCAGAGGCAGGGCAGAATGGGAACATATGTCTCATGCTCCGGGCAGGAAGCTTCACAGATTGGAACAGTCTTGGCTCTTTCGAAGGACAAAGATTGGATTTTTCCCATGTATCGAGACATGGGCATGATAATTCAAGCGGGCGTCTCTCTCAAACAGTTAATGAACAGAATATTCGGAAATTCTAAAGACGAAGCTCTCGGGAGAGATCTTCCGAATCTGTTTGCATGGAAAGAGAAAAGAATCGTTAGTTTCGCTGCTCCGATTGCATCGCATGTTCCGCTGGCGACGGGGTTCGCAATGGCTGCCAGACTGAGAAAGGATGACTCGGTATGTGTGGCGACGTTCGGTGACGGCGCAACCTCCTCAGCAGAGTTTCACGTGGCAATGAACTTCGCGGGAGTTTACAAGGCGCCAATAGTTTTCATCTGCGAAAACAATCAGTACGCTATTTCGGTCCCCGTCAGTCAACAGACAGCCTCGGAGTCGATCGCAGTCAAAGCGGTGGCTTACGGTTTTGAAGGGGTTCGCGTGGATGGAAACGACCTGTTCGCAGTCTACAGCGCTGTGAAAAAAGCTGCTGAAGATGCGAGAAAGGGGATAGGTCCCACTCTAATAGAATGCTTGACCTATAGGCTTGGCGCTCATTCTACGGCTGATGATTGGAAAAAGTACAGAACCAGCGAGGAGGTCGAAACCTGGAAGAAAAGAGATCCGATTCAACGGTTGAAGCAATACATGATCAAGGAACTAAAATTATGGAGCGAAGAGGAGGATCAGAAGCTACGAGCGGAAATCGACGCGCGAATTAGTGAAGCTATTTCCGTAGCCGAAAAGGTTCCTCCTCCGAAAGTGACCACTTTGTTTGATGGGATCTATTCGTCGGTACCTCGGAACTTGGAAGATCAGCGAGACGAACTTTTAGAGTCAGGAAGCGCCTAAAAAGCGATGAAAGGATATTCGTGATAGTGTTATCTTTACTATTACATGATCTTTGAAATCCGTTCAAGAGCAGACTCAATGTTGGAAAGAGAGTTGGCATAGGCGATCCTGATATGCCCTTCTCCGTTGCTCCCAAATGCGGACCCCGGAACGGTCGCAACGTGTGCCTGCTCAAGAATTTTCATTGAAAGATCAAACGAGTTGTAACCTGTCCCCTGAATTTTCGGAAACGCGTAAAATGCTCCTTGAGGCAAAGGGCAATTAAATCCGTGAATTCCATTTAGAACTTTAATCGTCACGTCTCGTCTCTTCTGATACGCCTCTATCATTTTCGTCACAGAGTCCTGAGGTCCTTCAAGCGCCTCCAATGCCGCTAGCTGCGAGACCGAAGAAATGCAAGATGACGAAGCTGTGTTGATTTTGACCATCGCGTCAGTTACTGATGAATTTGCCGCCACATAACCTACTCTCCAACCCGTCATAGCATAGGTTTTTGAGAATGAATTGATCGTCACAACGCGATCCTTCATTTCGGGGAGACTTGCAATACTGATGTGTCTTAGGTCCGAACTGCCCGGTTCTTGATACAGGAACTTTTCGTAAACCTCGTCACAAAATACCTTCAGATCATGATCTATTGCAAAATCCGCAACCTGTTGCAGATTCTTTTGAGATAACACGGCCCCCGTCGGATTGCCGGGAGTGTTAATTAGAATCGCTTTTGTCTTTGGCGTGACGAGCTTTTCTACGCCATCCCTATCGAAAGAATATGATGACTGTGAGCTCAAGTCGTAGAGAACCGGATTCGCTCCGACAAGTCTCACAGCGTAGACATAAGTTGCCCAACCGGGGTTAGGAACTAGAATTTCGTCTCCTACCTCCAGACTTGCGAGTAATGCTAAATTGATCCCTGCAGTTGCTCCCGCGGTCACGAGTACTTCCTTTGTCGGCTCAAATGATACGTGATTATCCTTTTCCAGCTTGCGGGAAATGGCCTTTCTAAGATCTAGGATTCCAGCCCCGGACGTGTATTTCGTCTTCCCAGTAGAAATTGCACGAATGGCAGCATCCTTAATGTTCTGAGGCGTGTCAAAATCTGGTTCTCCCAGTTCGAGCCTTATTACGTCGGGGAAAGACTGAGCTTTTTCGAATATGATTCGGATGGCTGAAATGCCCAACAATTGAGATCTCTTTGAAGGTCCCGAAGTTCTTGAACTAAGCTGAGAAACACTCATTTTTCCTGAAAATCACTCACCAAAATTTTTGGACAAGTCTTTTGGACGGGAATTACTATAGCCTTTGATGGTGTTATAAGAAATTTGATCATGTGGTACTGGCGAAATCGTTCATCGTTGCCATGAGCTCGATGATTAGTTCACGCTTTCCTTCTACCGACTTTACAATAATTGGTTGGCCATCGCTAATTTTCAGAGAATCCCGAAGTATTTTCGGAATTGTCAATCTTCCCTGCGTCGAGACTCGGATTCGTTTCTCCACTCCGTATAGCGCCTCAAGATCATTGCAGGAAAATGCCAATGGATATTTCTTTTGGATTCGTCATTCTTTACATCGGATCTTGGAAGAATGGATTTGAAAGGTGGATTAGTGGTCGGCATCTATTATATACGCAGGAGCTCGAAAAATATCTTGAACCGG
>JASHOD010000035.1 GCA_030041295.1 Nitrososphaerales archaeon
CTAGACCAGAGCCAAAGCCCATGTAGTTGCTTTGAATTACGGAGAGACAATCGCCCTTTGAATTTCCTACTGCGAAATATGTCGTGTCTCCGGAATGTCGTCCAATTTTTGGCGCTTCTAGCACCGTGTCTAAACTAGACCGAAGCAAATCTCTTGCGAATTCCTTAGACAAAAACTTCGGGTCTAACGGAAGAAAATCAGGATCTGTTATCTTCTTGCCACGTTCCTGATAGGCTTTGAGGCATGTATCGACAAGGACGTCGACCAACTTTGAGGAATCCAAAGGAAAGTCCTTGGCGAGGTCGTAGTTTTCGAGCATATTGAGCCAGAGAAGCACTGTGGCGGCTTGGCTGTTCGGCCCCGTCTCGTATATCCTCAATCCTCGGTAACTTGTTTGAACTGGAGTACTCCAGCTGCTAGTATGATTTTTTAGGTCATTTACACCAATTAGGCCGCCTTGTTTTTCGACTCCTGCAGCGATTTTGTCGGCCAACTCGCCCTGGTAGAATGTCGAAGTGCCCTCGTTTGCAATCTGCTCTAACGAATTCGCGAGATCCTTTTGTTTAAGCAGAAATCCGGGTTCGGGGGCGGAACCGTTTGGGAGGAATATCTTCGACCACTCCGAATATTCTCCAAGCGAGTTTGAAGAGGCGCGTATAGAAAGCGAGTAATTCTTTGTAATCGGATAGCCATCTCTCGCGTAGTGAATCGCTGGGGCAAGTATCTTCTTCAGATCAACGGACCCAAATTTGGAGTGTAATTCGCCCCACGCATGAACAATTCCTGGTACCGTCGGAGCGGCGAGAGGGCCCTGATACGGGATAGAAGTTAGCTTCTTTTCGTCGCTGTAGAAATTGATTGTCGCTTTCTCAGCCGCTCGCCCGCTTCCGTTCAGGTACAAGACCTTTCCGTTAATTCTTACTAGGGCGAATAGGTCGCCACCCAAGCCGCAAAGATTGTTTTGCGTCACGCATAGCATTGCGCTCGTAGTCAGGGCGGCGTCAACCACATTAGCACCCTCGGACAGCATCTTCGCTCCGTAAAACGACGCGAGCTCGTGTGAACTCGCGACAAGCCCATTCCTTACGATAACTGTTGCTCTTCCTTGGTTCATTTTTCAGATTCTCGCGTATAGCGTCATTCCCATCGGAAATATCGGATTGCTACGAAAGCGAAAATGGCCGTGTAGACAACCAGCGTAACTATAGTTGAATATGGAGGGGCTTGATTAAAGACCGAATAAAGTAAGGCTCTGGCAGCCGCGCCGACCGGAGAATAATACATGATTGTCGCCAATAGTCCACCGACCTGGGAGGGCTGGATCCACAGGCCGGAAAGGAAAAGCATGAGGAAGAACAAACCCCCAGACAAAGCACTAGCGACCGCCTGCGATGGTGCTAGGGCCGCAATTACTAGGCCCAACGAAAATATTGCTGCAATGGAGAGTATAATCGATAAGACGAAATAGGGAATCCCGACGGTAAACGGAGCACCGAAGATAAATTCACTTCCAAAAATAACAATCAGAATTGTCGCCAAAGCAAGGATGAGATTGATGATGATTTGGGCGGCGAGTATCCTTGAAGGCGACACTGGAGTCGTTGAGACTCGTCTTAGCCATCCTATCTCTCGATATCTCGCAAGAGTCGGAGGCAGGGCACTTACTGCGATGCCAGTAAATCCGATGACCATGATCGTTGGGACCCATAGATCAATAATGGTAAGGCCGGTGTTGCCTACGGTTCCTCCTACCGCATTTCCAATCAACCCGAATACTATAAGCAAGATGATTGGTAGCCCAATACCCGTCCCCAATCCAGCAGGTGTCCTTAAGGCAAGCTTTCCCTCAACCTTGAGAAGCTCAGTAAAGTGCCCACGGGAATTTTTGCTTCTTGATTCTTGAGTTCCTATTGTAGTCAAGGTTCTACTACTCCCCCTGAAACCTTAGAAGGTTCTTGCTTCGTAAGTTTAACAAACGCGTCATCAAGATTTCCTCCTCTCGCTTCTATATCTGAAAGGTGAACTCCGATTTTCGCAAGTGAATTTATGACGGACATTGCTAGATCTCCCGTTCCGGTGACGGAGATGTATCGCTCTTTTCGCTCCACCCCACTAACTCCAGGTATCTCATACAGAGTCTTGTCATCAACTGGTTGCGATGGAACAAAACGAAGCCTATTCCCCCCGGCTAGTGCGGCAATTGCTTCGGGTGTATCTAGCACTACAAGTTTGCCATGATTGATCAACGATATACGATCACACAATCTTTCAGCTTCATCCATGAAGTGGGTCACCAGAATCACAGTGACCCCGCGCTCTCTTACACCTTCAATGAGATCCCAAGTCTCACGTCTTGCTTCCGGATCAAGTCCTGTAGTCAATTCATCGAGTATCGCAACTCTAGTTTTCCCAACAAGAGCGAGTGCGATTGAAAGCCTCTGCTTTTGACCGCCAGAGAGTTTCCTGAATTGGGAATTCTTGACCTTCGTGATTCCTAGTAAATCAAGAAGTTCGTTGGGATTTAGCGGATCTGAATAGAAAGAAGCGAAAAGGTTGAGTGCCTCTCCAACTTTGAGACGTGGAGGCAATGCACTCTCTTGCAGTTGTACGCCCACAAGTTTTCTTATCTTGTCTCTGTCCTTATGCGGCGAAAGCCCATAGACACTGATCGAACCAGAGTCCGGCACTCGAAGACCCGAGATGCATTCCACAGTGGTAGTCTTGCCAGCTCCGTTTGGTCCGATGATTCCGAATATTTCTCCTTCATGAATAGTGAACGAAATGTCGTCGACAGCAACAAATTCTCCGTACCTTTTAACAAGGTGTTGAACTGTGATCGTGTCTTTGGTCTCCGTTTTTGGACGCTGTAATGAATCAGCGATTTGAGTCAAGCCATTCCATCAATGGATTTGTTTGAATGTCTAAAAATCTTCGTGTTATTTTCAGTTTGCTAGAAATTTTCGAGGTAGACTCCGGTATTTTGGGGTAACCTATAGTCCGTAGGGTTTGATAGAAAATATCTTCGACAGTTTTACTACCCTAAAAACATCTATTAACATCGATTACCAAGCTTTCAAACCTTCCTAACAATCAGAAAGGTGACATTAGGCACATGGCTGATCCGAGAGTTCTGGAACACGCAAGAATCATCGTGAACTACTCTTGCAAAGTAAAACGTAACGACTTTGTCCTTATCTTTGCCACGGCAGAAGCTCACGATCTAGTCGTCGCTCTCGCCTCCGAGCTTGGAAGGGCCGGAGCTCACTATGTTGTTTTGGACGCTGATGATCAAACTCGTAGAGCTTATCTCCTGACATCAGACGAAGAGACTCTCTCCGCCCTACCGCCTCAACAACTGAACCTGTTCAAAGATTCAGATGTACTCATCAATCTCGGCGCATTCAGCTCATCCAACAACCAAGAGATGTCTGATGTTCCTCCACGGACGCTCCAGGTGGTTGCAGGCGCGATGAGGCCCTTATCGGATGCAATAATGAATAAGCGATGGAATATTACACTGCACCCTACAATGGCCCTTGCTCAAGACGCAAAGATGTCTTACGAAGCCTATTGCGACTTTGTGTACTCGGCGATCATCAGAGATTGGCCGAAGTTCGAGTCAGAGATGCGGGTTCTCTCGGATAAAATGGCCAGAACCAAGAGTGTCCATATCGTGGGAAGAGACACGGATATCACTCTTTCAATCGATGGCAGGCGCCCTAAGGTCAGCTCAGGAGATCACAATATGCCAAGCGGGGAAGTATTCGTATCGCCTGTGGAGACGAAAGTCGAAGGACAAGTCTATTTTGATCTTCCTATAATCGAACTTGGGCACGAAATCAAGGGTGCTCGTCTTACGTTCCACAACGGGCTGGTGGTGAAATCAAGCGCAGAACAAGGGGAAGAATATCTGAAAGCGATGCTTCAAGTCGACGAAGGAGCGAAGAGACTCGGAGAGCTAGGCATTGGTATGAATAAGGGGATCAACAGGTTCACGCGAAACATCCTCTTAGATGAAAAGATGGCGGATACAATTCACATGGCTGTCGGCCGAGCTTACGAAGAAACTGGCGGGACGAACAAGAGTGCCATTCACATCGACATGATCAAGAGCATGAAGGAGAACGGTGTGATTTATTTTGACGGCGAACCCATCTACAAAGATGGCAAGTTCGTTTGGGAGTAATACGATGAGTACTAATTTTTGTCATCCGTAATTCGAATTGACATTATGTCAGGGAAAGATGCCTTTGGCCACATTTTATATAGAGATACAACGGTCTCCTGCAAATACTCTAAAATGGCGGGCCTGATGGGATTTGAACTCTTCATCGGTACCAAAAATGGATTTTTTGGGCTCTGGATTATGTCAACATTCAAGTCTATACTAACAGTCTCAGCATCTTCCAAAGGAAGTCCAATCCGTCCGGAATTGATTACCTTGGCAAAAAAAGGGAGCGAGAAGCATACAATGATGATTAGGAAAATTAATAATTCTTATCGTTTTGCCAGAAAGATCACCTGGGTACTAGGTTGATATTCAGAAATGCCAAGTCACATGTCATCAATAGGATTTCCAGTTGACAACATACAGGATTTTACCGCCTTAGGAAATCAAGCCATCAAATATGGCAAAATGGTCAACGCCTTTGATGGAGCTTCATACAGGCTATGGTCCCCTGGAGAAGGGGTCGAGTTATGGGCACAAGTGGATCCAAAGGGAAGACCAATCGGGCTTGTACCACACTTTCGAGGGCAGGCAGAAATGACATTAAGGCTTGAGAGGTGTGTAAAGCGCCCGAAGCATAATCCACTGGACGGAGCATTCGAAGGATTTGCTGAGTGTCCTATTGTCTTTGACTCACCTGATTTCGGAGCACATAATTCGCTAACCTTGCCAAAAGATGCAGTAGTGGTGCAAATTGCAGCTTTTGCTCGCAATCTTCGATCCTTTGAGAGTGAAGCACAGATGCGAGCAACGGAAGGCTGGTTGAGAGAAATGGGCACTGAATCCATGATTCCTAGCGGGACTATGACACCGCAGGGCAAGAGAGTAGACCCACCTAATTCGGAAACAATATGCTGTGGGATCGTCTCGGAGACAACCGAAATTGTGAATCCGTTTACGACCCAAAAATTCATTTGGGCTCGAGTGCGAACTTTGGGAGGAGAATTAGACTTGGTGGCAGATCCCACTATTGTTCAAGGAACAGTGAAAAGTAATTCTATCCTTGGGGGTACGTTCTACCTCACTGGCCTCTTGAAATGACAAAGCTGGAAATGGAGAAAAGTCCCCATGAATGTCGATTCTAAGCGGAAAAAGTTCTCTTGAGGGTGGTTCGGTTGCAACCTTTTTTGATGAGGAAGGAATGTATATTTTTGGTAAACAATCTAACAAGCGCCTAATAAGATATGGAATATACGCAGTAACAGCTATTGCAGCCGCAATCTTAACAGCATCAGCTGCTGGACTGGGACAGCAGATCATCGGAATATTAGTTTTGATCGAGCTAATTGCGGGCATTGGCGCCATGATGTACGAATTATTCAAATTTGACAAAGAAAACTCAAAAGTGAAATATCCAAGCAATGCAAAACTTGAGGGTCTGCTTGACAGAAATGAGTTTTGCGAATTCTTCAAATGGTCTCAGGTAGGGATTTCCGGTACACAGAAAGAATTTTGCTTCTTACTCGAATGGCTATGGGATTGTTAATTTGAGTTCGCACCAACTCAGCTCATGTTCCATCTTAAGGTACTGTGAGATTGGCGGGCCCGATGAGATTTGGGCCAATGACCTAACGGATCTTTCTGCTTATTGTTGCTAGAGATTCCTCGTGCTCTTTAGCAAGTGACCCTTTTCTTTTTCATTTAGCAGTTCGTAGTATCCTTTTCCAATACTTTTGTCGAAAAAGTTTGCGAGGGTTTGGTCGAAGGTAGCAATCGTTCCGATGCGCATTTCCTTAGACACGACGATCTGTGAAGAATCAGCCAAACTGAGAATCTCTTTTGTTTCTTCTAACATCAGCTTCGTTGCTTCGTTGAAATTTACTTCGTTCATGAATAAAATTGCGATCTTGTTCAGACGAATGAATTTCAACATTTCGTCGATTACGGAAGAAATTCCTCTTTGTTGAAACAATGTCAGGGTCTCTAACATTACGTAATCAACGACGAAGGGACTACCAAAATCTCCTTTCAGACATCGAAGCATTATTGCTTTGGCGTCCAAATTGTGTGCGTCTTTTCTATCGCCTAAAGCGTAGAGCACTCCCGTGTCAAGGAGTATCGTATTGGACGACATCACTTCCTTGGTTTTTCAAAGGCTTTCGTCAGAATCTTATCGACATTCTCCGAAGTATTCTTGTAATTGCTTCTCGCGCCTTTGAACTGAAATAGGGATTCTATGTTTCCTTGATATCGGTCGAGCTTTTCTTCGGCAGCCTCGACTGCAAAATCGAGAGTCTTCGAAATATTATTCAAACCGCAAAGAGTCGATACTGAATCCAGCCGAGCCTTTGTCCTTCTTGACACCCTTATGGTTGTCGTGTTCCTTTCGGCCATAGATACGTAGCTATAGCTACATGAAGATTAAAGTGTTGTGTCTTTCGTTCTGCGATCGGGTGTTATTGAGAGAAGATCATTTCAGATTGTGGCGGGCCTGATGGGATTTAGACTCATTTGGGTATAAAACCATCCTGATTTGACGCCCTAGTTTGCATCTTGGACCCCTCCGGCTCGTCCTTGAAGGTCTATTACCCTCGGTACTGTTTCTGTGTAAGTATGCCATGTTTATTTTCTGATCATGATGTAAAAGTAGCGGTTGATAGTCGTAAGCTCTTACTCCAAAAACGAGGATCAATAACCTGGAAGACAAACGATTTCCTACTATATCCCTCTCTAGGAGAGCGAAGTGCGACAGCTTGAGCTAAAATCGCTTGGTTAGCTAGAGATGGAAATCGAAGCGCTCCTCTGACCCAACTTTAGCATTTGACCCGACTTTACGCTCATCTTTAATTATCGATAAGCAAACTCTAGCTTTTCTGCTAATAACATGCCCAGCAGAACGGTAATCTTCGTTCGGATCTCAAAACAAGACGCTGAACTGGTCAAGAAACTTGCAAACCTAAGAAGAGAACAAATCAGTGATTTCGTTCGAGATGCTGTGCTGGTGCGACTTGGGTTGGCATTTTGCTCGCTAAAACTAGGACCTACTCCTGTTATTTTCGTTCGTGTGAACGATTTGAAGAAGAACATACGTGGATTGACAGGAACCAATAAGGAAGAAAAATTCTGGATTGAGTTATTTGTATGATAGATATTCTGTTCAATTCACTGACCGAACGAAGAAGTACACTTTTTCCTTTCAATGCTGCTAGACCGCCATTGTCTCCGACGGAGCGTACAGATCGAAGCAATCGGTTAGTTGA
>JASHOD010000036.1 GCA_030041295.1 Nitrososphaerales archaeon
AGTCTGCCGCTTAACAGCTCCGCTAGTTTTTCACTCTTCGTTATACGTCATCGTGTTTTCTCATCGTCCTTCATGCATATAGCCGGGCCTCTTCTTTCTGCTGCTGATGGAGTAGGAGCGCCTTGCGGGCGGCAACGCCATCCCAGACCAAAAAGAAAAAGCCGAGCCAATTGGACTAGCCATGAAGAAGGAAAGCCAGCCTCCGAGGAAATGGAAAGAGCCGTAGCATACGCGGGTAGGAGCTCCCTTGCGAGGAGGCAACCTTTTGTCCAGATACTTCAATCCGCTTCCGGAAAGGTTCGGAAATTTTTTGGGTTTATTTTTGTAATGTGATGATACGAGGCGATGATCTAGTTAATCAACGTTACTGTTCTATAACAGTAATAGTGCAGTTCGAATATCAAGCATTTTGTTCTAAGACCACTCGCGCCTTCTAGGGTTGATTACCAAAGTGCTTTGACACTTGGGAAACCAGTCCGATATCGCGTCAAATGTCATTAGTTGAGAACTCTTTTTCCGTTGTTTCAGCTAAGAAAAGTTGCCAATCTAAAAGCAAGGCTGTCTATGTTATTTCGTCTATTATTCTGTCGTTTGAGGTTTGTTTATCTTCCTTGTACTCGCCGCATGATTCTGGGATACTTTTTGTTGGAGTTGAGATCTACTTGTTAATCCACATGTTGATATTTTATCAAAAACATCAGAGATCTTTGAGGCTCGATCATTTAGGAAAAGCTTCAATAGATAATACCGCACTAGCTCGTAACACTGGTCATAAATCTAAATGGCTAGAAATGTTGGCTCAAGTAAAGGGAAAACAAACGATTGGTTAATCAAGGGATTGCCCGCTAGCAAGGCAGATCAAAAGCTCGCAACTAAGCTTAAGCTCTTTGGGCAGTTCGTGGGAGACTGGGAGATCAGAGATCAGCGATTTCCGGGAAGTGACAGAAGAAGGGAAGTGATTAGAGCCAGCGAAGCTCACTTCAACTGGATACTCGCTGGGAGAGCAATTCAGGATGTTTGGGGGCCTGTAGATTCCAAAAGTGGCAAACTCATTCCGGCGGGAACTACCATACGCTATTATGATACCAAACTAAACGCTTGGAGAAGCACTTGGATCTCTCCGCTTCAATCAGAGGTACGAAGATTCATTGGTCGAAAGATCAAAGAGAAAATAGTCCTTCAAGAAGAAAATCGCGGATTGCGAACTGAGCGTTGGATCTTTTCGGATATAACTCCTGATTCCTTCCGGTGGTACGCTGTCCGAAGAAGAAAGCAAGGTGGTCCATGGCAAACTGTAGAAGAGATGCATTTGGTAAGGAGGAAGAAAATAGAAGCGTGAGAGGATCTGTCGGCCGAAAAAATAAAATTCAGATTCTCAATAACTTCCTAGGCAAGACGTTAATCTAACAACGGAAATTCAAACTCGAATAACAATAACAACAACAATTGCCAGAATTGTTCTACCAACAATAACAACAGCAATAGTCAACAGTGCATTGGGGGCCCAACCGTAATAGTCAATGGATCAAATTCGGTTTCGTGCTACGGCGTCCTCTCTCCAAATCGAGTAGCCGTTCAACAGTTACAGTTCGGGTATTCGGGCGCTTTCACCGTTACAATAACTTCACCTAGCCCAGTCGAGCTTCAGATCGGAAGCTGTGCGATAAAGACTTTGAGCTGTTCTTCAAACGCCTGTTCGGTAACACTAAGCGGTTCCTTCACTTCTGGCTCTAATATGCAGGTCACATTAAAGAATATGGAAAACAACAACAATTCCTACTCGTTACAAGGACAGTTTACGTAAAACTTGATGAAGCAATTTCTTCGTACGGAATCCCGGTTCAAAAAGGGACTCGTTTGAACTCTGTTGGAACATTTTGTTCTTGTCAACTCGCTCCTCTGCGCAGAAAAAATCCCTGACTGATAAGTATCCCTCCGAGTATGAGAACGATTCCGAATATGTCTGCCGCGTTTACTGTTAATCCAAGAAAAATGTACGACAAAATCACCGCTACAGCTGGAAAAAGAAGCTGGTTTATTGCAGCTCTGCTCGCCCCGATTATCTTGAGGCCTGTGTTGAATAGCAGGAATGCGACCCCAGAAGTACCCACACCCAGATACAGTACAAGAAGGATTCCTTCTAGAGACCCTTGAAACAATTGGTGGTACGAGTTCGTTAGGGCGAGCGCAACGAATGTTGGCAAAATTGCTATCAGAAAAGTCATCAATGTTACAAACTCTGGCGAAATAATTTTGTCCGACGAAGATGCATTGTATTTTCTACCTATCAAGACTCTGCTAGTCAAGATGTAGCCTGCGAAAAAGAAGGAGGTACTCAGAGCAATCGCGACTCCAAGGAGAGGGTTAGCACCGCTCAGATTTGCTTTCTCGCCTAAAGCTACGATGACGTATGCCCCAATTATGCCGGAAACCACTCCGATTGCTTGTGCCGAATGCATCTTTTCTTTCAGGAAAACCGATGCCAAAACAAAGACAATCAAGGGATACAGAGCTGCAAGAAATGAAGCCGTGTCAGCTTTGAGGTATAACACCGAGAGATTTAGCAGAATCCAAAATCCGCCAGCGCCGAAAACAGAAGCTACAACTAGAAGCGTCCAGGTACTTGCGCCTCGAGGCAGGCTTAGTGTTGTTCTCGGCCGAGTTTCTCCTCTAATCATCAATGCAAAATAGTAAACAAAAATCGTCAAAGTACCAAAAACGGCTCTGAAAAATGAGATGGTAAAGGCATCATAATACCGAAGCGCGAGTTGAATGACTGGATAGGTGCTGCCCCAAAGTACTGCGGATAAGAGTGTAAAAACTACGCCTATCCAGATTATTTTTCTATGTTTCTCCAAAGCCCCTTTTCCAGTTTTTCACCATTACTACTGAAAAGGTTTGTCGAAGCAAATCGAGAGATTTCTGCAAAAAGTAGGTAGCAACACAAACGCTTTTGTCGACAAGTTCAGGTTATAGAAGGTACAACTTCTGAGATTGTCTTGTCATTGATCAAATACGCCTCTGCTCTTGGCTTTGCATCGAGAACAACAAATGGCATGGACTCCAATCCAAATTGAAGCATGAACTTATCTCCCAAAACAAATGGAATACCGATGAGTGATTCCTTTACGAGTTGGTCATCGATATCTTCGACTCCCTTAAAATAAATAAGAGGCGCCAAAGAGATTTTCTCTGCAAATACTACCTCAATTCTTCTGATCGAAGCGTCATCCCCAACTTCTAGTCCAGAGTTTTCGCGCATGAGAACATCGAGTCGCACAATTTCTTTATTGAGGTCGCCTTTGAACAATGGCATGCATCTACAAACTGTGCGTCGTTCTCCTACAACTTCCACCACTGCCCCCAAGGAAACGCCAAGCAAATCCATTGTTTTAGGATCGATGCGTGCAATATTCTTCCCAACATCTCTTGTGTAAGAGCGCAGTGCCTTAACTCTTACTCTACTGATTTGCCCGCTCAAGCTACTTCTTCTGCCTCCTGTGATAACCCCGTTT
Source organism: Nitrososphaerales archaeon (assembly GCA_030041295.1). Classification (GTDB taxonomy): domain Archaea; phylum Thermoproteota; class Nitrososphaeria; order Nitrososphaerales; family CADDZS01; genus JASHOD01. The sequence continues at coordinate 3,516 of JASHOD010000036.1, forward strand.
GACTATACTTTGTGGAATTTGAGATGACTCCAGTATGCTCTAATCCCGTTTCGGTGAGCCAATACCTTCGAGGCTCAGATTCATCATTAGCTACCCATCCGTACTTGTTACCAAGTACAGCCGATGCAACCATGCTTACAGTTCTCGAAACCACCCCTTCACCTCTTTTTTCCAACATTTCTTGCCCTCCGCCTAAACCTCTCATATTCTCGATGATCTCTTCGATCGTTACTGATACTTTTTGGTTTGTAGCTCCCGCTCGAAAGAGGGACGCGAGAATCAATTCGTTGAAACGTCCAAAGGCGTTGGAAGAACGAGCCCACTCCGCATGTTGGCGAACCGAATTGTCATCTGAAGAAGACAATCTCTCCATCGACACATCCTCGTATCCGTTTTCCTCAAGGAGTTTCAAGAGCCTCGATGCATGGTCCAAAGAATCCACTTTTACTTTGACCGAATAACTTGGAATCATAATGTAACGTTAACGATGACGTAATGCTATGTATTTATAGCTTGTGGAACTTGACAAATTGGTCTTTCGGTTTTTCCATCTTGGCGAGATGTTTGATTTTGAAAAGTTGTTTGCGTGGCCTTTGCTCCCTCTGTCGGAACTTCGCTATCTATCTAAAGAATGGTAATAGCTTGTAAATATGTAGACTGCAGGCCCATCTCATATCAGGAATGAAAGTACCGGTAGGAGTGTCAATGCGGGCGTCATCTGCGAGAGCAAGAATGTTGATCGTTGCAATAATTGTAGCAGTCGCAATTGTTGGAGCCGTTACAGTTATCACTATTCATTCTCATTCTACGATTTCTTCAGCTTCATCTTCGGGCGAGAGCAACCTCTTGAGTTGTCTAGTAGAATACAATCGTGTGTATACCGGATACTATGCTTCTGATAGTACAACATTTGGGACAGAGACAACTCAATCTTACAACAGCAGCTTCACTACAACAACTTCGGTATATCAATCGGTTAGCTATGTGACATCGACCGAGTACAACTACACGGGCACGATGACGGGAGCGATCGGAGAATGGACCATTTCAGCTTGTACTTACACAACAACAAAATAAGGGCAAGAGGATGTATATTGAGTTCAGAAAATTCTGAAGAAGAAGGATTGTAAGAAACTAAGCGCGGGACCTTGAACGGCTACTTTCGAAAAATCCATTCCGTAGCAGATTATTCAGATTTTGCCGCTGCCGATTGTTTTTCCTGCGAAGAAGAGGCGTACACACTGACGGCCTTCCAATTTGTGAATTCCTTCAGCCCGTACTTCGACAGCTCCCTTCCGAGACCGGATTTCTTTATTCCGCCGAAGGGCAGCCTCGGGTCTGATTTCACGAGCGCATTGATGAAGACCATTCCGCTTTCAATGTCTTTTGCGATGCGTTTCCCTCTATCGAGATCGCTTGTCCAAATGCTTGCGCCAAGCCCGAATTCGCTGTCGTTAGCCAAGTTAATCGCTTCATCCTCACTGTCAACAACGAGAATAGGGGCTACAGGGCCGAATACCTCTTCGCTCACCACTTTCATTGTTTTGTCCACATTGTCGAAAACCGTCGGCTGGTAGAACGCTCCCACACCAGGGATTGGGTTACCTCCGAGCAGAAGGCGGGCTTTCTTTGAGACAGCGTCTCGCACCTGTTCATCTAATGATCTAACCTGGTCTCTGTTTGCAAGGGGACCAACATCAGTATTTTTGTTCATAGGATCTCCGACCTTTTTCCTGGCCATTTCTGAGACAAATCCTTCGGTGAATTCCTTTGCTACTGACTTCTGAACGATGAATCTCTTTGCGCAGATGCAACTTTGTCCAGAATTTAGAAGACGAGCTTCTACTCCAACCTTTGCGGCCTTTTCCACGTCCGCATTTTCTAAGACGATGAAAGGATCGCTACCGCCTAATTCCAAGACGCATTTCTTCAGATTCCTGCTAGCGATTTCTGCGATTCGAATACCGGCTGCAACGCTTCCCGTAAGAGACACGCCGCTTATGTAATCGGATGCGATCAACTCTCCCACTAAATCGTGGTTTGTAATCACTGTGGTAAACACTCCTTCCGGAAATCCAGCATCCTCGAAAGCCTCTTGAATTGCGAGGGCACTTCCCGGGCATACGTTAGAGTGTCTTAGAATTGAGACGTTACCCGCTGACAAGGCTGGAATTGCAAAACGGAATGCCTGCCAGAATGGGAAATTCCAAGGCATGACTGAAAGGATCACGCCCAGAGGGTCGTACTCGACGTAGCTTTCTTTGGAGTCGGTCGTTGCAAACTCCTTTTCAAGCCACTTTGCTGCATTCTGTGAATACACTTCAGCTCCCCAAGCGCACTTGTCTACCTCTGCTTCAGCTTGGGCAATCGGTTTTCCCATCTCCGAAGTCATGATTTCAGCATATTTTGTCTTCTTAGACCGTAGTGCCTTCGCTAGTTTTCGGAGATATTCCTCTCTTTCTTCAACAGTGGTTAATCGCCACTTTGTGCGAAAAGTTTCTCTTGCTTTCCTTGCGACCGAAGATACTTTATCATTGCCTTGTAGTTCATAAGTCGCGATCCTTTCGCCAGTCGCAGGATTTACACTTTCGATCACAGATCTTGCAGAAGAGGAAGAAGAAACCGAGTCTGCTACCTGGGTCATACCAAGCTAAGAATCATGGCAGAGGTTCTATTTTATCTATACTATCATAGTCCCAAAACTTCGTAGTGATTAGAGGAACGCAGTGGTCACGATCTGGGAACTTGAATAAGGCAATGGAAGAAAGCGAAATAGCTAAGGGTCTAAGTAGCCTTAGCTTCAGCTTCCAGCTCATGGAGCTTCGAAGGATCCCCTAGGACGAGCAGAGTGTCATTTTCCTGCAGCCTAAAATTCGGGTTGAAAATATCTGAAAGAACCTGTTCGTTACGAATCACCCCAATCACTGTTGCAAGCTTTGAGATCTCGATCAAGCCCTTCCCAATCAAAGGAGAAGAACCAAATATCGAAAACTGCGCGATCTCCTTCGTACCGATCTTTTCAGAAAAGACAACCCCAACAAGATCCTTTGTCGCGGCGGACAAGGCTAGTAGATGACCAACCGTTACCGAAGATGGAACTACGACATCAGCGCCGGCATTTTTTGCTGTCTCGATCAGACCCTGATCATGAACTACGCTCACGATGCGAATATCCGGCCGAAGCTTTCTAGAGCTCAAGATAACAAGCATGTTCACAGAGTCTTCAGAGTGTGCGGCCACAATTATGGAAGCCTTTTCGATTCCAGCAGCTTTCAGTGCCGCAATAGGCTGCGACTCATGTTCCAGAACGGCAAATATCTCCTTACTCACGAGTTCATGATAAAGCGCAGGATCTCTTGTAAGAACAACGTAATCGTAACCGAGCTCTTCAAATTTCTCAACAATATAGCGGCCAAGATGACTGTAACCAAAAACTATGGCATGGTCCTTCAATTTCGTAATTAATCTCTTTTCGGCTTCGCCTTTCCCAAGATCTCCACTCGCAACCGTACTTACGGTACTCTGCACTATCGAAGCACCAGCGCCCACTGAAACAATGATCATAATGATTAAAAGAAATCCCTCTGTTTCACCGCTTGCGGTCAACTTACTTACAGCGAAAACATTTGGTGGAACATAAAGCCCGATTGTTGTAATAGTGGAAACTGATGCGAGAAATGCGCTCAACCAATTTAATGAGTTGTATATTTTGAAAATGAATGTTCCCCAAACGAACATCGCACCGAGAATTAGTAGCTGTCGATAAGTAGCTTTCAGAAACACGAACGGCCCATAGAACGCCTCGTAGAAGATAAAGCTGAATTTTCTGCTCTCTTTCTTTATTGTTCTTCGCTTAATCGGGCCAACGGAAAAGATGTCGTCCGTACTTGTCATTGCTTAATGCTGAAGGAAGTTTCCCTCATGAAACGAGTTTTACACCTTTCGGATTGGAATCGGAGCGAGAGAAACAAGTATCAATTTCTTAGAATTTTCGCACCTATAGTAGATGAAACTTCATTGGAAATATTTTTTGCGTACTTAGCTTTTCGGGTAAACCTGGTACACCGTCAAATTCTGGTAATGGTTTATCAGAAAAATATTCAACTGAAGTACATCCACGTACGGACTACCAAAGATCCAGAACGTTCCCTCCTCGTTTGATTTCACTATCTGGTTCAAATTCGCTTGAGGTATGTTAGTCCAATTACTAATCCTTGGTACTTGAGACAGCGCCTCTGGTACTGTTATGTCCGGATCAACTGTGGAAGCCGATTGATTCGCAGAGTTCGTCGCACTCTCCAACCTCGCATGGAAGAAGATTGGCTGCGTGAAATTGTTGTCAATGAGGTAGGATCCGACAACTTGTCCTTTCACTGTCGCCAATTCGCCGTTCGCCTGATAGGGCATGGTTGCTTGAGCAATTCCGGTTATGAGAAGGGGGAAGAACATCCCGCAGATCAGAAGGGAGATTATTGCCATTCCGATTATTGGTCTTGCGTGACTGGACCATTTTCTCCGTTCCTTTCCTGCTCTATCTTGTTCACTCAAATCTATCTTCGCAACCTCTTTATCACAGATGCACCGCTAGGAAATTCAGGAGTAAATCAATCAACTTTATCCCGGCGAAAGGAACAACAACTCCGCCCAGTCCATAGATCAAAGTGTTCCTCAAAAACAAGTTCATAGTGCTCGTGGGTTTGAAAGATACGCCACGCATGGCGAGAGGTATGAGAAGTGGTATTATTATGGCGTTGAATATGAGCGCTGAGAGAACCGCCGTCTTTAATCCAAGGCCCAAGATGTTCAGTGCCTCAAGCTGAGGTAACGTTGCTGCAAAAAGCACAGGAACAATGGCGAAATATTTTGCGACATCATTCGCGATGCTGAATGCAGTCACTGCTCCGCGGGTCATCAACAGCTGCTTCCCTAGCATGACGACGTCAATGATCTTTGCCGGGTTTGATTCCATGTCTACCAGGTTTGCAGCTTCTTTTGCCGCTTGTGTACCGGAGTCCATCGCAAGGCCGACGTCAGCCAAAGCTAGGGCAGGAGCATCGTTTGTTCCATCACCTATCATTGCGACTATCCGAGTCTGGGCCTGCTCCTTTTGTACAATTCCGTACTTGTCTTCCGGCTTGGCTCTTGGAACAAACTCATCGATCCCGACTTCCTTTGCAATGCTGCTTGCAGTAAGGGGCTGGTCGCCTGTAATCATCACAGGACGGATTCCCATGGCTTTGACTGATTGAACCTTCTCCTTGATTTCCGGCTTCAGAAGGTCCTTGAGGCGAATGACTCCAAGTAGCTCACCATTTCTTTCAATGGCAATTGGTGTATCACCAGCCTGAGAGATTACTTGCAAAACGCTATCGAAATTCTCGGGGACATGGCTTACCAAGTTTTTGATTGAATCGGGTGCGCCTTTCATTATTTCCGCTTGAAATTCCTCCGGGCGTGTGCTTTCCTCTTCGCCTTCGACATCGAGCAAAGGGACGTCGACGAATTTGCGGCGGAACCGACCGCGAGATCCCTTAGTGCCTGTCTTTGGAAGCATGAATCCGCTCCCTCTTGAAATCTTGACTCCGCTCGTCCTTGTTGAAGCGGAAAACTCGTACACTTCAGAAAGAGCTAGAGCATTGAGTTCCCTAGGGATGAATCCGTGTTCGTAAGCTAGTCTTATGATGCTTCTTCCTTCTGGAGTATCGTCGTGCCAAGATGCAATAAATGCCGCCTCGCCCACTCCTCTTTCTGTATGATTTTCGAACGGAATGAATTCTATTGCCTGCCGGTTTCCGACCGTTATTGTTCCAGTTTTGTCAAGCAAAATCGTGTCCGTGTCGCCGGCCGTTTCAATTGATCGACCCGATTTAGCAACAATTCTTCTTTCATAAAGCCTCGAGATGCCCGACAGTCCGATCGCAGGGAGAAGGGCCCCTATTGTGGTGGGTAGAAGGCAAACGTAGAGCGCGATCAAGATCGAAAGATCTGCGGCGACTCCAAGAGCTACTGATAAGCCAAGCAGCCCCACAATTATGATTGTGAAAATTGCAGTCAGTCCGATCAATACAATCGTAACCGCTTGCTCGTTAGGAGTCTTTGGTCTCTTGCTCGATTCGACTAGTCGGATCATCTGATTTATGTAAGTCTCTTCAGGGTTAACATTCACTTTCGCGGTTAGTGTATCGCTGATTATAGTCGACCCACCGATCAATTGATCACCTGGAGCTTTTCGGACTGGCGTAGATTCTCCTGTCAGCAGTGACTCGTCAACCATCGCAATTCCTGCTATCACATCGCAGTCTATAGGAACGACATCGTTCTTCTCAAGATAGATCGTGTCTCCCTTCCTGAGCTTCTCTGAGGGAGTCGGAACGACATTGGAATTTCCGTTTGAATCTACGACAAGCTTCTTCGTTACTACCTCCGTCTCAATCTTGCGAAGACTGTTCGCTGTGCTTCTTGCTTGTTTTTCTGCCAAAGAATCAGAGAGTGTGCTGAACCAGACTGTGATAAGAAGGATTGCAGAAACTTCGATGTAAAACGTCCTCAATGAAATTGAAGCGACGGGAACAAAAGCTGAAGGATCGATCGACATCGCGACTGTGATAAAAAAAGTTATCTCGACTATCAGCATGACGGGATTGGCAAGGAGAGAAGATGGACTCAGTCTCTTGAGCGAATCCAAAAGGACCTGCCCCGAAATCAATCGAAATAGATTAGGGCGTCTTACTCTGTTAGACCGTCGTGTCGCAGAAAGATCTCTATGTTGTTCGACTGCGACGGTTTGTGGTGGTGGTTGTTGCTGGCTCATTTTTTATTTGTCTCTCCCTCTAGTAATTTCATTTCAGCGAAATGACGAAGAAATTCGTGTAGTGTTGGAAATACGCAAGTATAGGGCCTAACACGAGGAATGGAAAGAACGTAAGGACGATGAGAATCAAAATACTTGCGATGAGGACTAACGAGAATACCCACGTCGAGGTTTTCAGCGACGACTCGGTCGCCGTCATCCTCTTCCTACCAATTAAGGAGCCACCGAGGGCAAGGAGACAACATATCGGTCCATACCTTCCCACGAATATTACGATAGCGGTTGCGACGTTGAAGAAGGGTGTGTTACCTGAGGTTCCAAGAAAATCAGATCCGTTATTTGCTGCCGAGCTGGTGAACTCGTACAATATAGTGGTAAAGCCAAGTGAGTTAGTACCTGCACCCACGGCAGCTGCCGCACCGCTGGCATATGCGACCACAGTTGGTATGATTATTATTAATGGGTGGATAAAGAAGGCGACCATGACGAGCTTCACGTCTCTTGCCGTGATTTTTATCCCGAGATACTCGGGTGTCCTGCCCGACATAAGGCCGACAATGAAAATAGTGATCACAACGTACATGAGAAGGTACATGAGGCCTACGCCCTTCCCGCCGGGCGTGGACTGGATCAGCATCCCCATAAACGCCGCAAGGATTACCAAAGGATGATTTCCGTAAAGAGAGGAATTGACTGAACCCGTAGTGACCGCGGTAGTTACGACTGTCCAGAATGTAGACATGAAACCACCAAACCGAGTTTCGAGCCCGGGCGCGATGGTCACGGGGTTTGGGATGAATGCGATGCCTAGATCAATTGCGAAAAGACCGTAGGCACCGACAACGATGGGCAAACTTTCTTTCTTTTTTCCTATGTAATCTCCGAACAGAAAACATAGAGCTGTCGGGATCAGAAGCATCAAAAATATCTGCACTAAATCGGTAACGGCACTAGGGTTTTGAAATGGATAGGCAGAATTTGCCCCGTAATAACCTCCTCCGTTTGTCCCCAATTGCATTATCGATACTAACGAAGCTACGGGTCCAACCAGAATAGTCTGCGTTGCCCCCTCAACCGTAGTGACAGTCCTGTAACCGCTCAGTGTTTGAGGGGTACCTAAGGCTACCAGGATTATCGCGGCAACAAAACAAATCGGTATAAAGATACGAGTGAGTGCTCTAACAAAGTCAACGTAAAAATTGCCCAATGCCTTTGAGTGAGCGATAAAACAGCGAGTCATTGCGACTCCGCAACAGAGGCCCGTCGCCGCCGACGTAAATTGCAGAAATTGAATTGCCGACATTTGGCTAAAATACGAAAGAGTTACTTCGCCAGCATAATGCTGCAAGTTCGTATTTGTCGCAATAGACACTACGGTGTTGAATGCAAGATCCCAAGATAAGCCTGGGAAATGTTGAGGATTTCCAAGATATGATGGAATAAGCCCCTGCCCTGTCAGGATGACGTATGCTATAGCCATCTGTGCAATGTTCAAGACCAAAGCCGAGAGAAAGTATTCCTTCCAGCCCATCGAATGCTCGGGGTCCACGCCAAGGATTCTGTAGATCGATTTCTCAATTGGGTTTAGGATCTTGTCTACTCGACTGGGAGTCCTCTTGAAAACATTTACAAGATATGGTGCTAGTGCCCATGCCGTCGCAATCAATACTGCGAAGAGAAGGACCAGTTCGCCGAATTCAGATAATGAAATCAATCCATATTCAGCACCGAGAGAAGTTCAAAATGGTCAATCAGTCACTATGGCTACAAATGCTGAAAAATAGAGGGTTGGATACTAGGCGGGAACTGCGGATTCTTGAGTGCGTTTATGGTTTCCGTTTTCCCCGCAACGCGGGCCTTTGTGGGTATGCAGAACGACAGAGCTAACGGTGCTTTTGACACCTTTTATCTTCATGATTTTGTTCTTTAGAATATCCCTAAATTCTTCAATGTCAGCCGCGGAGACTAGCGATACAATGTCAAATTCCCCGGTGACTTCGTACAATTCTTCCATGTTTGGCACCTGAGATAATGCGTGGACCACATCGTCCATGTATGGAGAATCGACGAATATGTCCACGAAGGCAAGTAGACGGGCCAAAACCATTCATCAAGGTAAGTGACTAAAATCACGATATACGGCTTGCGGTTAAGCTATCGTGGTTTACCATTACAGCTCACAAGTACTAATCTCCTGATAACAATGTGATGATCAAATGAAAAGCGAAAAACTGATAAAAAGATCCAATAAAAAATGACGAAATTCCTTTCTATCTGAAACTCTTCACGTATGCATTTTTCTGTGGTACATAACTCGCTGCCTAAAGCTTGCGCTGTCGGGATCTTTTATCTCTAATCCACAAACTTCGCATCTCCACTTTGACGCAGAGTTATTGTCTTGTTGCGGCGTTTTTGTCATAGCGAATGTTGCGCTTGTCTGAGAGGTCAGTCTAAGGAGCCTTTAATATTTTTTGAAATTTTTGCGCTATTTCCTAAGAGTTTGAACTCGTTGTGTTAAGGGCTTTTACCTTATTGTACAGAGATTCAAATGAGCTATAACTAGCTTCGTCGCCGAATATTTCTCTTACCTTTTTCGCAAAACCTTCTAGTTTTTGCCACGCAAGTTCAGTTTGAAACATGTCGTCGATTACGTCTGCTTGAACAAACCCTCGTTGTACAAGTACTCCAAGGGACTCGAATAAAGCTGCAATCTGGTAAAACGCGACTTGTTCTCTGTCCGAAAGTTTGTACCAGTCATCAAGATTTGTGGGATTCGAATGGATTACCGTGAGCCAAGAAGCTTGGACCTCTGCTGAATTTGCGAATTCATATAATCTCATGATAAGATCCATATCGGAAATTGCATTATTTTGCTTCATCTGCTCGGTCGTGAGTTTGGACTGAGTGACCGCGGCTTCCGCCTGTACACTTGAAGCTTGTATCAGCTTATTATTCTGCCTAAGCTGAAAGAATACAAAGATCGCTCCGATCATCACTGCGATTGAGCTCAGAACCTGAGCATCGTAACCAAGACTGCTTATTCCGGATGATGAAGCCTGAAGATGGATTGAATTTAAGAAGATTATCAATTGTGATCTTGAACCGATTTTGAGTTACAATGGTTGGCCATCAGAAATACTTTTTCATAACACAGGTTTCTCGATGGAAATCTAGCGTAACTTTTGGAGACTACGCGCATACGTCTCAAGAAGAGAAAATTATGAATTTCTTTCTGAGCCCGCGTGACGTGATTCTGCTTGACCTTAGGTTAGCTTTGAAAGGAGAGATGGAAAAGTCCGATATCAGGCTATCAATCAAGCGAAGGCTCTGTGCACAGATGCAGTGGTAGTATGCAGTACCTCTCGTCTTCGTTCTAGCGATGTATTCAACGTCCAAAATAGGCTTCTTGCAATGCCAACACGGGTCTCCATAACCCTTCAATTTCCGAACTGAATCTATTCTGATAACACTGACGGGCATGGACAAATGTCACGGCGGTTATTCCCAAGAGCAAGTTTCGGTCAGAATATAGAGCTTGCCGTTCAGGTGCGCGTATCGGCAATCGCTAGTGAAACATGCTAAGAAAAGTGACTATGAGGACTGCTATTATTCCAGTCAGGAAAACACCATCAAAAGTCCCAGCGCCGCCTATACTTGCAACAGACTCACCCATGCCGCCCATTCCGCGAAGATTTGTTAAATCGGCCCCGATTAGAGCGCCCATCGACCCCGAAACATATGCGACAACTGCGGGGTCGCTTGTTGAAAAAAGAAGGGCAAAAATCGCTGCAACGATAGGGGGGATGAACGCTGGAGTTACGATTCCGACACCTTCAACTTTGCGAGCAACCAAGTGAACAATAAGGGAAGTCAGTATGACAGACACAAGTATTTCTGGGAGTAGGGCTACGTGTGATACTATAAGATAAGCTGACACAAAAGTAGGGATAACAGCCCCGCCAAGGTTGACTGCGATTATAGTCGATACCTGTCTCATCCCGATACGCGGAATTCGATATGTAACCCAAAATGCTCTAACTTCCTCTATCTCCACTACTCTTTTTGTTTTCTTCGACCTGTATACAGGGATATTTACAAAACTTCCGAACAAAGTGCCTAGCAGAATCAGGAGGAACTCCGCTCTCGTAAATCCTATCGCCTCAAACGCGGTTTCGCTAACTGCGACGAAAAGCACGACAAAAATAAAAAATAGAATCACAATCAGCACAGTATAGAAAATCATGTGGTGATGTCGGTAGATGGGGACTGGTTGCGACAACTATGTAGAGCTCCTCTTTACCCGATTATCTATTGTGGCCCAACTTTGAAACCAGCGGATTCGAGAATATCTTCATGGGATCTTGCTAATTCCGAGCGCTTGGTGGTGCTCGGATTTATGAACCGAAGATCCTTCCAAGCGCACGAATTACTCACCCAACCTTTCTCCAAGGTTCCGAGAAAAATAAACTCGACATCCCAGTGTTTCGGTAGGTCGGGAAACCGTTTAGGGGTAGAAACTTCCGAAACAACCAGTGGTTGACCGAGTCTGAGATTCTCGAGCCCGAGCTGCTCTTTCGCGATCCTCACCGCGGCATCTTGCGGGGATTCTCTGATTATCAAGTGCGAAGAAGGTAGCATCCAGCCTTTGCTGTGAATCTCTACCCTCTTTTCATCCAAGGCTCCAATATGATCCCATGGAGCAGACGGATTGAGATGCCCCATTAGAACACTATTAGGATTAGAAGACTCTGACAAGACCAGAAACGAAGAAAGGCACAGCCCCCCTTCTGGAACTTCCGGACTAGAAAGCGAAGATTGATCTTGTCTACCCGTCGTCGTTGAATCTCCTTTGTTAAATCTGCAGAACCTACGATCAGTAGCCATGGAAATCACACATCTAGACGAAATCCTTCTTGTATTCAGACGACCTCTCTCTGAGAGTCCAAGCCCCACATAAATATTGACCTAATAGTAAGATACACAATTTGTGCAAGTTTAGTCGAGTTGAATTTGAAGTATTTGGCTCTAGAAATAACCGTTCTAACAGGCTTGCCGGGGAGCGGAAAATCTTCGCTGGCAAGGCAACTCTTTCCTCAATACAAGAGGATTAATTTGGACACGCTGAAAACTCGAGCCCGAGAATACAAGGAAATTTCCTCGGCCTTGGAAAAGAAAGAGCCCATCATAATTGACAACACTAATTTGACGATGAAGGGAAGGAAGCGATATATTGACATCGCGAAAGCCCACAATGTGCCCATCAGATCGATCTACCTCAAGTGTCCGGTCGAAGTTGCACTCGAACGAAACAGATCACGGATCGGAAAGGAGCATGTCCCAGACTTTGTCATAAAGATGTATCACAAGAAACTCGAACCACCAACAGAATCAGAAGGGTTTGATTTTTGCGAGGTCATCGAGATTGATAAATCTGATTCGAAAAAATGACCCAAAAGCGGGCCAGGCCCTAATAGCCTTTTAGAGAACGTCTCTATTAGTTAGAAACAACAGAGGATGCAGGTTATGAATTATGAGCAGTCAAGACAGTCCTTCCAGACGTAAACAATCCGCGAATGAAACGAAAAGGGAGACAAAACAGATAGATCCCATGGACGTCGAGCAAAGTAAGAAAAACGTCAAGTCAAACGAAGAAGAACGCAAGAGCTCCTAGCCCTAATTCGTCCCCCGCGTTTGAATATTCTTGATAACAAAGAATAGCTTTTTGAACTTGAATGGGAGATTTCCTTGGCGACAAGGATGCCAATTCTGGGAAAGAAAGAACTGCTTTTTCTTAAAGCAAACGAGCTCTGCAGACTAGCCACTGTTTCGGCAAATTGCATTCCTCACGTCACACCTGTAATATACGCTACGGACGGAAACAATGTCGTTATCGCTACCGACTATGGAACTAAGAAGCTCAAGCACTTGAGGGCAAATCCCAAAGTCTCACTCGTTGTTGACGAATACCATCCGAATAAGGGCGTCGTGATTCAAGGACACTGCGAGATATACGAAAAAGGAGAGGAATACCTCCGCTTGCTCAAGATTCTCTTCTCCAAGTTTGAATATTATAGAAAAAATCCTTGGAACGAAGGCGAGGCACCGATTTTGGAAATAATTCCTCAAAAAGTCACCAGCTGGGGCCTATGAACCCGAGATAAAATTCAAAATAAGTCTATATTTGGAGATATTGATAGAGTGCCTAATAGAACCAAACGGCCTTCGTCTTCTACAGGGAGCAGGGTTGTTGTCACAAAAGCAGACGCTCACATGAAGTGCGAGTCATGCGGAATAGATCTTTCAAAGGATCACTGTAAAAGTGATTGCGTTTGCAAGGAGTGCACAAAGTGGGACACTTATATTGGCCATTTAGATTCAATGGTTCAAGCGAGAATCAGAAGCGAGTGAAGAAATTTGTTTGTCTGATCTCCACTGCTATCTGTACGAATTTCAGTATTTTTTTGTCTGCAAGCAATAAGTGCGATTGTTCCCAAAGAATTGGTCTATAGGTCGCGCTGTTGGAAACTACCGTAAAGTATCGAAAAGGCAGATTGTTTGGCATTGCTCTGATACTAGTAGCACTTTTGGCACTCGGCGGTCACATGATATCTTGGGACTCGGGAACTTCGCTTTCATGATCATCGCCTGCGGCCCCGCCGCGATGAGCAGCGGATAAGCTACTCATCGTATCCGAACTAGGAAATTTATAATCTGATGGGAATACGAGGGGTTATTCTGAGAAAGAGATTTGCGAATCTATAGAATTGGAGTTTCAAAAGGAGAAAACCAATGAAGATTAGAAGCCCGGCTTGGGCAAATGCGAAATTGATCGAAGCTCCCACGATGAAAAGAGAGATAACCGCACTCGAGGGCTTTGCGAATTCTAGAGCTGTTACGAGAAGCGAAAGCATTCCAAGGTACTTGTGACGCCCGTGATCAACCCTATCTTTCCAAGAGTCGATCGCTCGCAATGTTCTAGAAAGCTTGATTCGCACGACTTATACTCCTTCATCTACAGCTTGTATTTTACTCTTGAGTCTTGTTTTAGAAAGACTCTGCTATAATCTTTGCAGATTAGAGATTCAAAGTACCGACCTTATCACGCCGCCATCGACATTCAGGCTCGCTCCGTTGACGTAATCGGCTACCTCGCTTGCGAGGAATGCGACAGCATAACCTATTTCCTCGGGTGTTCCAAACCTTCCAGCAGGTATTTCTCGTAATCTGCTCTTTTCAGCCTCTTCAAAACTGACCCCTGTTCTCTTTGCGAGATTCTCGATCACCGCCCTCTGCCGATCGGTTCCAATGTGGCCCTGAATAATAATGTTCGAAGTGATTCCATAGGGTCCAAATTCTTCTGACAACGTCTTCGACAGCCCAGCAACGCTCAATCTTGCGACATTTGAGAGTACAAGGTTCCGTATAGATTGCTTTAGTGTCAGGGAGGTGATGAAAATGAGACGCCCCCACTTCCTTTGCATCATAGAGGGTATCACTCCTCTAGCGAGCCAAACCGCGCTTTTCAAAAGGAGCTTTATACCTTCGTCCCAATCCTCGTCGGTGAGATCTAGAAAAGCAGATTGTTTGGGAGAACCGGTGTTGTACGCTAGAATGTCGATTCCTCCGAATTTCATGGAAGCCTCGCGCAGTAGATTTTCGACACTGTTTCTATCCGCAAGATCGCATGAGATTGCAAGAATATTCTTGTTTCCACTCGAACTTGAAATTGCGTCTCGCGCCTTTTCTATGCTCTCCTTGTATCTTGATGAAATTACAAGCTTACACCCTTGTCCTGCAAGAACTTTGGCAGTGCCGTAACCTATTCCCTTACTTGCCGCGGTCACCAACGCGACCTTGCCTTCTAGACCGAAGTTCATAATCTACGAAAACAGCGAGGTCCTATCTTAAAGTAGCTTTTATGAAAATTGAAATTTCTAAAGCCAGGGATATCTAGAGCTCAAGAATAATTCGGGCACAGAGCGGTTCCTGAAATAACGGCTGTCGAAGAGTCTAAATTCGGATTATGAAGAGGGGCGCAAACATAAAGATGTATGCTGGTATTATCGAATAAATCCACTCATGGTGCAAAATGACGTTCTTGCGTATTTCGGGCCAAAACTTGTCCCCAATTACATCGACAGCCATACAAGCGCTCGTGATCAGCGCTATATAGGCTAGGTTAATCCAAAGGACGTTCCAATGAATTCCTAGGTAGCCGAGGAAGTAAAGCGCCGAAATCGCACCGTAACTTAACGGTACGATTGAATAGATTATGCTGTGATGAATTCTGTGCCCCTTGATGTAAAATGGCTTTGCAAATCCCTTGTGGAACAATGCCGTGCCGAGCTTGTCAACAAAGACGGTCACCCCAAGCAGGATTACAAAACCGATCAACATTTCAACAATGAACATTGCCGGATCCCTCAAGTGCGGAGGATGAGGAGACCCGAAATCAATCGTTGACATTGTCCACGCTCTTTCTGTTTTCGGGTTATATTAACCTCTCCGCTGAATCTTATTGTTTATTACCTAGTTGTTGAGAGAGTTGAGATTGTCCGCAGGTTTAGAATTTGGCAAATAATCTCTTTCTCATTTGCGAGCTCTTACTGTGATTTCGCATATACATTTGTGAGAGATCTGAAACCGAGCTTGTTGTAAAACTTTGACGCGATTTCATTTTGACTGGGAAACTCGGCCGTTATCAACTCGGCCCCCCTTTTTCGCAATGCGGATACCATCGAATCGAACAATTGCTTTCCAAGTTTGCCGCGTCTGAATTCAGGCATTATGTAAAACTCAACAATTGCGCCTTCTTTTCTAGGTTCGTAGTAAACCCTGTCACGAATCGCAGCTTTTATCACTCCTACAACTTTGGATTGGGAGACTGCCACCAAGATTATGTAATCTTTGTTGGAAATCCTTGTTTTCAATGCGCTTAGTGAATCCTGATCGACTCTTTCAGAAGGTCTGAAAAGTGGATCGAATTCCCCATTTAATCTCTTGAGACGAGCTATCAGGTCAGCAGCGTCCTCAACATCTCTCGAAGATATCTCGCGAATCTCATAGCGGAGATCCATTTTCCTTTCTTTCGTGCTCATTTTATTGTTCTACACCTTTTCTCCTTTTGTTACCACACTTTCATTTATTCCATCTATCGTTCATTCCAAGAATCTCAAATCATCTTGCAGGCAGAGGTTGAATCAGATGACTCGCTTGGAGCGACGACGTCATCTTTCTTGAGTGCTCAATGATTGATCTGGCTCGATCTTCAATCTCAGTCCTGTTGAGTCTTTTCCTCGAAATGCCCATCTTTACGCATTTTTCACCTACAGCTCCTGCGACCAGAGGATAGATATCAAAGTCCATCATAGTTGGGAGGATGTGGTCTGCATTCAAGTTTCCTTGATTATTCGTGTATTGAGCTAGTTCTTGAGCGGCAACAATGATGACATCGTCGGGAATCGATTTCGAACGCACATCAAGAACGCCCCTAATTATGGAAGGAAACAGGAGGCTGTTGTTTACCTGATTTGAAAAATCGCTCCGACCTGTTGCTATGATTTTTACTCCGGCTTTTCTTGCCGAGTCGGGCCATATTTCGGGTACAGGGTTTGAAAGAGCAAACAAGATAGCATTCTCGTTCATCCCTCTAAGAGTAGCGGGCGATATTATATTGGGGCCGGGTGTCGAAGCAGCAATTAGAACGTCTGCTCCCTTCGCTGCCGCGGTCACGTCTCCTGAAATTTTGCTCTTGTTAGTAGTTAGGGCTAGATCATATTTCCATCTGTTATGTAACATCATGTGATCCATATCATCTCTTTCAGGATACAATATTCCCTTCGAATCTACCACTATCAAGTTCCCGGCAGGTGCCCCAGCGGCGATTAGCAGTCTTGCCGCGGCAATATTCGCGGCACCAGCTCCGAATAGGACGATCTTAGTATCGAAAAGGGTTCGATTCGTCAGAATCAACGAATTCAAAAGTGCCGCAAGGATTACACCCGCTGTTCCTTGCTGGTCGTCGTGCCATACAGGAACAGATAGCTTCTTCCTCAGAGAATCGAGGATCTCAAAACATTTTGGAGAGGCGATGTCCTCGAGATGGATCGCTCCGAACGCGGGCTGTATGTATGTTGCGAATTCTATTATTTTCTCTGTTTCGTGTGCGTCAATGGGGATAGGAATCGCATCCACGCCTCCTAGATACTTGTAGATGAGCGCTTTTCCCTCCATCACCGGAAGACTCCCTTCCGGACCGATGTCGCCGAGGCCGAGAACTCTAGAACCGTCAGTAAGGATGCAAAGATTGTTCCATCTGTTCGTATATTCAAAGGAAAGATCCTTATTCTTCGCGACGGCCAGACTGACCGCTGCAACCCCCGGTGTATACCAAACTGAAAAGTCATTCAGACTGGAAATGGGAACCTTCGGGACAACCTGGATCTTGCCTTCGTAGCTTTTGGAGTATCTCAAAGCTAGGACCGAGGCATCCTTGCTTCCGTGGCCTGAGGAAGATTTAGCGTTGCTATTGTCTCCAGAGCGCCGATCTTTACGAATGTTATTCCCCTTCGCTTTGTTTGATAATCTCGAGGACATTTATTTCGAAAACCCGGTGTATAGTTCTAATGCTCTTTCTGAGATACGTGCTTAGCTTAGAATTCGAACGTACAAGCTATACTTTGGTGCCGATTTATTTTTGTCGCATTAAAGAGGATCAAGGGGGCCCTATCCCGGGGTTGCTAAAGTGGCTTCATACTCCTTTTGAATCAACGGAGATAATGCGATCAATCCTAATCCGGTCACTAGTGCAAGTCCAGCAATCAAAAACCACGAGTAACGAGGATCAAAAGAGAAAATCGCGAAGGTCAAAGGTCCCCAAAAAGAAGCAAGAGACCTTCCAGCGTTTGAAACCGCAGAATAATATCCCTGATATGTCCCTCGGTTCCCAGCTCTCGAGAAGTAGGCAATTACACTTTGCGAGGGAACTGTCAGGGTTATCTCTCCAAACGTAATCACAGCCATGAATACCTCCCATTGTAGAAATGTTTGCGAGAAACCTGCAATAAGAAAGCTAGCCAAAGCAAAGCACGTTGAGATAACCAGCGGGAGAAGGATTCTCCTTGACTTCTCGATGAGACGAGTGACTGGGAGTTGAAAGATCACTATAAGCAGTCCGTTTGTCGCAAAGAGGTAGCCGATCTGCGCGTCGGAAAATGAAAAGAAATTTGCAACGTAAAGGGACATCGGTGTGATTTCATAGCCTATGCACAAGAACATGCAGAATATGAGCAGAAGTAATAGGATGAGACTCTTATCCTTGGTCCAGCTTAGCCAACGATTAATCGCAAGCTCCCTACCTGAGCTTGCCGCAGTCTTACCCCCTTCGATCCAAATGACAGTAATTAGAGCAGCGACCGTAGTCGAAGCGGCGCTGAGCAGAAAGACTGTAGAATAGTTTGTCGCCTGTATAATGACGCCAGCTAGAGCAGGGCCAATTGCAAAACCAAGGTTTCCACCAATATTCAAAAAGGAAAATCCTGTTCTTACCTCTGTCCTATTCTGCGAAGCCACTATCGCGGATATTGCGGGTTGGGATATTCCTCTGAACAGTGAGAAAACGGGGTATAAGACAAAGAATGCAAGAACGGTCGCATTTGAGAATACCAAGTACCCGAGAAGCAATGAAGAAGCCAATGAAGACATGTACCCAAGAAGCATTACCTTCTTAGAGCCCAATGAGTCGCTGACTCTGCCGCTTAGAATTTGGCTAGCTATGCTAAGAATTCCCGTCGCCAGGTAAACAATCCCTATCTCGCCGAGCGGAACATCGCGCACGTCTAGAAGATACACACCAAGAAATGGCAATGTTGCAGAGAATCCAAATGAGTTGATCGTGTAAATAGTGAACACTAGCCAAGTTTGCTTTGAGACCCCAAAGAAAGTGGAATCGCGACCTTCAGAATCTCTGGTGCTCGAGTAACTGCCGCGCGTGTCTACCAAGTCTATAATCAGATAGACCCATTTTGCGAATATAGTAGTCTTTCTGATACAAAGTGGTAATGTCCGCACGTCGACAAATCTGCCCTAATAGACCCGATGGAGTCGCATCTACCTTGTACCTCAGATATCGTCGATTGTAAACTGGTACTATCTTGCGACGAAGGAGAATATCATTATATGAAAGCCAGCCGGACTTGTCGTTTAGGAGATTGTACTTACAATTGGCGACATCTAAATTCAAAAAGGGCGACCTTGTTATGGTGGACGAACAAGGCAAGGAGATACAGTACGAAATACTTTCCGCCGTTTCTACCGAAAAGCGGTTCAAAGACGTTGGAGAGCAGCTCTTCGAAGCAAGAAATGTTAGAACGGGAGTCATGAAGACAATAGCCGAGGACGAAATCTTGCGACGAGCAACTCCTATCGATAGTTCGTCCGACCTCTTTGTTGAGCGCGCTGATAATAAGAAGAGTAACAACGACAACCGATAAATTCAGTCGTCGTCGCTGTATTGGCTCGTATTAGGCGAGCTCTGCAGCTCTTTCCGGAGCGGCCAATTTATTTAACAAATTCACTCCAGCCTCAGTAATGGAATAAAGAGTGTGCTTGCCGTCGTTAGAGGATTTGAGCATATCCAAGTCCATCAAGCACCTCATGTGTGTCCAAAATGTTTCGTACCCAAGTCTCGCCCGAATCATTATCCAGTGCTGCTGCGAAGGCGTGCGGCAGGCTTCTAAAATTGCCAT
Source organism: Nitrososphaerales archaeon (assembly GCA_030041295.1). Classification (GTDB taxonomy): domain Archaea; phylum Thermoproteota; class Nitrososphaeria; order Nitrososphaerales; family CADDZS01; genus JASHOD01. Next base: position 23,073 of record JASHOD010000036.1, read on the forward strand.
AATTATTTTGTTCCGTGAACGGACGATTCTATTTCTTTTGCGTTGAATCTTCGTTCCGCTTTCAGAGGCAGTGGGCTTTTATCTTGATTACTGTATTGTGCAGCTAATGCGCCATTACCATCAGATCTCGAAATGGGTTTCGATTGATGTCTTAGCTCTGATAAAATTGTGGTGAGGATTTCATTATCCTCAATCGGGCTGTCCATATCGATTGATTTGAGAAGTTCAGATATCTTCGGTATTCGTGCGTGAAGCATGGATTTTCCGTTCACGACGAGTACGAGGATTCTACGATTCGCGAAGGGAAACGCGAAAGCGCCTACGCGCTCGAAACTTATTCCCACAAACCGAAGTTTCCCTCCAACGTCCGAGAGATCCATCATAAACCTAGCTTGCATTGCAACGATCTTTAGAAGATCATTCAGTCTGCCGCTATCCGCCCTAACGCATTCCTTTGGGAATGCCAAGTCTTGAACGCCTCCATAGTCGTCCACAATCATAACAGCATGAATGCTGGTGTCAGACTGAAGGATTTGAGATGCGATGAGCGTGCGCACAAAAAGGATTTCTTTTCTATAAGAAGATACTTATTGCGCATTAGCTTTTTTTATAGCATAAGCAACTCAGGTATCTTTTGAAATTATGAGCAATCACATTCTCGAATCAAAGAAAGCAATTAGGAAGATGCAGATGGATATGATAACTGTTTAAGCTAACAATTTATGATTAGGGTAGAAACGAAAAGCTATCCATAAGGTGCCTGAGTCTGACCTGACTTTGTTTCAGGAAGTAGCCGACGCAGAACTATCTCAACAGAGTATCTTTCTTCGAGACCCTGCTCCTCCTGGATTGTTGAAATCTTTTCCTCTTTTTCTCTGTCGACTTTTGTAGTTTTTCTTTCAGGATCTCTTTGTGCTTTGTAGCCTTCGAGCTCAGTTCGAACTCCTATAAACGCACTAGGCACTTTGAGCTCGATATACTGTGAAGATCCTCCTAAGAATCGCTGGAGGTCTGTGACCAACCTCCTATCGGACGTGTCCACCTTTATCCAGTATATCATCTCTTTACCCTTCATATCAGGAGTGGGCATTGTTCTAGTTTCGAACTCTGATGCTTCGAACTTGATTTCGTTCAGAATTATAAGTACCACTTGCAAATTCCCTTTTGTAATGTAAATCCTAATTTTCACTTATGATAGGTCGAGAGGCTTCAAAAGAGTTTACAGCTCACCCAATCACAGCCCGGGCACCGGGTGAACCGGGAAAAATAGAATGAAGAATACGATAGCCGCCCCAAGCCAAAGTGCCATGAGTGCTCTTTGTGTAGTCAAACTGTCAGGTGCGATGAAATTGATTAGGAGAGGAATCCCAAGGCATAAGGCCGGATCAACATTGATGAAATAAAACGCATATACAACACGATGGAATATCCCCGAAAGTGCGAGTGAAGGTCCATAGGTCGCAAGTATCCAGGTCCCTACGAAGGCCTCCAGCTGGGTAAATTTCCTTGTAATAATGGGCTTCAAAATTACGTATGGAACGATAGCCCAGAATGCGTACCATATTACCAAGTTTCCAATTCCTACCCAGTCAATTGGCGTCGTTACTAGCGTGACCTTGTTGTTGACGGAGAAAGAAACAGTTACGGCATAGTATGTATCGGGCGAAACTGTGAACGGATCTAGCCAATACCACGCATAGTGCCAAGGATCGCACTCGTTAGCCGTGCTGTTCGTGTGGCATGTAGGACCGTTGGGGTTGTATGGCCCAATCGTCAAACTGGTATGATAGTTATAGTAGTACTCGAAATTTGCGATGGGATTCGTGAAATTCACGCCGAATGCGGGCGTGGGATGATACAAAGCATCGTACGTGTACAGAGGGATCATCACAACGAGAAGTACTATCGCCACAAATAACAGCAACTTCATGAGACTTTTGGAAGTAGCATGCAAGGGGCTAGTCGCAAGTTTTGGTTTGAAGATTAGATAGAATTCGTAAAGCGCTAAAGCAACAAGAAAGTATACTCCCCACTCTTTGCTTATTACGGAAAGACCGAAAGCTACCGCTGAGAGGTAGTACCGCTTTTTGAAATAGAGCACAAACCCGAGTAAACCGAACAAGAGCGGAGGCCCTTCCAAAAGGGCGACCGAAGTGTGAATGAAAAAGAGTGTCTCGAATCCCAGAAGAGATGCAGCGAAAAGGGCCTTCTCTTTTGAAAAGAAAATTAGAGCAAGCTCGTAAAATACCCAAACCGTCAAGACCCCTATCAAAACGTAGAGTATTCTCCATCCAAAGAAATTATCCCCGAACAGGTAGATACCAAGAGCCCCCCATATCTTTCCGAAAAAGGGATGTTCCAAATTAGACGGAATCAGATTCAGAAGGTCTTGATCGAAGTGTGAGCTTCCTACGTAGTAGGATTCGTCAAACACATACGCGCCACTGTTGTTTGGGAATGACATTGCAAATAGATGTAGCCCCAAAAGCAGTAGCAAGAGATGCCCGATGTTGAAGGATACAAACTTGGGCCGAAAGTAGTTCCATAACCTCGAGAGCCAATCGTTACTTCCCACTGAAGTTACTGCGAGCTCGCTCGTTTGTCTTTCTTCGATGCTAGTACCTGACTCTGGGGAATGTTTTTCGGCGCTCTCGCTAGCCTTCTCGTCGCTCATAACTTGGAATCGATTGTCTCCCTTTCTCTTTCGAGGCTATGTTGCTATTCTAAATCCAATTTTTTTCGTAGTGTTAACTTTTGTCCTATGTCAAGGGCGCTTGCGGTCCAAAATATGAACGGGATGAAGAAGAGATACACTTGCCTCGGAAGAGCGAAACGAGGAGGATGATAGCATGATCATCTTACACTCTCTGGATCCCGCACAAGCTTGCTCAACGATTGATTCTCCAAGAGTGATTGTAACATACCACTATCTTGCCTCTCAGCAACAGAAGGCGATAGGACAAAGGGAGCCATCGAGTCTTTTTTGTGACCGAAGACTCGATCTGACCACATTATTTTCTTGATCGAGTAGCTACATAACGACTCTTGTCAAGTGTGAAGAAAAAGCCATCTAGAATTAGGGAAAGTAAATCACGTTCTCTCATACTGTTACGAGGAAAATAAGGAACTGAATAATCGACCCTATCACCATTAGCGCGATGATCAGTCCTAGTACAATCTGATTGACTGTCGTGGACCTGGAACTTAATCCAATACCGGTATCGCTGTTTTTCAACGAATAATACAGAAGAGGGCCGGCAATGAACCCGGCGATCGATCCGCCTAAATGTGCAATCCAATCTATGCCTTGAACTCCAAATGGAGAGATAAAACTGCTTCCTATGAATAATATCAAAAAAAGGGCCAAGGTCGCTCCAACAATTCGTTTCTGTTCCGCCCAATTGTATGCGAATGCGGCAGCGAAAATGCCGAATATTCCTCCCGAGGCTCCGGCACTTGCGTAGTAAGGTCCTTCGAATAGTGTGAAGATGTTTCCTAGAATTGCGGCGAAGAAGAAAATGGCAAAGTATCTAGTCTTGTTGAACGTCTCAGGAAGAAAGAGTTCGAGCACTATTACTGCGAGCGCGTTGAAAAGTGCGTCCTCGAATGAGTCTGTCACAAATATTGAAGTGAACAGCTGCCAATATGCATGCCCGAATACCATCCCGTTCTGCTGAGCCAGTAAATCTGTTACATTCGGACAAGACGAGGCGAGATAGCAAAGAGTTATCGAATCTCCAATTTCTCCGATGATAAACCCGATTATGATAGCGCTTGCCAGAATATACCCTGGCCTAATTTTGCTCAGAATTCTTTGGAACTGAAATTTAGAGTCTTCGAAATCAAAGGATAGGCGCGTTTATCTCACCGACATTCTCCATATTGCTAAACAAGTTAGAACCCCAGATGTACTCCATAAATTTTCCATTGTAGTTGACTTATGATTATCTAGTCGATGAGTTTGCTCCGCTCTCTTGGAGTTTTGCAAAAACTCATTAGCTAGCATTCTTTAGCTGTCGCCCAAGTCGAAATGCTCAAATTGCGGACAGACCCTGGGAGCAGTTGGTCACATTTGGAATGATCAACTGCTCTGTGAAAAGTGCTATTCTAAACTATCCGCTAACTCTTCGCAGAGCCCGTCGTCACCATCCTCAACAGTTTTTATCGCAAAACACGACGACCAAGAGCGCGCTCAAGCTTCTGCCAGTATCGAAGAAAATCCGCCCGCCAATATTGCGCAGGCACCAAGTTCGTCAAATCAAGAGCTCAACGCGCAACCCAATAATACCGTATTGCTTTATCCAGCCGAACATGTGCTTTGGAAAAGAACTTTCTCAAAGCGGATAATTCATCGGAATCCGACGTTTAAAGATGTAATCACAAATGAAATGGCTCTCGTGCTGGATGACACAATACGCTCGATAGTCCGAGCATGTCCCTTGCGAAATGCTGTCATCGTCGTAACAAATACGAGAAGGGATTCAAATCAAACTAGAAAGGGATAAGGATCCGAGGGACATTATGCAAGTGCAGGGTTAGGAACTAGTCACATGGTAGGAGACATTCAGTTTCTACTGAGTGGTAATATCATAATGACACTTCACAACGTTACAGACCCCCACGGCCTAAAACAGCTGATCGAAGGTACTATCAAAAGCATGCGGCAGTAAACTACTTCCGTTTGTTTTGAGAAGATGCCACTGGTATTTTCTCACCTTTCGCGAGCATCTCCAGTATTTGGTCTCCAAGAGTATTAGTGTTCATTGGATCTGTTGAGACTAGTAAAATATGATCACCGTCGACATTGAAAGTGTAGATATTCACGCGCTCTCTTTTATCCAAAAGGAAACTGCGCCTGCCAAGATACTTGTTCCAATCGTGTCCCATTCTATGCATAGTCGTCCATTGCAGATATAGCTGCTCAGCTTTTGAAGCAGGCTCGAGCGATTCCGTGTTAGCACGCATACCTCCTTTCAGTACCTTTCCCCCGGGCCCGATTACCGCGGCAAAACGGACGTTAGGGTTTTGCTTTAACACCTCTTCGATACTGGCCAAGGAAGTGATCGAAAAACAGCCATGGAATTTCGAGTATAAAAGAAAAGCCTTTCCAAGCTAGTCAACTACTTTTTCTTATCTGTAAATTGATGCCGTTGATATATCAGCGAAGATTCCTTTGGGTGGTAGCAACGATAACAAATTGGAAAATTATCCTTGACGGTGAAGCTGGGAACAGTATAGTTAGCGCCTTTTTTAAATGTAAAAGGAATAATTAATTTGCATTTTGAACATTTCAGCTGATTTGTTTCGAGTTTGTTCAAGAGCTCTGGATCCAATTGTTTCTTGATCACCCGTGATCAGTCTAATACCATCCTTACTTCGTCGCTTGTCGGCTGTTGATTTCGGCTGCCTCCCCTTTCTACACGCTTGTCTTCTATGGACCTGATCTTGGAAGGTGTTCGGATGACAAGCTCATTCGTTTTTCGGTTGAATGTGGCCGTGATGCTCTTTCCCAAAAATAAAGAGAAAGAAAGACGTTCCGAAGCATTAGAAAAGTAAGTAACCGTACCATCGTTATCCACTTCCAGTCTTCCCATCTTTGTTCGTGCCTCAAACACCTCGCCGGAAATTGGAGCGTAAAGTTCCAATCTTAATGTCTGTTTCTCAACCTTGTTGATCTCAGCTATTCCATCCGGAGCCTTTCTCCCTCCTGAGGTCAATTCAAAATTCAACACGGGCATTGTCCCGTCAACAAGAAAATTATATTGTTTTGATTCTAGCCTTTCGTAGGCTCCAGTCTGATCTGCCATTTTTTCATAATCTCCTAGAGAGGAATGAAAATACTTCTTGGTGGTAAAGAGAAAGTATCTCAAGATATAAATGAAGATGAAAACGGTTTTGTAAAGTTCTCAGGACTTTGCCCTTTATAGGAGTAAAATCAATTATTTTCACCCAAAGAGCATCCATTCTGCACTTAAAAGAAACATGCACTTGGGTGAAAAACGAGAGCGGGTCCCTCAAATATGATCGTAGTTATTGACATGCAAAAGGCAGGGTCCGTAAACAGCTCATTAAGGGGCTGCGCGCCGACGTCAGCGGGCCCCGGGTAGAGGGTATATGAAGGACTGATGTACCCTTAGTTACAAATCTTCTATTATAAAGAGCGCCCGCCAGCGAAATCAAGCGACTATTGAGAATATAAAAAGGAGAGAAGTCAACAATTACAATCGAGGGTATGAATCCTTGGAAGAGGAACAATTTGCGAGAGCTCTCTTAGCTCATGAAAGAAGAGAATGGCAAAATCCAGATCAGATTGTTGATGAAATCGGTGTTGAACGTGGAATGTCGGTCGCCGATCTAGCATGTGGTCCCGGTTTCTTTGTTGTCCCACTTGCTAAGAAAGTCGGCGACTTCGGGCGAGTTTATGCTGTTGATAAAAGTAAAGTTATGTTAAGCTATCTCAGATCCACGCTTGATCGAGCCAAGATAGATCGCGACACTGTTGATGTCATCGAAGCTGACGTGTCTAACACTCGAATACCTTCCTCGAAATGCGATGTTGTTTTATTTGCAAACGTGTTGCATGACTTGGAAATTCCCAGTGAGTTTCTTTCCGAGGTGAAGAGAATTTCAAAGACGGGCGCAAAGATCGTGGATATCGACTGGCGAGATACTGACCAAGAAATCGGTCCTCCTCTTGATATTAGGCTGAGCGAAACCATATCTCTCGAAATTCTCAGGAGCAACGGTTTTGAACTCGACGAAAAAATAAACGCGGGCCCATATCACTATGGTTTAGTCCTTCATTACACGAAGGCAAAAGTCTGAAGAATTCAACTAAGAAATCCGGCACTCTCAACCCTAGAACGCCTAGCTCGGGCTTGATTCATGTTTTGGACTGTCCATTTTCGACTTTGTCAGGACTAGAAGGAGAACAAGCGCGCTCACTCCAATTAGAGAATTCACATAAAATGGGAACTTGGCGTCCGCATAGTATAGGAAGCCTGCCAAAGATGCGAAGGGTACCGCGACTAGGAAGGAGGCAGAATAAAAGGAACCCATCGATATTCCCCGAGCTTTCGCGTCAGTGGCATTGGCAAGCCAAGCGTTAACTGCGGGACCGTCCATTACGCCGAAAACAGACCAAACTGCGATACCGAGAAGCGCCACAGGAAGATCTCCTCTCGGTGCAAAAACGAAAATGAAGATGGTCGAGCTCTCGCCAATCCAGCTTATGATTATAGTCGTTCTCATTCCGATTTCATCAGATAATTTTCCGAATGGGAGTCTTGTCAGCGCGCTAATTAGCGCAATGATTCCAAACATATAGCCTAGCAATTCGTAATTCAGACCAAGCTGGTTTTGTCCGTAAAGCGGCAAGATGTACGAACCTTGATCAATTATCAGATTGTAAAAACTGTAGACAAGCATCAACGTCAATAGAACTCGGTTATTGAAGACTCTCGCAATGTTACGGAAATAAGACGACGGTTTCTTGAACTCAGCTTCCCTTTTTTCGTCTTTTTCTGAAGTACGTAGTGTCTCTCGAGCGAAAACTGCCCTAATTAATGTCGCGACAAGGACCAGCGATCCTCCGAGTAAGAAAAGTGGAAAATAATTAGATGAACTGTTGAAAAGTGCGATTCCCCCTATTATAGGCGAAAGACTTGGAAGAATATAGGTCAGCATCTGAAATTTTCCGAAAGCCGAACCTCTCTTTTTCGGATTAACAGATTCAGCCACCATAGCATTTGATATAGAAAGAAACGATGTTCCTACACCGGTAATTGGAAATGCTATTGCGGCTAGAATGAAAATGTGTGAAAATGCAAGTATAAAGACTCCTACAGAAGAGATTATTCCGGCCATCGTCACTACGATCTTGCGACCGTAAATGTCTGCGAGAGCTCCTGCAGGAGCTGCTCCCAAGCCGATGGCGAGAAGCCAAGCAGTGTAAATGAGACCAACGACTGGAGCCGATGCATTAAAGTTTCGAGAATAGTACAAAGGGAGAAAGGATACCCAAGTATAAGCCCCGAAAGTCGCAACCATCGAACTCATTCCAAGTACGACTACGTTACGCTCGAGACCTTTTTCGTAAGTAGCTTGGACCAATCTGTGTTGCTGGAAAGGCCATCTTGACAGCCGTATTTGAATCTAGCAGAATCTGGCATCTGTTTTCGTGTGATCTCATGGCAATTTCCAATCTTCGTTTTTGTTATGAGCCGAACTTTTTATCTATCGTGTAACTAATTTTTGCAACAAAAAGGGAGCGAATGCAACTACAATGAAGATCGTTACTTTTGAAGAACCTCATTATCACAATGAAAGACTAGGACTTTGGATTGAGGCGGATAATGTCGTGGATGCCAATTACGCATATGCGAGAATGTTACAAGACCAGGGCGAGGATTATCCTTCGAGATTTGCTGCCGCCTTTGTCCCTCCAAATATGATCGAATTTCTTGAAGGTGGGGAAAAATCCATGAAGGCGATGCGTGAGACTGAAAAATTCGCGAAAGAAATTGGTGTTTCGAAATTAAAGGGTTCTAATGATGGAGAAGCAGTGTTTGAATTCTCAAAAGTGAAAATCAAAGCACCGATACCAAAGCCAGGAAAGATCATTCACACGGCAGGAAATTTTAGAGAGCATGCTAACGAGGGGTCAAGCTCTGGATGGGAATTTCCAATGCCTCATTGGATATCTTTCCTAAAGAGTCCATCTGCCATCGTAGGGCATGAAGCTCAAGTTATCTGTCCAAAGTTCACTAAAATGCTCGATCATGAAATAGAACTAGCAATTGTAATTGGACGCAAGTCGAAAAGGCTTACTAAAGAGAAAGCATGGGATGCAATAGCTGGATTTACCATTTTCAATGACATAACTGCCCGAGACCTTCAAAAGGAGGAAATGAAATCGGGCCTATTGAATTTTGGAAAGAATATGGACACATTTGCTCTTTTCGGGCCTTGCTTTGTCCCAAGAGATGATATCGGGAATGTTCAAAAGTTGAAGATTGAATGTAGAGTGAACGGCGATCCACGCCAGGTGAGTAACACGAATCATCTCTCTGTTTCTGTTCCCGAAATAGTCGAGCACTATTCTTGGGTCACACTTTTTCCGGGCGACATCGTTACTACCGGGACAGTCTCTGGGGTCGCCGCGTTCAGAAAAGAACCCGAAAAGTTTTTTCTCAAGCCAGGGGATGTCCTCGAATCCGAGATTGAGAATATAGGAACACTACGAAATTATATTGTAGCGGAAAAGGAATAATCTTCGGATTAGGAGTACAATTGCTGATTATTCAAAATACAGAATATTCAAATTGAGAGACGCTAACATTCCTACAATAGTGGGAGATTATTGCAGACCGAGATGTCAGCGACGAATATCTTGAGCCCGCAGCTCCCGATAAAGGGTATAAAATTTCGACAGAACTCGGGCTGGAAAACTCTCAGCCTCAGCAAGGTCTCGAATGACTACAAACCCATATCTGACTACGGAGTGGTAGGAGACCAGAAAACTTGCGCTCTAGTCGGACTCGACAGTTCGATCGACTGGTTTTGTGTTCCTCGATTTGATTCTCCGAGCGTATTCGGAGCAATCCTAGACATAAGGAGAGGCGGCAGGGTTAGGATACTGCCTGATGGTAAACAGGATGAATTTGAAGTGATTCAGTACTATGAAGAGCAAACCAACATCCTCGTAACAGAATTCAAAAATGAAGCTGGGCATTTGAAGGTAACCGATTTCATGCCTTGTTTCGAAGTGGACAAGGTAACAGTCGCTCATGGTGAAATCCAAAGGCGTGTTGCGTCATTCCTGGAGTCAGGCGACTTGGCGATATGGGATACAGATTCACCTCAAACGACAATGAGGTTCGACAAGATCTAGCTCTTCTAACCAAAGATGAGTTCGAGTCCGGGGGTCGTGGGGGTCTAGAATTTCATTCTCAACTCTCGAAAGACCGCAGCCCCAAAGATTTCGTTCTGAGAATAGGCGGCGTCGAACTCCACGATGGCCAAAACGCTTACACAGGTGCCAAGCTTGAATACACGAGGAACTATTGGAAAAACTGGATATCGAGCGCGAAAGTAACTGGTAAATGGAAGAATTACATCCTTCGCTCAGCACTCTTGTTAAAGCTCCTCGTGTACTTTCCAACCTGCGCCATAATTGTAGCTCCGACTACTTCGCTTCCCGAGGCGATAAGAGGCGAACAAAACTGGGATTATCGATATTCATGGATCAGAGATTCGTCGTTTGTTCTTTGGGCGGCACACTCGATTGGTCTAGAGGATCTTGAATCGGGTTACTACAAATGGATCACAAGTCTTTACTTCATGTTGGCTAACAATCTGCAGGTGATGCTAGGCGTTGCGGGAGAACGAGACTTCGGAGAAAGACTACTAGACGGTCTGACAGGCTATAGAGGTTCTTCACCGGTGCGAACAGGAAACGGGGCTTGGAAACGGTTACAGCTCGATGTATATGCAATCTTGCTTGATGCAGTGTATTTTTCCACAAACATGGGAGAGGAATTTCTCGAGACGCGTACGACTATATCGTAAAATTGGTGTTAAGGCAGTGGAGGACAATTGGACGAAACCCGAATGCGGGATATGGGAAGTTCGCAAACAGAGACTGCACTTTGTCTATTCAAAGATGTGGTGTTGGGTCGCAATGGATAGAGCCTTGCGAATCGCAAATTCATTGGGAGAAGAAGAGGACGCTCATAGATTTGCAATGCTGCGCGACAAGATAAAGGAGACGATAATCGAGAAAGGGCACGACAAACAAAGCGATCCTTTGTGGAATCTTTCGGATCAAAAGAGCTAGATGCGGCGAATTTACTCATGCCTCAAATGAGGTTCATTGACCCAAAGGATCCAAAAATGGTTTCCACGTAGAATCAAACCATGAAAGAACTATCCGAGAATGCCTTTCTTCGGCGTTATAACGCAAACGACGGCCTAAAGAGTGAAGAAGGCGCATTTCTGATTTGTAGTTTCTGTCTTGTCAATTGTTTAACTCTCGCCGGAAGGCTCGAAGACGCAGAGAAGCTTTTCGACGCTTTACTTAGTTATTCGAACCATCTGGGGCTATTTTCTGAAGAAATTGAACCCAAGTCTGGCGAAATGCTTGGAAATTTTCCGCAAGCGTTTACGCATATGGGACTAATAGCTGCGGCAGTCCAGCTAACGAAGGCTATGGACGAGAGAGATAAACAGGAGATGCCCCTGTAAACGGGGTAATGCAAGGTTCCGAAGAGTAAGAATTGTATTGGATCCTTGGTTTTTTCTCTGCTAGGAATATCATCATGTCAAACCAAAGACGGTTGAACGTCAGCTTTTGGCCAAAGTAGATATGGACGACAAAAGTCATCATGTAAAGAGAATCCGCCTGAGAGGCAAGGATTCCCATTAGGCAAACTCAGATCATCTTAGAAAATTGCGAGCAAAAGGAGAAGACGCAATGGTTCGACAAGGCAAGCAGAGAAGCTATTTCCAACCTAGGAAGGAATCAGTTGTACTAATCGTCTTGGACGGATGGGGCATTGCGCCAAAGTCAAAGTACAACGCAATTAGCCTTGCGAAAACTCCGAACCTGGATTTAATCTTCAAGAGATTTGGATCAATCTCTATCTGTGCTTCAGGAACTTGCGTCGGTCTGAATAAAGGCCAAATGGGAAATTCGGAAGTTGGACACCTCACGATAGGCGCCGGCAGAGTAATTTTTCAGGACTTAATGAGAGTAACGCGCGAAGTAGAGTCAGGTGACCTTGAGAATAACAAAAATCTCGTAAATGCCTTCGAAAAAGTTGCGTCGCGGGGCTCGACCTTGCACCTACTTGGACTCTTGTCGGATGGTGGAGTGCATAGCCACATTAACCATCTGTATGGAATCTTGAAAATTGCCAAAAAGAAGAAGATCAGGAAAGTCGCCGTCCATGCTTTCTTGGATGGCAGGGATACGCCGCCGCGTAGCGGAGCTAACTTCGTTTCGATACTGAGTAACTTTATGAAAGGTGAGGGGTTCGGCATAATTGCTACGCTTTCAGGGAGATACTTCGCCATGGATCGCGATAATCGGTGGGAGAGGACCAAACTTGCATACGACGCGATCGTTCACGCGATAGGTGAGCGTTACGATAATTCTAGAGATGCGATACAAAGGTCTTACTCGAAAGGAATAACCGACGAATTTCTCGTCCCTTGCGTGATCGATGATTACAACGGAGTACAAGATTCCGACTCTATCTTCTTTTTCAATTTTAGACCTGATAGGGCTAGACAGCTCACTAAGTCTTTGGTCCAAAGTGAAACCGAGTTTCAAGAAAAATTTGACCGTAGGAAACAACCAAAGAACGTAAACGTCCTAACAATGACAATTTACGATCCCGACCTGAAAAACGTAAAAGCCATCTTGGGACGTGAGCGTGTCCTTGACACATTAAGCGACGTGCTGGAGCGACATAACGTCCACCAGCTTCGAATCGCGGAGACTGAAAAGTACGCCCATGTAACATATTTCTTCAATGGCTTAAACGAAGACCCGAGAAAATTCGAGGAAAGGATTCTAATTCCCTCCGCGAAGGAAATCGGGACATACGACAAGAAACCTGAGATGAGTGCAATTGAGATTACGGACAGAGCCATCGATTCTTTAAACTCGAATAAGTACGGCTTCGTCTTGATCAACTACGCAAATTCGGACATGGTTGGCCACTCTGGAAATATTAGGGCGACGGTGAAGGCTGTCGAGACGGTCGACGGATGTTTGGGCAAAATCTACGATCTCTGGAGGAAAAAACTAAATGACTTTGAAGGTTGCGAGCTGAATATTTTCGTCACCGCTGACCACGGCAATGCGGAAAAGATGTTTGATCCGAAAACCGGCCAACCCCACACAGCTCACACCTCTAACCCAGTTCCGCTGACTTTATTGTCCGAAAAGTGGAAGATACGCCTCCCTCGTCGAGGATACAAAGCTGGTCTAATCGACATCGCCCCTTCCGTACTTGATATTATGGATATCAAGAAACCCTCGGCAATGAGTGGAATTTCTATTGTCAAAGAGGTAAAAAAAATCTAACCGTTTAATGAACAGTGGAGAGCAAAAAAAATCAACCTGTTTGGATTCTTTCGGCCAATTTAAACCTGGAGAAGCACGATCTTTCGTTCTCATGCGGCACAAGATTAAATAGTAATTGAACCCGCCAACAGATCTGCCATGTCAGCCGGACGTATGTCTAGTCTAGAGCGTCGAGCACCGAGGATTGATCCTGATTGGCGGAGTGCCCCAAGGATTGATCCTGACTGGAACTCGGGTTTCGGACGAGTTATTGTAGCAGACTTTGGCTCCCACGGACCTGCCATCTCAACATTATGGTAGGCCATTTGTTGCGTCGAGAGCTAACTGAGTACATGAAATCGTCCATCGCTAGCGACTAAAAGAAACAGTAAACCGGGACGAGAAAGTACAGGAGCATAGGGCCCTTGAAAGACCCTTTGCCTCTGTTTCCCTCTTTTTTCTTTTCAGTTTTTTCTGTGAGTTTGCTGGAAGTTGTCTGTATGGAAAGCAAGAAAAACAAGATTAGGGCGGGAGCTAGTTTCCTAGTCCACGCAGCCTAATTCGTGTTTTTTAGTCGCTTATTGTCCTGCTCTAACGAGTCTTCCGAGTCGGCTTGGTTGTTGTGCCAGGAATGTGCTTTCGATTCCAGTGAGTACAACCATCACTCTGACTCTTCCTTGCAGAGATGGATCTACTCTAGCTCCCCAGACGACTCGCGCCTTTGGAGGTAGAGACCTTGTGATCATTTCTCCTGCTTGAGTTACCTCATCCAAGGTGATGTCTTCGCCACCAGCTACGTGAATTAGGACACCGAATGCTTTTGTCGAATCTTTGATATCTAAAAGCTGTGCATCGAGTGCAGTTTGTACTGCTCTTTCTATTCTGTCTTCACCCGAAGATTCACCGACACCGATTGCTGCAATTCCCCTCTTCTCCATGATTGCCCTCAAGTCTGCAAAGTCGATGTTGATGAGCGAAGCGGTCGTGATTGTTTCGGTGATACCCTTTACGAATTCTCCGACGAGCTCGTTCGCAACGCCTAACGCTTCCTTGAGAGGAAGGTCACCAGCAACCTTTGCCAGGCGATTGTTGTCAATTACAACTACAGTATCGCACTCCGATTTCAGCTTCGAGAGTCCTTCTTTCGCGGCGTTGTACCTGAATCGCTCAACTGCGAAAGGTAATGTCACTACTCCAATCATCAACGCACCAGATGGTTTCAAAGCGTTGGCGATAACTGTTGAAGCCCCGGTTCCAGTTCCTCCACCGAGGCCAGTCGCAACGTAGACGATGTTTGATCCGACAACATCTTTCTTGACCTGCTCGATAGATTCCCTCGCGGCCTGCTCACCTTTCTGCGGATAACCACCTGCTCCCATTCCTCGGCAAGTTTTCTCTCCAAGCAGAATTCTGCGGTCTGCTTTGATTATGCTGAGGTGTGTGGCGTCGGTGTTAGCAGCGATGAGTTTCGCGCCAGAGACTCCACCCTTCTTCTCCTTGACCCAAGAGACAATGTTGCAACCTGCACCACCGACTCCAATAACAGAGACTTGTGGTCGAGCTTGCCGCATGATTGCCTCGATTTTCTCGCTTTCCATCATTTCGTCCATTTTTGCTTGCGTGTCTGTATCGTAGCTCAAACTTTTGATCAGCACAATCCATGCTCAGCTATATTATACCGTTTGTGAAGCGCGGACTGCGAGGCGGCGCACGAATCGAAGGCGCGTCATACCGATTAGTATTCCAAATCCATTTCGCGATGAAATTTTTGTAAAGAGTTGTTCACATTCAAAAAGAAATTGGTAAACGAAAGCTAATCTATGGCGGATTTAGTCCCATGTCTGATGATCAAACCCAGCAATAAAGGTACTACTCCCCCCTCGCTCACAGCCGAAACTGCTTCAAACTCGTTAGCAATGTTGAAGGCGAAACTACGCGTCATACCAGGATTTCCGAAGAAGGGGGTTAACTTCATTGACATTACTACGGTCCTCAAGGATGCTACGGCGTTTAAAACTAGCCTAGATCTTTTGACCCGAGAGTTCGCACAAAAAGAGATTGACCTAATTGTGGGAATTGAAGCCCGCGGCTTTATGATTGGAGGAGCTATAGCGTACAATCTTGGCCTCGGCTTTGTCCCCGCGAGAAAGAAAGGCAAGCTTCCCGCGGAGAAGATATTTGAGGAATACAGTTTGGAATACAGTTCGGAATTTCTCGAAATGCATTCGGACGCAATATCTCGCGGCCAGAGAGTCGGAATCGTCGATGACCTCCTTGCCACCGGCGGTACAGCTCAGGCGACTGCCAAGCTTGTCGAAAAGATCGGCGGCGTCGTTTCTTCCATTGGATTCATGGTTGAGCTAGACTTTCTTCACGGTCGGGAGAAATTGTCGAAGTACGATGTGTTCTCTCTCGTTCACTATGACGAATGACTAATGCTTCAGAAGAAGAAATTGAACTTCTTCTTGCGTTAGCGGTTAGTGCTTTGAATAAGACAAGGAGTTCCTTCTAACCGGAAACAAGCAAATAGTCGGAAAGTTTCTTTTCCTCAAGATCCACGATTGCCCCCCTGAGTATTCCTTGGCCATATTCGCTTCCAGGGTTTATGCACACAGTGGGTCCAAGTTTGTAAATTCCCTTCGATTCGTGAATGTGTCCATGCAAACCGACTAGAGGCTTGTACTTTACAATCTCTTCTCGGACAGAGGTGCTTCCGGCAGAAATCATGACCTGCTGTCCACCCCGCAGCACGGGTTTAAAGTCCTTATCGATCATGGGAGCCTGATCAATTCCCGAATCAATGGGCGGAACATGAACGCTGAAGATCGAATTTTCCGGATGCTTGAGTTTCGACGCCATACCTTCGAGTTTTGTCTTCAATGTGTCCTCATCGGCTTCTCTAGGACTATTCCAGGGAGTGCGGTTGCTCGTGCCTAATGAGATCATCTCGTGTCCGTCAATCGTCATTACTTCTTCTTCGCAGTACACAATATTCGGAGAGGAGTGTGCCTTCAAAACCTCGTCGACGATGAAGTCGTCGTCATTTCCAACCGAGATGTAACATTTCGTTTCTCCACCCTTCAAGCGCTCGTCTGCGAGTTTTAGCCACCGTTCGATCGATTCTTTCATTGCCCGATTGAATTCCTCGTCGACCCTTTGTTTGTTGTTCTGCAGCTCTTCGTATTCAGCTCGTGTGACACGCAAAGGGTATAGGCCAGAGTCTCCGAGAGCCTTTTCCAGCTCCTCAACCTCGCTCATCTTTGTCATATTCCGTTTTTCCCCCAAGTAGTCGGCGAACCATTTGCCGTTTGCCATATCAACAATAGGAATCATGACCTTCCCGGTGATATCGCCGCCGAGGATCAAGTATTGAGCCTTGTAGAACTTGGCTGCGTTGATGAATTTCCTAAAACATCTGTCTGATCCGTGGATGTCTGTTACGAAGAAAATCCGACTTTTCTTGGCCAATAGTGTTTCATTCCTTGAAGGAGATCTTATGACTCGTAGACTTCCCTTAAGTATTTATAGGGAACGACTCACGCCGAAAAAACAAATGGCTGATCAAGGAAAGAAAACAGTCTTCACTCGTCAAAGTACGGGTCTCGTAAAAAATGTCTCTTTCCTTGATGCAATTACACTCAACCTCGGCAATATGTCCATCGGAGCGGGTCTCGGAACCATAGGCCTCACTACAAGTGCTCTGGCAGCCTTCGCCCCTTCAGTAGTGAGTTCTGGCTTCAATTTGGTTCTAACTTCTATTATCGCATTCGTCATTTCGATTCCACAAATCATCGTATACACAATGATGACTAGGAGATTTCCTAGAACTGGTGGGGATTATGTGTGGACCTCCAGAACCTTTGGAGGATTTGTAGGAAGTTCTTTTTCGTTCATGGGTTACACCCTTGAAACACTTGCATATCTTGCGCTGATCGCTCTTTCCGCAGTCTTCGCAGTCGGAGGTGTACTAGTTGGTCTCGGCGACTCTAGTGCTGCTGGTTTGTCAGTGCCTGGCAATGTTCTATCTTCAATTGGATATACAGGGATTCAGGCTAATAACGCCTTAATTGAACAGTTTGCGATAGGGGCCATTATCTTTGCCGTCCTGATCGCGATTAACATATTCACTCCGAAGACCGGATACAAACTTGTCTCAGCTTTGATAGTAATCGGCGTGGTTTGTTTGGTGGTTGCGATTGTCACTTTGTTAGCGTCGGGCCCCTCAGGAGTGACCAACTATATCTCGTTTGCAAATTCCAAGTTTGTGGCAGGAGTATCTAATGCCAGCGCAGTGGAAGCAGGGACCCCTTCGACGGCTAGCGCCTTTAACTGGAACGGAGTCTTCTTTATGATCCCATTCTTTGCGATCTTTGTCTATCCCTGGTTGAACGCTGCCCCAGCGGTCGGTTCAGAGATCAAGGGCAAGAGTGCTGTTCGCTGGAATGTGCCAATTTCAGCAGTAATCTCGTTGATTTTAATCACTTCCGCTTTTGGAGCGATGTACTACGTTGGTGGTTTCAAATTCACAAGTGGAGCCTTGACAGGAAACTTGGCAGCTTTCTCAGATTTCAATTTCTGGACAATGGCCATGGGGGCAACTACGAGTTATGCTTTGCAAGTTATCATTGGACTAGGATGGATAGTCTGGAACATCGGTGTCCTCGCTTACGGAGTCATCGTCTTTTCGAGATACCTATTCGCTCAAGCTTTCGACAGGTTTCTGCCTGAGAAACTGTCGTATGTCAGCCCTAGATTTTCTTCCCCAGTAATTGCGCACATAATTGACCTCGTCATAACTGTCGCGCTAATCGGTGTCGCTACAGTTGTTTACGGAACATTGTCCTTACTCTTCGGTAATGTCATTGCCGCGATGATTTATTTCCTCGTTGTCGGGCTAGGTGCAGCCACGTATGCGATAAAAAGAGAGAGGGGGTCGGCGAAATGGATACTTGCCATTGCTGGAGTTGCCATGGCGATAGTTTTTGCCTTCATAACGTATCAATTCCTTGAGACCCCTTCGATATGGGGAACATCTGTCATCGTAGCAGGGATTAAGGGCTACTATCTCGCTTACATATACGTCGCAGTTTCATTTATCGCAGGTGCAATAATCTTCCTCGTTTCACGCAGCGTTCATAAATCTAAAGGAGTAGACATAACTCTAGCATACAAGGAAATTCCGCCGGAATAGACGCTTGCAAGTGCCTAACTAATTAGGCACTGGCCACTGCTTTCAATCACCAAATGATGAGGAATTTTTGAGCGCGGGGCATCTAGGCGTCTTGCCAAGTGTTCGCTAGTTCGAGCATCGTGCAGAACCACACGTCTTCCTTCTGTTTCATGTACTCGATCGTTTGATCCAGAAGCATGACTCGATGCGCTCGTCCCGTGCTTTCAGGGTGCAATACAAGAGTGTAGAATCCCCCCGGCTCATGTTCGTAAGCGTAGTCAAAGTCCATCTTCCAAATTTCATAGACCTTCGACGGGTTGTCGAGCTTTGGGTAGAACGAATTCACCCCGAGGAAGTATGCCAGATCATCCTCTATCAGCTCGTTCACAGGGATGTTCAGCAAGTCGACTTCCTTTCCAAATTTCGGAGGCCGGTCGTAGTAGTATTTGTCCCCGTCTCTTACCTTGCTTACTCGAAAGTCGTACGGCCCCATGTGCTGAGATATGTACTTGAAACCAAGGTCCATCATCAATTTGACCGTATTTGGAGATAGTTCACTGGCGTTCGGGATTTCAAAGGGAACCCTGTATCCTTGCGGCTTCTTCCCGGTTACTTTTTCGATTGCCTTTATTCCCTTCACAAAAGAGGCTCTTTCCTGTGCCCTGGTCAGCGAGGCCGGGCACTCGTGAAAGTATCCATGGTGAGCGATCTCATTTCCCTTGTCGGAAAGCTCCTTGATCAATTCAGGATAGGTCTCCACGATCACTCCTGGAGTGAACCATGTTCCCTTTACGTTGTGTTTGTCCAAGACTTCCATGATTCTAGGGATACCTACTCTTGCTCCAAATTCTCCTCTCGCAAAATTGATTGGTCCATAAGTCCCCTTGCTTACCAGTCCTATCGCTCGCATCCGTAGCATGATTGACCAGCAGTCAGTATCAAAAGAAACGCATATTGCTAGTCGCTTACCGTCAGGAAGATGAGTTGTCATAACGAGAAAAAACTCCACGAGAAGTATTTAACCTTAGTCTAACTTGCCGAGAAACTAGTTAGTGCGCAACGTTTTCGACAATGTTAATTTGTCTAGCCCCAGATCCTTGATCAGTCTTTCTGAAACTCTGGCTCCTTCCTTCACCACTCTTTCTTCATCCATCGTAAGCAGCTTTCTGTCATCAACGACTACTTTGCCATCCACCAAGACTGTTTCGACATTTTGTGGACCTGCATAATACACGATTGAAGTTGCTAGGTCGTAATAGGGCGTTGTGTACAACCGATCGAGATCTAGAATGCTCAAGTCCGCCTTCTTCCCAACTTCGATTGATCCTAAATCGTGAAGCCCGAGTGCATTTGCACCCATGCTCGTTGCAAGCTCGAGCGATGTGAGGCACGTCGCTTGAGTAGGATCCAGGGTAGAAACTTTCTGGAGCAACGACGCGGCCTTCATCACGGAGAACATTTCATGCGTGTTTGCCACAGTCCCGCCGTCAGACCCCAACGCGACATGAACTCCCTTTGAGAGTAGCTTTTCAAGGGGCAGAACTCCCGACGCGAGATACATGTTGCTTATGGGGTTATGGACTATGCAAGTCTTCGTTCTTGCCACCATTTCGATCTCTTCATCCGAGAGCCAAATCCCATGAGCTATCACGGTCCTAGGCCCCAAGATTTCTAAATCATCAAGAAATTCTACCTCGCGCTTCCCATAGTCTTCAATAGTTGTTTCCACCTCTCTTCTAGATTCTGCTATGTGGCTGTGCAAGTAGACTTCGTATTTGTCAGATAGTTTCTTTGCCTCGATGAAAGGCTCCGGGCCGCAGCTATTGATCGCAACGGGACAAGGAGATATTGAAACACGTCCTGCGCCTTTTGAATTCCATTTTCTTATGAGACGATCTGTTATCTCGACGTCTTCCCTGACGTTATATGGAAAGTACTTTGGCGTTGTTCCCCAAATTTCGTGACGCTTTGTCCGCTTTGTAAAGCCCCGCGCGACGACAGCGCGTATTCCAGAATCCAAAAAGACTTGGGCTACAGAATCTACTGCCTCTTCGCTAGTGTTCAGGTACAGGTTGTCCATCAAAAATGAAGATCCTGACTTTAGCGCTTCGGCACAACTCAACATTGCGGCGACTCTAACCTGCTCCACCGTTAAATTACCTGCGAGCGGATGTATGATTGCATTGAGCCAATCAAGTAAAACCAGCCCGTCCCCAAGAGTCTTTAGCAGGGTCTGGTACGTGTGCGTGTGCGCATTGATGAAATTTGGAACGACGATCCTGCCACCTGCCTCGATTATTATGTCTGGGGAGCCAAACTTCCTCTTTAGTTCGCTTTCATCATCGCTTATCCCGACTATACGACTCTCGTTAATTGCGATGCTCGCCTTACTAACTAAATCACTCCTGTCGGGCCGCATGCTCAGAATTGTAGGCTGTTGGATTAGGGTATCCAATTGTTTTCTCCTTCCAACATCTAACTGGGCAAGTTAAGAATCGGGGATGATTGTTGTCCCGCTGCGCCCGCCTAGCGCGTTCATCATCTTCGTGAGCTCGGAGATCACTGCCGACTTGCCTCCATTTTGCACGAATCTGATTCCGGCAAGAACCTTAGGCCCCATGCTGCCTGACGCGAATTGTCCCTCTTTGAGAAATCTCTCAGCATCGCTTGCCCTAATTAATCCCAACTTCCTCTGCGAAGGTTTTCCATAATCGACGTATGCAGCCTCCACGTCAGTCAAAATGACTAACCTGTCAGCTCTGATCAGAGTGGCAAGTCTCTCTCCGGCAAGATCTTTGTCAATGACAGCTTCTATTCCAATTGCGTGCCATCCTTTTTCCTCGATTACCGGAATTCCGCCACCGCCGCACGCAATGACTATACAACCGGAATCGACGAGGAGCTTTATCGCGGACTGTTCCGCAATCCCTATCCTCATGGGATTCGGAGAAAGTACAAGCCTACGCCACCCTCCTCTTGCCTTGTCGTATGCGAATGTATAGTCGGGATGCTCTTTTCGAACCTTTTGGATTTGGTTGTGGTTATAGAAAGGACCAATTGGCTTTTTGGGCGTGCGCATTTCTTCGTCATTCGTATCGACTAACACCCTTGTCAGTGTGGAGAGCACAACCTGATCGAGCCCGCGACGCTTGAGCTCGCTGCGTAGTGCGAGCTGAATCATGTATCCTAACGCTCCCTGGGTTTCTGCAACGCATACGTCCATTGGAAAGGGGGGAATGCCATACATTTTTTGACCAGCATCGTGGCGAAGTAAAGTGTCTCCAATCTGCGGCCCATTACCATGCGTAATTACAACTCGGTATCCGCTTTCGACTAGATCCGCCAGATGTCTAGAAGCGTTGCGGATCTGCCTATTCTGATTCTCGAAGGTACCTTTCTCCCCGTGTCTATGAAACGCGTTACCTCCGAGAGCGATCACAAGAAGTTCTCCTTTGCGACTTGTTCGCTTTCTTTGACTCAAAGTAACTGATCGGATCCTCGAATTTTAATCAGTTCGCTGATTTTTTCCGGTGTAATGGGAGTCTCCGTAATCTTCACTCCCAGATAAGAAAGAGCATTTTCTATCGCGCTTGCAATCGCAGCGGGCGGAGCTATTGCCCCTCCTTCACCAACACCTTTTACCCCAAACGGATTGATCTTGGACGGGGTCTCGGTATGCTCTATTTCTACGTTCAGGACGTCGTTTGAGGTTGGCAACAAGTAATCCAAGAAGTTAGGGGACATGAGCTGTCCCTCCGAATTATACTTTAACTCTTCAAGCAGAGCCCCACCGATACCCTGCGCGATTCCGCCGTAAAGCTGACCCTCGACAATTGAGGGATTAATCATTGTTCCACAATCGTGAACAACGTAATAACTTTGGATTTTGATTTTGCCGGTTTCAGGTTCGATTTCAACTATCGGAATATGGACGCCGAATGCGTAGGATGGCGAGGGAGGGTCGTAGAAAGATGTAGCTTCTAATCCTGGTTCGACCCCCGACGGAAGGTCTTTCGCTGCGTAAGCAATTTCCGCCACTTCCTTAAGAGTCAGGCATTTGCTCGGCTCATTTCTTGAGTAGAACTTTCCGTCGCTGAATGCGATATCATTCGTTCTTGATTCTAGTACCGTCGCAGCTATCATCTTTGATTTTTCGACTACTTTGTCAATGCTCAATTTCATAACTGTACTTCCCGTTATGGCGCTTCGACTCCCCCAAGTGCCAAACCCATATGGAGAAGATTGGGTATCTCCAGAGTATACATTAACTTCTTGGAGCCCAATCCCAAATTCTTCTGCGCAAATTTGAGCCAATGTCGTTTCGAGGCCTTGGCCGTGTGGTGACAAGCCCGTAAACACGGAAACGCCTCCGGACCGCTCTACTCTGACAGTGGCGTTGTCATACCCTGCGTAGACCTTGAATCCGTCTGCTGCCATTACCTTAGAAGACCCAATCCCTGTAGGTTCGACTACGAAGGAAAGCCCTAGGCCGACCAGTCTGCCGCGATTTCGCAACTCTCGTTGAGTTTCTTTGAACTTTTCGTAGCCTGCTAGTTCCAAGCCTCTCTTGAGGCAATCAGAGTAATTCCCGCTGTCGTATGTGGAACCGATAGCTGTCACGTACGGAAAATCACTTCTCTCTATGAAATTCCTCAAGCGGATTCCCGCTGGATCGAGCTTCAATGCTCTTGCGATCAAATCAATAGATCGCTCTAAAACGAAATTAGACTCGCTTGCCCCGAAACCTCGATAGGCTCCTACAGGTGTCTTGTTTGTAACGATGCAGTGAAGCTTGATCTGCCAGTTTCTTATCTTGTATGCTCCGGGCAAAGTGTTTATCGTGACAAGTTGAGGGCCGATGCTCATGATATGAAAAGCGCCTAAGTCTGCCAGAATTTCGTCTTTAAACGCCAGAAGAGTCCCGTCTCTAGACACCGCAACTTCTACGTTGTGGATCTGGTCTCTTGCGTGGACTGTCGAAAGCGCATCCTCGCTTCTGGTGGCAATCCACTTTACAGGTCTTCTAATTTTTCTCGCGACATAGACTGCGAGAATTTCCTCTGGGTAAACATCCTGCTTGTTTCCGAATCCTCCTCCAACGTCAGGAGCGATCACTCTAATATTGTGCTCTCCGATCCCGAGCATTTGTGAGATCACGGTCCGAACTATGTGGGGCCATTGTGTGCTCGAGTAAAGGGTAACGTTGTCAGTGGCAGGATCATACGACGCGACGACGCCTCGTGGTTCCATCGGTGAACCGTATTGTCTTTGAATTTTGAACTTCTCCCTTAGGACATAGTCTGCTCTATCAAAAGCATCGCGGACATCTCCAGCTTTGATCTCTGTGAAATAAGCATCATTCGTACCCCATTCGTCGATAACGAGGGAAGAACTATCTCGGAGTGCATTTTCCAAGTCAAGGACAGGGTCATCTGGTTCGTATTCGACCTCGACTGAGTCAGCTGCGTCTTCTGCTACGGCTCTTGAGGTCCCTACAATCGCTGCGACGATTTCCCCTACATATCGAACCTTCTTTTCAGCAATTGGAAACCTCGAGAAAGGCCGAAGACCATCAGGGGCGGCAAAAATTGGGAATGGCTTGACATTTTCGTGAAGGTCCTTCTCAGTCAAAACTGCAAGGACTCCGTTATCGGATTTTGATCTGCTCGCGTCGACTTTTAGCAATCGAGCATGCGGAACAGCGCTTCTAACGAAAGAGAGATAGACCATGCCAGGCAGTTTGATGTCGTCTACGTAGGATGTGTTTCCCAAAAGTACTTTGAGCGCCGTGACACTCTTTATTCGCCTTCCAAGAAATTTGCCTCTGGAAGTTGAGACGGTCTCCTGCATGGATGTCAAATCACTGCACTGCCCTTCAATTTGCCAAGGTAAACTGGAGTCTTCTGTATCTCGTTATAAGACTTCGAACCATTTCCCTTATAGTACGACTTTTTGGATGTGATATTGACTCTGAAATTAGAGACGCTACTTCGGTCATCTCCTTTTCCTTCATGCCCCGTCGGGTCACTTCGTTTGTTCCTAGCCGGACTCTCGAGTCTGAAATAATATTGTTTGTTTCCAGATTATCTCTAATTTCCGTGCCTTTGTCTTCGTAATTTAGGAACACTTGATGCGATTCGGTAAACCCATTCTTTTTGCATGAAACTCTTACTCCTTCTTTGTCAAGCCTTGTGGCGAGTGCTTTCGAATTCCTTACCACGTTCTTTGCATAGGATGTTCCGTGAATTTTGATCTCCTCGAAAGCTATACCAAGGGCCACAACCCTGTTCAAGTGAAAATTGTCTACGTACGAATAGAGAAATTTATCCCTAATATTTGACCCAATTCGTTCATCATTTGTAACAATTAGCCCGCCTTGGGGTCCAAAGAAGGTCTTGTGCGTCGATCCGAGCAGAACATCCGCCCCTTCTTTTAATGGATCCTGAAAAATTCCTCCAGCGATCAGCCCTAAAACATGAGAACCGTCATAAACCACTTTTCCTCCGTATGAATGAACAATTTCGGAAATCTCTCGAATCGGTTGCGGAAATAAGAAAACTGTGGCTCCGAGTATCACAATCGAAGGCTTGTTTGACTCTAAAAAGTATCGGACCTTTGTCGAATCAATATTCCAGGTATCCCGATTAAATGGCAAATAGGTTACTTCTAGCCCGAGAATACGTGGAATGAACCCATCGTTGTATCCCTTGTACCCGCCGCAGTCAGCCGAAATAGTTGCTATCTTATCTCCGCGTTTGCTGATTGAATCAAGCACTGCGATTCCAGCAATGTGGCCAGAAATCGGTATGACATTCGCAAAGCTTACCTTGAAGACCTTCCTCGCAAGTTCCTCGGTTTCGTTCCAAATTTCATGAAACATTCTACTCCCGCCATATGATTCTGGTCTTCCCGCATAACTTCCAGCAATCGGAGAAGCTAGGGCGCTCAGGACATCTGGGCTCAGGATAGTCTCGCTTGGGATTAGATTGAGTGTAGAACCCCGGTAGGATTCATATTGAGAAAGTAGTCTCTTTACATGACTCTTTGACAAGGAGGCAGAGGATCACTTTTTTCTTTCTTTACTTTGCAAGTTGCGCTTCTAGAGAAGATTGATCAATATACCTGCCGCAGTAATAGCATTGTATTTTTGGAGGGCTGATCGAGACAACTCTGAATTTAGGCGTTGTTGGTTCTTTCGGCTGAGCGGTTATGCAATTCTTATTCGGGCACGAAAGCATATCTTCGATCCATTCAAAAATTTTGTCTGGAATGTCCATCTCCATTCCATTTTTCCTCTCTCTTAGTACCGAGCTCGGACTCAAGATCTTGATTTTGAACATCGCGTATGCAGGAGATGCAGAGGTGAATTCCATGAAATCGTCCTTTTCAAGCGTAATAGCTACCTGATTTTCATTGCTGAGAGAGTTGAGCGCCCGTCGAATCGTCGGCATCTTGTTATGGGGAGCTTTGAGTACAAAGGTTCTCTGTTGCTCTGACATGATTGTCCATACCCCAATGTCAGCTTACGACTTCGGACAAAAGAGCCATCCTGATCGGAAGGCCGTTTGCCGCCTGCTCAAAATATCTCGCGTTAGGCGTGATATCAATTTCGATGGGAATCTCGTCAATCCTTGGCAAATGATGCATCACGATCATTCCCTTTTTTGCCTTATTCAACATGGCTCTTGTCACGACGTAGCTTCCACGAAATTTCTCGTATTCGGCTGGATCTGGGAACCTCTCTTTCTGCAGCCTCGTTACATACAGAACGTCGAGTTCCGGGAGATACTGTTCTAGATCGGTCGATTCCAAATATTCCATCTTCCTCGAATTCATCTGATCCTTGACCTCCTCCCGCATCTTCAAACCCTCGGGGCTTATCAGAAACAGCTTCAAGTCACTATAATGAGAAAGACCAAAGCATAATGAAGAGGCTGATCGGGTCTGCTTCAGGTCGCCCAGTATCGCGACCCTTAGCCCGTCGATGTGGCCGAACTCTCGTTTCATCGTATATACGTCAGTCAATGTTTGAGTAGGATGATGTTGCGAACCGTCACCGGCGTTCAAGACAGGGACCTCTGCGACTTCGGCTGCCAATCTCGCAGACCCCTCTATCCTGTGGCGCATCACGATAACATTGGAATAAGAATCGAGCATGCGTATAGTGTCGGCTAGAGTCTCCCCCGTGGTTATTCTAGACGTCGATGGATCCGCGAAACCAACGACGTTCCCTCCCAGTCTGATCATCGCAGTTTCAAAACTCAGCCTTGTCCTAGTGCTAGGCTCAAAAAACAGAGTTGCTAGCACTCTATTAGCGAGAATATCTGTTCCAGACTTGGCATACCTCCTCATTTGGTCAGCGATCTCGAATATCTTTTCGATCTCGCTCCTGTTGAGATCCAGCATTGAGACTAGATCCCGCCCCTTCATGTTGCCATTCAAAATTAAATGCCGAATTACTTTCAAAAACAATATTCGGTTAAAGTTTTCTGGGGCATAGCTTAAACATAGGTCTCCATGAGCTAAAATTTCAAATCTCGATATCTCTTGGGGAAAAAAGAGGGGGAGGTTCGAAACTACAATTGGCTGTATTTGACCTAATTATAAGAAACGCGAAACTTCTACAAGGAAACAAAGAATTCGTGGAATCTGATTTCTGCATAAGCGAAGGGAAAATATCTAAAATTCAAAAGGATACAAGGGGATTTCAGGCTGGAAGGGCAATCGACGCGAAAGGTAACATCGTGCTCCCGGGGTTAATCGACCCGCACGTTCATTTTCGAGATCCCGGGTTAACTCATAAGGAGGATTTCCTTTCGGGAACCAGGGGGGCAGCAGCGGGAGGTGTTACAACTGTATTCGACATGCCAACTACCCAGCCTGTCGTGACCACGGGAGTCCAGTTCAAAGAGAAGATCATGGTGGTGAGGAATAAAGCCCTAGTGAACTACGGACTACTCGGTGCGGCCGGGGTTGAGAATCTCGGAGACATCGAAGGGTTGGCTGAGGCTGGTGCTATTGCCTTCAAGACGTATATGGTATCGCCTCCTCCAGAGAGGATAAAGGAATACGCTGGATCCTACGTCGTAAACCCTGGGCAACTGTATAGGATCATGAAAAAAACGGCAGCCACGGGTCTTGTTCATTGCATTCACGCAGAGTCAGACTCCACTGTGAATTGCCTCACTGAGCAAATGCACTCGGAAGGGAGAAAAGATCCAATGGCTCACTATGATTCTAGACCCAATTTTACGGAGGCGGAAGCAGTCTACGACGTCCTGCTTCTATCGGAAGCCCTTGGGGCGAAAACACATCTGGTTCATGTTAGCACTGGGGAAGCGGCAGACCTAGTAGCCAGCGCAAAACAAAAAGGGGTAAATGTCTCGGCTGAAACGTGCCCTCATTACATTTTGTTTACAAAGGAAATTCTGAACGAGAAGGGTCCATACGCGAAGTATAATCCCCCAGCTAGAAATAGCGATGATCCAGCTAAATTGCTCAACGCCCTAAGTAATGGTGTAATTTCAATGATCTCGACAGACCATGCGCCACACACAAAAGAGGAAAAAGAGAAGGGGCTTGAGGACATCTTCAAGGCTCCGCCCGGTACACCGGGCGTAGAAACGAGACTCCCTCTCGCACTCAAAATGGCGAGGGATGGAAGACTGAAACTGGAGGATATACCCAAACTCACCTCTGAAGCGGCGGCGAGAAGATTCGGTTTGTACCCAAGAAAGGGCTGCATCGCTGAAGGTTCAGACGCAGACGTAACTATCGTCGACTATAATGAAGAATGGCAGATCAAAGCTTCCGAGCTTCAAACGAAAGCGTGGGAAACTGTCCTTTACGATGGAATGACTGTGAGGGGAAGGGTAAAGTACGTCATTGTGGGTGGCGAAGTCGCATTTGAGCAAGGAGTGGGGTTTGGCAGGCCAGGAATGGGTAGTCTTATCCGGGGGATAAATTCCTAGTAGCTACGAGTCGTCCTCGTTTCGTTTTGTACTAAAACTCCGCCTCTTTTGATCACGTATCTTGGTTTGCTATGAAATCGCAATAGGTCGCGCGGCTTTGATACATTAAATACGTTTAGGTCTGCGTCGCAACCAACGTCCAGACCGTAGTTTCGAAGACCAAGAATCTTGGCAGAGGAAAATGTCGGCATTCGAATGACTCTTTCAATGTCTGAAAGGGAGCTCATCTGAGCTCCATATGCAAGAAGGAAAGCGTTCGAAAGCGGGTTAAAATCACCAAAGGGGTTGTAAGGATCTACTATGTTATCAGAGCCAAAGGCGACGTTCACCCCTGCGTTTACTAATTCCTTTACTCTTGTGATTCCACGTCCGTTCGGAGGCCGTTCGGTTTTACCGCTTGACATCATGGTACAGGGATTTGAGATCACATTTATCGAGGCCGACCGTATCATTTCTATTACTATTTTTGCAAATTCTTCCTCGTAGTACGAGAGGGCGATGAGGTGGTCCACGGTCGTCCTTGCTTCATAATGATTCTTGAGAACTAGAGTGGCGAGATATTCAATGTTTTTCAAGTTAGGCAAGACATCGCAGTGAACGTCTAGGTCAAGGTCTCTTTCTTTCGCGAGTGAAAATAGTATTTCCAAGTGTTTCTTCGAATTCTCTTCATTTGTCTCCGCTTCAGGTAGGCCACCAACGATTCTAGCTCCCATGTCAAGAGCTCTTTGAAGAAAACCAAGGACCTCTGAATTCTTGATTAACCCTTCCTGGGGAAAGGCAACGAATTGAAAATCGACGATGCCCGAGTATTTTCTTTGAACTTCTAAAGCCGCCTCTAGCGACGCTGTTCTCGCGTAGGGGTCTACATCGATATGCGAGCGGATTACAGTGACTCCTCTATCAATTGCCAAGGGGACAACCCGTTCGATTCGCTCTCGCACATCCCCTACCGTGAAATGTGATTTTGCTTCTCTGACCATCTGGCGCGCTTCTGATACAGAAGACGCTTCACTTAGTTTTTCAGACAGTAGGACCTTATCAAGATGAATATGGGGTTCGATAAATGTGGGAAGTACAAGGTTGCCCTTCGCATCGATTGCTGTATTTCCAACACCTTGTACCGCTTGTTTTCCGATTGAAGAGATTTTTCCATCGGTTATAGAAATTTGATAAGGGCCTTCAAGTCCTAGAAGTCGGGCGTTTTCTATGAGTAGATCCAAAGGAGGAATTCCTTTTCCCTTGTTCCTAGATATTCAAATGTTATAGTTTGTACGATCTTTTAATTTGCAATTAGGATTTTTCCATCAAATAGTCCTTGCATGTCTGAAGAGCAATTTCGATTGCCTTTCTCTCTTCCCCGAGCTTCATCGGCAATACCCCGGCTTTCTTTATTTTCATTTCCGAGACTGGCGGAATATGCATGAAACCTGCAATTGCATTCCGTTTTCTCTTCGTAGCATAATAGATCGCACTGTACATCACAGTATTGCAGCAATGAGTCCCGGCATGATAGGAAACAAAAGCGTGGATTTTCTTCTTTCTTAGATTAGAAATAATTTCGTCCGCGGGCAGCGTTGAGCGAAGGGCCAGTTCACGATGATGAATCACTTCCCTATCACTAGGTTCATGGTTATAGTTGTCCGGAACCCTAGCTTCGCCGAATTGAGTGTTCTGAATATTGAGCGCAACGCGCTCAACCTTTATCTTTGAAATGTAATCCCAACCAGTGCCTATAACGATATCGGGTGTCACCCTGTCTATCAATCGCTTTACGACTCGAGGCAGTTTGTAGAAGTCTTCGGGGATTTCGTATCCGCTAACATGTAACCCATCAATGGAATTCTCATTTAGGGATCTCGCAACAAGTCCGGATGGATTCATTTTTCCCGCAAAACCCTCAAAGCCCATAACAAGAGCTCGCATTAATGTTCTCGAACCAAACATTTTCAATTTAGAATAAATACTTTGGTTTCAAGTTGTTTCAATTCTCTTCGTTGGAGCAAATTGCACATTGTAACCTGAGATGGATCTGGAAGACTATTGAAATATAACAGCGCGGTATTATCGATAGCTTCTTCGGGAATCCTCTATGGGCTTGTGACGGTTGGTGGAAGCTTACTTTCCAGGTACGGTTTCTCCGTCCTTGACATCTCTTTCTTCTTCATGTTCTATTCGATTATTTTCCTTGCCCCTTTTGCGATAAAGAAGGATCCAAAAATATTTTCGAAAATTAGGTCTGCTTGGAAATATTTGCTAGCTTATGGCATTGTTAATCTCGTGATACTGTTAATGCAGTTCGAAAGTCTCGCTCTTGGGCTATCACCGCCCACTGTAGCCCTCCTTCTCTACACGCAGCCTGTTTGGACGATAATTTTCGGAAGGATGATTTTTAATGAGAAGATAACTCCGACAAGATTGGGGATTATTGCCCTAGCTTTATTCGGCGTCTTGCTCGTAACAAATCCTTTCTCGCTTCACAGCCAGATAGGGTCGAACTACAGTATCGGATCAGTTTCCTCAAGGAACGTTATCTCCGCTGAGGTACTTGCTTTAGGCGGTGGAGTCTTTCTTGCACTGTGGGTAATCTTGGGAAAGAAAGGAAGAGCTGATCAACTTAGAGAACCTATCTCTCTTACTTTTGCGGTACGAACATTTTCCATAATTCCGATAGGGATAGTTTCAGTTTTGGCATACGTATTGAGAACCGGTCTTTTCTTGTCATCGCGAGAGAATTTCAGTTTTGGAGTAGTGTACTTGGTGCTCTTCGCGATATTTGCCGGAGCGATTCCTGACTTTCTCTTCTACCTCGGAGTAGAGAGACTAATGGCGATTCAGGCAGGGGTGATCCTCCTAATCGAGCCTATTTCAGCCGCAATTTTGAGTGCCCTGTTCAAAATTTCCTATCTCTCATGGGTCCAAGTCGCTGGCGGCGCGTTAATATTACTCTCTAACTACTTTGTACTTTTGGAGTCTCGTTCGGGCGCATCTGCTTTGAGAGGGGCGCAAAAATAGGACAATTCAGAGTTTTTGTGAGATCGATGCTACCTTAAGAAATTGGCCTGTAATGAGATCGTATCGAATATCGATACCCGCCTGCTAGTACGACACAGTCGATGCCAAATTTTCTTTACAATGACTGGCCCGTGAGATAATCCACAGGTATGTCAAAAACGGGCCAGCAAGGGCCAATCCTGATTTTCCTTCCAAGTCAAAGAATATTGACGGATAGCTACGAATAAATGACAAGCGGGCCAGCCTTTTTGTTCGATAATTTCGAAAATGAGCATCGATAATTCAGAATACGCAAGCGCTATGGAGGACGCGCCCACCCAGAGAAGCGAGCCAGGTCTGCAGCAACAAGTAATGTCGGTCGAGTTCGAGGTCACCGTCAAGGATTGGTGGATCGAAGGCGGAAGGCTAGTTGTGCCTAAAGAGTTCAGGCAGAGTTTTCCAAAGCCGGGAGAACCGATCGTCCTAATTGATTACGAGGGTCGCATGTATCGATCGAAGATGCACAATTTGTGGCAGGGCGTCGACGTCGGGCGCATTGACGGCATCAAGCCATTCTATAGGAATCACCCGATAATAGTTCCCGACACCAAACTCCGGATTAAAGCAACGGGAAAAAATACCGCAATCGTCCTCATGGGCGACAGGCCGGCTCGACAAATTACTTCGCTAAGCCGCTAGGTTTGCCCGGAGTTTCAACGAGGGCAAGAAATCGACTTCTGCCCTCTCCCCCTACTTCCTTTCTTTTGATCTACCGATATCGTCTTACTCAGATTCGTTTTTCTCTTCATGGTATCTCTCCGCAATCCGATAGCGAAGATACTTGTCTTCTGGAGAAAACCTAGGCGGATGAGGGGAAACAGTGGGTTCAAAACCACATTTCGGGCATTTAGATTGTAGGGTATAATTTCCGCAGTTTTTGCATTTATGCAGGAGCCGATTCAACTTGCTTTCTCGAACCTTCTCTTGTGAAATTGAACTTGCCGTGGCTCTTTTCTACTGCCGTTTGAATCTTTTCTCTTGCGTTTTGTAACGCTCTTTCGGCTACTTTGTAGTTCTCTGCCTTCACGGTGAGCCTATACTTGGGCGTACCGAGATAAGTTGTTTTCACCTGGACGCCGGACGAACTCTTCGAATCTTCGACGGATCGCAATGCGCCTCGTATGACCTCTATTCCATCGGATGCTTTCACCCGGATATCCATGATCCCTCGGACTTCGACTATTGGTATTGTGATCTTCTCAACCGAGATTGTTTCAAGCGCTTGGGCTTGATTTTCAGGAAGGCCCTCTATTCTTTGGATTGCTTTCCTACCTCGTCTTGCAATGTCGTCGAAAGCGTCGTAGAGAGAATCATAATGATCTAAGAGCATAGATTCTATTTTTGACATCGATTGCTCGTCGAGGTTGAGGGTCTTCTTCATGGCTTCAGTGATCGACTTTGCCTTCTCGGTCTTTTTGACCTCGATTATTTTCTCCTTTCGCTCTTCACCGCTTACTTGGCGAAGCGAGAGGTCGATTTCCTTCCTCGACTTGTTTATTCGGATGACCTTGAGTACGATCTTCTGACCGGGTTTTGCGTAGCGTTCAATGTCTCTGACCCAACCAGTCGCAATTTCGCTGATGTGAAGGAAGGCTGGAAACCTTCCGTACTCGTCGAGGGTTACATACACGCCGTGAGGGCTAATCTCCGTGACGGTCGCCAACACGAGTTCGCCCTCATCGGGCATCGGGAGCTGTTGCTGAGTACTCATGAAAAAATCAGTCCCTCACTAATTCTTCGAACGACGATTTATTGTAAAACAAGTAAATGTGATGTCTTCGACTCAGGCAAAATCCAACCGTTTTATTTCTTGACTCAAACTGTCTGTTAGTTCTACTCGGCCGCCAGTATTAGTCGCCAAGATTTCTCCGCATTGTTTACACTTTACTTCCCGCGCGGAATTCGAGTAAAATACATTCTCCGTTCCGCATTTCACGCACGTTCCAGACAGAAATGCGCTCTTTGGTTTTGGTATGAAAACTCTCTCTTTCTTTACCAATTATGGTTCTAACTCTCTTATCTCTTCTATTCTAATGCGAAGTCTATTGCTCTATCTCTAGCTTTCGCAGCCTTATTCCTAGCCTTTGGACGAACTTGCCGCAAACCTTGCATTTTAGTCTGATTATTTGCTTCTTTGTTGTTTTGGCGGTTCTAACCAGTTTTGGAAACTTCTGACCCCCGTAGCCGTGAATATCTTCTTCGTGCCTTCTCGCACCAATCGCACTAGCTCTTTGCTTTCCGGCCTTGTAAATCGAAGCGGTATGAGCGGTGTGTTTACCGCATTTCGGACAGTAGGTGTTCATTTCCTTTACAAACTTCAAGGGGTCATCATCACGTAGGAGCTGTACTATTGTGTTTCGTCCCTTTATTAACACATCGTGTACAGCGTTATGAAATCATTTCCTGTGTAGACTCGGTAAAGTATCACAGCTTTGTCCATGGAGAGTGATCGAAGGTATCTATCGAAAAGAGAGAAAATTAGCTTCGATGCAATTTGCCTAACAAAAAACAATTTCGTTCCGAAGCATCCAAAATTTCTGGAGATTGGATTGCTTGTTACCTTATCTTTGGGAGCGAACTTGATCGATTCATTTAGGACGGACGGAAATACTCAATTTGAACTTCGTTCTTGATTTTGACTATATGCAGTTGTTTGTAGCTGTGGTTGATTCGTTCGAGATGGAAGAATTTGTAGCGCCATCGAGTCGCTACGCACCGTATTCCCGCCACCACCGCCGTTAGTCGCCAAACGGTCACGTATATTTTGACTTACGGTGTTCTTTCAAGCAGTCTTGTTGCCAGGGTTCTCTGTCGAGAAACGGCCAGCGCCATTCGAAATGAGAAAATCTAGCGCTGCTCCTCCGCCTCTATCCACTTGCCGCCTATGATTCCGTTCTTCAAAAGAATCTTGGCATTTTCCAATGGCAAAATGGCTACGTCTTCAGGTTCAAAAGGCCCGTATGAGGCGAGATCGGTCCCGGATATGGCTGAATACGGCTGGAGAAATCGTGCATATACATACTTTTGTCTAACAGATTCGGAAGCGTGCGAAAGCTCCCCGACCTGTCCGTTGAATATTCCTTCTGCAATCCTTTCGAGCCGCTTTCTCGACTGTATCATCGGTTCTATTACGTACCTCTCTTCGAGTGTTAGATTCGTCACGTCGGCGTCCGGATCAGTCGAGAATTTTTGGATCCGGACTTCGATCAGCCTACGGGCAATCTTTGAGAGAATACGTCGCTCGCCGACAGAAAGTTCGGAAGCAAGCGATCTTTCCTTGTCCGAACCTTCCGCTCTTATTGTCTTTACGTGGGCTGCGATTTCTTGATAAGTATCCTGTGAAATCTTGAGTAGCTCTTTCGAGTTGTTTTCATCCTCAAGAAGTCTGTAAAGTTTGTCGGCTCTCGTATCTATCAATTTAAACCATCACAATAACAATATCATCAAAACTAACGTTATTCTTAGGGCGACTTAGAAGGCTCCCTTGCAAGTGGCAGTTTTTCGTTAGAGTTTCCAAGCAACTTCGCCGCTCCCTTCGTTATTAGGTATACCGCGACAAATAGGGGCAGATTCTTTGCTTCGGATTTGTACGGTCCGTACGAGTCACCGCCGAGTTCAATCTTTGGCGAAAGATCGACGAAGACTTCGGCATTTCGATCATCCTCTTTCAGCGCAACTGCTTCAATTAACGGATCGAAACCGCTCAAATCCTTTTCGCACTCTCGTTTGACGAGGCCAGTCTTGTTGTTCAGCGTTTCCGGCATCCTAAATATTCTGTGAATGTCGGTAGTTACCATTGAGTCTATGTGGACACAGTTGTCGGATATTACTCTGCCCATGAAGGAATCAATCTGTTTCGTTGAAAACTCGTTTGCTATCTCAAACAGCCTCTTCTCATAAGAGAAGGCTTGAGACTTGGCGAATGCTGGATCGTCTTCGGGAAGATCTCGGATATATCTTGCAACTCGTCCCCGCCAACCCGGATCGCCGGCCGCTGGTCTTCTAGATGTCAATACGCCAGCTGAGAGTCCTCTTCCCGACAAATAATCGGCAAGATCCGCCCTGGCATGGGTGTCCAGATTCTCGAATGCGCTTTTCTCCACGCTGATATGATAGCCTGCATTTCCGGAAAAGTATATCTTTGCACCGGAAGAGGTGATCCCAAAATCAAATTCTAAAAAGTCAAGCAGTTTGAATGTCTCCTTTTTTGCAGCCTCAACGCATTGACGGCAGGCCCAAGGAAGTTCGAGTAATCTGTTGCTCTTGCATGAAGGGCAAGTTTCGGGCCGCAGTCCAAATTCCTTTCTTCCACATCCTTTGCAGAGCCACACATCATGCACTTTCTTGCACGGCTGGTTTAGGGCATCTGCATCTATATCGAAGATAAGTTCTGCCTTCTTCCAGCCCTTGAGGTGCATTTCGGCGGAGGGGTCTTCGTAAGTGGAGTTCGAGCAGTAAAAACCCGCAGGCGCCTCCTTCACCAAAAGCGCGCGTAGGTCGCCCAAGTCCTTGAACGCGAGATGCCTCGTCATCATCCCACCGAACGGAAGGTACCCGAATTCTCTATGTTCGATCTCGCTCGGCGCCTTGATTCTCGAGCCGAATCGAAAATAGTATTCCTTGAAATATCGTTGAATCATCTGCGTTGAGTGTTCGTCCATTCTCTTCTATTCCTCCCTTTCGTCGTAGACTCCGATAGTTCAGATTTAGAATTGGTTCTATTTCTCTTCTTGCCTTGCTGACCTCCTGCTTTATCTTCTGAAGCCCTGACGAGCTCAGGACTCTTTCTTGACGGGTACTGAAGCGGAGACGAAATCTCGTAGCATTTTACCGAGTCTTTGAAACAGAATTGATGCGTTTGAAGCGTCTTGCATAAAGGTACTCTATATCTCGTGCGTCCACCTTTTAATCCCGCAAGGTGTTCGACCTGATATCGGGTTATGTTCTGCCTGAAATCGGGCGCCTTTGGGAACATTGCGACTATTTCGTCAACGGACTTGCCGACGCTTAGAAGATATGTCGCCATGAGGAACCTGCCGTAGTGCGGAACGTTTTCGCCCTTATCCAGCATGTTTAAGGCGGTGCGAACGCACGGGGGATAGTTTTCGGGGGCGATGTGGATTATCGTGTATGGGCTCTGTGGGGGCGGGGGCGCAATATCAACTATCTTCTTTACTATTTCTTGTAGATTGTCTGGCAACTTTGAGATTTTGATTGAGTTGAGTCTTTCCATGATCATGAAGCGAATCTCCTCACGTATCAAACGGATGAGATCGTCCCGATCCAGGTAAACCTTACCGTTGCCCACGATTTTATTGACAAGTTTCCATTCTGTCTTGTGGAATTGTGTAGCTCTCTTTAGATACTCTTCTAGTGGAATTCTAAACTCCGGTAGTGAAGGGTTCTGCGTATTATGCTCTAATTCAATACTGAGGGAAGTTTTGAATAGTTCTTCGATTATCTTGCGGTTCTTTTCTTTCTTCAGGAATTGTTCGATTCGAATAGCCTCTGCAAGCGCGAAACGCGACATTAAATGCTCCAAGTTCGTGGATTTGACGAGCATCAGCGACACTGGAAACGACATTATTTCGACCTCACGGTCGCTTATCTCCTGCGGGACCTTGGTGCTCTTGATTGATTGCAGTACTCGCTGCTCTGCTCTTTCCACTACTTTTTGGTAGTCCGGGCTTGTGAGATCTTGTATTGAGATTCCTTGTGCTCTGATGAATTCGCCTGCTTGCGGGAGGAAGGTGTATTTTGCAAGATCATCATAGCCAAACTGCAATGGCTCTAGTCGCCTGTCTTATGTATTAAAATGTCAGCCGAGCTTCTTATGGCTTGATCTCAGATATTCTGAATCCGTAAAATATTGCCTGACCTGGAAATGTACAGTTACTCCATCCAAGATGAAGTACCATCCGTATAGATTTCCTGCTTGAAAAGAGCTGGCTCTTTCTTGTATCGCTCAACCGCTTCGCGTAGAGCTTTGAATCCAGCATCTCTTCTTGGTGAAGAAATCGCAACCAAAACTATAGGCTCGCCCGGCTTGAATCTTCCGAGAGCGTGTACTATAATGATGTCATTGAGGTGAAATTTTCTTTTGGTTTCGCGGCAAATTTTGAGCAAAACCTTGTCCGCATGAGTTTTGTAAGACTCCATAACCAAAGTTCTTGTTTGTCTTCTCGAATCGGCGGATTCTTTTCTTGCCACTCCAAGAAAGCTCAAGACACTACCAGTGCTTACTGATAACTTGGAAAGGAAGTTAGAATAGATAATTCCGAAATCGACCATCGACTTTGGGTAAACTCCTGTTGATAGTGGCCGTTTCGTCTTTGATTTTTCCAAAGTTATGTTCTTCTTTCCTGTTTGATGATATCCGAAATCTCAAGGCTTACTACGAGCGATAAAGACGGCATGGGGGAGCTCCTTCAAGATCAGTTCAACACCCAGTTCCACAGCTTGAGGAGAACCGGGCAGACAGAATACGGGTTTATTTCCTATTACACCCGCAAGGGTTCGACTCATAATTGCAGGAGAGCCTATCGAATCATAACTTAGTCTTCTGAAAACCTCTGAAAAACCGTCTAGTTTCTTTTCCAAAAGTGGAGATATCGCTTCGATGGTGACGTCTCGTGGGGCAAGACCCGTCCCTCCACTCGTGATTACGGCCTCGCTCCCTCCCTCGAAAAGTGTCCTCAGGACATGGAGCCTGATCATCTGCTTGTCGTCGTCGACTAGTTCCAGAAAAGCGTCATGCCCGGCTTTTCTGCATAGTTCAAGTGCCACTTCTCCTGAATCATCCCTTATCGATTGATCGCGAAAGCGGCTTGAGCTAATCGTTATTATGGAGATCTTGAGCTTCTTTGAAGCTCCGTGTTTGTGACTTTCAGCTGCGTGAGACTTTGACAAGATATCTCAATACGATCCTGCTTTCTTTTTAGTAACGACGTGTATATCTGTAATCGATGTCGACGGGTACTGACCTTTCGTATCTTTTTCGTATTTCTTCACGACATCCCACACATTTAACAGAGCATTCGCAACAGCATTTAGGGCTTCCATCTCGACTCCTGTTTTTGCAAATGCTACCACCGTAGCCCTCGCCGTGATCGAGTCCTCCGTCTTGAAGAACTCTACGGAACTGCTTTCAACCGAGATTGGATGGCACATCATAAGATTACGTGATGTCGATTTAACCGCCTGAATGGCGCCTATCAAAGCTATCTGAAGCGGATCCCCCTTTTCTATTTGCCCTTTATTGATCAACTGCATCGTGCTTGGCTGAAGATTTATTTTGCCTTCCGCCACCGCTTCTCGACGGACGATGGGTTTCTCCGAAATATCGATCATCCTTCCAAGATTCTTGGGAGAAGAAGTATCATCATAAGCTGCTTTCAAATTAACTCTCACCATGTCCTGTGATTCTGGTTTATTCACTTTACTGACTGGGAATTTGATTATTGAGCGAATAATTGTCTTTCGGAATGACAGCTGGCTAGGAATTATCGCAAACTTAAATTGAAGTATGTTTATGCGAAGAATGATCAAATTTTGGCCGAGGGCGCGATTCTAGTCGTTTCCGCGGAAGTAATTCCTGGAAAGGACGTGGAATTCAACAAATGGTACAACGAACACCACATTCCCGAATATTCCAGCAAGATGCCCTACCTTAAATCCGTCAAGCGATATTATGCAAAGAGATCTAGTCCTCAATACATCGCGATTTACGAGTACGATTCTTATGATAACTTGAAAAAATCCTTGGCGAGCGAGGAATCAAACCTTGCCGGAAATGATGCCGATAACCAGATTGGTGTGTTAGTCAAGGCTTTCACTTTCAACACGTATTCGATGATTTTGTCTCAATAGAGAAACACCGCTTGTAAAGAGTTGTTATTTAGATCTTGCACAGAAAACGATCCAGACTTATTACTATGCGCAAGAGCTGATCATTGCATATATCGTAGGCTTGCACAAAGTTTTTCCGAAAATTATAGTTCCTTTTGCATGATGAAGATGACCTCATTAGGTTTTAGTTCTCGTCTCAAGCGTTCTCGTTTTACGATACCGTCAGAATAGTCACGAACTCTTTCTTTAGCGAGTACAATACTATCTGCTGATTTGGCTTTAATTTCTAATGGTTTGTAGCCATTCTTCAAGTAAAACTGTTCCGCAAAACCTTCTCCGCTTCCAAGACTAATGATGGATTTCTCCAATTTTCTCACCTGTTCCTCAAAGAAGCGCAGTAATCTGCTTCCAATCCCTCGCCTCCAATGAGCGCATTCCACGGCGATGCCCTGCAAAATTACAGAGTTTTCTTTTTCTTCCGCCGCAACTTCTTCATCCTCCTTTCGAATGAGCGCCCGTAAGCAATCGCTTCGACCTTTTTACATTCGAGAAACGCACCTGTGTAAAGACTGGGATATTTTGAGAATTGTTCCTTCAAAAAGTCAAATGCCAATGATTAAGGTATTCTGTTTGAATTGCCCAAAAGGCCTCTAGCTCGCCTGAAGTTATCAGCCTGCACCTTAGCATATTGCTAGGATCTTGACGATTGTTTGTTGATTTTTCTGCCAAGGTAATCTTCTTTTTGTCGATGGTGAGCGATTAAATACGAGAACTTTTTATTGGTCGCCGGAAGATTCACGGCAACAAAAATCATTAGAAGGGTAACGAGAAAAATATGTCATTACAGAGTCAGCTGAATAAATCGGAAGCTTTCAAAGAACGTATTATGCGCGCTATCGTCGAGATGAGAACTCATAGCGCCACGTTTGACCATGCATATGAAACTTATACCCAACAATACGGAG
Source organism: Nitrososphaerales archaeon (assembly GCA_030041295.1). GTDB lineage: Archaea > Thermoproteota > Nitrososphaeria > Nitrososphaerales > CADDZS01 > JASHOD01. Next base: position 63,150 of record JASHOD010000036.1, read on the forward strand.
AGGAAGTCCTCGCAATCAACGATCCGATTAACTTGGTGGGAACTGTCGACCATGCCACTCTCATCTTCGGCAGAATCACTGGCATTGGATATTATGACTCCAGCAAGACCTTGCGTGGCTCTCTTGCCTCGATTCAGCTAAAGCATAGCGCAGTGTATATCATCGGACGCAGACAACCTCAAGATTCGACTTTGGTGATTTGGGGTCCGAACGGTAGCGAAGTCGATTTAGAAAGGTACAACCCAGAAGCTGGAGTTATTCCTTCGAGAGTTCATGGCGCATTCGTCTTTCAAGACGACGAGAACGTGCTGTTTACGGATCTTTGCAGCTCTTCGGGAACAATAGTCGTGGGGGAAACAAAGCGCCGCGGTTCGTTCATTTGCGTGTATGACCCGGGTTCGATTGAGTTCCCATCAATCAAGTTAGATTGGATCAGTACGAACCGAAAAAGTTGAGCTTCTAGGAATTTCTTTTTTCTTCGAAGAATTCCATCTCAAACTACAATAAATTTATCATCTGAAAAGAAAAAGTCCAATATGGGCTACTGAAGTCTCAGGCTGGGTTGCGTTCCTCTTGCATTTGGTTATTTGCCCAAAGTGTGGAGAAGCCTACGATATCGACGAGATAGTAAATCATGTGAAGGATTGCCAAGGTCGCCATCGAGAAATTTCAAACTCGAACTTGATCGATGAATCTTCTGAGCACAAGGAAGCCGGAGCATAGGATTTCTTCACAACCTTTTCGGATCTTTAGGATCAATCCGTGCCTTTTTTAAAATCGTGAATTACAACTGTTGATGCCCAGCTAGTTGCAAAACATTGATCCAGTTTATTTCTTAATTCCGATTATTATCATCGGGTTCAGCGTAGGACTGGTTCTCTACTGGCATTTTAGGCGAAGACTTACTGGACGTATTCTGCTTTATGCGCTAGTCGCTTACGCAGGAGCAATCATTCTAAAGTACGCAGTCCAAATTCCTACGATTAACGCGTTCAGTTCTGCAGTGGGACAGAACCCTGCGGCGCTGGGACTCTATTACGGAATCCAGACGTCGGCGTTCGAAGTTGGAGGAGCCTACGTCGTTGCTCGTTTTGCTCTAAGAATGAATCAGCTCAGGGCCGAAGACGCGGCAGGATACGGGATCAGTCTCGCTTTCTGGGAAAATGGAGTACTTCTCGGAATCATCTCCGGGGCGACCTCGTTGATCAACCTCACGACTTATTATGCGATCCTGTCTTCGGGATCAAACTCACTCTCGCAGACTGTTTACAACGCTCTGGTGAAGGCCGCCCCTGGATTATTCAATCCACCATCACAGACACTTCCAGATGTTGGGTTCGCCATCCTCGAACGGATATCCTCTCTTTTGGCGCATTTCTCTTGGGGTTATTTGGTTGTCCTCTCAGCGGTCTTTCGCCGCAAGTTGTATCTTGCGGTTGCACTTCCCATGGGTTTCATTGATTTCTCCGTCCCGTTTGCAAGTTACCTAGGGATCGCATTCTACGAATTTCTTATATTTGGTGTCTCGATTGTTTTCTTGATCTTAGCGCTGACGGTGACTAGAAGCGAATTGACTAGGAAAAGAAACGAACCGCAAGGATCCGCGACCTACCCCACGATCAAGCCTGAATCTCTGATGCTCATAAATTTCAAGAGAGCCCTAAACTACGGTAAGCTTTACCTAATACTTGCAATCGTTATCTCGGTTCTCTACGGGTCGGTTCTCACGACTTTACTTAATGGGGCAGGGACAAGTTCTTCTGCTGCCGCAGGAATTTCTTCTTCCGAAGTTTCTCAGATACCAGTTGTCATTTTGCCCGTTTTCGCGATTATTGGATCATTTGGAAGTTTGATGGTTTTCGTAAGCGACAAAGACAAAGGAGTCTATGAATACTTGATTGCCTACGGTGTAGAACCTTCGAATATTTTCTGGTCGATTGTAGTTGCTTCATTTGGATTAATTTCTATAATTCTCATAATTTCTGTATCGAGCTCCGTCGTCATCCAGTCATTGTCACATGTTTCGATCTCGCCAACTTATGTGGAGCTGATATTCTTCTATGTGATTCCAATATCTTACACTGCCACCGCCTTTGGAAACATGGCAGGAATGATCTGGTCCGCCCTCACAAGACGAAGAGTGGGGATCAACAGTCCAGTAGGTTTAGCCCCTTTTCTTGGAATCGTTCCGATACTGATAGTGCTATTGTTGACGAGTTTCGTGGGGTCCGGAGGTTTCATTCTCCTGGTTGGTTCCGTTTCAGGCGCGTTGACTTTACTTGTAATAGTAATGGTTGGAGTCGCGAATAAGAAAATGTCAAGGGAAAGGTTTCTTTCGAGTGAACAATAGATTCTTGCAAATCAGTTAAATGAGGAACAAAGTTACGTGACAGCAACAAATCTAAGCGCGCAAGGATCAAACTCGCCAACGGAATCGAATCTCTCGTCTCTTTTGGTGGAATCATTATCATCGGGGTACTACGGATCGAAGGTCATTGACGATATATCTTTCAAAATAGATACACCCGGGATTTACGTCGTTCTTGGCCCTAATGGTGCAGGGAAGACAACATTGTTTAGAACTGTAGCCGGTATTCTAAAGCCCTATTCGGGTAAAGTCGAGATAAACGGAATCCCCGGTCAGTCCCAGCAGGCAAGAGAGCAGCTCGACTACCTCAGCCATATTGACGGTATCCCTGACGGCATGCGAATCATTGAAGCTCTGAAGTTTTACGCCAGTGTCGAAAACGCCTCCGATTCGGACGTTGATAGAGCCATCAAACTTCTCGAACTAGAGGATCTAAAGGGCAAGTATTTCTCGCAGCTAAGCAGAGGACAAAAGAAAAGAGTTTCCGTGGCCCGAATATTTCTAAGAGACAAGAGCATCTATCTGTTGGACGAACCAACGAGCAATCTCGATCCGAAGGTTGCACGTGAAACAAGAGAGTTGGTTCTGAGCTTGAGCAAGAATAAGATTGTCCTCTATTCCTCTCACAACCTATTCGAGGCACGAGAGATAGGAAATCAGGTTCTCGTGATCAGCAAGGGGAAACTCGCCTTGTTCGGAAAGATAGATGACATCAAGACGGAGAAGTATGTGATTGGGATTCGAATTTTCGGAGATCCATTGGGGTTGGACCGTAACAGGAAGGAAGGCGAATATTACTTGATTGATCTTAGTGCCCCCGAAGAGGTTCCAAAATTGGTCTCGGAGATGGTATCGAAGGGGATTCAGATCAGGGAAGTCAAGGAAATGCAGAATCCGCTTGAGGAGCTTTTTCAATGACTTCAAATAATATCAAAAATAGATGGGTTGGGTGAATTAATGGCACTCAGTCTTTTAGAAACTATTGCAATTCCTGTAGTAGTCGTCGTAGTCATCGGTCTTTTGCTCATTTGGGGTATACGTGGCAGAGGCAGACTGATAGAATGTCCCGAGTGTGGCACGACATTCAAGCGACCAGCGTTTGCGGAAAGGCGCTATGGAGTCGGGGTTTCGGTTAGCGGATTGGGAGACTTTACTTGTCCCAAGTGCAAGTACAAGGGTCCCACCTTGAGTTTCAAATTTGTCGATCAAGCGATTGGATCGAGCACCAGCGACGGCCAAAACTCAGCAAAGTAAGTTTTGCTGCCCACGATTACGTCAACCGAAAGGAATTCAACTTTTAACAGGGAGTTATTCCCTAGAGTGAGATACAATGCCCCCGGTACCACAACATATCAAAGTCCAGAAAGGTGATATTGCCGAACGCGTCTTGATCTCAGGAGATCCTGCTCGAACTGTGCAGCTGTCGAAATATCTTCGAAATGCCAAACTAGTGAATGAAAACAGAGGATATCTCACTTACACGGGGGAATATGACGGCAAGCCCCTCACAATATGCTGCCACGGCGTCGGCGCCCCTTCCGCAGCGATAGTCATTGAAGAGCTGATCATGTTCGGGGCAAAATCTATTCTTAGGCTCGGCACGTGTGGAGGATTTCTTAAACCAATGAAAATCGGTGATCTGATAATACCTACCGGCGCAGCGTATATCGGAGGAACCTTGGACCAATATCTGAAAGGTGAACGAATTAGCCCGGTACCGGATTTTGCAATGACTGCGAACTTGATAGATTGCGCAAACATTTCTCATGTCAAGTGCTACATGGGGCCCGTGTTCTCAAGCGATGCCTTTTACGCCGAGGATCCTGATTTTGTCAGCAGGTGGGCCGAAAAAGGGTACATAGCAGTCGAAATGGAATGCGCAACCTTGTTCGGACTCGGTATGCTCCGCGGAGTAAAGACTGCATCCGCACTGCTCGTATCGGATAACCTCGCAGAAATGCAACCGATGGTCGATGCTGAAGCCCTAAAGGAATATGTTGATCGTGTGAGCAAGATCGCCTTCGATGCCCTAGCCAAATAGGATGTATGAAATGAGCCTATTTCGTCCGCGCGAAAGATAGAAAAAATGATTTTAATGAACGGCGAACAAGTGGGCGTTCGCTGCGATTTGAGCGCCACCATATCCCAGCATCAACAACAAATCATGTGTAAAATCGAAGCCGGTCAATCCGGTGAGCCAGCATGCTCCCACAATCTTGTATCAGTTAGGCACGTTCAGTATCCAGTCGACCGCGTAGTATCCGCCCAAAACCATGAACCCGAAAAGGACAAGTTTGACGAGTCCATGATGCAGAAGAGAAGTTGCCCTCCTGTCCGGTCCCGGACACTGTGATCACTCTTGTGAGATACTAACTGAAATAATGCAATGCCAAATCAGAAATTGCAATTGCTAGAAATGTTGATTTTACTTTGAAATTTGACTGTTGCGGCCCAAAAAGGACCTTCCTGCGTGTTTTTAGATTTCCTTTTTTCGAGACTCGAGTCTCGTGCCTTGGCAAAGCGCGTATTGACTACTCCTTAACTAGCCTAAGAAGGAGTCAAAGTTTCGCTTAAGCGTGAATAAGATGCTATACAGACTGCTGCACGCGATGATTAGAGAAGGCAAGGTCTATAGACAGTTTGTCATTTCAGATTCCATAGCTCAAACTTGTCTTTTTGGCATATTGATTTTTAATTTTGGTAAGCTCGAATCTACTTCCAGAGCAAGAAAAGATTGGAGCCGACAAAGTTGGACGTTTCCGAATCTGACCACAGTATTTCGATTTTCTGGTCGGACAGGCACAAATCACGATATTCTGCATTCAAGCTAAGAAGCGAATGTCCCTGCGCAGTGTGCAATGGAGAACCCGGCGTCTTTGGCCGTTACTATGCGACAGCGAAGCCGAAAGTAAGCCAGGACATAGAACCGTTAGGAATCGAGTCAGTCGGTAGATACGGTTTGAAGATCAGTTGGAATGACAAGCATGATCTGGGAATCTACTCATTTGATTATCTTAGGAGTCTATGTGAATGCGAAGAATGTCAAAAAATAAGAGCAGAGAGACAAGAACAGAGTGATTCTGAGAAATCGATTAAAAAGCAGGAACGAGTATGAATGAAAGACAGAGCGCTCCTTAATCTTTGTTTTGATCAAAACTCGGATTACAAAGAAAGCATCGAAGAAATTCGTAGTAGGATCAATATACTCGAAAAAGAAGAGAAGATCAAGTATCGGGAATCTGAAGCTCACGAGCTTCGGAAATCTGACTATGAAAAATTAGCCGATGAGATTCGCAGTCTCCGGCCCCAGAAACGCGGAACCGTTGTGGCAAAGAGGAAATTCCCTCTTCCGCTGTCTAATTCAAAGAAACTGAATCTGGTCAATACTCCAGTTCTCTTGGTTCGGTCTGGGAATGGCACTCTTGAGTACGTTTTTCCGTGCCTCTTTGGGGAGACGTACTATGACATATCAAAAGGGATAGATCATCTGGACGCTTCGCTTCCCGATTTCGTCCCGCTATCTGGAGTTATGGAGGACACTATCGCAGACACTTTTCTTTCTAACCTGCCAATATATGAAGAGGGCATGATGCTTCTTGGGCGGGAAATAGAAACTTCAGCTGGGTTGGCAGATATTGTATTGAGCGACAAAAACGGAAAACATGTGATTGTCGAAGTCGAAAGAGACGCGACGGAGCATGCACTAGGACAGGTACTTCGGCTAAGCGCGGGATATGGGAAGAAACTAAATTTGACGAGGACAAAAGTCCGCTCGGCAATTGTCTGCGCAAGAGTTCATGAGTTTATGAGGGACGCTGCCGCGCGTGCTGATGTCGATATCTGGAAGGTTTCGTAAGAAGAGCCTATTTTTTTTCTTGAATCGGAAATTATTTGAAGCAATACAATTTTTAGGGAATACGGTGCACCGGGCGAGGGTACCACATGGTTTCATTTGTAGTAACCGATGAAGTAATCATAGCGGCCCTTCTTGGGTTGATGATGGTCGCTTCGTTGGTTGCCCTGAAAACCAAACTTCCTTACACTCTAATTTTGGTTTTCATCGGGCTTGCCCTCGCCGGATCGACTGTTTCTCGGTTTTTTGGGGCTACTTTTATCACAAACAACTTGATTCAGGGTGGACTCCTTGTCTCCATTGTCGTCCCGCCACTAATCTTCGAAGCGATGATACATATACGGTCGAGCGATCTCCGAACGGTGATTCGACCTTCCTCTGTTCTTGCCTCTCTGGGTGTAGTTATTGCGACCGTGGTGTGCGGCGTGGCCCTTTGGAAGGTGGCGGATCTGCCCTTCTATGTTTCGTTCCTTTTTGCCGCGCTCATTTCGCCTACAGACGCCGCGACTGTGTTAAGCATATTTCGGAGTGCTAAAGTTCCCTCAAAGCTTTCTGCTTTAATTGAGAGTGAGGCAGCTTTCAATGATGCCACGGGAATTGTTGTTTTCTCAATAATCCTTGCATCAGCGCAATCTCATTCAATATCAATACTGCCAGAGATAGAAAATTTTGCAAAAATTGTAGGTGGAGGAGTATTTGTAGGGTTTGTCGTCGCATTTGCCGCTGAACTTTTGACCAGTCTAATATCGGATCGGGCTACCGAAACGGTGTTGACTATTTCTACGGTTTACGGATCATATGCTGTAGCTCAAGCTTTTGGTTTCTCCGGACTCATTGCCGTAGCAATTGTTGGATTATATTTTGGAAATCTTACAGTTAGAACGGCTGTCGGTCCGACCACTAGAGAAACCTTGTCGGTGTTCTGGGAGGTCGTTGCTTTCATTGCCACATCTGTCGCTTTCTTGGGTATAGGTCTCGATACACAGATCACATCGCTCTTTTCAACCGCCACTTTCGAATACATTCTCATTGCCTTTGCCACAGTTACGATCGCGCGCGTTGCGTCAGTCTATCCCATACTTTCGTTTTTCAGCAGAATCCAAGAAAAGATTCCGTGGAAATGGCAGAACGTAACGGTGCTCGGCGGTATGCGAGGAGCACTATCCATCGCTCTGGTCTTTTCCATAGGTACGGTCGTAACTGGAAAAGAATTCATCTTAATGCAGGCCATGGTTTTTGGGGTCACCTTCATCTCACTTAGTTTGCAGGCTGCTCTCTTGTTTACTTACATTGAGAGAAAGTTTCCCGAGGAGAAAAATGTCGAAGCTGAACAACTCAACGTGAAACTTGCTCAGGCTGTATCGGCGATCGAATCCCTCCAAAAACTCAAAGAAGAAGGAAAGATATCTGACGAAGACTTTGCAAACGAACTCGAAAGCGACAAAGACAAGCTGCGGGAGGTGTTAAGCGAGGTAAAGAGCACGATTGGAACGACTGAGATCCTGAAGACTCGCGCGAGTGACCTTTATTCTTCAGTAATTTCTCTCCCAATGTCGAGGGCAATGCGAGTACTTCGCAGTCAGAAGATGGACCAAGGTATTCAAGAGATCATACAAAACCCGTCAAAGCAAGGCGAAAAGGCTACGGTGGAGAAAAAGGATGGCAATTCTTCGTCTAAAGATGATTCCAGCAGTTCCAATTCGAATTCTAACATGCCATGAAATGGCGGCCTTCGGCCAAGAAAGTTGAGGAATTTCTCTACCTTAAAATATTCATCCAAACAGTGCTAGGAAAAAGGCACCCTTATGTCAGAACACGAAGATCCCTTCAATAACGCTCTAACGCAACTTGCTTCTATCGCAGACATTCTTCAAGTTGATCCTGAATATTATGAAATGTTGAAGAGTCCAATAAGAGAAATTACGGTGTCGCTTCCGCTCAAACTTTCCAACGGTACTGCACTGACGTTCACAGGGTACCGAGTGCAGCACAATAACGCGAGAGGACCGTATAAGGGAGGGATCAGATTTCATCCTAAAGTGTCACTTAGTGAGGTGAAGGCCCTCTCGATGTGGATGACTTGGAAATCTGCCTTGATCGACATTCCATTCGGCGGAGCTAAGGGAGGTGTCTCGGTGGATCCTAGGAAACTCACGCTAGATGATTTGGAGCGGCTGACGAGGAAATATGTCGACGCGCTTGAACAAGAGATCGGCCCCGAAGTCGACATACCAGCGCCTGATCTCAATACAAACGCACAAACGATGGCATGGATAATGAACGAATACTCGCGACTGAAGGGACACAATGTTCCATCAGTCGTGACAGGCAAACCGATAGAGCTCGGCGGTTCCGAAGGAAGAAGCGCGGCAACCGGCAGGGGGGTAGCGATTTGTGCAAGGGAAGCGGTGCAAACGTTTCTAAAAAAGGAAATGAAGGACGTCACGTTTGCAGTTCAGGGATTCGGAAATGTAGGCTCAAACACGGTCAAGACGCTCATGGAAATGGGTGCGAAGATTGTAGCCATCAGCGATGTCGCTGGCGGGGCGAGAGCTAAATCACCGAGCGGGCATTTCGAGCACTCGTATGATTCTTTACTACAAGAGTCGACGAAGGCTGGGTCAATTGCCAAGATTTCAGAGATAGAAGAGATATCGAATCACGAGCTCTTGGAAACGGAGACTGACGTGCTGATTCCTGCCGCATTGGAAAACCAGATCACGGAAGTAAACGCAAGCAAAATAAAGGCGAAGCTCATCGTCGAGGCAGCTAACGGCCCCACTACTCCTATGGCAGACAAGATTCTGGGTAGAATGAATGTCAACATCGTTCCTGATATACTTGCTAACGCCGGAGGAGTTCTGGTTTCCTATTTTGAGTGGGTGCAAAATCTGAACAGAGACCATTGGGCGGAGGACATGGTAAACGAAAGGCTTGAACTCAAGATGAAGAAGGCTTTCTATGATGTGCTTAGCTATTCCCAGAAGGAAAACGTAGAACTTCGCAGAGCAGCACTGGTACTCTCCGTCAGCCGTGTCGTCTCAGCGATGAAGCTTTCAGGATGGCATTGAAGTGCCTTCATTACCCCTAACGTATTCTTGCTGAGTTAATTGTTCCTTTCCGTTCTTGATTGCAAAATACCTTTTCAACATTCGCATGTTCCTGCCAAAGAGCATACCAGCTCCGAATACTAGGAGAAGGTCGGTAAAGATAGTTGCAACTATCCCCGTTTGGCTAAGCGTCACCGCAGGCGGATAAGTGAAAGTAAAGGCTGAAGGCCCGATGAAAATGTATCCAATCGCGATTCGAGCAATCAATCCGACAATGTAGATTATGTAGATCAGTAATCCGCCTTTGGAATATAATGTTCCATCGGGCTGTCTCCAAAAATTCAGTCGTGTCCCAGCTAAGCTGTAAGCGAGTACAACTGCAAGGGCAAATGTTAGAGCATAGAATGGAAAGTACGATTCTGACACTCCTTCAAAATATGAAAAAGCGACAAACAAAGATGCAAACCCTACGTAGTATATGGAATACAATACGGCACGTGCGACGCTCACTCTAGTCCCGTAGATAACCCTACGGATTCTAAAGATGACTATCAGAGCAAGTATGACTACGAAGATTAAGACGGGATTCTGAGATGCGCCCTGCGACAAGCTATATCACTAGCTTTTTGTGAGATTAAGGATCTAGCCTTTGTTATCCAAGTGTGATTGTTGGGGTTGTTCAATCAACGCGGAATTTTCAGACGTGGGTTGAGTAATCGTTTGCATCTCTCCGAGTCTTTTGCTCTGTCTCCAGGCATTGCCCCAAGCATAAAACAATCCCGCCATGAATAATCCTACAAACGCGCCCCCTGTGTAAAACTGGATGGAGGGAATGCTTACCATTGCTACAATGAGTGCGAAAGCTCCCAAAAAGAACAGAGTCAGACCAAGGCCTGTATTCATTTCTGCATTTGAACCTGTGTTAGGGGTCAGAGTGCAATGCCTAGATTATTAAATGATATTGGAATACTGCTTAATCCGCTTCTGCAAGGCGCACGTAATGTCGATCTATGTATAGAAGCGGAGGCTTCTTTTCGGCCTTTACGTCAACGGCTTCTCCGACGAATAGAGTATGGTCTCCAAGGTCAATCGATTGGGACAATTTGCAATCAATGTAACCGATGCATCCCTGTATGATCGGATTGCCTCCTTTTCCTATGTAATAGTCCAAGTTTTGAAATCTTCCGCCTTCGCCCTGAAGGGAAAATTTCTCCGCAATGGGTTGCTGGTCTGTCGCGAGGATGTTCACACAGTATCTGCGTGCCTTAAAGAGGAGAGGAGTTGCGTTACTCTCATTTCTAATACAGATTAAAACCAGAGGCGGATTGAGCGATACCGATGCAAAAGCTGAAACTGTGAGGCCGAATAGTTCTCCGGAATCTAAAGCACTTGTAACTACAGTGACCGCACTAGCAAAATATCTCATAACATTTCTCAGATCAACACTGAGTTGTGGAGGAGATTCCTTCTTTTGCTCTCCAGCAAAAATTGATGGCTGCTTGGACGATGATGACAAATTTTGTATTCTTACGCATCCTTAGTTCAGAAGATTTTCAGGAATTCTGCCAGAGTGTAAGGGACAGAATGTTTGTTGCAGACTCTCTACCACCTAGCCCTTTTAACCATTCTAGTCATATCAGGAAATGCATTTTTATCTGGACGGCTACAATAATCAGGTAGGAGCAAAAAAAGGCCGACTCAACGGAGGGTTGCTGTAATGACTTACAAAGTAATCACTGGATCACGAAACATTATATCATGGTCTTTGTTTTTTGGGATCCTACTTGTCGAGCTCGGCGTAGCCTGGGTTCTCCAGGGACAAAGATTCGCTGCGGGACTACCTCCCTTAAACTTCTATACCGCATTCGATCTCATGTTCGGAGCATTGCTTCTCGCTCATGGCCTTCTCAAGCGAGGATACCCCTACAGAGTCGGAAAACTTGGCACCTTCTTTGGAGTGTTGTTCCTTGCGGTCGGGGTCGCGGAATTGTATGGACTAGGAGTCTATGGTTGGGCGATCTTTTTTATAATGCTAGGGCTGGTCGTGATAATCGTCGCGGCTGGACGCAAAAGGTTCTAGTTTCCTCTTTAGGACGCGAAGAATCAAAGGTCGTAAATGACCGCGATTGCAAATCCAATGACTATTGCAATTATGGCAAGGATAACCCAAATTTTGTCCTTCGTGCTTAGTCTTAGCATTCCTTCGGACGCTTTCTTTTGATTGTCAGGATCGCTCAAGGCTCGACGCACAGAGGACATTTTAGTATTTTCTTGCGATTTAAGTACTTGGCCTTTGGAATATTATTTTGAGATGGCTAAAGACAATAAACAGCAGCAGATTCTTACTCCTCCAAAGCACGAGCGTGGCTTGAGAAAGACCGGATACACGATTACGGGATACCCTTTCTCGCAGTTCGGTGTGCCTACGATACTTCACGCAAAAAAAGTTCGCCTAGAAGGTCAGAGCTGGAAGGAAACAGAAGCAGATTGTGGAGGGATTATGAAAGCGGGCAGAGTCTGGGTCAACGACCTTCCAAATGGTTACGAAGTCGTCATAGGATTGCAATGCCAAGATTGCAAGTATACCGATTCAATCCGGATTCCATACGTCGGTCATAAACAACTTTTCAACAGTTCAAGCAATCGGACTTGGAGTCTGAAAGATCCTAAGGGCAAGATGAACTAGGCAGATAATTGTCAGGTATTGTTATCGTTCTTCTTCTGCGTGGGTCTGCTACGCCTAAAGCTTCCCATAAGGAATAGCCCTATAACAAAACTGACTACGGCTACCAGCAGAAGAATGTCGAGACGAGTGATGTAAAACAAGATGATACAAACCAGTCCGAGGATTGCAAAAGCTATTCGTGAGAAATTCAAGAGAGCATCATTTGCCAAGATACTTGGCTCGAGACAATTCCACTTTATCGCGCTTATTAAAGGGCGAGCTTGAGTCTCGAAACCTTATCTCTGCTGCTCTTTATGCTGACTAGGAAGTCAAGATTGGATGAAAAGTGCGCGCACTTTCGAAGAAGGGCTCATGATGTTTGAAGGTCTAACATATTTCAGGTTGGACGGAAGGAAATTATTCCGGATGCTTTACAACTTAGGGAGTGACGATCTCGCAGTGTTTCGAGGCGGATTACAATCTGGAAGTAAAGATCTCTTCGACGATCAGGCACGGTATCGAGGAGCAATTGCTGCGACTAGCATTGTCCTAAGGTCTTCGCCCGATACGTTGCTTTCGCGGATCGACCGCACAGACTGAGCCGACGATTCGTCCGCAAGAACTTCTTTGAACCAGCGCTCAAAGTCGCCGCTTTGGGTGTGGGCGAAAATTACGGAAATGTCAACTTTCTCGATGTCTTCAAGGAATTCCATGCCTGATTTGGCGCAGAACTCTGTGTTTGAAAATCTAAAGCCCTTCTCAGATTCGACCTGCATTGCTACAGGGACTTGTTGAACTGTAGGCGAAAGAGTCGTGACTCCGGTTTCGATTGCGGAGGTAATTTCCGAGAGATGAGATTGTACCTCGGCAATTTCTTGTGGTTGTGGTTCTACTGTCGGCGCTGGTTCGGCCGGGGCTGTCGGAGTTTCGGATGGCGCAGGTGCCGCCACTATAGCTTCGACAATCTGCACTTCAGTCTGAACTGGAGTAGGATTCGCTTCAGGAATTTGAGATTCAAGTGCAATTGTTTCGGGGCTATTAGATGTCTCAACGACAGCTGGAGTTGGTATTACTTCCTCTGGAGGCTGAGTGGCTGGAGCTGGAGACTGGACCGGAGCGACGACATCTTGGTTCGGAACCTGTGTTAGGACTTCTACAGGGGCGGGAGCCGACGCCACGACTGGTTCAGAAATCGAAATTGAGGGACTCGGTTCATTTACCGCAGTTGGTGTCACCGATTCTGGAGCTTGAACTTCAACTGGAGGGGCAACGGTTTGAATCTGAGCTTGAATTTCTTCAACTGGAATAGGAGCCGGGGCTGAATTTGGTTCTGCAATGATAATCGAAGGAGTGACGTCAGCGACAGGAATTGGGGCAACCTCGACAGGAGCAGTTTTAGCAACCTCAGCTTGTGGCGCAGGCTCAGGTGAAACTGCTACTGGCGCTGATTCTGGTGTAGGAGAATCGGAAACGGTTACAGGTGCCACTGCAGCTTGAGCCTGGCTAGCCAATTGCGCGGCTTCCTCTGTAATCTTGGCGATTCTGCCTGCCAATTCTTCAAAATCATGCCTGGGAACAGAATTCGCGAGTGCACTTTCGAGTTCGGCTACTCTAGCTTCTGCAACATTGAATTGTTCTCGGGGAACCATTTGTTCAAAACTTATCTTTAGCTCTTCGTACTTTTGGACAGGGACGGAATTCGTTAGCTGTTCTTGCAAGTTTTCGAATGTGCTCTTTGAGACCATATTGGCGATCTGTACCTGCAGCTCCGAACAGTTTTGCTTCACCGCGTTGTATTCGTTGGGATCTACCAAGGAGGAAATTCTTGCCTCAAGAGCCTGGACTTTTGCCAAGTTCTCGGTGTAAAGGGCAAAGGGAACCGAATTTTCGACTAGTTTACTTGAGATGGCTTCGAATGTGTGTCCCTGAGATGAGATTATTTCGCTTTGCGAGCCGATCTGGGCTTCTAGCGTTGAGATTCTCTGTCCAAGAGAAGTTGTATTCTCAAGTTCTGACCTTGCACGCGAAAGCTCTGCATTGAGGGAATCGATCGCCGTTTGCATCTTTGTGATGGTCTCCTCATAGGTTTTCTTCGGAACGGATTGTTGCAATTGTGCTTCCAGACTGCGGCAAGTGAGAACGAGTTTTCTAACTTCGCTTGTTATTTCCTCTGCCCTGCTCAATTTTACTCAAAACACACTCTTTTCTTGGTATACTCGGAGGTACGCACTCGTGATTTGAGTGAGAAATATCTAATGGACAGGGTCAATAGTTGTTAACAATGAACTCTAGTTTTGGCTCGGAACGGAGCCCCTCTCAATCCACTGGATATTCGCTTTCTAGCCTGCCGCCGCAGGATACTGCGAATAGTCTTCCTCGTCTTCTCGCTGAACACTGTTCGCAGAGCACCTTAGGCAATCATCGCATTCGCAATCCTCGTCGCAGCAGTCTCCGGCGCAAGATTTGACGTCGAATTCGTCGTCTTCTTCATCGTCGTCCTCATCTTGTCCTCCTATATCCCGGGCTGGCTTGTCAAAATAATGAAATCCGTACTTATTTTCTTCGTCTGCCTTGTTTATTGGAATCATTGGATGGTTCAGGTATTCTCTTTTGAAGGCGAAGTGCAGACAGAAATCTGTTTCATCATTGACCGTATAAACACTATCTCATGTATTGGGCAATGAGGAACCATCTAGGTAAAATTCCGTATCAATTTGGGAATCTTCTTGGAAATTGAATAAATTGTTTGGTTGACTAGAATAATTCCCGTGACATGAACGATGAAACGCCAAGCAACGATCCAACTCGAATCACTCGAAAGGTCTCGGGAACCTTCTTTGACTGACGATCCAAGACTACTTGTCAGCGAGATACTACAGGTAAAATCCTACAGGTCTTGCTTGAACTGCCAGAGGCATCCCAATTACCCAGAAATACCTCCAATCACCTTGCATCAAGGAGATAGATGCCTAATTTGCAACAAATAATCTGATAATCTGATCGCTACTATTCTTCAATCTGGTAATTCCCTTTCTTCAATTGTCTAAAGTACATCGGGAAACAGACCTGTCGATGGTAAGGATATTCGATCTCCAGCTTTCAAGGTGAAGGTTTGCTCTAAGAGTATTCTCCGCCTTCGTTTTCGCCGGTTTGACATTGTTGGTCTTTTACTATTTGCCGTTGCATATTGTCGAGATTGCCCAATACTTTGTGCCAAGTATCTACATCCCATAAATAAGTTCACTTTCCCAGTCCTTGACTTCATCATCTTTGCCGGTCCTGGGTGCATTGTTGGCTGTACTTACCTTTGTCGAAACCATGCTAAAGGGATCTTGGGTGTTCGAGGGCGTTGCTCGTCATCTTGGGCAGCTTTTGGATTCTTTATGATCTAACGCTGTACAGGGAGGGCCTGCTGTTCTCTAACCTACTTCCTGCTTCCGTAACGTTGGCAAATGGACAATAGGCATTTCCTTCTGGATCATTTCAAAGTGAACTTGTCTTGATATTCACTGGCATGATCATTTTATTCGTGGTCTCATCGATATTTGCGATGCTCAGGGGAGCTAGAATCCTATGGTGAAAACATCGTGCCATCTCCCAGACTAAAGTCGCAACTCTTGGAGCAGGCTTTGATCCTCCTGATAAGAAGTATTTCGAAAAAGTTCTCATAGTCTCGAATAGAGTACAAATTCTAGCCTCTTTGAATCGAAATACTTGGACAGTTAACGAAGCACACGCGTGGGATCTCTCTGTACCAAAGAGTCAAACTAGAAGAGAAGTAGAGTTTCTCGCGTGGTCATTTACGACCTTTGCTGATCGTAAAGTCAAGAAAGTTCTGGATCTCGCATGTGGAACAGGTCGGTTAGCTTTAGCCCTCGCTGAGAAAGGGTATGACATAACTGGCATTGACAGATTCCCGAAAACTTTGGAGAGAGCAAGAGAGAACGCCGAAAAAAGATCACTTCGACTGAAGTTAGTACGGACTTCGTTGCAAGAGATCAATGTGGAAGGTCCTTTCGACGCTGCGTACTGTGTTCAAGCATTGTACTATCTTTCCAACGAGGAGGAACTCTCTAACGCCCTTACGAAGATACAATTCATCATTCGTCCTGGTGGAATTCTGATCATTGATACAGGTAACTTCATGTCGATTTTCGGAATTTTTCAGAGAGTTCGAAAGATGCAGGCGCGAGGAAAAGACTGGTGGGTAAAGCGAACCGTGATTCACAAGATTGATGATGTCAACAACCTCTGCTACCATACGGAGCATAACATAATGAAAGTAAATGGAAGGATTCACAAGTGGAGGGAAACCCACGTGCTCAGGATGTGGACATTTCCTGAACTTAGAGTCCAATTAGCAAATCATGGCTTTACCAAAATCCATCTCTTTGGACAACAGAAGGCTCGGACAAAAGAAGCGACGGACCACGCTCCTCGGCTAGTGCTCGTGGCGACCCGTTCTAGAAATAAGAATCCACCATAAAAAATCAAGAAACTGAAGAATGCAATCTCAATTTCACATACCCAGCATCAGGTTAGGACGACTGATATCTAAAAAGTGGCGTTTCAAATTTGAAAGGCATAGTAACCCTCTGCGGATCGACTAGGTTCAAGAAAGAGTTCGAAGAAGTTAATCGAGTACTCGAATTAAGCGACTGAGTAGTGCTTACGGTCGCAAGTTATTATCATGGCGAGAAAGACGGTTCCCTCAAAGAATGGATCGAACGAAATAAGGAGCAACTCGATAAATTACATTTAGTGAAAATAGAACTCTCGAAGGCGATAGTTGTCATTGATGTCGGACAATATATTGGGGCGTCAACAGCAAGCGAAATAAAGCATGCCAAGGATCTGAACAAACAAATCTTTTACTGTTCCGATAAATAATGGCTCGCTCTGACGAAGAAAGAAGCAAGCCCTTAATCCACAGGCTAGAGGGTCTCGGCACAAATACACTCGCCTATCTTGCGAAATCCTAGCCTTTCATAGATCCTTATGGCATCATAGTTGCCTACGCCCACGAAAAGCATTGCAGCTCGAGAGCGAGAGAGTGCATTCTGCAAAGCAGCTGAAACCACAGCAGTACCATAACCCATTCTTTTATAGTTAGGATGAGTCTCTACACCTGAAATTGCGGTAACATGAGCCAACTGGAGAAACGAATCTGCAGCTGAAACTATTCTTCCGTTAGAATCCATTATTCCAAAAGCGGTGTACTGTTTGAGAAACTTTCTGTTATTCTCAACAATCTCTTTCGAAAGCTCCCAACCTTCAGGAAGCACAAATCTTGTCCATTCTTCAGCTAATTCCTCGTGGATTGTGACCACTCTATGTTCTGAACTTGGAATCCTTTCCTCGCCTTTGCGAACAAGCATGGCAACCTGGAAATCAATTTTGCAGTTTGAGAATCGCGTTCTAATTGTTTCTGACATTCGTGTGTCCGTGCTCACGAATACCTTTCTCTTTTCTTGGGAAGGATAGAAATGGGAGCAAAAGAAATCCAATAGCTGTTGCTCGACTTCGAGACTGTTGCCTCTGATCCAGATATCTATAGCCCTTCCTAGTCCTTCAAACATCGAGAGATAACCATTGAGCTTGAAATCAATATTATCAGTTGCAACGTAAGTTTCTACTATTCCTAGGACATTATTCTGAAGTCGATTGATGGCGTATGCATTCAGCAGCGGATCGTCTTTACAGAGATAGTCAAGTACATCTTGCCTCTCTTTTTGTGTAACTCTCTTGATAATGCCGTCCAAGTTTCAATTCTCACATTTCCCAAACGACAGCTTCAGCAACCGAGTTAGTGCTCGATAGATTCAGAAAAGTCCACTTCTTGTGGTGGGGATTCTTTTGGTCATAAATGGACTATTTTTAGCCAATTTGCTGATGTGGTGCGAACCCATTTTCCTTGTTCAGAATTAGAATTCGTTGGATGGCTTCGCGCTGATTTTCTTCCTGTTTCTGTATTATCAGAGTGCCATAAATGGAACGATGACGCAAGAGGGATGAGCAGTATCGTGATAGACTATCTGGTGAGCTGTCTGAAAATTCTTCGCTGTGGCAATCGGCTCCCCGCTTCCCAAGTTCCTCGCAAACCTGGGATGCGAACCGCTTGACACTTGTATTCTCATCCGATGACCCTTGAGGAAGCAATTGCCTGTCGGCCAGATATCAAACTTGATATGTGCTATTCCATCTGATTCCCGATGCTTTTCAAAGTCGTTAGGCCGAAGTCGAAGTACCCCATCAGAAATGTTAATTGATTTTCCTTTGGGTGAAACGTCGCAGAGTCTAGCAAAGAAATCCGTGTTTTCAAGATTCGAGTGCATGTATAGATCGACTGAGAGCGGACCAATTATCGCGTAATCTTGTTCAAAGTCACTGGTTGAATAACACAACACATCTGCACGGCTTTCGACTTTCCGATTGTCTCGTGGGCCTGCATTTCTCCCTATCACGGATCCGCCAATGCTTGGGGTAGGATCCCTCGGATCATAATCGTAAGAATCAAACGAAGAATCGTTCACCGGAGGCTTTTGATCAAGCGTCCTATTTTCCTGAAGATACCAGGAGACAGGTTTCATTTGTGGCGGTGGCCAATCTGGAAAGTTGGTCCATTCATTCTTTCCCATAAGATAAACTCTAACCGGTTCCTTTCTTATCACCGAATCTTTTTGTTTCAGTAAATAGTCGAACCAATCTAGAGACTCCTTGATCCCTACGAACAAACCACCTGGGCTTTCGTGAGACCAAGGTCCTATTGTGAGATAGGGTGTAATCTTGCTTGATGCCTTCAGTGTTTTGTAGTCTTCCAACTGGTATGGCAGGAAAATGTCATACCAGC
Organism: Nitrososphaerales archaeon; assembly: GCA_030041295.1. Lineage (GTDB taxonomy): Archaea > Thermoproteota > Nitrososphaeria > Nitrososphaerales > CADDZS01 > JASHOD01. The sequence goes on from JASHOD010000036.1 coordinate 81,936, forward strand.
CGCCGATCAAATGTGTCGGAGTTCGAACATACTGAACTTTCTTGCTGTGATCTCGATCATTCCAGAACTTTGTACCGTCGGGCTCGTTGGTTATCGTCTCTTGAAAGATCTGATTCTTTTCTCCCAGAACCAGTTCATCTGCTTCATTTAATGGAACATGCGAGAAGGCCGGTTTTAGGACACTCTGGACTCTGAACGAAGAAATCAGGCCGTGAATTCTTCCAATCTTTTCTTGTCTACTTACCAAGTAAGCCCAGCTGAGGGTTGTATCCAGCGCCAGCGCTTCACCTGGATAAGTCACTCCTCGAAACTGGGATGCAGTAATGTGTGGAACGATCGCCTTCAAGTACTCCGCCGGTGAATTCGCTGCGATTGCCCACTGGACGTACCCGAGATAACTAGGGCCCGTCATCGCCACTTGTCCCGAGAACCAATCTTGTTCTTTCAACCAACCCATTGTGGCTATTCCATCGCTTGCTTCATTTATTTCCGGATTGAATTCTCCTCCCGACCCGAAAGTTCCTCGGACGCTTTGGATTAGTACTTGATAGCCGCGTTCCGCTATCAATCTTGATGTTATTCCCCAAACGGAATTTCTTCCGTAGGGCGATCTGATGAGAACAATGGGTTGCTTCCTGCCTCCGTCCCTAGCATAGTAATGATCCGAGAGTAGTTCGACCCCGTCAGGCATCTTCGTGCGGAGTTTTCTCTCCACCAGCACATCATGCGTTTGAGCTTTCGATAGATGCCCTATTCGCGCAAAAAGCCGACTGGAAAGAGTCAACTCATTCGGTAAAACAACATATGAACATACTTACGTCTTTTCTGATTTTTGTAGTAGCTCTTTGTAAATCTGATAATCGTTTGAAGCGTACAGGACAAAAATAATGTCTCTCAAGGTCACGTCATTATGATTTGATAGAAAATCTTGCACAGCTTTGATTGCCACTATAGACGCGGCTCGAAGCGGATAGCCGAATGCGCCGGTACTTATTGTGGGGAAGGCTATAGAAACAAGTCGTCTGGAGCTCGCTAATTTTAGGCAATTTGAATAACACTTGGCAAGCAGCTGTGCTTCGCCGTTTGAACCTCCGGTCCAAATCGGCCCAACAGTATGAATGACGTAACGCGCTTTCAAATTGCCACCGCTCGTTATCACCGCCTCACCTATAGGGAGGCCCTCCCTCAACTCGGTTCTTCTGATTTTCTCGCACTCTTCCAATATTGTTGGCCCTCCTTTACGATGTATTGCCCCGTCGACCCCACCTCCACCCATGAGTGAAGAATTGGCTGCGTTTACAATCGCGTCAGTACTCTGTTCAGTTATGTCGCCCATAACGACGCGAAGCCTCGTTTTCCCGAATACGATTTCGGTCAATTCTGGAGCCCCATCGACAAATGTTTATTGATCATGATTTTTGTGAGAACAAAATCATTCGAGCTGCCTAGTTCGGGACAAACTCGACCGGCAAGTGTTTCACGCCACCAATGACAAAATTACGCATCGGGACGAGCTTATCCTCAGCCACTTTGAGCTTGACCCCGGAATATCGGTCGGCAAGAAGTTGCAAGGCAACTTTTGATTCCAATCTTGCAAGAGGAGCGCCTAAACAAAGATGAATACCGTGGCCGAACGCAATGTGTGGATTTGGAGTTCTTCCGATTTCAAACTTGTCCGCATCCACGAATTTAGTCTCGTCCCTGTTTGCGGAACCTATCCAAGCGATTAGGCTCTCACCACTAGGTATTTTTTGTGCAGAGATTTCCGAATCTCTCACTGATACCCTGAACATCCCGCGGACTGGCGATGCAAATCGCAGGATTTCTTCGATCGCAACAGGTATCGTAGACGGTTTGTCGTGCAATTGTTTCATCGAATCGGTGTATTTAGCGAATAAACGAATCGCGCTACCAAGAAGGTTCGTGGTAGTTTCGTTACCTGCTACTAGAAGGAGAATGCAAAAACTAATTGCCTCCTGAAGAGTCAGTTTCTCGCCGTCAATTTCCGAAGTAACGATCGATGAAATCAGGTCTTGTTTGGGGTCCTTTTTCCTTTCCTCGATAATCTTGCTCAGGTACTTTGCAAGCTCCGTCGAGGAATTTCTCCTCGATTCGTAGTCCATGTCCTCGGACCCGATCTGGACGTCCGACCATTCTTTGAATTTCTTCCTGTCTTCGGTCGGGATGCCGAGCATTTCTGCAATCACGGTAACCGGCAACGGGTCAGAGAATTCGCTGATAAAGTCAACCACTTTTCCTTGTTTTACTAAAGCATCAACATTTGAAAGGAATTGACCTGCAATTTCTTTGATTCTAGGTTCGATAGCTACAATTGAAGTGGGTGAAAAAGAGCCGGCGACGATCTTTCGAAGTTTCGTATGAAGAGGCGGATCGGTAGTGATCATGCTTCCACTGCCTGTTATCGAGGGGGAACCGCCTTCTTCAGCCTCATATCCAAACTGCGAGGAAAAGGTGCTGAACTGTGTCAGGACTCTTTCGACATCCGAGTAAAGGAACACGTGCCAAGTTCCAGATCTGGGATCATGAAAGACTGGGGCTGTCGCGCGCATTGCCTTGTACCATGGAGAGGCGTCCAAAAGCCAGCTTTTGCTTCCAGGTTGAGGGACTTCTAAACCTTGCATTCGGATTGAATGATCATTCACTCTTGTTTCTAAACTGTTTGATACCTCGTCGGCGTATGACCCTGTCGCAAATACTCGGAGGCCGTTTTCCTTTTTCCTCAGCTAAGTAGGATTCCTAGCCGCGAGGACATTTTGTTCGTCCAGTAACGCTCTCCATATCCGACACTTTCGAAAACGAAGCCCTCAGGATATTCACGTTTCAAATTTCAATTGGGGATCCTTCAGAATTTTGTGGCAGTATGTTATTGAGTGCTGCTTGCCTCGCTCATGACCCTGGCCTTACCTTATGTTGTCTATTTCCTGATGGACATCATTTAAGCAGTTCAAAATTCCGGTAATCTGATTACGCTCTGAGCTGAGCCTGTCCGATGCTAGTGTAAATTGCAGGTCGTTTCCATTGTCTATCCGCAAGTTATTGGAGGATACCCAAACAACATAAAGTAATATCCACTGATATCGTAGGGATAAGGAGCTCCTTTGGGAAGATAGGCAGCTCCAACGAAGTCATTGGAAAGAAAGTACGAAACTGAAATCCAGCCTTGAAAATTAGGGCTATTCGGTCCAACCATTCCAGTACATTGATCACGTATCGCGGCTGCCTGAGCTAAGGAGACCGGTGCCGGAATGATCGGGGCTAGCAAGGCAGATAGAAATACGAGTACAAGAAGGCGTAATTATCGCAAGCTTTCGGGTTCTGTTCAGGTAACTCACATTATTATTGGAGTCCCTAGATGTATAAAAAACCACTGAGAAGAACAGTGGCGGCCCACAACACCCATGACTCTTCCGCGAGTTTGATTTCATCTTTCAATTCGATAAGTTTGTTTCTTTTGAGTATTGTTGCTGCTGCTGTCCGGGATTGTGTTGTTCCTTGTCAACAGTGACGTATTTTTCAATTCAAAACAGTGCGGCGTAACAGTCCATCAGAGAAAAGCCCAAGAAAGGCAAATATCGTCAGTCTGTTTTCCCTGGCCAAGCCTCTCGCTCAAATTGAAGATCCGAGCAAAAGTTTTTGTCTTCAACAATACACAAGTCAAAAAAGTAGTAGGAATTATTATCCCATGAATCAAAAAGGGAGACACATTTTCACTTCCGAATCAGTGGCCGAAGGCCATCCCGACAAGGTAGCAGATCAAGTTTCTGATAGCATTTTGGACGCAATTCTTGCCAAAGATCCAAATGCAAGAGTTGATGCAGAGACGCTCATAATGCAGGGCAATGTGATTGTAACAGGTCAAATCACAACTGACACCTACATCTCTGTACCTAACATCGTCCGACAGACACTCAAAGAGATCGGGCTCGACAATGCCAAGGACGGCCTTGACTGGGAGACATGCGGCGTTTTGGTTTCGATAACAGATCAATCCCCAGACATTGCAATGGGAGTCAATGAGACCGCAGATCACGAAGAAGGGGCCGGTGACCAGGGCATGGTCTTTGGTTACGCGACAAATGAAACAAATGAATTAATGCCACTTCCAATTATTCTCGCGCACAAACTTGTAAAGAGACTCTCAGAGTGCAGAAAGGAAAAGATTCTGCCTTATCTGAGACCAGATGGTAAGTCGCAGGTCTCGGTTGAGTATCTTGATGGGAAACCAATACGCGTTGCCTCAGTCGTGATTGCAGCGCAGCATTCGGATGAAGTGAGCGAAGCGGAAGTAAAGCAAGGTGTGATCGATCAGGTGATCGATAAAGTCATTTCGCCTAATCTTCTCGACGTGAATACGAAATTCATAGTCAATGGTACTGGTCGGTTCGTACTTGGAGGAACCCTTGCGGATACTGGTCTTACGGGTCGAAAGATTATCGTAGACACTTACGGAGGGGTAGGGAGCCACGGGGGAGGCTGTTTTTGTGTTTCCGGGGACTCCCTCGTGAACACTGAGGAGGGTCTGAAAAGAATTTCAGATCTTTGCAACATCAAAGGCAAGCTTGTGAAGACCGATATCTCTCCTACCGTTGCCGAAGAGTGGTACGATAACGGAGAACTGCCAACTCTGCGAGTACAAACGGCCGATGGGTACGAAATCGAAGGCACTTATAACCAGTGTATTCGAGTCATCGATGAGGAGGGAAATTATGTCTGGAGGAGGCTTGATGAATTAAAACACTCAGATTGGATCGCAATCCAGCGCAAGAACCGCTTATTTGGGTCTAAATCAGACGCGGCTGAATTTAGTTTTACTCACCATCCATCTACATTTAGAAAGAACATTTTCAACTTACCTAAGGAGCTGACAGAGGACGTAGCCTATCTTATGGGTCTCCTAGTCGGAGATGGTAGATGCAATTTCAAAGATGGTATCTCGATCTGCGTGTGCAACGAGGATATGGAAAGGAATGTTCAGGATCTTTGCACGAGACTATTTGGAAAACCTGGAAAGATACTCGGCCACTGGGCGTTCTTCGGAGGCGTTGAGCTGCGAGCATATTTGGAGTATCTGGGCCTCGGAAAGTGGCGCTCGTGGGAGAAGCTCGTGCCAGAATCCGTATTTCGCGCGCCAAAACCAGTCATGGCGGCTTTCCTGCGCGGGCTCTTCGACACAGATGGAGCGATTCAGAGATCTGGCAGGTATTCAAATTCTCCTCACATTAAGCTTACTTCGACTTCTCGAGAACTGATAAAGCAGGTTCAACTTTTGCTCTTAAACTTTGGCATCATTTCTCATGTCCAAGCCATGGAAAAGACTGGATATGAACAAGCATACATAGAAGGGCGCCAAATAAGATCTAGGCGTACTCTGTACGACCTTCGCGTCAAAGGTACTGAAAGTGCACACATTTTCAAGCGAGATATCAACTTCGGCCTGCTTCGGAAAGCAAACATTCTGAATAGTATGGACTTGGAGCAGAAGCGCGATTTCATTTCAGTTCCTTCCCAGCGGGGGCGAATCATGCGGCTGTGGAACCGCTTACCATCGCAAGTAAAACAAAGAGATGAAGCAAGAATAGGTCGTTTCACACGATCTCAGTCGGTCAAAAAAGCGACAAAAGAATTGACCTACGAAAAACTGAGATCCTTTCTGGATACTTATGCCAACTACTTTGACGGGGACAATGACTTTGAATACTTGAGAACACTCTACATCATGAACAACTACTTTAGTCGTTTAATCGCCATCACTGCATCAAAAACTAAAGTCTTTGACCTCACGGTTCCGGGTGCTCACACATTCACAGCAAACGGTTTTGTCTGCCACAACTCCGGAAAAGATGCGACCAAAGTTGACAGGTCAGGAGCCTACATGGCGAGATATATCGCAAAAAATGTTGTTGCAGCAGGCCTTGCTGACAAGTGCGAGATTCAGATAGCGTACGCGATTGGTGTCGCGCGACCTGTTTCAGTGTTAGTTGATACGCATGGCACTGGAAAACTACCTGACGAAAAACTGCTTGAGCTGGTTCAGAAGAATTTCGATCTGAGGCCCAAGTCAATAATAGAGAATCTCAAATTGCGCCGACCAATTTTTAGAAAGACAGCTGTATTCGGGCATTTTGGGCGTGAAGATCCTGATTTTACTTGGGAAAGATTAGACAAGGTCGATGCTCTTAAAGCTGGCCTTCAAGTTGTTCAGCAGATAGCTCACTAAATGAACAAGCCATTTACTCATCAATTTACAGATAATCAATGGCAATCTAAGTGAGATTGGAGTTCTAGACTACTGCAATTATGTGAGTAGACTCGCTAGTTAAATGGCCTCTTCTCGTGATGGAAACGTTCCCCTTGAACCCGGCCGTACGCAACAATTTCCCAATTTCTGATTCCGCAAGCGCCTGTTCTTCCGACTGCCCCGGTTTGTCGAGGGATATTACGTGCATCTTTGTCGGCGAAACAATTTCGATCGTCCCACCAGGTCCCAATAGTTTCCTAGAGTCATTCAGGAGCCCCATAAGTTCTTCCGTAGGCGGGGTTGAAAGCTCGATAATTATGCTCTTTAGCATAAACTCAAGGCGGAATTAAGGCAGAAATAAATGTTCAGATTCCGACCTTAGGAAGAGAGCGTTCTGATATCCACAGCAATTTCGTTACAGTCTGACCTCTCCGCCGTCTACTACAATAGTCTGCCCGACTATAAAGTCAGAATCATGCGAGGAAAGAAACAGCGCAACTTTAGCTATATCATCTGCTTCGCCCGCTTTACCAAGCGGTATCGCCTGGATCAGATCCTTCCATTGCTCATCAGAATAGTTCAATCTGTTCGATTTCGTTCCAACGGTTCCGGGAGCGATTGCGTTCAAGTAAATTCCATACTCCCTTATGAGCTTCGGGGCAAGGGACTTTACAGTTAGCCTGTTCAGATCCTTCGCCAACGAGTATCTGTAGCCAGCTTCTTCTCCATAAATGGTCGGCGTTGAACTGATGAACACTATTTTTCCACAATGATTTGCTTTCATGTAATCTTTTGCGGCGCGGACAAAATGATATGAGCCTAAAAAGTCCACTTTTATGGCACTCAGGAGATCCTCGTCAGATAACTCCAGAGGATCCTCGTTCCAAAAACGCACCGAAGACGGAAGACCCCCAAGACAGACAATTATATTCACTTTGCTCCAGGTCTCTACAACCTTATCGACAAGCGATTTAACCTCGTTATAATTTGAGATGTTCGCGCGCAGCGGGATACTTTCTCCTCCAAGAGCTTTCAGTTTGTTTGAAACGTCGGTAGCATTCTTCAGCGAGGCCTCAGTAAGTCCAGAGAAATGTATCGCAACCTTTGCGCCTTCATGGGCAAAAAGCAGGGCGGTCGCTTGACCTATTGCTCCACTTCCTCCGCTGATTATTGCGACTTGTCCTGCTAGTTTTTGGCAAGATGTTTCTGGCAACTTATCGGTCTTTCCCAGCGTATGATAACAGTATCAAAGCAAATGAGTCTACTGAAGTTCCTCGTCTCTAGTACGTGAGCGTTTCCGATCATCAAGCAGCTTCAATCTGATCGATGAATATTCTTCTCCTTTCCAAGCCCCAAAAAATCGACGCAAATTTTCAGACGGTCTTTTGATCCCGAGCAAAGGGTCGGAAAAGGATTCGGATCCTCTTTTTGTCTTCGGCATTTTCTCAATTGCCTCTTCTGAAGAAGGATGGAACAGATCTGACCATATATGTATTCGTAGATAGATTTTCCGAAATCATTTGTGGCAGCACTGGATGTTAAGAATTCTCTTTTTGATTTCTTTGACTAAGAGATCAAGATAGGTACTTGTGTTATGCTTTCTTCATGGTATGAGCGCAAAGTACTTCTGCGTCCAATATGACGGAATTTCAAATGGATGAGTAACCCCTGATGTTAACCACAAAGCTAGATCTATTTGCAGGAATTCCGGTCTCTGACTTTACAGTCTCGTTGAAATGGTACGAACTTTTGCTGGGCTCAAAGCCCACATTCTTTCCTCACGAAACAGAGGCCGTTTGGGAGTTGGCGGAACATCGGTACATGTACATCGTGCAGAATCCAGAGCACGCCGGGCACGCTATCCATACTCTCTTCGTAGGTGAACTGGATACTATGGTCACGCAAATAGCCGAGCGGGGACTCCCCCATTCGAATTGCGAAAACTACCCGGACGGAGTTCGCAAGATTACGTACCGCGATCCCGACGGAAATGAGGTCGGTTTTGGCGGGGCTGCACAGTAATTACAACTGACTATGATATTCCTTCCCCGATTGTTCTCTACTAATCTCAAGAGTGTCAACATTCTTATCTTGAAACCAAGTTTTGCATGGCATTTTGAAACACATCTTTCTTTGCGTACAGTCTTGAATTTACTTTTGATGGGAGGCAGTCAAACTTCCTTAGCTTTATTCGGACACCCACGAAAACAGATTGTATTTGAAGGCCCCTCAATTCCTTCGCGCCAGCGCGGAATTCATTCTCAATCCGTACTTCCATTCCCAGGTAGGATATCGGAAGAAGACATAACTGACATCATTCCTTTTTATATTCTTAATAGAAGAAAAATTTTCATCGGCGCGCGTGTCCTTAATGAATGACTCCAGGCTTTGGCTTTACTGCTAGGGCATGGATTCAAATGTCTTTGAAACGCTTTCGCTATGTCTTCTTAATTTTTTCGTGAACTAGCAGAATCAATTATTAGCCCGAGTTTTTCGCCGTTATTCTTCAAGCTGACTGCATATTGACGGTAGATCAAAGAATTATTTTAATTGTCGGACTCACCGTGGTTATAATAGTTGTAGTAGTCGTAGTACGGGTTTTGATTGGCAAAAAACCAACGAATATCTGATTTTGTTTCACTTCCGGGTGAACAGCTTCAAAAATTATCGAATTAAAGAAACGAAATCCACGGACTCTAGCTATTTGAATCTCATCTAGATAGATTCCACACAGGCGCAGGAATAGAAGGATAACGACCCCATTTTCTTGCTTCACGCACTAAGAAGAATCATGCCATTTAACCTAGTATAGCAGGGCACGATGGCTGTGAAGGAATGTTGTCATTTGGATTGATGCAATAGAGATTGTTGTTGATTAGAACTATTGTAAACGTCGTGCAGGCCTTTGTTGTGCTGCCCGCTTCGCAGAGTGTCATCGTTTCAACATACGCGACATCGCCGTTTCCATTAGTTAACTCCTCCGCAGGATTTTGGGTATTACTAGGACAGGGCAACCTTAGTATTACGCAGCTGGACTCGCTCCCACTTAATGTGACATTTCCCACGTAATGCCAGGATGAGCTGAAAGCTACAGAACCTATTGTCAGGCCATTTAGGCTAGTTTGAGGAACTACGGCAAAGTGCAAAATTACTAACTGACCCCATTCATCTCCAGTCACAATTGTGTAGACGCCCTCGGTCAGACTGTGTTCAGTGCCTGAACTATTCCAGTAGCTTCCTATACCCACTGAGTGCGACAGAGGAAAGGTGCTGAAAATCGGTGGTTCACAGTTCTGGTCGTCCGTGCCGGTACTGTTTATTGCTCCTTGGCAAACTGCCGTGGAATCACTTGAAGGCTCAAAGCTATAGTATTGGGCTACGCCAAAGAAGTCAGCAGGGCAGCCGTAAATTCCATCTGGATTGTACAAATAAAGTGAAGTGTCTGATGAAATGTTAGAAGAACTATAGTATCCTCGCAAAAGCGCGATTCCAAAAGGAAAAGCGCCATTTCCACACGGACCCATCCTAAGGCCGGGACCTTGAGATTCTTGCAGAGCCCAATCGCTTGATACTGAAACATTGTTAGTTGTCGGAAGAAGGTTGTACTCGCTGATGTTGACTCCTATAGATCCACTCTGCGCGATAATTGTCGAGTTTAGTGACACAAAAAGTTCAACACCCAAGGTAGGATTAGAAGAAATCTCCGAAGAAGCAAGAGAAGAATAATCAACCACATTAGGGCTCTGGCTTGAGGAAACCGAAGTTCCAAGATACACTCCGACATAGCCGATTCCGAATACCAGGCCAAATATGACAAATGGTATGAAAGCCAGCGCAGCGTTTTTAGTCCAAGTCAATTTGAGAATTCCTCACTTCTAAGTCGATGTTAGAAAGTTGTAATATTTGATTCTATGTAGGAGTCACGATGTTCTGATTCATAGAACAGTCTTGGAGCACGCTGTCCAGGAAAGGAAAATAGCGTAAATTCCAAATTCGGGACCGTATTGATTCCTCGAGTGTTTGCATATTCTTTAAAGGAAATTTTCTCCGAGTGAATTAATGGTCTAAAAATATGACGACGACAATTTCGCCCGAGGATATTCTCAAAGAGAGAATCATCTCTGACGCTCAAATATCTCCGGATGGGAACAGAGTCGCTCTCACAGTCGCCGAGGCATTCAAAGAAGAAGATCGCACGATGGCTAGATCCAACATATGGATCGCAGACGTAAGAACTGGTTCGGTACGCCAGCTTACAACCGGTACGAGCACGGATTATATGCCGCGCTGGTCTCCTGACGGTAAGGAGCTCGCCTTCCTTTCCGACAGGGTCGAGAAAGGGAAATTCCAACTGTACATCCTATCGCTAGACGGAGGCGAGGCAATACAGCTCACCAATGTCATTGGTGAAGTCACTCACCTCGCCGTCTCTCCGTCGGGAATGTCTCAGGGCGAGATCACCCAATTCGCGTGGTCGCCCTTAGGTAACTCCATAGCATATCTGATGTACGACTCTGAAACTCCCGAGGATTCCGCAAGAAAAGAAGAGTCGGGAGGAGCACTAGAGTTCGAAGAGCACCACAAGTATGGACGGATCTGGACGGTTGAAATCGAAAGCAAGAAGACGAAGAGGATTACTAAAGACTATCACGTTTGGGAGTTTGATTGGTGTCCAGATGAACGCTCTTTCGTCTCCCTAATCGCTGACGAGCCTTACGAGTGGACCTGGCACATTGCGCGGATAGCCATCATTCCCTTAGAAACGGGAGAACCGAAAGAAATCTACTCGAAGTGGTCGAAACAATTCGGCGGATTAAGGTGGTCGGTCGATGGAAAATCTGTCTTCTTCATTTCTGCGACTCTGAGCGACAGGCCCCTCGTGGGCGGAGATCTCTTTAGAATCGACCTCGGAGCCGAATCCGAACCAGTGAATCTCTCGCGCAACAGATTCGGATCTGTCCATTGGATCAGCCAACTTCCTGGCACAAAGAATCTGCTCGTTTACAGCGTCAACATGACGAAATCGGTATTCTGTCTTCTCGATGGTTTCAGACAAGACGAAGATAATTTCGAGATCCTCTCCGAGATGGATATTGCCCTCGGAAACAGAGCTTGGCCCAAGTTTTCCATCGACAAGAATGGAAGACGCCTGGCAATGGTTCGGGAAGAACTAAACGCTCCCGCGGAAGTTTGGTGCGCAGTGATTGAGGACAATGGATTAAAGTGGACACAGCTGACTCATCTAAACGATTCGCTCCTTCAGTACGGCGAAATAAAGGGCGAACTTGTAGAGTGGTCTTCCTTTGATGGCTTGAAAATTCAAGGACTAGCTTACTTCCCAGTCGGAGTAAGAAGAGAGCATCTCCCATTGATTGTGAGGGCTCACGGAGGACCATCAACCTGCTACGGATACCGCTACGAAATGGAAGCGAGATTTTTCTGTTCCCATGGGTATGCGGTGCTTCTTCCAAATCCCCGAGGCAGTCAGGGAAGAGGCGTAAAGTTTCTCGAGATGCACAGGGGGAACATCGAGGGAGATGATTTGAAGGACATTCTTGCCGGAGTCGATTACTTCGTGGAGCGCGGATGGGCTGACCCCAAGGACCTCTTTCTCTATGGCGGGAGCTACGGCGGCTATCTAGCGATGTGGGCGGTCTCTCAGACCGAGCGGTTCAACTCCGTGGTCGCAGACTTTGGAATCTCTAACATGCTTAGTATGCACGGCGGAGAATGGAATACTTACTGGGAGATCTTCGTTTTTGACATCAACCCATACTCTCAGCCCGATCTTTATAACAAAAAGTCGGCGGTCTATTACGCAAAAAAGATTCGAACGCCCACCTTGATCATACACGGCCGCGAGGATCCGTGCGTACCCGTACAGCAATCGTACGAATTCTTTAGGGCTTTGAAAGAATTAGGCGTGGAGACAAAGCTGGTCGTATATCCGAGAGAAGGACATGGTTGGCAGGAAAGGAAGCATAAACTGGATTCATACCGCAGGCATCTTGCGTGGTTTGAAGCTCATAAGAAAAAAGTGTAGTCACTTAACAATGCTCAAGTATTGCTAACAATTCGCTTCAAATCGTAGCAAGCGTTGATCATTCTTATGGAGATGCATATGTGCATACGGTAACATTCTCATCAAATGCAGCCAGGTGGAGAGTACTGGTGCTTGTCGTTACAAATTTCGTTAGGCTGTTCGTTGTACTTGTTGTGGTGTAAGATACAATGGAGGATTGCATGCTGGCATAGATAGTGCTGTAAGTCGTATAAACGATTGTGGTGTTGCTGGCCGTGACAGTTACATTGCTCGATGCAAGCATGATCGAATGTGGAACATCATAATTAGTTGCAGCGCAAACCCCGACCAGAGTTACTGCTGTCACTTCAAGCTTTGTACTCTTGAGTTCAAAATGGCTGTATCCGACAACTGCTAAGATAGCGACGCCAATCACGAGGATTACGACAACTATTACGCGTACTTTTGATAATGCCCTAGATGAATAGATGCGCTTAATTTTTTCATATGATAAGAAATACTTAAGCTTCTTTACGAAAAAAGTCTCGGATAGAACAGTCTCGTCCATGGCAATCCTTGCCAAGATGTCTGACAGTCAGCGAATTTTTTTCATTCACGCTACGTTCATTCTTGATTTCTTCATCAATAATCCTGCCGTACTAACAATCAGGAGGGCGCCTGATAATAAGAGTAAATCGGCATTCGAAAACCATGAGGTGTACGGGCTGTAGCTGATAATAAGAGCTGCATGAATCCAAAATTCCCTTCTGTCCCAGATGTAGATTTCTAAACCTAGAGGCAAGACGCACAGTGACGTTATCTGAATGGTTTTTAGGAGACTCTTTGAAAGGAGCCAACTACATAATATTATCACCAAAGCGAGACCAAGCGTTTCAACATCTTTGAATGTACGGAAGGGCGGAGTGACAGGTTGGAGATGTAAATTAAGTAGCCTGCCTTCAACCTCTATCAAGTGTTGAAGGAACAAATATATTCGGCAGCCAACATTTCCAAAATTTCTTAGAAAGAAGCCAAAACTATAAAGTAAATACAAGTTGATGATTACTGCCGAGAAAATCAATACTAGCCCAAGAAACACTCGCAGAAAGATCTTCGATTTCAAAACCTAGCGCCTCAAACGGCTTGGCTCTGTTTTGGTAATCATGACTGGGCCATTTATTCACCGCACTCATTTCTCAATTTTGATAACAAGAACTAGGGCAAAATAAATAGAACAGCAAAAAAAGAACAAGAGCAATTACCCGATTGCTCTACTAGCGATCACTTCAACTTGGCGAATGCTATCGAGTGGCAACTTCACTAGCGGAGAAATCGTCATTACGAAATCGATTTTGCGAATGTGCGGCCATTCAAGACGAACCCCAAGAAACTTGAAGTTATTAGGGCGAATCCACATATGGATTTTCTGCTTGGTTCATGGCCCAAGATTAAAGTTTGGGATAATCTCGTGCGACCGTCAGACCACGTGGCAGGCCTAAAGCCTTCCTTTTGTTCTGCCATTCATTGAGTGTATGATTGTCCCGTGTCGTCCAACCATTTCTGAATCTTATCTGTTGCACTTTACCAATATATTATAGAAAGAGTTGTGTTGCTCTAAGATTATAATCGGAATGTCTCTGCAGACACTACGCATATATGCCCCCGGAATTATCAACGAGGAATGTATTCGCAAAAGTAGAGAAAACAAATTAGAATTAGCAACTGATGGGATATTCCCCTTCTAGGCGTGTCTTGGTTTGTAAGTTATCGCATACGACGACCGCTATGAACTGCTCCGCTTCCCGCTCGGGGAAAGAAATGGACGCTTTCTACAAATTTGCGGAGTGGTAAGAAATGAATAGAAAGTTTGGTAGTAAGAGAAGTATCTGCAAACGCAAATGCAATTAATTGGAATAGTCGCGAGAAGGACGCTTCGGATGGCGCTGCTGTCTCTCTCTTTCGTCACGTTTCTGACTTCACGATGAGATCCTATCTTAGAATTCCTTCGAGCCATTATGCTTCTGATGCAGCTAGGGCCATGCTTGATTCAAAATCTAAAGAAGCGATCGTCTGCACTATCTCAGAGAATCCGATAGGAATCGTAACTGAACATGACCTGCTGGACAGAGTACTTGCCTCAGGAAGAGATCCAAGATCAACAAGAATAATTGAGGTCATGAGTATGCCAATAGAAACCGTAGACGAGAACTCTGGTATTGGAAAGGCGTTGCTCAAAATGGCTGATCTCCAAATCAAGAGACTTGCTGTAACGAGACAAGGAAGGATCGTGGGCCTCATCACCAGAGCAAGCCTTGCTACATCTAGCGCGGCGGCATCACACTAAGAAGCAAAGAACACTGATCGGCGCGTTAAAGTTCGGTAACTGAACGGAGCTACAGGAAGAGTCCAGTGTGCATGATCTTCAGCGCTGGAAGTACTTTCTTCTATTCATTCACATACCTTTTTCAAAGAAACCTTTTTCTTCTCGACGTTTTTTCAGGCAATGGTTGGTTCTCTCAGGTTCAGGTTTGATCGAACGGATTCCCCAATTGGCTTGTCGATAAACGGCAGCGATGCAACAGATTTACTCGCCTTTAAGTAAAAGTATCGATGATAACAGAAGGCGACACAAACTTTGGACGAGGTAGCTGAAAATGAGAGGTACCTCGTCGGATTCATGAGTCCTTCTAATAGAAGGATTAGTCATTCTTTCGGAAGGTTAGATATGCGGCTCTTCGGAATCTACGCTACTGGCAAACGAATATTCCTTATACTTCTTCAATCAAAATGCAAGTAAGCTACTTGGCCCGTTACTAAACCAACGAAGTCAGTCTTGTTTCCAGATAACCCTTGGAAAAATCATTACTCACGCTGTAGAGCTGTGAACGGGGCTTTACAGAGTGAATTACAAGCGCGCCTTCTACCTGCTCAAACCGAACATAAATGTCCGCCATGCCGCCGAGCTCGTTGGTCAAGGATGATCCGAAGGTCACGACTGAAAGCAGGACATCTTCCGAGTGCCTTATCTTGTGAACAATCCTTTGCATGAATCTGGCAGCATCGCTATGATCGAAGACATGATTAACCACGTCTGCAGAAATCGCGTACATACATGGATTGCCTGAGCTGGCCCTGATGCTCTGAGAAATGTCCAAGATCATGTCGCACGAACTCTCCCACGAGCAGGGATCCATTTCGAATTGGCAAGATCCAGAGTCAACTGGCTTTCCAAAGGAGCCGACCCTGAATCTCTCCCTCACATCTTTGGAGGGAAGATGGCTGTTGAGTGCTTTTAGTTGAGTACCTGCGGACCCGGATGATGGGACCAAGATTGCACTCCCCCCGTTTGCGATGAAATTCATGCTCACGGTCGAGGTTATAGGAGTGAAACATTCGAAAGAAGAGGAGTATCTACCCAGCTCAAACATAATGTGGCGACTCTTGGGCAACCCACCCTCGAAAAAGTTGTCGAGATCAGCGCTTCCCGTGGAGTATTGAGTTTCTTGGTGGGGAAGGGGCGAGTATGGCTTGGCCGCCGTCGGGGGAAGCCTCAAGATATCAGAGGGCGGGATTGCGGTGAACCTTCCGTCGGCGAGAGTGTAAATGTTAGTCGAGAGAGAAATGGCTGATCCCCTGAGTTTGTTCCACTCAATCGTCCTAACTCTGTTTCCATCGAATCTCTCGTTCCTCATTGTAACGACGGCATCAACGAGATAGTCGGTGGTCGTCATGTTCGGATCTTCGCTGAGGAAGATGACCTTCGCTTTGTGCCCAGCTGCGATGAAGTTTATCCCCTGTTCGATTTTGAGCCTTTCGACTCGTTCGGTCAAGTTTGCGATCGAGTCCCAGCTGTCCAAGACGATCAGAGGCTCTTGGACTTTCAGGATCGCGTCAAGAAGTACCTTGAGAAATTCTTTGGGGTCTGCGAATCTCGAATCTAGAAATTGAGAATTATCCTTCTTTGGATGAAGCTTGTCAGCGGACACATCGATTATCTTCCCCTCCTTTAACAAACGCGAAAGTTCCTTTTGATGCGAGATGAGCTGTTCAAGCGAAACGCGGGTGGAGATATAGACGCCGCTTCCGTGCATGGACAAGAGCTCCAGCGCGAGCGTCGTCTTGCCGGCTCCTGGCTCGCCCTTTATCAGAATGGACCCAACTTCCCTTTTGAGAAGCGGAGCGAGCAAATCAGCAGTATAACCAGACGCCGGCTTGACTTCTTCTAGGGTGGAAGAAGCCGTTCTGAGTGAAGTGCTTTGCAACTCTGACTGGTTATCTAACCGAGACTCGCACTGAATATATGTGAGATGGATGCCGGATTCAGACACTCCTTCCTTCGGGGATCATTTTAGAAGGGCCTCTCATATTCGACCCTTGTCTTCTGAGCTCTCATGAGCAGTAACTACGCACCCTCTTGCAAGGTTGTTGAACCATCTCTTTGCCTTAGGATCTTCATCAAGTAGAAGCGAGTGTTTGTTCTTAGGCATCCAAAGAGAATGCTAGGGCGTCAAAAATATAACTACTTGAACCTAAGAGTGCGGTCGCCGGGATTGAGCGTCGAGCGAGGCTACAATCAACGCTACATTCTTGTAAAAATAGAAAGCTGTATGGTTTCGGCCTTTCCTTTGCTATGGCTTTATCCTTGGTTGAATGTAATAAGAGCAACCTCTCACGGTAAATCCTAGTCCTATAGATTCTTGATAGAATCTGCACTGTCAACTATTGGTCGACAACTTTCGTTGAACACTTGCTCATGCGCTTTTCCTCGTCAAATCTTTTCGCACTTTTGACGGCTTCGGCAATTGCCTCATGCGTATCTGGGATTGAGTGTGTTTGCTTATACTGTTCTATTTCTTGAATTAAGTCTTCACTCAGCGTAATAACTTTCTTTCGGGGATAACCAAGACTCTCCAGAATTTCATTCCAGAATTCATGCCGAATAGTAACGAGTTTCTCGTCCTTTCCCTGTGTGACTTCGAGGCGAACTAGTTGAACACTCTTGTTGTCATCATTTAGAAGCAAGAGATTTCCTTGAACATCATCCTAATGTCTCGAGGCTCAGTTGAAAGTTGCTGACGGTATGTCTCTAGCATTTCTAATCTGTGATAAGGGACATGAACCATAATTTCGACCTGTGCAAACTGAGTTCCCGACTTAATTTCGCCTTGCAATTGTGTAGTGTTCCAAATAGAGCCTTCACCAACGAATAGGTTTGGCAAAGGGTTAACGGTCTTCACAAAGATAGAAGAAGTGACAACATACGCCAAGTTAGCGCCTTCTAACATCACGTCGACAGGTAGTACAAGAACGACAGAGTCATTATAGTAACCTTGATAGTAGTTGTGGTCAACATGTAACCTTTCGTTTCCCTCGGGATAATACGTTGCCTTAATGTTCATTGGTAGTTCTCAAGCAACGGAACCTTTATTGATTTTTGTGTAGTAATCAAATCTTAGGCTTGTGAGTGTTAAGATTTTACTAGCAACGTTCTGCCTTCAGAATGCTCTGAAAGCTCACTCATTTCTTCCTTTTTCGCAAACTGAGTTGCCATGTCGGAAAGTGATGAAAGACGACGTTCAATTTGGTATTTATCAGCCTTCTTCAAACCATCTTTTGACTTCGCTAAGACGAGATAATTGTCTAACTCCGCTCTGAAAATATCGATACTATCCGCAGATTCGATTCCCTTTTGAACTGCAAATGCCGCAACAATTTCACATGCAAGTGTTTTGGACGCTTCTAACATTTCTTTGAGATTCTCAACATTTCTTTGACTAGATTCTGCTGCTTGATTCAGCGTGCTGGCTAGCCCGATAAAAAGAAGTCTTCTATTTACATCAATCAAGTAGTCGGCAGCGACGATACCCCGCCTAAAACTCTCGTTCTTGCTGGGCAGCTTATGAATCTCAGTTAAAGTCTTTAAAATCTCGGCTTCTTTCGGTCCATATTTCAAGAGTAGCTCATTTGTCAATTCTTTCCAGGCCTCCTGTTTCTTGCTCATAAATTGTATGGGAAAGCATATCTATAAACATATGCTTTGTCATATATATAGCTGTATACTGTTAATCACGCGAAAACAATCAAGGTTCGCATGAGTCGCGCATCATCTCTTGGATAATTTGATAGATATTCTTACTGAGTCCAGAAATATTCCACGATGGAATTTGACCTGAAGTAATATTTGCAAAGGTTACGCTAATGCTGCTCAGACTCATAAGAGTAGTATCGTCAAAGTCCTGCTCAGCTTCGACTTTCATCCTGAAAAACTGATGATGATTAGGGCCACTGAAACGAACTTCAGGCGGCAACAAAATATCGTCTGGATTCATGAAAATTGGTCTCCATCCTCTCCTAACCATTACAAAGCATAACTCGTTTTTGTAATTGTATGCGAAAACGATTGGCTCATAGTCTTCCCACCAAAATACTCCATCTCTCGGCCAATGGTACCAGAATATCTCAAAGTAAGAACCTGAAGGATAATCTCTCCTTTCATAGATAATATTGATAAGACCCGCTGCTGCGTCTCTTGTCATATAAGCTATGTGGGAAGTGACATTTGCCGACAACGAATTGCATTTTTTACAAGCGAAAATCAGCCTAATTATTCATTTACAGGAATTTCAAGAAGCTACTTCATATTGCTCGGATGCGGTCGCCGGGATTGAGCACCGAGCGGGGCTACAATCTGGGGCAGATATATGCTAAAATCCATCTATTGGTACATGTCGGCCTATTCCAATCCTAAGAAAGGTCAAAGGTTAGTTAGTTAGACAATCCGCCTATGATTGTCTACGGGAAGAACGATGGAAGTTATTCTCTTTGGGCCATATCGCAAGAAAGGTGTACTATTTTGGAAGAGCAACATCAACGAGTTCAAACAGAACTGGAACAACTTTCACTAGAGAAGTGAACGTTGAAGAAGTTGAAGATTAACATCAACAAGAACTTTGAATATGCCGAATGAATTCTTAGAAAAAATTCAATTGGGGGGAAG
>JASHOD010000037.1 GCA_030041295.1 Nitrososphaerales archaeon
TTGTGAATGACTTGTGAAACGATCTTCGTAATATGAAGTAAGAAGAGAAGTAAAAGCCAAGCTCGCTGATGATGGTCAAAGAATTGAGTATTTGATCCAATCGATGTATTGGACTAGGCGAACATTGGGCGCTAATCCGCTTTAAGTCACGAATCTTAAATCTATATCACACTTGGATCTTTGATCACATGATTATGGGTGGGAACCATTCACAGTTGCTGTGATATCGAAAGGAGTAAGATAAGCCTTAATCTCCTTTACAAAACGCGAGCCGGATTTTTTTGAAGTAAAGATGTAGGCTTCTTTCTTACATCTAGTCAGCGCGACGTAAAAGAGTCTCCTCTCTTCCTCAAGAATCTCCTTTTCTCTGCGTGAGCTTCGCACAAGATCGAATAGGGACGAATCTCGAAATTCCGAAGGGAATCCCAACGTCCCTTCGACGCAGCCAAGCAACATAATATAATCAGCTTCCGTTCCTTTGGCTCCATGAATAGATCTGAATTTTATTCCATCTCTTTCGAGATTATGAAAATGGCGTTTTAGATTCCCGTTCCTATAGTTGTATCGAGACAGTACAAGGACGCTTTCGTTATTCTTCTTCTTCTTTCGAATATACTCTAGTGTTTGTCTAGCCATAAGTTCTTCCCAGTCGTCATAAGTGCTGCCAAAATTCTTGTCAGGACGTTCACAGGCGAAAATCTGGCAGTCAATGTTCAATTTGCCCCTTACCTCTTTAGGTATCTGGAATCGATTATTTCGTATTGAGTTGTTTGAAGCGTCGATAATCTTCTTCGGGCATCTATAATTTGTACCTAGGAACGTTGTCTCAGGCAATGGGAAATCCTTGTGGAATTCGACAATATTTTTCACATTTGCACCTGCCCATGTGAAGATGTTTTGCCAGTCGTCTCCGACACAGAACAGCGAAGTTTTCTCATAATTAGGATCAAGAAAGCACCCGATAAGTTGAACTTGATTGTCCGTGATGTCTTGATACTCATCAACCAAGATATGGCTATACATTTGGACTACATCCTCTTTTCTTCTCTTAGCAATGTCATAAGCCTCATTGATCATGTCATTGAAGTCAATTTTCCCTTGTTCGTGAAGCAGTGCTTGGTACTTTTCCCAAACAGGAATCACTATCTTTGCAAACGAAGTTTGAGCAAGATTCCACTTCGATAATATGAGACTCTGCTCGACTGAAGATGTGGTCAATCTGTTTGATTTGCCAATGTTGATGAATTTCATTATGCTTTCGACAAGTGGCTCATTTTCGTCTGACGCCTCTTTGATCTTCTCTTGAATCTGCTCCTTGGTAAGAGGCTCTAGTTTCACTCCTTTTTCCAAGAGTTTTTCTTTAAGAAAAGGGATCAGGGTTTTGTTTTGATATTGTGCAAATCTTGTCTCAATTAGCGTCTTGTTTTTGATTTCATACTCCATTTTCTTCTCGTCCATTTCTCCTTTGTATCTTTCAGTGGGGTCTAACCCTTTTTCGATATCGGGTCTGAACCAAGAAGGAACTTGATCATTTTCATCGAGTGCCCAGTGCTCAATGAAGATATCGTATTTTGTCAACCTAAAATCAGGCTCCATGATCTTGTGTTCTCTACTTGGTTCAGCCCATGTGGCTGGTTCAGCATGTTCGTACTCTACTTGATTTCTAAACAAGAAATTTGCAATTTCACATTCACCTAGTGAATCGACTATAGTAAGATCTTCAGGTACCTGGTAGCATCGTCCAGAATTTTTGATATACAAGAGTCGCACGTGAACTTAAGATTGATACTTTTATTTTACATCGCTCGCAAAGGGACGAGAGTCTATGACTTTCTGGTCGGCCTCCGGCAGCTGATACCACTTTACCTTCTCGCCTATGCGCGCGCGGGCTCGCCATTTCATCGATTTTGGGGCATCTTCAATCATTTTTGTCAAGGAGTTAATTCTCGATTCTATCAGGGCCGCCTGATTTTTTGAAAAGGAATATTCGTCTTGTGCCCGCTTGATCCTTTCCAAATTCATCGTTACAGTCTTGTAAATTCCCCAATCACTTGCGCAGAGTTGTGCAATGTATTTGCCGTTTATCATCGTTGAATCATCCTTGTCCCCTATTTCATTGTCACATAGCAGCGCCAGTACATCCTTGTATTCTCTTTCTGTTATTTCGATAACTTGCAACTTCGTTAACAGCAAATCCGCGAGAGGCAATGTAACTTTGTCTACTTGCAATCGGTCAGTAAAGTCGAACTTGTGACACATTTCAAAGATATTCAGGAATATATCGATGCGTCTGTTGTTCTCTAGGTCGTTGAAGATGAGTCGGACCCGGCCGTTCATTTGATTGAACCTTTCTCTTGGTTCGTAACCAAGGTCTTTGAAGAGACTCTTTATCTGCTTCGATTGGTCACTGCGTCCAATCATATCAATGTCCGCATACGTACGTTTCAGATTTGAAGTGGAACTACTTGGGCTTCGAAGCCTGAAAGCAATACCGCCGACGATGCGTAAGACAACATTTCTTTTCTCCGCCTCTGTAACTATTCTTAGAGCCTCTGTGACTCCGTCTTTTTCGGGCAAATTCCGAGTTTCCGCTATTCTCTGTTGATTAGTCGCCTTTATTACTTAGGCCCTTCGCCACTGATTTTTCTTTGTCAAAGAAACAAAATGATTGCCCAATTTGAAATAGAAAGGATGAATACGATGCATCGGCAGAACTTTTGTAGTCTCGCCAAGTATTCATACTTGTAGGGTTTTATCAATAGAGGATGCCCAAAACGAGATTTTTCTTCATAACAGACGTCCATGGCTCGGATCGAGTTTTCCGTAAATTCGTCAATGCTGGCAAGTTCTACAAGGCAAACGTATTGATTCTGGGAGGTGATATTACCGGGAAAATGATTGTTCCGTTCATCAAGCAGAACGACGGTTCCTTCAAATGCCAATATTCTGGACAAAGCATTTCCATGAAATCTAATGAGGAGGTAGAAAAGATTCGAAGAGACATACGGGATTCCGGTTTCTATCCTTATGTGACAGATGAGAAGGAATTCAATGAATTAGATTCAAGCCCCGAATCCGTGAAACAGCTTTTTACAAAGTTGATGGTTCAGAGTGTCAAGGATTGGATGAGTCTCGCTGAGGATCGACTCAAGGGAACCGGGATCAAAGTTTTCATCTCTCCCGGGAACGATGACGTATTAGAAATTGATCGAGCCTTAGACTCCTCATCATACGTGATCAATCCCGAGGGAAAGGTTGTCTACATAGACGATGAGCACGAGATGATCACTCTTGGTTACACCAATCATACACCTTGGCACAGCCCAAGAGAAGTCGACGAGGATGTACTGCAATCGAAGATTGAATCGATGGCAAACCAAGTAAAACAAATGGAGAAATGTATTTTCAACATTCATGTTCCTCCTATAGAGACTGTCCTTGATCAAGCGCCGAAACTCGATGCAAATTTGAAACCTATGACTTCAGCAGGACAGATGCTGATGACCTCAGCGGGGAGCGTTGCGACAAGAAATACAATCGAAAAATATCAGCCCTTGCTTGGTGTCCATGGTCACATTCACGAGTCGAAAGGCATGGTGAGAATTGGAAGGACACTCTGCTTCAATCCAGGAAGCGAATATACGGAAGGGATTATGCGCGGGTTCCTATGCGATGTCGAAGGAGTTAAAGTCAAGTCTTACCTCATGACATCCGGATAAGTCTGCCGAAAGTCCTCTTTTGAAACAAAGCTAGATAGTAATGAAATACACTGAGGTCAGTGGGTCTCTTGAGGAGGGAATGTGGTCATACGAGGACCATCCGGGATTTGTCTCGCTAGGAAAACCTCTCCCAAAATTCTCTTTGAAGCACTTTTCCACTGTTGACAAAGACGGCTGGGCTAGCGACGAGATTTCGATGATTACTCTTTCGGGAACCTATTTTGAAACTCCAGCTCACGTCTTGGCAGATGGGATAACCCTTGACAAGGTCCCATTGGATACATTCTTTCATGACGCCGCAATAATTCAGCTTCCATCGAAAGAGAAAAGGCAGCGAATAACATTAGACGAATTGAAGAATACAGGAGCGCATGTGAAAGAGGGGGATGCAGTGCTCTTGTCTTGTGGCTGGGAGATGAACTGGAATAAGCCAGGCTTTGTCGTGGATAGCCCCAACATCCAACCCGACGCAATGAGATGGCTCATCAGCAAGCGACCAGCAATTATCGGAGCAGATCTTCCATGTTTTGACGATCCGAGAGATCTTGCCGCGCCGAACGTATATGCGTTATTTGTGGCTGGAATATACTTGCTGGCTCCTTTGACGAATCTACGTTCGCTTAAGAGTAGACGCGCCAAACTGGTCGTTTTACCCTTGAATATCAAGGGCGTGTGCGCTTACCCATGCCGCGCCATCGTCATTGAAGAATAGATTAAGGATCTGCGAAGAAAAAATTTAGGCCCTGAAGAATTTGCAACTCGAATATTGGGCCGCACTTCCAAGCTCTTCCTCTATTCTCAAAAGCTCATTATACTGAGCGGTACGCTCGGCTCTGCATGGACACCCCGTCTTGATCTGCTTTGCGTTTAGACCAACTGTCACTTGAGCTAACCAAGTATCCTCTGTCTGAGCAGACCTCTCTGAGACTTGCACCTCATAATTATTTGAGAAAGATAATTTCGCAGCATCAATCGCTTCGCTGAGCGTTCCTATTTGATTCACTTTGAGCAACAGAGCGTTAGCGGCACCCATCTTGATTCCTTTTTCTAGTCTTTTCGGGTTAGTGACAAAAAGATCATCTCCGATGATCTGTATTCCAAGCTTCTTTGTCACTTCTGCAAAACCCTCATAGTCTTCCTGCTGAAGCGGATCTTCAATAGAGCGAAGAGGAAAAGTGGAAACTAGATCTTGATAAATTTCAATCAAAGCATCCCTACTAATCTCAGACCCCCTAAAATTGTACTTTCCGGTTTTCGCATTGTACAAGTGGCTAGCCGCGGCATCCATACTAAGACAGAATTTGCCTTCATACCCCATTTCTTTGATTGCGCTCAGTTCGATTTCAAATGCCTGCCGAGGATCGGTCATTCCAGGAGGGCTGTAACCGCCTTCCACTCCAACATTGAGAGAATGCTTGCCCCATTTCTTCTCGAGCATTTTGCCGAGCTCATGGTAAACTTCCGACCCCATAACCATGGCTTCTGAGAAAGATTTCGCCCCAAAGGGAACAGTTTGATGTTCTTGAAAGTCCAAATCAGTTGAAGCAATCTTCCCGCCTTCTATGTAATCTAGTATCGGTATTGGTAAGAAATACTTGTCCTGTGAACCCGCTAGATGCTTGTACAGTGGAATCTGCAACACGTTTGCCGCTGCTTTCGCGATCGCCAAGGACACTCCCACTATGGCATTCGCACCAAGCTTTGACTTGTTTTCAGTTCCATCAAGCTCGATCATGAATTCATCGCAGCTTCTCTGTTGTGTGACATCTCTTCCAACCAGAGCCGGTCCTATTACTTCAGTTACGTTCTGAATTGCTTTACGAACTCCCTTCCCTAAGTATCTACTTCTCCCGTCTCGGAGTTCACTCGCCTCGTGCAATCCGGTAGACTTTCCTGCCGGTACGTCAGCTCTTCCCAATATCCCAGAATCTGTAATCACATCGACTTCAACTGTGGGGTCGCCCCTACAATCGAGAACTTCTCTTGCTCGTAAGGTTTTGATTAAATGTGATTTTTCCATTTTCTTTTCTGCTCTCTGATATCAGTTGTAATCAAATTCAAGATAAGCTTGCAAATAATCGTATCCTTCATCATTCAGTTACAATGATTACATTTAGATCCATCACATTAGTGCCAGTCATGCCGGTTTTTATCGTGTCTCCTAATTTTCGCAAGACGAAATTTGAATTGTGATTTGACAGTTCTTTGTGTAAATTAATTCCCTCCTTCCTTACTCTTTCACACGTATGGCCGTCAACTATTCCTCCAGCTACATCTGTCGGTCCGTCAGTCCCGTCAGTATCAATAGACGCCGCCACTATCTTCTTGCTACCACTAATTTTCAGGGCGACGCCCAGCGCAAACTCTTGACTCGGCCCACCGATACCATTACTCTTAGGATTTGACATTTTGACTGTTGTCTCGCCGCCAGCAATCAATGCGCATGGCGGGCTCAAGCGCCGATAAGAACCACTTGATACCTCTATTCCCCTCGCTAGTGAACCTATGACAATCCCGGCATCTTTGCTTTCTCCCTCTAGAACGGACGTTAGGATCATCGTGTTCAATCCTAGTTCTCTTGCTCGTCTTTCGGCTTCTCTGCAGATCATAGCATTGTCGCCTAAAATGAAGTTGTGATATTTTATTCTTCGACTTTGAAAGTCACGATACTTTGGAGTGTCAAGGCGAGGGTTATCTCGAACATTTGTCAGATGATGCCTGATGGTTGCAGGAACTTCATTCCAAATATTACTGCGAATCAAAATTTGAATTGCGTCTTCGGCAGTCGTGCAGTCCGGCACAGTCGGGCCCCAGGGAGAAGAATCTACTTCGTCGACTATAATCAGATTGAGAATTTCAGCAGGATCAATTTTGAGAGCTAGTCTTCCTCCTTTGACCGAAGAGATGTGGTTTCTCACAGCGTTAATCTCCTCAACTGATATTCCTAGGTTGAGAAGCAGTCTTGTAGTTGCCACTTCATCAGACAGACTGATTCCATTTTCAGGCATTGGCATCATAGCTGAAGCCCCTCCGCTGATCAGCGAAAACACAATATCGCCTTTCTTCGCTTTCTCAGCTATTTCCAGGATCTTCTTCGTTGCGTTGAAGCCAGCGATATCTGGGATCGGATGAGACGCCGTCATTACCTTGATCCTGCCAAGGTTCATCTGTCTCGGTATCTGTCCTCTCTTTACTATTACAACTCCTTCTTTGATCCGATCTCCGAGTATCTTGTCCATCGCTTGAGCCATGGAGAAGGTGGCCTTGCCCGCACCAACCACAAAGATATCTCCGATTAAAGATAAATCGTAGTGCAGACTACCAATAATTAGGCGTCCTTGCTTTTTTTGAATATTGACTAATCTTGAGACTGCCTGAAAAGCATCCATTTTGTTCATTGCGTATTCAATTATGTCAAGCGCAAGACGACGTCCCGCTCTATTGCCTTTGGATGCCAATTCATTCGTATTTTTGACGCAACGCTTTGACTTTTTCAATTGATAGCACGAGAGCCGTCTGAAATCTCGATCAAAGTACACTTCGTAAATGTAGTAGTTACGGCACTATCAACAATGCATTTCTTAGAGCGTACATATTGAAAATGCCGGATATAGCTTTCAATCTTGTCGTATTAGTCGGTAGGACTGGGCGGAGTAAGAGGAGGATAAAAGTTCCTCACATAATTACGCCTCCACACGTTGATAGTATTGTTCCATGGTCTCAGTAATCTTGTCTAACGTTTCTCTGAGGAGACTCGGGGGATGACAATAGCTCATCCGCAGATAATGCTTTCCGTCTTGAATATCTGGGAAACATTCATCACAAGGAACCACTGCGATTTTCCGCTCGTCTGCAAGTCTCGTGCAAAATTCTCTGGATGTCGTATTCAATCTATGCTTCACAAGTGCTATCACACCAAACTTTGGTTTCGCATAGCTAAGAAAATCGCTGTTCTGATCCATCCACTTGTCAAAAACTGCAAAACTTTCTGCGACTAGTTTCCTGCCTCTTTCGATTAATCGCTGTCTCATCCTCTTTTCTAATACTCTTGCCGCGAGTTCTTCAGACAGGACAGAACCCCCAAGCGTTGTATACTCTTTGTATGCAGAGCCTTTCTCGATGATGTCTTTAGGACCAACCATCCATCCTACCCGTAAGCCAGCCAACCCGAAGATCTTGGAAACGCTGCCCGCAACAACCGCTTTGTCATAATACTCCGCAAAAGATGGAGAGAATGGTCCTTCAAACTCTATTCCTCTATACACCTCATCGACAATTATCCAAGCGTCGTGATCCTTTGCTATCTCACAGATTGCCCTGACTTGTTCTTTAGACAGAACTCGCCCTGTTGGGTTGTTTGGAAAGTTGAAAGCAAATACTCTAGTCTTACTCGTAACGCATTCATTGAACGCTTCCACATCAAATTCAAAATTATTTTCTGGTTGCGTTGTGTACTTGACTATCCGAACTCCATTTGCTTCGACGAGTCCCGGAA
The DNA here is from genome assembly GCA_030041295.1 of Nitrososphaerales archaeon. Lineage (GTDB taxonomy): Archaea > Thermoproteota > Nitrososphaeria > Nitrososphaerales > CADDZS01 > JASHOD01. The sequence goes on from JASHOD010000037.1 coordinate 8,215, forward strand.
TTTGCATGAATGAAGGGACTTGTAGGATTACAGTATCTCCATTGTTTACTACGAGGTTCGTTTGAATCATATTAGATTCTGAAGTGGAACTCGTGACCAGTACGTTGTCTTTATCCTTCCCCGAATAAAGCTCTGCTATTTCTTGACGCAATGTTTCATTACCATAGATAGAAGCATAATCCATCCTAAGATCTAAGATATCTTCGGAAAAGATATCGCGCAATCTCAAAGGCTCTGGAAGTCCAGTTTCAGTAAGGTCGACCACACCAGGTATGACTCGTTTTGCTTTCCACCTTTCAAGTTCAAAATCAGGAATTTTCAAGTTTTATTCACATCTGATTTCTGCAATCGAATCTTATTATTATATCTTAGTCAAGAAACGTGAAAGAATCACGAAGAGCCATTTCCTTACTAGGCAGTTTCGTTTCCTCTTGAACTCTCTATGATTCTTTGTTTCCGTAAATTTGGTAGTACCACGATTTTCTACTCTTTCCGGTCAGATCAAAGTAAACATGTTTGATGTACGTGTATTCCTCAAGAGAATATGCCGAAAGAGATGCTCCATGACCGCTCTGTTTGTATCCTGCCCAAGGCATCTCAGAGGGCACCGCAACGTGTTCATTCACCCAGACTGTCCCGAACCTGAGATCTCTAACCGCATTCATCGCTTTCGTAATGTCTTTGGTCCAGACCGACGCTGCAAGCCCGTAGATGACATTGTTACTGTTTTGAATTACTTCCTTATAGTTGGAGAAAGGAACGATAGTAAAGACTGGTCCAAATATCTCTTCCTTAACGATGCACGAATCCTCATTCTCTGTCGATATCACTGTTGGTTCCAAGTAGTAACCATTCTCGTGGTCTTTCACTTTGGGCCTAGCTCCGCCAGAAAGCAATTTTCCTCCTTCCTGAATCCCTTTTTCGATATAGCCTTCTATTCTTTGACGCTGAGTATCAGAAACAACTGGTCCCATGTCAGTGGATTCGTCAAGAGGATCTCCAATGCGAACTCTTGAAAGTTTGCCAATCAGGAGTTTCTGGAATTTGTCTAGAACTGATGAGTGCACGTAGTACCGTGTGGAGTTTCCGCAATCTTGACCGTTGTTGACAAGTCCGCCAATTACAGATGCTTCTGCGGCACCTTCAATATCAGAGTCATCAAACACTATGAAAGGAGCTTTTCCTCCTAGTTCCAAAGACAGTTTCTTTAGTGTGGAAGATGCTAGTTCAGAAAGTCTGCGCCCAACCTCAGTGCTTCCAGTAAAAGCTATCATGTCGACCTTGGGGTTTCGAGCAAGTTCTTCTCCAACATCTCTTCCAGAACCAGTGACTACATTAAACACGCCCTTTGGAAGGCCGGCCTCGTCCAAAAGCTTAGCAAACTCTAGAGTAGACAGGGGAGTCAAGGTGGCTGGTTTGATTACAACAGTATTTCCTGTTGCAAGGGCAGGAATGATTCTCCATACCGCCATCATCAAGGGATAATTCCATGGTGTAATTACCCCGACCACCCCGATGGGCTCACGTCTGATTGCACTTGTTCCATCGGCGACATATTCTCCCATCGCTTTGCCTTCCACCACTCTGGCTGCTCCGGCGAAAAACCGAATATTGTCAACCGTATAGGGGATATCATAATTTGCACTTTGCTTGATTGATTTTCCGACATTCAGGCTTTCTAGTCTAGCAAAAACGGCGGCATTTCTTTCGAGTAGATCTGCCACTTTCAGTAAAATGTTGGATCGGTCAGCGGGAGTGAGTCTGCTCCATCTTCCATCATCAAAAGCCATTCTTGCAGTGTCGATGGCGAATCTAGTATCTTCGATGGTTGCCAACGGCACTTCGGTAATGACATTACCCGTCGACGGGTCTAGTACCTTCGTGACGGCACCATTCTCAGAACCAACCCATTTCCCATCTACAAACATTTGAGATTGCATGTCAAATGAGCTGATTCCTCTTCTGTAATAATCTTTGGGACTTCTTGGTCTTGCCTCTGGGGTGACTCTAGTATTTACTCTAACTTGTTGCTGCACTTTCCAACTTTTTGACTCGTCTTCTGATTCTGGGGTTGATCCGAGCAGGAAAAGACAGATCCATCAAGATATGTGGTTTGGCGCTCTCCGCGAGGGCTTAACGCCATCTCTTTGCGTTTGCTTCTATCGCTCTTAGAGCATTTCCAAAGGACAGAGCTTGGATTTCGGATTCACTAAAATCATTCTCTCTTAACAGTGTCCAAAGATTACTAAACTTGGAAATATCCTCCAGACCTTCTGGAGGTTTGTCGGGAGGAAAGAGACCAAAATAATCGGTTCCGATGCCGAGAATTTCAGAACCAAAGTTTTCCTTGGCGTATTTAATATGCCCTACGAGATCAGATATTTTGGGAGACGATTTTGTAACCGTATCAGGAATTAGCGTGAACCCTATGACCCCTCCATTGTTCTTTAGTGCGCTTAAAACCTCGTCGTCAACATTTCTCTTATGTCGATAAACGCTGGCGCTGTTTGCGTGGCTAATCAATACCGGCAGTTCTGAGATCTCCAAGGTGTCCAAGCATGATTTTCTTCCAGCGTGCGCCAGATCAATTATGAACCCGTACTCATTCGCAGAGCGAATCAATGCTTTTCCAACGCCAGTTAGTCCATAATCATTCTCGGACATGCAAGAAGAGGCGTACTTTGTGTCAAAATTCCAAGTAAGCTGTAGACTTCTGACGCCTAACTTCCATAACAGTTCAATGCTTGACGGTCCGGCAATAGATTCAGTTCCCTCAATCGCCATTAGGAAACCAAGCTGGTTGCTATTCATCACAGTTTTGAGATCCCGTGGTTCTTCGATCAGCTTGATTTCTTTGTAACGTCTTTGAATTTCGTAATATATTCTTATGAGTTCATAAGAAATTTCAGCACTGGCTACCGATGTGAAAGCAGAGTTTGGTCCGCCATATCCTTGAGATATCAATCGAGCCACTTGTGGGTTGAGGGTCCGCATCAGCGGAAAAACCGAAGAGAAAACAAGTTTCACGTTTCCTCTCCTATACTTCGGTAAATCCGCTTGACGAGATTTCAAGTCGTTATCCAGGGAGTCTTCATCGTAGCCATATCCTTCTCCCGAATAGAAATACAGGGCAACATCCTCGTGAAGATCGAAAAGAATTGGAATTTCAGGCATTGTTCAAACTTCTCCGGAAGTGGGGAATTATCTTTTCGGAAAACAGTTTCGCGGTTGCAAATGGATCAGAACTGAAATCAGTATAAATGATATGATTTGCACCAGAGCTTTTGTACTGGTCAAACAGTTCTATCAACTCGCTTATAGTTTCCGAAACGTAACATGTATTCAGTATCATCTCATCCGAGACTTCCTGGGCATGTCTGTCAATTTCCCTTGGGTCAAGCGCGTCGATGTTCTCCAAAAATTCTCCACCAATAATTAATTTCCTCAGTTTTGCAATTATTTGCTTCGGGTTTCCCACTCCACCTAAAACGAGAACAGCTCGTTCCATACGGCTTGGGTCCTTGTTAGCCTTCTTTGCACCCTCTTCAAACTTTGGAAAAATCTTGTCTCGACATTTCTTCGGCGAGTTGTCGGTAAGCAAGTGATCGCCATACCTTCCCGCATAAATCGCCGCCTTCTCGCCTATAGCAGAGAAATAGATCGGAACGTTGATCTTGGGTTTCGCATAAAGGAAAATCTTTCTCATGTTGAAGTATTTTCCTTGAAAGTCAAAATAATCCGGGCTCTCCCACAGTTTCCTAATGAGAGAGATTCCCTCGATGAGTCTGTCCATTCTTTCTTTCCAATCTGGCCACTCTGTCATGAAACGCCCATCATTGAGAGCCTCACCTGTGCCAACTCCCAGATAGATCCTGCCCGGAAACATCAAGCTAAGAGTTGCCGTAGCTTGAGCAATTATCGCGGGATGGTAACGGCCACCAATTGGACTAGTTACGTCAATTCCGATCGGAATACTTCTAGATCTTTCGGCCGCTACCCCAAGCAGTGGCCACACCGACGGTGAATACTTGAAAGAATGTTGCCAAGGAAGAAAGTGATCCGCAAACCAAACTGAATCAAATCCTGCGTTCTCGTACATTTTGACACTTTCAAGTGAATAATTGTCATCCATCAAAAAGGAAGCATCAGCGCTTATCTTGAACCGATTTTCACTAACTTGCAATTCAGAAGTTGGCATCGAGTGTCGTTAGTTGTCAAGTTTCAGATAATTCCTTAAAATCGTATTCTCCGAGAAATGCGTACAAAAAGGAGGACTCAGAATTTGCCGTGGAGCAAAGGTCCCAGAATGAGGTCGAAACGTTTGTCTGAGATCTTGGATCGTTTCAACTTGGATCTTTGCATAGTTTCTGACCCAAAACATGTGTACTATTTCACAGGATTTCGGACCGCAAAACTGGTACTTCCTACCTACCTGTTCCTTTTCCGAACAGGAGAGTCGATTTTACTCACGGGTGAGACCGAATTCGAAAATGCAAGTTCAACTTTCGGAGGCGAAGTATTAACTTACGTAAATTACGATGTCGCCCAACGGATGCTTGCTTATCCTGATTTTGTTTCCGAAATTGCACGGAAAAGAGTTTTAGAGCCACGGAAGAAAACTCTGAAAAAAATTGGCATAGAGGGCTGGCACACACCAGAAGTCTTGCTTTCCTACTTGGGTCATGATAACAATGTTCGGCTGGTCGATATCTCAAAAGAAATCATGGAAATGCGCAAAGTCAAGGATGAAGATGAGATTCGGAAGATTAGACAGAGCTGCAAACTAAATGATTATGCTTACTCTGTTGCCAAACCAGCATGTGTCCCTGGAAGGAAGGAGATTGAAGTATATTCATTAGTTCATTCAGCACTTTCGAATAAAATCGGAACCTTTCAGTATTTTGCGGGCGATTTTGTTTCTGGAAAAAGAGC
>JASHOD010000038.1 GCA_030041295.1 Nitrososphaerales archaeon
GGTTTTGAAACGCGATTCCCAATGCAACAACAAGAGCTAGTTCGCTTGAAGCAAGCGATGACTTTCTTCTATGGCTAACGAAGAATAGAGCGAAAAAGCCGGAAGCAAGTGAGACTGCAAATACCATGTCATCCAAAGGTGACGAGCCATAACCATACAAGGACTGGGGGTTGTAGATAGATTGCGCCGCGTCCACAAAGACATCGCCTATTAAGAAAATCAATATGCCAATGGCTACAGCATTTAGAAGCTTCGTCTTCATCTGACCAAAATTCCTATTCAGGATTATGGGTAAGGACAGATAGATCGACAGTCCCATAATGGCAGAAAGGAGTACGACCTGCAGAAAGCTTGCCATCAAGTCAAAAAAATGACATACGGCATATTTAATAGTCACGGTGTTAATTCTGTCAATTAACACTGTTATTAACGGTCACTATTTCATTGTAAATGGAAGTAAGAGGGAGTCTTATTCTATTGGCTTGGAATCGCATGAAAGAGATCAAAGGCGAAGAGCGCCTATTGCCTATAATTCGAGCGCATTTGGCAGAAGCTTTTGCGCGGGAAGGATTGGAAGGTAGTGAAATAGCTCGCGCTCTTAACGTTACTCAGCCAGCTGTATCGCAGTACCTGAAAGGAAAAAGAGGAAAGAGCTCTTTCGAATTGAATCATCTGAACACTCTAGTTGCGCCGCTGGCAGAAAAAATTGTGAAACGGATTCGCTCAGGACAAGGTGGGCTTGAAACCATCGAACTTCTAGAAACAGCGCGACAACTGATGGTCATGAACAAGGCTGGAGCGGAAGTGTCATCTGTTTCGGTGCAAAGCCCTGAGCTTGAAAGGAACTTGGTAGCAATGAGGCTTCTGAGGGAAAGACTTCAACTTGAGCTCAAGGCCGCCGAAAAGTATCTCGAGCTCTCAAATAGGACGGCAGATGAGCATACTAAGCTGCTGTTGCGCCTAATTGCCTCGGATAGCATCAGGCATGCAGATATTGTATCGCAGGTAATCTCTTGGTTAGAAATTGGAGGGGGACGCGAGAACAGATTCGAATCGCTGAATCAGGAGTTGCTTGAAGAAATGCTTTCGCTTGAAGATTCGGCTAGCGAAGTGAACTTGAGAAAAAGCATCAAAACTTCGCATCCTGTCGCGACACTACTGCTTGAGTGGATAGACACTGACGAAGAAAAGCACGAAAAGATTGTCAAAAAGATTGCTCGTCTGGGCAGCGAATAAGTTCTTTTCAGCTCTTTCGGGCAGAAAGTTTCCCAATCATATCCTTCGTCATCGAGGATAGATTGTATGATGGCTTCCATCCCCAGTCCTTTCTTGCGAAACTATCATCGATAGACATTGGCCAAGAGTCCGCGATCTTCTGCCTAAAATCCGGCTTGTATTCTATTACGAAATCCGGAATGTGCTTCTTAATTTCCTCCGCCAGCTCCCCTGCAGAGAAACTGAATCCTGCTAGATTGTAACTGGTCCGAATAGAGATCCTAGATAGATCTACCTCCATCAGTCGAAGTGTCCCGCTAATGCAGTCGGGCATGTACATCATCGGCAATATTGTGTTCTTCGAAACAAAACAAGTATATCTTTTGTCTTTTATGGCCGCGTAGAATATTTCAACGGCATAATCTGTTGTTCCCCCGCCTGGCAGAGTTTCGCTGCTTATAATTCCAGGGTAACGGAGACTCCGAACGTCTAGACCGTACTTGTCTGAATAATAATCACAGAGAAGCTCTCCTACAACCTTAGTAACGCCGTAAATCGTTCGAGGCATGAGCGGAGATTCTTGCTGCGTGTTGATTTTAGGCGCCTCGGGGCCAAATACTGCAATTGAACTCGGCCAAAAAACTCTCATTGGAGTTCGGTCTCTTGCAACATCCAATATATTTCTCAGTCCCCCGGTGTTCACTGACCAAGTTTTCTCTGGGTTCATTTCTCCGGTAGCTGAAAGAATCCCTGCGAGATGGAAAATGACCTGAATATCTCGATCTTTTACAAACCTTTGAACAGCAGCCTTGTCTGTGACATCCAGATATTGAAAAGAAATCGCTCTGGCGGCCTCCGTACGCTTGATGTCACTAACTACAATCTTGTCGTTCCCGTACCTTCTAGCGAGTTCTGAGGTCAGTTCTGAACCTATTTGACCTGAGGCGCCAGTCACGAGGATTCTTGTTGAGGCAAAGAGTGAATCCTTCATTAATCAAAAAAGGCTAACCGAACCTATTTCAGTTTACTTTAGATCTTTACCAACAATCTGGACGAAAAAAAGAGTAGCTTGGCTTATGGGCCAATACTCAAACCATTCAATGAGCTAGGTCAACTTGTAACGAGCTTCGTAATTCTCTATTCCGTCAGCGGCAATAATCGCAAATGTTCTTTTCATTTCATCGCTTGACGCTGCGTCAATAGCCGCCGTAAGAGCAATCGCTGTACTAGGGCCAACTTCTATTCCTTTCTTCAGCAAGTATCGGAGGATCTCATTGGACTTCGCATTATTGACGTGAATTATTCTATCGTATAATTCGGGCTTGAAGAACGCGAGGCCTTCTGCCCCCTTTATGGTTCGAATACCTTCAACCGGATTCTCGGGAAACGCGACAAAAGTCTTCACTTTCGTTTCCTTGAAATAGCTCGCCAGTCCTGTCGCTGTTCCGCCTGTCCCAAACGTGCAGACCACCACGTCCAGCCCCTGGATCTGGCTGGCCAGCTCGGGCCCAGTTGTGAGCATATGGGCTCTCAGATTTTCTTCGTTTTCATATTGCATGAATGAATGATAACGTTCTGGGCTATTCTCGATTATTCTCTTTACAAATTCTATACTGCTACGGGCAACAGAGGAGCCGGGCACAGGGCAGAACTCATCGCTCTTCTTATTCGAGTCTTCTCCTTCTTGCGATGTCCTGATTTCATCCATTCCGCCCTTGAGGCTACATACGTTGTTGAAACCCAACTGGCTGAGTAGCGTGTTAACAGCCACCGAGGAGTTTCCATGATTGCAGACGAATGCCACTATATGTTTTTGATCGTTCAATTCCGGAATGAGCTTTCGCAGCGCTTCTTTCAATTGGTTGAATTCTCCCCTTTGAACTCTTTGTAATATCGGGGTCTTTGATGACTCCATTGCCAGAGGAAGAAGCGGGTCGATCAGGAATCCTCCCTCAAGCTGTTTGATCGAGACGTCACCGTTTTCACTTCCTTCCTTGGTTTCGGGCAAAGCGCGTGGCTCGCTTCTCGCTTTCCTAGCACAATGGAGAAGAATTGCCCTAGATTCCCCGTCAAGCCCAGCAAGCATAGTCCAATAGTACACCACACTCCTTCCTTGTCTCTGAGAAAGTGATTCCAGGTCAGAGAGTGCGTATTCGCTTCCGATTGTAAGAATACTTCCGGCTGACTTTAACACGGCTGTTTTGATCTCGTCGGATACGTCTAGCCTCGATAGCACGGCGATGAACTCGATTCCTAGTAGTTTTGCTATCTCAGCGAGGCCCTTGCCGGTATTTCCTGAAGTGGGTTCTATCCAGACTTTCCTTGATCCTGATGCAGAGTAGATGCTTCCATTTCTTATTCCGTGCAATACCATAGAAGCAACCGCCCTCCCCTTTACCGACTCTGTGAGCTGATTCTTGTATTCCTCCTTGACAAAGAATCGATTGCCGATTAGACTCGGATTGCGGATCCTTAACACTTCATCAAGTTTGTCGGTTATGTCCGCGACGGACGTGGCATGAAGGGCCCTTCCGGAATCATAATCATAGAAAGGGGCCTGAATCTGAGAGATGTAGGCTTTGACAACCGAGTAATCATTAAGGGCAACTGCCTGATTTCCAATTTGAGTACTTTGCATTCTAATCATATTAGCCTATTACTGGCGGAATTCCACACTCTGCTAATCAGAGGGGCGCTTCGAGATTGGGCATTAGACAAATATTGTAACAGTTTACAAGATCCACTAACATTGATGGTCTTTCTAAGATAACCATTGTACACTATGAACAGACAGTATGCACCATCTTCATTTATTGCCTCTTATCGAGGCACAGGACTCCATAGAACATGCAAATTACGCATCAAAATTCGCATCGGAAAAGATGTACTAAGAACTTATCCTCTTTGGACAGGAGAAAGTTAGAAATTGGCAGTGGTAAGGCCTTAGCTGCGATCTTTGTAGTTGGGCCCTTCGAAGCAATTCAGTAATAGGCCCTGAAACACATTCTAACTGACAGTCTTTTGCGAAAGGCCCTGCTTATCTGATGGCACACTAACCGCGGCGGTTTTCTTGTTTCTCGAAAAGTCAAAGAATCCAAGCCATAGCAGGACTATGCCAAAAAACTCTGAATAGTACAGGAAGGCAGGAAAAGAAGCGATGTACAAAGAACCTGCGATGCTTACCACCACGACTCCTGCAATTATTGAAAGCATCTTTCGGCTGTGCGTCTTGCGATACGTTAGTGCGGCCGTCGCAATCAAAACTGCCGCAGCTGGGAAGGTAATGACGGAACTCGCGACTAAATCTCCGAGGGGAGGGCTGCCTGCCACCACATAACTTTTCAAAATGTTCCCGACCGTTTCAGTTGCAAGAAAATATGCCAACGCAACGCCCGATGCGACGGAGAAGGCGTAGTACGATGTCTTGACAGGCCTACCTTTGACTAACTGTAATGATCCAAGTGCAAGCAATTCGACGAGCACTGCGACTATGCCAAGATATGATCGAATCAGTAGTTCGGTGTAATAACCGGCGGAGAACAATATTTCCAAAGCCACGCCAAGTGCGAAGAACCACAGACCCAAGCTCCAAAACAGATAACTTCTCATTCTCTTTTTCATGTAATTCTGAGTAAGAAAGAGTGCAAGCATTATCGTCAACACAAGTATTAGCGACGTTGAAAACTCGACAAATTCCTGGCTAGCGATGTTCAAAATCCGAGATCATTTGCTCCTTCCTTGATGGATTTTAACAAGGGTTGCTTTTATTTTATATGCTATAAAGTTTAGATTCTGCGCTTTTTCTTCACGACTTATCGAAGGAATTTTCTCTTCGCCGCTCGAGAACATTCTTTTCTGACGCGTCGCAACTACTAGATAGACCCCGATCATGACCGCTAGAATAGCCCCTCCAACCCACGTCGTAACGTAGAACACGGGCACCATCGGACCACTCGTTGTGAATGAATCAATTGAGAGCGCCTGACCTATGAACTTTGGATATATCAGAGGTTGTAAGGAGAAAATGATTATCGAAAGTACTGCTAAGAAAACCGCTTTATTTGCAACGATATGCGCTGTGCTTTTCCAAAGATACAGACCGGCCACTACCAGTGTCAACAATGCAGGGATTGCGATGAAACCGCCCACAAGCGTTGAAGAGTAGAGATAATACGCTCCAATCGAAACCAATACTCCGACTACAGCTAGAGGTATGAATTTCTTAGCAAATGGCCTGATGTCAAAGAAGATCGGAGCTATTCCGACACCAATCAAAAGCGTTCCAGCTACGAAGAGCCAGCTGCCGGATTTTGAGGCCCAGGCAAAGATGTTGAAAGGCGTCGACAGCGCTGATGCGCCGTTGCTCAAGACGCCTGCGCCACTAACAAGCGAAGACAGTAGAATTAGAGCAGTGATACCGAGCAGCAGAGTCGAAATAGCGTAAGCTTGGTATAGTTTCCTCGCATCAAGCCATCGCTTCTTGATTATGAATTCGGCGAACACTATAGTCGAATTCCTCGCGACAAGAGTTATCAGGAATATGATGATGAGTGCTCCAAAAATCGTAGCCACCGGTATCAAGAGTGTAGGGTATGCCATATCCCCAGTAACAACCCAGAAAGCGGCGAAAGTCCCGGTGACTTCCCAGATAGGGACCACATACTCGAGTACTTTGCTCTTTGCCGCGTCATAGAACAGCAGTAGCACGACTGATGCGACTATTTCGCTGATCAGCAAGGCTGCGAAGATAGAAAAGATGGCATAGTTTGTTTCGAAGATTAGGTTCATCTATCAATAATTCACCTCTAACGCGACTGGGGACGGTTTCTTTGCATCAACTTCCTTTATCTCTTCATCCGGTCTGCTTGAATTGAAAACCCTGATGAAAAAGTAGAATGTCGTGGGAACAATAACAAAATAGAAAACCATGATCAATATTCCGGGAATTATCAAAGAAGTGCTCTGGTTTGCAGCTTGCGCGACGGTCACAACGCCGTAAACGATCCAGGGTTGGCGTCCCACCTCGTCGGTTATCCATCCGAACTGGTACACGAGATAGGAACCGATGGCGGCCGCAATTTGAAGATACAGTAATACCTTGGATTCGAAGGGCCTCTTCTTGATCAGCCACCCGAGAATGTAGAGAAGAAAGTATCCGCCCGCCAGAAATGCGCCAAGTACCATGAGGTCGAAGGTCGTGTTTACATAGAGAGGCGGCCAAGTTGACGGATTAAATTGGGAAAGGCCCGGCAGCAGCGATTTTCCAGTCTCCGTCTTTGCAAGGAGAGATTGCAGCCCAGGAATAGTAAGTCCGAAGAAATGTTCCCCGAGATTTGATCCTGGGGTCAGGTTATGATCCAAGGCAGCGTACTTCTCCGGTTGATCCAGAAGAAGTGTTGCCATTTCGTTTGTCCCACTTAGCCCTGCTAAAATCAAAGTTACGATGCTCGTTACCCATGTTAGACGTAATCCCTTCGTTAGCAGAGTTCGTTCCTCGGGTTTCCTGTTTCGGATCAGTCTATAGGCGAAATACCCACCAATTATCATCGATCCCGTAAAGACGGTCGTCGAAAGCACGTGAGCTATCTCTGCGAAAGTCGATGGAGTAAAGAACGGGGCCCATGGATTAACTCCAGTGACGACAAGCTGCCCAGTTTTCAAGCCTTGAGTAAGCGCCGACGCATTAAGGCCGTTTGGTGTATTCATCCACGCATTGACTGCTACAATCAGAACCGCAGAAATCAGAGTACCTGCTGCGACTATACAGCCTACGACGAAATGGGTCCATTTTCCTCTAAATGCGTTCGCGTAATAGACGTACAACACTAAGAAAATCGTCTCTAAGAAGAAAGCAAATACTTCAAAGTAGAATAACTCGATCACTCCAGTTTGTGCCCCGACTGTAATAAAGGCAGGGAACAGGGTGACGAGCTCGACCGCCATCACAATGCCACTTGCCGTACCGACTCCAAACGAAATTGTGAATACTTTGGTCAGCCTTTTCCCAAGGTTCGCAAAGTATGGATCATGTCGCCTAATCGATAGAAATTCCGCAAGAACTATTGTGATGATTAGAGCGATACTCGTAGTAACTAGTGTGATGTGGGATGCGATCGTGAACGCAAACAAGAATCGGTCAAAAGTAGTCATCGTTCCGAAAAGAAGAATGCTCAATTTTTCCGACTTCCAAATAACTTTCTTCTAACACATTATAAATTGGGCACACGATTCTCAAAAATGAGAATACAATCAGGGTCTACGGAGTTCCTCTTTTTCCTTCAAGAATTTCCATTGATGTGATGCATGCAAGCAGAGGTAAAGCGAAAACGCAGCATTACTGATCTCTTTGGATTCCTAGAACCAGTGACGCAGAGATTCGATTCGGGACAGTATTATTGTTGAACGAAAGAGCCGTTATTGAAGCCAAATCCAAGAAAGCGAATCGAATAAAGAAAATTGGTGTCGCATCGACGAGTTAACTTGACTAGATTCAAAGGTCTTGCGAAAAGGCATAAAGCTCCTTCTCCCGACAGACCCTCTACTGGTTCAGTGAACGCCGATTACTTGGCCTTCGCGAGTCAAGTAGATGTCTTCAGCAGCTGGGTGAAGCGGCAGCCCGGGCATCGTCATAATGCTCCCCATGTAAACGACATTGAATCCCGCGCCGGCTGCGACGCGGATTTCGTCAACTTTCGTTTTGAAACCACGGGGCCTTCCCAACTTTTGCGGATCATCAGAAAGGGAAGATGGTGTCTTCGCGATGCAGACTGGAAGTTTGTCAAAGCCGTATTTTTCTATACGGGCAACATCCTTCATCGACGAGGGAGAATACTCTTCTCCAACCCCCCCATAAATCTTCGTGACTACTTTCTCAATCTTTTCGCGAGTCGTATCTTCGAGCGAATAGAGCGCTTTTGATCTGGATCCTTTCTGCGAGGCTTCAATCGCAAGCATTGCTAATTCAATAGCTCCTGAGGATCCTAGTTCAAATGCCTCCGAAACGGCGCAAGATACGTTCAGGTTTCTACAAGCTTGTTTCACCATGTTTATGTCGTCTTGGCTGTCGTCCGGGAACTTGTTGACAGCGACAATCGGGGTTATTCCGAGGAGCTCCATATTTTCAATGTGTTTTGCAAGATTCTCAACGCCCCCAATGAGCTGCCCGTAATTTTGAGAAAGTAACATGGAGGAACCTGACGTGCTAAAGTAAGTAGAACTCAAAGGCTCAGATGTTTTTGAGTGATATTTTAGCGCTCTAATTGAAGCCACTATTATTGCACAATCGACGTTGAGTTCTCCGATCCTCGAGACGATATCAACGAATTTCTCTCCTCCGAGGTCGCTTCCAAAACCTGCCTCGATGACACAATAGTCAGCCAGGCTCAACCCAAGATTTATTGAAACGAGGCTGCAAGTTCCGGTCGCCAAATTTCCGAAGGGGCCTCCGTGAATCAAGGCCGGTGTTCCCTCGCAGGTCTGTGACAGGTTCGGCAGAAAGGCATCTTTCAAAATCGCTGCCATTGCCCCTGATGCTTTGACATCCGAAGCAGTTATGGGCTCATCGTTTGAATTAGACCCAATTATTATTCTTCCGAGCTTGTCACTAAGATCAGAATAATTCTTTGAAAGACAAAACGTTGCCATGACCTCTGAAGCCGCTGTAATCATGAATCTATCCTCTCTCGGAGCCATGTGTTTTTCTTCTGAGAGCCCTACTTTGATCCTTCTCAAGGCACGGTCCTCCATGTCGACTGCTCTCGTCCAGGAAATCGAGTTTGGATCTATGCAGAGAGAATTTCCGTGGAATATTTGATTATCCACCATGGCGGCGAGCAGGTTGTGCGCTGCGCTGATCGCGTCAATGTCGCCGGTGAATCGCATGTTGATCTCGGTCGAAGGCTCGACTGTACATTTTCCTCCTCCAGTCGCCCCACCCTTCACGCCAAACAAAGGGCCGAGCGAAGGCTGCCTGATGATCGAAATGGCTCTATGACCTAATTTATTGAGTGCCATTGACAAGCCTATGGCGGTGACCGTCTTTCCCTCACCATGCGGTGTCGGGGTCATTGCCGTAACCAATACTACCTTCGCGTTTCGTCGGCGATATCGATCGATTACTTCTAAACCAATCTTTGCGGCGTAATTTCCGTAAGGCTTCACAGCGCCGAGAGGGATGTCAAGGTCTTTTGCTATTTCAAGGATATTCTTCATGCCCTAACTTTCACTTTGCGCTCAAGTACGACATAATCGAGCCAGTCACGGTACTTCCTGTTGCGACCGTGAATTACATCCGAATACTCTTTTCGTATTTTGTCGGCGTATGGCCATTTGCCGTTTCCGATTCTTCTGCCGTCGACTTCTCTGATCGGTGTTATACCGGCAGCTGTTCCCGTGAGCAAGAGTTCGTCGGATGTGTATAGTTCCTCGCGAGATATAGTATTCCTCCTGACCGTCATTCCATTATCGGTAGCGATCTTGATGACCGTGTCTCTAGTAATGCCTCTCAAAGCTCCATCTGAAGCTGGCGGGGTGCTCAGGATTCCATCCTTCAATCGGAATATGTTCTCCCCCGTCCCCTCTGTCACATTGTTGTTCAGATTGAGCATGATTGCTTCGTCATACCCTGCCTTGACGGCCTCGATCTTGGCGAGGCTTCCATTGGCGTAATTCGCAGTTGCTTTGGCTTGCGGAGGGAGTATTGCAGAATTGACTCTCTTCCAAGAAGATACTTGGCACTTTACGCCTTTTTCTTCGGCGTCCTTGCCAAGATAGGTCCCCCATTCCCAAGCGGCAATCGCCACATCCACCCTGTTGGGAAGAGGGTTCACTCCCATCTCGCCATAGCTGTAGTAAGCTATCGGTCTAACGTAACACTCTTGCAGGCTGTTCACTTCTACCGTTTCCTTGACAGCGTTTACGATCTCCTTGGGGCTGAAGGGGATGTCCATCATGTAAATTTTCGCGCTGTCGTAAAGCCTGCTGATGTGATCATTTAGTCTGAAAACTGCTGAGCCATCCTCGGTACGGAAGCATCTAATTCCTTCAAAAATCGCGGTTCCGTAATGCAGAGCATGGGTAAGCACATGGATTTTAGCGTCCTCCCACTTGCGAAGCCTACCGTTCATCCAGATCAATTGTGATTGTTGCATTTGCCGTCAAAGTACATTTCCCGCACCATCCGCTTTAAGAGCATACCTTAATTCTCAAGAATGAGAATTGGTAAGAAGTTTAAGCATGCTATCTGATTTGATAATACGTGAAACAGATAATACTCCAAAAATCGTATAGCTCTTCGAGCAACACGATGGCAGGGGGAACATTACATTGTGCATTACTAGAGTTGGAAAGATAGTTTCGCTTAAAGAATCAAAGAGTGCGACTGTCAGATTACTCGGCGACGGTAAGATTGTTGAAGACGTCGACGTCTCTATGATTAAAGCCAAGTTAAACTCTTTTGTCGAAGTTTATGCTAACCTTGCTTTGAGGAAGCTCAGCACTGCAGAGGCGGAAGAGCGAAGTCAAGTCTGGGTAGAAATCATGCGGGCGAGGAATTGATCTCATGCCATTGGTAGACGCTTCGGGGGCGCTTTTTCACGCAAAACATGCGTTCATGCCTAACAAGCTAGGTTACTGCGGTCCCGACGATAGAGGGATGATCCTAGACCGCCTCAGAGAGTCGACGGTCGATGATAGACTTGTCGCAACGCTAAAAAATTTCGAAGCTGCGTACCCCTTCATTCGGCTAATCGGGAAATCCAATCAAAGAGACCCCTTTGATCTAAAAGTGGCAGATGCCTACTGGATCGGGAACAAACTACTAAGCAACGTATCACCGAAAGCATTTTACAATTTTGCACTCGAAGACCTTCGAAAGAAAAACGGAGAAGAGATCCGTTCTTTGTTTCTTGCCTTGCGAGACAAGGCAATCCCTCACCACACTTTCTATGTGATAAGCACGACCATGAGTATAATCTCGGATTTTCACCATACGAGCGGAGCCAATCCGAACAAACTCTCTGAAACAATGGATAATTGCAGAATTTCTTGGGGAGAGGCGACCAAAATCGAACGTGATCAACTCAAGATTCGCTATCGACCACTTCGCTTCGAAGATGGATGGCTATCTCTGGGCCCAATGAAGACAAAGACTATTGAATACGACAGATCCGTCTCTCCGTTCGATAAGATTGCGGTAGGAGATTACGTCAGCATTCATTGGAATTTTGCATGCGAGATTCTCTCGGAAACACAGCTCAGAAATATACAAAATTACACAAAGAAGGATATCCAAGCGGTGAACGTCTTCCTGGAAGCAACAAAGCGATCCAAGTAACAAAGATATTCTCTGTTTCCAAAGTCGAAAAAAATAGGCGACTAGTTACGTGTCCGAAACTAAAGCTATTCAGATTCGTGGCAAGTTAGGAGCATCGTCATTTTTCCTCTTCGTAATGACGCTGGGCTACGCAGTTTTCGCTGTAGATCGAAGCGTACTCTCCGCTGTCCTAGTCCCTATGGCACACAGTTTTGGGGCATCAACATCGCAAACACTCTTTCTCCAGGCGGCGCAGTTTATCGGAGTATTTTGCTTCGTATTCATTGCAGGACACCTTTCAGATAAATTTGGGAAATGGTCAGTTCTGACCGCTGGAGTAATCATATTCACCGTTTTTACCTGGATGATCGGATTTGCAACAAGTTATGCAGAGGCGTTCGTATTCAGGTTGGTCAGTGGTTTCGGAGAAGGTATATTCTGGCCCGTCGCGATGGCGTGGGTCGCATCGTACTTCGGTTTTCGAAAGGGCCTCGCGCTAGGAATTTTCTATGTGGGTTTTGATATCGGAAGTATAGGAGGACTTTTCATAGGAGGAGCTTCCTTTGCATTATACAATACATGGCAACCCGCCTTTTTCATTGCTCCGTCGATTGGATTGATTGTACTTGCTGGCGCTCCGTTCCTAAGACAGAGACTCGGCTCCTCAAATAATGATGACCCTGTCGGAGGAGAGTTTCAGCCTTTTAAGCTCGGGAGAGAAGCAGTTCCTCTGCTAAAGAACAGAAATGTCGTACTGCTCATGTGTTTTGCTTTCTTCGCAACGTGGGCCTCCCTTTGGCAGAGCGCCTTCCTTCCTCTTTACTTCAATAAGGTCGCACATTTCTCGATTCCATATGCCGCATTCATGACAATCCCCGTGCTTGCTGCAGGAGCAGTTGGTAAAGTCACGCTCGGGGGGATCTCAGATCGCTCGAGGAGAAATTTGATGTTGTTTTCAATTTCAATAATTGTTCTCTTTTGTTATGCGATTTTCTTTTTCGTGGACAATTTTGTACTAGATATTGTCGCTGCTCTGGGTATGGGTTTCTTCAGCGCGGCTTCGTTCCCAATACTTCAAGCACTCGTCGTTGACAGCTGTCGGATAGCGAGGGCGGGTACGGGCTTAGGGCTGACAACATCGGCGCAGTCACTGGGAGCTATTTTCTCTGTTTCCTTTACGGCGTGGCTATCTTCCTTTGGAGTTAGCAGAACGCTAGCTTTGAACGCAATGGTACCGACCGCGATGATAGCGGTCATCGCTATCTTTCTAGTAGAGCCTAGGATGGCAAAGCACAAACAAAGTCAGAATTCAATTGCTCGAGGACGCACGAGATAGAAGGTATCAGCCATCAAAGTTCTCGACTCGTTTCTCTCTCTTCAACCTAGCCTCTCTCAATTCTTCTACATTTTTTAGCATAGTGTGAAGAATATTTTCGGTTCCTCTTGATTCCTGTTCGAGTTCGCCAAGAGCCTTTTTCAATTCCAAATTATCTGATTCGCTGGCAATTTTGCGATAGCTATTTGCGAGGTCCTCTTCCACCGCTATCCATTGGAGTACGTTCTCTGCTATTGGATCACAGTAACCCGTTCGTATGGTCTGCTCGACCTTGAGAGCCTGCCCAAGATTTTCGATCTCAACAATTACTCTTTCACGAATCAATGAAAAATGTAGCACCTCTTACTAACCTCCCCAAGACAATTTCCTGCATAAGAGCGTTTCATTCGCCCATTTTTGAGGCATGGAGATACTCATGTTATGGATTGTAACGTTCGCGAGTCGAGATTATCCTTGACTCGCTTCGCTGGTATGTGGCTACGGGAACTAATCTTCGTATTTCTGCCCAAGAAACTATGGAAGGATCATAATCAAAATAGATTTTCTCTGAATAGGGGATTTACGTAGACTCGAAGCACTCCTTCCCACTGTATAAGATTCTTCTAACGTGCTCCGAATTTGCGAACAAATCTCTTTCGATGACCTTCAATATTCCTGTGAATTTGTTACCAGATTGCTGATTCGAAATTTACCCCTTTCTTCCAATCAACTAAATACGAGAGGGCTACTTTGATACTTTAAAGCTCGAGCACGATTCTCAACATCATAATAAAACAGGAAGTGGATTCGTCTTCTCATTATCGCAATTGAGAATCGTGTCTTCCCTTTTTTACAAAGGGATTTCCAGACTATCTGTATGCCGACTGACCTTACACATTATGTTTGCAGGGTTTCGCTGAAAGGTGGAATCAGTGTTGAACTACGACCGATACGTCCAGTCGACGAAGTGATGGAAAAGGACTTTATCCAGAGGCTAGGGCCCGACAGCGAATACAATAGATTCTTCGGCTACTTCAGGGACCCCTCTCCTGAAAAGTTAAGATCTCTATGCAACGTTGATTATGAAACAGAAATGGCAATCGTAGCTCTACTCTCCCCGCGCTCGGGTTCCGAAATGATAATCGGAGTCGGAAGAATGATCGAGTCAACTCAGAACAGGGCTGAACTTGCTGTAGTGGTAGCAGACGAATTTCAGCACTTGGGCTTAGGGACGAAACTGGTAGAAATGCTCTTAGATTTTGCCAAGGTTAGGAAATTCTCAAGCGTCTACGCCGCAGTACTTCCTGACAATGGAATCATGCTAAGGATGCTGAAGGATAAGTTCAATTTCAAGATTAAGCATACCGGAGAAGGGCTTGTAATAGCAGAACTCCCCATTGAATTAGCCAGTCCGAAACTAATGTCGCCCTAACTTATAATCCCAAGAAAAATCGCAGGAACGACCCCCGTCAAGACACTTAGAGCCAATAAGAAGACGGGTACTGCAATTGATTTGGGATATCCATTTGTCGATGTCGGGGTAGGAGAAGCCGTTGATGCGGTCTCATTACTTGGGCTCAGTACGACGTTGTTGATTATCCTAAAGTAGTATGCGATCGAGAGGAAAATATTCAAAACAATTATGATTGCAACAAAGAAGAACAATCCACGAAGGACGGACCCGACTGCAAGCAGTGACTCGACGATCAGAAGCTCCCCCCAAAACATTCCAAAGGGAGGAGACCCGACCATAGCTAAAGAGGAAGCAGTGTAAAGAACTCCCAGAAACTTGTTCTTTCGCCCGATTCCTTTCATTTTATCGAGATCGGTCTCCTCGTACCTGTCTCGGCCGATGCCACTGAGCATGAAGAAATTTGATTTAACTAACCCGTGGTTCCAGATTTGGAATGCCGCTGCGATGAATCCGAGCGGAGTCAGAGTCGCTATTGCAGCAAGAATGTAGCCAATCTGGGCTATCGAGCTGAAGGCGAGCATCCTCCGAAGATTGTTTTGTCCCATCGCCCCGAAATTTCCTACAAACATCGTACCAACTGCAAACCCGATTAATGCAAGCTGAATCCCATGCACGACAGAAGAAGGTACCGTGCTCGGCACGAGCGGCTGGACGATCTTGAGCATCGCGAAAACGAGTGTCTCGTTCACTACCCGACCGTGAAGCGCCCCCGTCAAGGCGGGAGCTGAACCATAAGCATCCGGTAACCACGTGTGGAATGGGAAGATAGCCACTTCGGTGCCTAGGCCGGCGAGTACCATTACCAGCGCGAAAAGGCCAGTGCTGCTGTTTTGTTGCATTAACGAGGAAAGCGAGGAGAACTGAATTCCGCCTTGGACGGAATACAAGAGCGCTACCCCGTAGAGATACACCAGACTTCCCGCTCCAGCGAGAAAGAAGTATTTTAGAGCAGCTTCGAGCGAAACGTTTCTACGCTCGAAAGAAACGAGCCCAAAAGCTGCCACACTAATTCCGGTCCAGAAGAGAAAGAGAGTAAGAAAATCCCCTGAGGAAATCACACCAATGGAAGATGTTACAAGTAACATCAGTAATGCGAAGAATGGTCCTGAATTTATTTTCGGGGAGAAACTTAGCATGCAATATACATCAACGGCGATTCCCACTACAAGAATTGTGAGAATTACGAGCAAGCCTAGCCGATCAAGGGAATAAAGACTGGAGAGAACTGAAGTGATAGGCTGGAGGAGTAGCGGGGCAGAAAAGACTCCTGACCAATTCGAAAGGAAAATTAGAAGAGTAACCAAAAGCGCCACGAGCGCGACACTTCCTACAAAGTACGCCCTGTATTTTCCGTAGTATTTCTTTCCGAGATCAGTGCCAAGCGCCGCCATTGCTCCGATGAATTGTATTTCGAGCATAGTTATGAGAAAGTTCGTGGGCATCGATTAGATTACTCCTATCACTATCAAAACCGCCGTGATGATTAGTGCCGCGAAAAGTATCGCAATGTTATTCTCCAAAACGCCCGTCTGAAGCCCTTTTGCCCCCCGAACAAGGGGGCCGGTAATCCATTTTTCAAGAGAAAGATATGCCTTGTCAAATTCAAAATCTTCGACAAGCACGGTTATCACGCCATGCAGAAACGGGCTTGTCTCTATCAGAGAATTCTTCGAAGCGACCTTCTTGACGAAAGCATAGTAGGAAATTCCAAGACCTACAAATAGAACTGCTACGGCTGTTGAAGCGGATTCTAGGTTCAAAGACATATTCAGGGAAGGAATGAAAATCTTCTGAACGCTAAGGACTAGCCAGCCGACTACGACACAGATTACAAGCGTAATCATCGGAGCGACCATAAGGAGTTCAGATTCCTTTGCATCGCCCTTTCGTTCACCGTGAAACACCCGAAATAGCGCCCTAAAGCCGTAGAGAGAAGTTAATACGGAAGCAAGGGCTATTACTAGGAAAGCGTAGTCATTTGTGGCAAGAGCTCCCGAAAGAATTGCGTCTTTGGTCCAAAATCCCAGAAGGGGCGGAAGGCCTACCATCGAGAGCATTGAAAACAGGAAAGCGAGGTACGTATATTTCATCACTTGACGCAGTCCTCCCATGCTCGCTATGTTTCTCGTACCAATTGCTTCGATCACGGATCCCGCGGCCATGAAAGCTAAAGCCTTGAAGACTCCCTGTCCAATCAGCTGATAAATAGCTCCGGATGTATTCTGTAAACCTACAGCGGCGAACATCAATCCCAACTGACTGATTGTGGAATAGGCAAGGATTCTCTTGAGGTCCTGTTCTGCGCAGGCGCAAGATGCCCCAACGACCATACTCAGGAGACCAATGACAATCAGTGCAGTCGAAAGAGACTGATACGCGGAATAGATTGGAGACAATCTAATAATGAGATACACACCTGCGTTGACCATCGTAGCGGCGTGAATTAGGGCGCTGACCGGTGTTGGACCTTCCATTGCATCGGGAAGCCAGACATGTAGCGGAACTTGGGCTGATTTACCCATTGCTCCTACTATAGTTAGTGCGCCGATGAGAAACCAAGTAGAGTTGAGGGTATGAGTTTGAACATAAGTAGAAATCGACGCGAGATTTGTTGTTCCTAAAGTGGTAAGGACAAGAATCACAGCAATAAAGAGAGCAATGTCGCCAAACCTTGTTACTACGAATGCTTTGAGACCTGCTTTTCTTGCGGCTTCCCTATCGGACCAAAAGGCGATCAGGAGTGCAGAGCATATTCCGACAATTTCCCAGAAGAAATAAAGTTGGATTAGATTTCCAGCCATAACGAGACCGAGCATTGCTCCGATGAAAATAAGAACAAGAGAATAGAATCTAGCCTGCCCCTGCTCGAGTTTCATGTTCTCTACGGCATAGAAGACTATAACGAAGGAAAGGAACGAGACGAATGCTGCAAGAAGTACGGATAGTCCGTCTACTTGAACTTGCAAGGATACCGAAGTGTTAGAGACTATAATCCAGTTTCCGACACTTTCGGTAAAGGAGCTTATAAAACTAAAGGACTGATAGATTCCGACGCCTGCTGTGATCGCGCTTACGACAACTGCGAACCATTTACACGCCTTGTCGTTTACGAAGGATACCAGAATAACGAATGGAGAAGCTACAAACGGAAACAACCAAATTATCCAGGGAAGTAAATAGTTCACCCGCGCAACCTCCTAATCTCTGATGGGTTGAGAGTACCGTACTTTCGATAGACGCCTACGATGATCGCTATTCCCACAGCTTCGACACTAGCGCTTGCGAGTATCGAGAAGAGCAGGAGTGAATCCGAGACGACGGGAAACTCGGATCCTAGGCTCGAAGAAAATAGTGCGAGATTTGCGCCAATTACTACGACTTGGAAAGACATAATCGTCTTGATCAGATGTTTTGACAAACTCATTGAACCGATGCCAAGGAAGATCAGTATAGTCGCCGTTGTTAGAAAGACAATCTGGTTCGTTAGAACTAAAGCCGTCAAGATTGGGAGTCCTCCTTAGAAAACAAATTAGTGACAACAACCATCGCTGAAGCGAATATTACGAGAAGAATCAACAAATCCCACGGTCTGTATTCCCAGACAAATTGAAGGAGATTGGAAGGCGAGAATGCTCCTGCGCTGCTGCTTGCAGCTGAACTTGAATTAGGAAGCCCTACAAAGAAAGGCGACGCGCCGACGACAAAAACCCCAATAGCTGTCGCAAGTAGAATGATCTTTAGATTATGGGCACCTATGTCGAGTTTTGACTCCCCCGTCATGAGAATAGCCGTGAGCATTAACACGGACACGGCCCCGGCGAAGGTAATGATTTCTAACAAGCCCACTATGATGCTGCCGTATATCGTGAAGATTATCCCGAGGGCGATGCTTGCATAAAAGAGTCCAATTAACGAAACAGAAACAGATTTGGAAAATAGTGCAACAACGACGGCGGCGATCAACACTACTGAAAGAATGAGCGCAACCTCAGCTGACATTTTTGAGTGCCTTGTCCATAACGAGAGAATCTTTGTTTACAGTCGCAAGCTCAAATTCGTGGGTGAGTACTAGTGCTCCGAACCTGCAATCGTCGACGCATTGGCCACATGAAATGCAACTGTATAGGTCAAACGTAGGCCTCTTGGTCTCGATTTCTCTTGATCCAATTTTTCGCGTTCCTGTGTGAACCATCTGGATAACCGCGGCAGGACAAACGGCCTCGCATACGCCGCAGCCGGTGCATTTGACTGGATCGATGTCAAGCTTGCCGCGGAATCTCTCGGCCACCTGAGGAGCTCCGAATGGATACTCCTTAGTTATGGGTCGTTGGAATGCAGTTCGGAACATTTCACCGAGAGCGCTTCCTACCTTTCTTCGACTTGCCCTTCCCTTTTCTCCTTTCGATCCATTTTCATTGGCTTTCAATTTCTGCTCACCTCAGTACTAGAACAAGTCCTAGCTGCAAAAGACTCAATGGTGTTAGGACAGTCCAGAAAAGATTTGCGGCTTGGGAGATCCGGACTCTGGCAAGAGCTGTTTTGATTGAAAAAATGGCAAACCCTATCGCGAAAACCTTGAGCAAGAAATAGCCTAGGTATACTATGCTCTGGAGTAGAGGAATCTGAGTAACTACCGGACCCGAGGTTCCGCCTAAAAACAAACTTGCAGCAAGAGCCGAAAGGAAAACGTAGCTCAAGCTCTCTGTTAGCTTCACATAAGCCAGAGGTCGTCCAGAAAGCTCCGTCATCCATCCCGCAGCAATCTCTGTTTTTGCGTCCGGAATATCAAACGGTGGTTTTTCGAGCTCGGCCAAAGACGCCACAATGAACACACTGAAACTTATTGGAGCGAACGCAATATACCAATGAAAGTCAGCTTGAGATTGTACTATGCCACTTATTGAAAGAGATCCGGCTATCACGGCGGGTGTAATTATCGAAATTAAAAGTGGGATCTCGAAACTTGCGTACTGCATTATCAATCTTCCAGTAGCCACTGTCGAAAACCTTCCAGCGGAAGCGTATCCGAGCATGCTAGCCATAAGCGTAGAAAAGGCGAGAATGAAGAGAATAAACAACAAATCAAAAGGGCTCGACACGATGGCGCTCAATCCGATTACTGGAATGAAAATTGTCCCGATTGCTGGGGCTGCAAAGAATAGTGGCGGCCCCCACTCGAATACGAATTTATCGGAAAACTCTGGAATAATTTCTTCCTTCGTCGTGAGTTTGAAGAAATCTGCTACCGGTTGTAGGACGCCTCTTGGGCCCGCAAGAATTGGACCCAATCTTCCTTGCATTCTAGCTGTGGTTTTCCTATCCAGCCATTCGAATACAAAGGATAGCCAGACGAAGAAGGTGAGCCCTGGGAACAGAAGTATTTCTATGACCTGAAGGGTGTCCAATGCTCAGCTTGTCCTACCTCTTGTCTGCATTCCGTTGTAGTATCTGATTCCAAAATCGCGAAGTTCCCTCCCGCGGATAGACCACTCCTTTTGCTTGTC
The DNA here is from genome assembly GCA_030041295.1 of Nitrososphaerales archaeon. Taxonomy (GTDB): domain Archaea; phylum Thermoproteota; class Nitrososphaeria; order Nitrososphaerales; family CADDZS01; genus JASHOD01. Next base: position 19,821 of record JASHOD010000038.1, read on the forward strand.
GACTTGCAGAACGGCGATTCTATCCATGCAGCCAAAACAGGGGTCCATTCCTGTGAGAACTATCGGAACATCGGCGAGAGTGTATCCCTTTAGCATTGAGATTACTGTAAGGACGTTTGCCATGGTTGGTGTCCTAATTTTCACGCGTTCTGGGATGGTACCTCCTGGTGAGCGTACATAGTAGAATAATTCACCTCGCGGAGCTTCGACATGGAACGCATTTTCTCCCTTCGGAACAGATCTAGGAGCCGTCAACTTCACCGGGCCACTGGGGATCTTTTCCAATGCCTCTAGTACTAATCTGCATGATTCAAGAGCTTCTTCTGCCCTAATAACTAGGAGCGAAGCAATATCTCCATCGGTGCTCGACTTTACTTCAGGTATTATCTCGTCGTAGGCCGCATAAGGATCTTCGACCCTTACATCCCTTGCAATCCCTGTGCTCCGTAATAGTGGGCCCACCGGGGAGAATTTTCTCGCAATATCTGAATCGATCTTTCCGACTCCCTTCGTTCTAGATACGAGGGTTTCTTCGCTTGTGACCAGTTCTTTGTAGTATTTGATTCTCCTTTGGAGATAGTCCATTTCTTTCTTAATGCGGGGCTCTATGTTGTCAGGTAGATCTTTTCTTACACCAGTTAATGTACTGTATGATTTGTGTACCCTGTTTCCTGTGATAGCTTCTACAAGATCGAGGACGTGCTCGCGATCTTTCCAGATCCACATGAAGAGCGTATCAAAACCAGTCCAATATCCGACCAGCCCGAGCCAGAGCATGTGTGAGTGGATACGCTCGAGTTCGGCCACGATTACCCTGATGTAGCGAGCTCGCCTCGGAACTTCGAACTGCAAAATGCCCTCGACAGCCTGCACGTATGATAAGCTGTGCGCAAAACTGCATATCCCGCAGATTCGCTCGAATAGGTAGATGTTCTTGACCCATGTCCTATCCTGAGCGGCCCGCTCTATTCCTCTGTGTACAAAACCGATTCTCGGTATGGCATCGACAATTTTTTCCCCCTCCAGTATGAGTTTGAAATACTCGGGTTCATGAAGCGCGGGATGAACCGGTCCAAAGGGCATAAGATTCTCGGGCGAATACTCCATCAAGCCCGCCGAGACTTCTTTTCTCGGAACCTGACCTTCCTCGCCGGGAATTGGCTGGTAGTCTTTGTTCTCTTCACTCAAGTCCCATCATCTTTCTAATTTTTGCAGGATCTGCTTCCTTTCTCAGTGGAGGGGGCGCTTCAGCTGGATAAGAATCTGGCAGGATCAGTTTTTGTCGGCAGACAGGATTTCCTTCGAACTTTACTCCCAGTAGATCTTTTACTTCTGCCTCATAGAGTAGTGCGGCCGGAACTATGTCGGAGATTGAATCTATGGTGGAGTCTTGTTTTGGCACGCTGGTCTTAATGGAAAGAAATTCCTTTCCTTTCCAGAAATGGTAAATGACGGTAATCATTGCTCCATCATCATATCCTGAAATCGTGGATAGATGGTAATAGTCCGGCATTTCTTGCTTGAAAATTCTGAAGGCATCCCGGATCCTATCAGGGCATACGGTCAGGATAGTCGACTTACGATCCCTTGTGATTTGGGCTTCGGATCTTACGGCTATTTCCTCGAGCTTTGCATCACTCACGACTATTGTGACACCTTACCTTGTCCCAACTGAATGTCCGTGCCCTCTATCTCATCCTTCTCATCTTCTTTCGGCTCCTCTGCGACCACTTCTCGTCTCGGATGCTCACCAACTAGCGTCAAAATTCCATATAGGATCGCTTCAGGTCGTGGAGGGCATCCGGGAATGAAGAGGTTGACGGGTATGACCTTGTCCACCCCATGGCCAACGTTGTAGCATCCTTTCATCACGCCTCCGCCTAGCGCACATGCCCCAACTGCCACGACGAGCCGAGGATCAGGCATCTGTTCATAGATTCTCTTCAAGATGTCTCGCGTCATCGAGTTTGCAGTCCCTGTCACCAGGAGGACGTCCGCGTGGCGAGGGCTCGCGACTAACTCGACTCCTAGTCTTTCAGCATCATAGCGCGGAATGAGCGAAGCAAGAATTTCAATATCGCATCCGTTGCAAGACGCAGCATTGACGACGAAAACCCAGATTGACCTCTTCCTAGCCCACTTTGTTATGGCACTCAAATCTTACCCCCTCCCACGATTAAGAACCACCAGACACTGATCATTATGACCGCGCTGCCCCCTAGGAGAAAGAGCAAGGGGTAGAAATTGCTCGCCGCTGCGTATGATCCAGCGAGTAAAAGTGCGAAAGCTTCTACGATTAAAAAGAGCATACCGAACACGAAAAGCTCTGATCTGTACACTCCTCTCTTCGGGACATCGAGCTCTCCTCCCGTGAAGGGTTCATACTTTACTCCCTTTCCAGACGATCTCTTACCGAGCTTCCCTGCTATAAGATAAATTATGATATCGACAACAACAATGAGGACAGGAGCTACTACGACGTCAAGGGTTGATGTCAATTTTTGTCTATCTCCATTCCAACTATGTAATCGCTCACTCTTTCGACGATTCGATCTGCGGAAGAACGCACCGTGTTCGAAAGACCCTCTCCTATCTCCAGGTTCTCTGGCTGAATTCCTACTACGAAAATGCCCGCGAGGCTTGGCCGGAGATCAGAAAAAAGTTTCAGCGGAATATTGTGGGTTCCGAAGAACCCGTATTTAGTGTCTGCTAAACTAGCAAAAACAATTGACCCGGGATCTAGGTTTGCCTCTACTGAATCAATGATTAGAAAAGTTTCGTTAAGCCTCTTCGTTCTCGCGAAATTTGAAAAAACTCTCTCCGGCGTTAACTCCTTGGTAATGCGAACATATTTGTTGGGATTGGCTCCGTACCTACGTCTCAGTTTTGAAGCAACATAAAGGCCCGCAAAATCATCACCCTTTATCGGATTGCCAACACCTACAAGTGTCACATGCTTTGGCCTATCGACGGAGTCCAAGAAGGCTAGCAACTCATTGGCCCACTTTTCGTCCATAACTTTGCTCACCCAAACGTCCCCCCTTCGCTACAAGGGCGTTAAAATCAAAACTCAAAAACTTATTCCGATTTATATCGAGAGGTTGTTCTTCCTTGAATTAGACTTGGCTTTTGGACTTTAAAGAGAATACTCAGATTCTCATTAGTGATAATAACGAGAACGAAATTTATCTCTTCCATCAAGGGGTAAAAGTAAGCAATGCTAGACAAATTCTAGTCATCAAGTTGGTCTCTTTCTACGAATGAGGAGCCAAACCTTGCATTTCGGAACAGCATTGAAAGAACTATCTTTGGCCTCGACGTAGTGCATGTTTTTTTCAGAGCAGATACAGCTCAGCTCGTTTTCAACGACTGGTACATATACCATAGGTCGCTGTGCCTTTATGACGGGGATGTGCCTTGATTGCAAATAAAATGATTGATCTCTTCATCATTAGGCGGTTTCATTTCTTGGTCTGAGACAAGCGCGTAAATATTGGGATATGCCACGTTCTAGTGTGGGGATCTCAGTAGATTTGAGCTCAACAGAAGTTATGATACTATGCGTCAACTGCGGCGAAAATACAAGGACTTCCATTGAAGGCAGAGTTTGCGTTCAATGCCAGAAACCCGTGCACGAGTGCGACTGTCTCCCACTTTGGAAGATAGAAATCGAATAAAAAAGTCTAGAAACTCGCATTATTTTCATGGCTAATGTCAGTAATCAACCATCCTCGAATTTTAAGGACGACGGATACTTTTCCAGAATCTCTGAATCGGTGCCTACTTTAGCTCGTCGGCCCATTTCCCTAAAAGGTCGGTCGGAAACATTCGCAGTGCCTTTCTGCTTTCAAAACCAGTTCCCTTCGTTAGGATAAGATCGATGACCTTCTCTCTCTTATCATAAGCCTTTTCGAGCCTGTTCATTATGTCCTTTAGATCGGTCGACTCTTTTAGAAACACTTCAATGGGTGTATCCCTTTTCAAGTCTTCAATATCGACAAGCATACGCTTTGTCTCAGCTACTTCTTGACTACTCATTTTGACTCTCACCTTGCCTGCGGCGATCAAGCATGCGCGCATGATCGCCTGAGCGAGAGATCGATAAAAATCCCGCACTCGATTCTCTATTTTGAGAATCAGGATTAAGAGGCGAACCCTTGGTCTGCTACAGTTGTTGGGAGTTATCGAAGTTGTCAGCAATGGTTTCGGGCTCGAGTTCATCGATAGCATCCACGAGCGGTTTCAGATGACCTAACACTGGACCGCCGTGCATAAGTACCGCCATTAATCCAGCTTCTATGGTTTCCTCTCTTGTTGCACCTGCGGAAGCCGCGGCCTGAACATGAAATGCAATGCACCCATTCGCACTGTGCTGCTACTCCGAGAGCGATATTGATCAGGTCTTTGAACTTGCTGGTAAGGGCAGGACCCTCCTCGGCTTTTCGCATAAAGTTCATGAAGGCAAGAGTTTCATCAGGATACTCTGCAATCGTTTTACAAGAGCTTCAAACTCTTGCAAGCGATCCTTCATATGGCCCTGTACGTTTTTCCGTTGTTTGCAACTATTACACCAAGTGATAGCTCCTCGTTTTTGGAGATTTAAGTACCGTACTTAATTCTCAACTGTCATAATGACTCTTTGGGCCAAACCCTACTAATTTGTAACAATAATTGTTTGGCGATCTAATTCCTTAAATTCTTCAAATCAGAATTTTTGGTGAAAAAACTTTAGTTCGCGCAGAGAGATTTCACCGAAACGATTTCACGGCAGACAAAAAAGCAAAGGTAGAAAATTCTTCTATGCGTGTTAATATGCGGTGATATTCGACCTGTCAGATACCTTGAGCCAACTTGAGACTGAAGACTCGGAAATAAAGAAAAAGGAAGAGAGCGTAATCTCTTCAGAGTCAACAAGGAAAATCGTCACGTCATCGACTGGCTCTGATACCGCTGATCCCAAGGTCGCAAAGAAAGACAAATCTCAATCTCTAGATTTTCGAGGTTTTGTCTCTTCCCATCACCTAGCGTTTTCTCTAGCGTTTACTGTTCTCTTGCTAATTGGCGGAGTTATACTACTCCTATCGTCATTGTCTAGTGTATTTCCTCATAGGGGGATTCCGAGCATTTTTGGTATATCGCTCCCTCAAGAGATTGGAATTGTTTTTGCTGCCATTGGAATCCTGTTTTTGATAAGTCCATCATTTTTCAACAGATTCGTGTTCGATGCCCTAAATTATGAAAGAGACCTCAGAATTCGGGCGCAAAAATCTACTCGCGAAGCTCAGCTTCTTCAAGATATACTTACGCATGACGTTCGAAATTACAATCAGGTTTCAAAATTGAGCGCGGAACTTTTGGCCGAGGAGTTCAAGAATAATGCCAATGCGCAAGAGCTTGTCGACCGCCTCTTGGAGTCAATAGACGGCTCCACTCTTCTGGTTCAGCGTGCGAAGATGCTCGGGAAAGTAATTTCTGATCAGTCGCTCAATCAGCACCCGGTAAATGTTCTCTCCAGCATAAAACGTTCGATGAACCTGACTACAACTTCAACTCCCGGGAAGACAATTACCACAGTAGTCAAATTGGGTTCAAATGCAATTGCCCCACTTGACAAATTGGACCCAGAGGCAGAACCTGTAGACGTTATGGCAGATGATTTGATCGACGAAGTCTTTGCTAACTTGTTTTCAAACTCGGTCAAGTATTCTAAGGACGGAGAAGATGCTTTTGTTGGGATTGAGATTCAAAGGGAACTCGTGAAGGATCTTAAGAACAAGGACTGCTGGAGAATCGCAATCTCAGATACTGGCAAGGGAATTCCCGACGAGTTGAAACCCGCCCTTTTCTCAAGATGCTTGGATGGCGCAAAAGGAAGTGGCCTCGGCTTGTCAATAGTTCACGCTCTTGTTGTGGGTCGCTATGAGGGCAAGATTCAAGTCGAAAATAGGAACGATAGAGATCATTCAGAAGGAACCGTCGTGGAGCTGTTCCTTCCCGCGGCTTAAGCAAAGTATTTGCCTTGTAAATCCGCTGCTCTCTCTCCCTAAACTTCGCGCCACCTTGCTTTCCTGCTGGCAATTAGGAAAAGGGCGACGGTCACGGAGATCAGAACTATCCAGTCGATTGTGGCTGTCTCGAAAGATAAAGAAATGAATCCCGCAACGTTTTGTGCTAACTCTGCAGCATATGTTGTTGGCGACAGATACGCCAAGTATCTGAACGGATACGGAATATAGGTGATGGGATAGTACACAGGAGGAATAGTGGAAAACAGCGTGGAGAGCAGCCGGGAAAATGCGAAACTCTGCACAATGTCGCTCGAGAATGTCGCGAAGGTGTAACCGACTGCGATAGAGGCGATGAACATCATCAAGAGGATCGCAAGAAATTCCAGAATACCGAACGCGCTTAGATGTAAGAAATAGCTTGCGAGAACACCGAGAACTATTAGCGCGGGCAGGGAGTAAACTAGTTCAGATGTTGCCATGCCGGCGAGATAGACTCTCCACGAAGTGGGGGAGCTCACGACCATGTCTTGGAGCTTGAAGTCATTCTTCAAGTGCGAGAGATCTGTCTGGAGAGACATCCCTGCGGAAAACATGCTCATTATGAAGCCTCCTTCAATTGCGACACCAAGTAAAGCTCCGCGGCTGACGAATTCTATCAAGACAAGAAGAGAAAGCGGAGAGAGAACAGTGTTCACCAGTACGACGGGATAGTTTCGCATTTCAAAAAGGGCGTTGACGAATATCGCTGCGATGTACTGGCTGAACCTGTTTCGATGTTGGAGCATGGGGATGTATTCGTCATGTGAAATGCTAGTTTTCTTGCTCGGATCTGCTTCTTCCTCCTCCTCCTGATTGTCGTTCTTTCCGATCTCTTCTTCCAATACTTTTCACCTGCTCACCTGGCGATTAACAAGATAGAAGAAAATATCGTCTAGGGTGACTGGGTTGATAGCAAATCTGTAGTTTAGCCGAGATAGGTCGCGCGAGATTCGAAAGGCCTCATCCTCTACAGTTAGAATTCTGTATCCATCTTTTCCTTGAACAATTTCGCCGTTCCCAACTTTGAGACTAGGAGGCAACGCAGGTGACAAAGGAATCTTCAAGCTATAGTTGTAGTTGACACTACTTCGCAGCTGGTCCAGTGTTCCCAAACCGACGAGTTTTCCCCTGTCCAACACTCCGATTTCGTTTGCGAGCTCTTCGGCTTCCTCAAGGTAATGCGTTGTTAGAAATGTAAAGCGCTCCTTCCCAATCGCTCTAAGAAAATCCCAGAATTCTCTTCTCGATATTGGATCTAAACCTGTTGTTGGTTCATCGAGAAATATGATCTCGGCTTCAGACGCTAAGACCGTCGCGACAAGTACTTTCCTCCTGTTCCCCCCGGATAGCGTTCTGTTAAGGTGCTTCGCGGAATCCCCTAGGCCCAGTCTATCGAGAGTCTCAAACGCCCTTTTCTTCGCGTAAGAATAATCAAACCCTCTCCAGAGGAGATAGGAGTAGACCGTTTGGAGCGGCGTCATCCATGGAACCGTTCGAGATTCCTGGGGAACGATTGCGATTTTTCGTCGAATTGAATCGGCATCGCGCATCACATCCATTCCGTTGATAGTAGCATTCCCTGCGGTAAGTTCGAGCTCAGTTGAAAGAATTCTAACTAGCGTAGTCTTGCCGGAGCCGTTTCGCCCAATTAAAACAAAAATTCCCTTTGTCGGGACTGAAAAGGTGAGAGAGTCTAACGCCCTCCGGTTTTTCGAATTCGGATAGATCTTGACTAGGTTGTTCACCGAAAGCTGTCTGTTTTCATCTTCTTCTATTTCGGTGGTGAGCATGATCGGATCATTATTGAAAAAATCGGGCAACCGTTCAATTGTTGCAAGCTGAATGAAATACTTTCTTCTTTCAGCTTCTATCTCTTGTTCTCTACAAGAATGTCCCCATAAGCTCTTGCAAAGTATTCTAGGGCTTTCCCTAAAGTAACCCTGCCTTCCTTCGTTAGCGAATATACGGTCATCCGCCCGTGTGATTTCACGGTCACGAATTTTCTTTCGGCGAGTTCTCTCAAAGCTGGATAGATGGTCCCGGGATTTGGTTTCTCCCCTTTCCTCCTTCCGATTTCCTCAGCGATTTCTTGGCCGTACATTTCATGCTTTGAGAGAAGAAAGAGAATCATGAAGGATAGCATGCCGCGCATATCGCAGCCTGAGCCCTGCGCGCTAACTCTTTGCTTCAGAGTCATTTTGGCCCCCGATCGCTTTTGGAATTTCCTCGTTGTTATCGGCGTTAGTTGTCTCCACTGAAAATTCGCTTTTCGCTTTCTTACCCATTACTTCCTGGCCCAGAAGCGATAGGACCAACCCGACTACGAAGGAGGCTGCCGCGACATAGTATGTATATTGAAATGCCGCTGTAGTCGGAGGATGGAGAACTTGTCCTTTGAAAACCAGAGTAAGCGTGAAAGTGGACAAGATGGACGCAGCTATAGGTGCTCCCAGGCTCTGCCCTACGTTACGAAATACAGTGTTGGTCGCCGTTACAAGGCCCATCTCCCGCGGTTTCACAGAAAGGACAAGCAGATTCTGCATAGATACCATCATCATCGCGAGGCCGACGGATGCGATGGCGAGGTACCCTGCTATCTCAAGAGCTGAATGCGTTTCTGCGAGTAAAAGAAAACCGATAGCTCCAATTATACTGCCAACAATTAGGAACGGCTTGACTCCAATTCGCGAGATAAGAATTCCGAGCGGATAAGCGAGGGCGAGCATCACGATTGCCAGTGGAAGCAAATATAGCCCTGTCGTAAAAATGTCAAAACCATAACCAACTGGCTTTGAATCTTCCAGCTGAAAAACTATGGATTGAAACGCCAATAGCATTCCCATTCCGGAGATTAACCCAAGCACGTTCGAAACCAAGACGTTTCTTTGGCGAAGCTGAGCGAAATTCAACACGGCTACTTCCTTCAATTTCATTTCGTAAGGTACCAATGGGATGAATAGCATGAGGCCAACGACGATAAGTCCAAGGACTGGCGCAGACGTCCAGCCCCAGTATGAGCCTTGGGACAACCCTAGCACCACTAGCGCGACTGCAACTCCTAAGAGTCCCGCACCAACATAGTCCATCTTTGCTTCGGGGTTTCTAAAGGGAGATTCCCTGACTGCGAAGAAAATCAAAACTGTTAGTACAATAATGAATGGCGTTGCGATATGATAGTTGGTCTGCCAACCATAGTTGTTTGCGACAAACGCTCCTACTGGAAGTCCGAGTGCCAAACCTGCGCCGAACATGGCGCTCACAAGTCCCTGCGCTCTTGGGACTAACTGACGCGGAAACTGTTCCCTGACTAGACTGAAGGCAAGAGGGAAGATTCCCAGTCCTACTCCTTGGAAGGTTCTCGAAATTACGAGAACAGTAAAGTTAGGGGCAAACGAGGTGATCGTAACCATTATTGAATAAGAGACTAAAACGTACATCAGAACCTGTTTCTTTCCATAGATGTCGCCCAATTTTCCTACTATTGGATTAATGGCTGTTCCAAAAACGGTGTATAAGGAAAGAATCAGACTTACCTGTCCGATAGTTACGTTGTACTGTTTTTCAATCGAAGGTAGAGATGGTGTGAGCATTATTTCGATGTACATCACTGAGGCAGCAAGAAGGGCGAAGAGTATGAGATTCCGATTGGCGTAAGCCAGATCAAACTGCTGCAGATTTTGTTTTTGGCCCTGAGATGATGCCGCGGGTTTCATTTGATTTTCTTCCATGATATATCGAATCTCCCATTATGATAAAGTCCTGTACGCTACTTCTCGTAAGAAGTCAGTTTAGTTACAGGAAATGAATTATTGGTTATCCAATAAATCTAGTTTTAAATGTTGTCATCTAAGGACAAAAAAAGTTGGTCAAGGATCCCCTTGAGGGATTCGATCACTGTCTTGCGCGTGAATCTTGCGAGGGAATATGTTCTGCTTCTCCGTCAGAATCCAAACTTTCGAAAAGCCCTTGGTTTATCGTCCACCTGTAAAGTCGAAAGCTCCACAAGACCAGCTTCTTGTCAAGGATATTGCCCAGCGCGTAAAAAACAAGAATCATTGAAGAACAGAGGAGAAGATTCGCCGTGGCAATATATTGTTCAGATTGAAAAGCGATGATCAATGCATTGACAGACGCTATTACGATACTCGCAAGCAAAATTCTGAGCACGTACGGGAAGCTGTTCGTTGTGCTCTCGGTCTTTCGTTGCGCCGTATCACTCAAAGACGCTCGCTTAACCCCTACATGACACTGATACGCGATCCGTTCAATTAAAGCAAGTGTCGATTCTCAAAACTGGGAATCGGATTCATGTAAAAATTGTGCGGGGGGAGAATTTTTGTTGAAATTTTCTATCTGACAGTTACTTTGTGAGTTTTCATTTCGGTTGGATTTTTCTTTGGAACGATAACTTCCAAGACACCGTCTTTTACCTGCGCGTCAGCCTTTTCTGGAATAACTTCTTCAGGAAATGCAAGCTCCCGTCTGACCTTCGACCAAGTCCTCTCTTTGTGAACATAACCCTCATTTTCTTCGTCTATTGTCTTTTCAGCTTCCCCTTCGATTTTTATTCCTCTTGAATTGACAGATATGTTCAGTTTCTCCTTTGGTATCCCTGGGACTTCCGCGTGAACGCGGTATTCCTTTCCCGTATCAATGAGGTCGGCGAATGCTCGCCTTGTTTCAGGAAATTCGAATGATCTCCACCATCTCGGTCCAAGCCACCCTCCTGGAGACAATCCTGGCCAGCCGAATGGGCGATTGAAACTAGGAAGATTTTCTTCATTCCTTCTCACTGCGAGCTCAGTATTCCTTTTCGACTTTCTCTTTTGCGGCAAAATAGATCATCCTTTTACCAATATCTCGAGAGCTCTTCCTACCTAATTTCTTTTTCTCCCAATTCTCAAGCGTGAGAATCGACTTTTAGTTTATTATTTTGATTTGCGTAAAAAATAACTGAAGCAAGCAAAAAATTGCGTAGTTTCGGACTGATAATGAAAATAACCGAATTAGAACGAGTTAAGACCGAAGGTAGGAAGCCCAAAAATGATTAATCCGTATGTTACAGCTCTGGAAGTTGCCATTGCGATAATCATCGCAATCTTCGCTTGGTATGCAATCTCCCTTTTTAGAAAAAAGCCAGTTACAGGATCAGAATCTTTGATTGATGCGAAAGGCGTCGTTCATAGCGACGAGCTTGCCCCAGACGGCGAGGTTAGCATAAACGGCGTGATATGGAGGGCCCATCTTGTAGATCCGACAGGTGGCCAACTCAAGAAGGGCGACCCGATTATAGTTAGAAAAATCGAGGAGCTTACTCTCATGGTAGAAAAGAGCCCATGAGCTCTAAGATCTTCATCTTACTACTAACACATTGCAATGGGCGTGGGCAACAACCCCGCTAGAGACACTGCCAAGTAGCAGTCTCTTGAACCCTCCGAGGCCTCGCGTTCCAATCACTATAAGATCAACTTTGTTACTTACTGCAGCACCAATTATTTCCTCGACTATGGATTTGTCAGCGCGGATAATACTGCTCGTCAATTTGGAGATTCCTTCTTTCCTGGCATGAATTATGGCTTCGTCCACGAAGCGACGTGCAGAATTTTCTTGCTGTTCATAGTATGTTTCCACTCCTGAAGCAGGCGCTCCGAATGCAGATGTCGTAATGAGGACATTAGGAGTTGAGATCACATTCAGTACCACAAGTTCCGAGCCGGAAATCTTTGCCAATCCGATTGCAACATCCAAAGCTCTCGAAGCATTGGAAGAACCATCGATAGGAACAAGCATCTTCGAAGGAAAATTAGAAACAGAATTTGCATTTATTTTCTTGCTCATGGATTGTTCTAAGTTAAAAATTGGTTCGCTCTTACTTAAATCAGTTGCATGTTTCTCAGAAATAAGAACAATAATCTTCAACACAAAGTAATCTTGTTCAGAAAGCGAGGAACTTAGCATGAAACGTCAATATAGCAATAATTGAGGATAGGGATAATCGAGATTGAGTAATAGCAAGAACAGAGACTCATTGGACTTCTTCTTCAACCCAGCGAGCGTTGCGATCATTGGGGCATCAAAGACCCCGGGAAAAATAGGTCACGAACTACTCAGGAATTTGACCCAATCTGGATTTGGCGGGAAGATATTTCCGGTAAATCCCAAAGCCGGTAAGATTCTAGGGTACATTTGTTACAAGAGTATCGTCGATGTCCCTTCTCCCGTGGATCTCGGTATAGTAGTTGTACCGGCAGATTTGGTAGAAGGCGTAACTCGCGATTGTGTTACAAAGCAAGTGAAAGGAATCATAATAATTACATCAGGGTTCTCCGAAGTCGGTAACAAAGAACTCGAGGAAAGAATTGTAGAAATAGCAAGAGGCAAGCTTCGAATAGTCGGACCCAACACATTTGGAATTTACTACGCTGGTACTAAAATGAACGCCACGTTCGGCCCGACAAAGGTTCTCGAGGGGCACACGGCATTCATCACCCAGTCAGGAGCTCTCGGTCTTGCCCTAATGGACTGGACCACCGAAGAGAAATACGGTGTATCTGCAATCGTCAGCATCGGGAACAAGTCAGATGTCGACGACGCAGACTTGATAGAGTATTTCTCTAGTGACTCTCTGACAAGATCGATTTTGATATATATGGAGGGGCTGAAAGGCGGAAGAAAATTCTACGAAATTTCGAAAAGCGCAACCAGAAAGAAACCAATCGTAGTCATAAAGGCTGGACGGTCCAAGAGGGGTGCCCAAGCTGCTTCCTCGCATACAGGCTCTATCGCAGGACAAGATACGGTCTTCTCGGCAGCTTTTGAACAAGCTGGAATAATGCGAGCCGAGGGCATGACTCAGGCATTTGATTGGATACAAGCGATTAACGAGAATCCCGTACCAAAAGGAGAGAATTTGGCGATAGTTACAAACGGTGGAGGAGTTGGAGTGCTTGCGACAGATAAATGCGAAGCCCTGGGCTTGAAACTAACGGACATTTCTACAAATTTGGCAGATGATCTGAAACAGATCATGCCCAGTTTCGGATCTGTAAAAAATCCGATCGATATTACTGCAAATGCAGATGACGTTCTATACGCAAAAGTTCTTGATGTCTTATTTCGAAGTGAGGACGTTGATTCGATTATAGCGTTATTCTGCCAGACAGCGAACATTGATCCCGTGCTATTTGCCCAAGCTATCATTTCCTTGCGTAACAAAGAGAATTTCAAAAAGCCATTGACATGCGCATTTATAGGCGGTCATTTATCTCAGATTGCTTATTCGACAATGCTAGAAGGACAATTTGCCGCCTATCCTACGGCAGAGCGCGCGGTCGATTCGATGTACGCTCTAACAACAAGATATAGACAATTGAGTCGGTGGAAAGCGGAAGAGGTTTGAAGGACGATGAGGAAAGAGAGCGAACAATCTAAGACAAGCAAGTTGATAGCCGACGCTTTTGGCTCGGGAAGAAAATCTCTCCTAGAGCATGAAGCCGAATTGGTTGCGAGAGAATATGGAATAAAGGAGCCAGCGTCTAAGCTGGCTACAAATGAAGAACAAGCTCTCTCTTTTGCAAAGCGAGTTGGCTATCCCCTAGTCATGAAAATTGTCTCGCAGGATATTTTACACAAGTCTGACGTGGGCGGTGTCAAGACCGACATATCATCTCAAAAATTAGTAAGGCCTACTTTCAAAGAGATTTTGAGAAATGCAAAGAAATCGAATCCTAAAGCGAGAATAGGTGGCATTCTGATTCAAAGACAGGCGGAGAAAAGTTACGAATTTGTAGTAGGAGCTACACGCGATCCACAATTTGGACCAACGATAATGTTTGGTCTAGGCGGCATTTACGTTGAACTCTTCAAGGATGTGGCCTTCCGATTGGCGCCAGTTAGCCGGGAAGAAGCCCTTGACATGATAAAAGAGACAAGATCATACAAACTCTTAACTGGATTTAGAGGGTCTAAACCACTTGATACAAATGCAGTAGTTGACACGATAAGAGCGGTGGGTGAGTTGATGGTCCGTGAACCGCACGTAGAATCCTTGGACATCAATCCGTTGTTTGTGTATCCGAAAGGTGCTTTGGCAGTTGATGTAAGAATAATTTTGGAACAGAAAGTTCCGCTTTTGCAACCAGCTAAAGCCTGAGAAGTTGTGAAAAGTAATTTTTCATGATTGGGACGAAATTGAGAGCGCGAACATCTTACTCGGGGCTGCTCTGAGTTCCTCCGGATTGGTTCGCCTAGGCACGGAAGCGCTGAGAATAATTCCAATAATCAAAATAATTGCGCCTATTACTACGATTTTCACGTCGTTTGCCATGACTAGATTATAATTTGGGCAAAGACTAGAAGGATTTGGCTCGCACCTAGTCATGGCGTAAGACGATACAAAATAAGAGAGCGTCCCGAAACCTCCGATAACGGCTCCAGAACCGATGAGCAGGAACACTACAAATAGCTTCATTGCATTATCCAGGGCAACCACCTTCTTAGACAAACATTTGTTGCCTTCATTAACTAATTTGATGGGCGAGATATTTAACATCGAGATACGATTATCAATTGTGATATTGAGGTTCAGTCATAATGTCTGCTCTTTCTAACAGATTCGGAGGTCCGAAAATGTATTGAAGGCTATGGTGCTTCAAGAGACTTCGGAGGTGGAAACGCATCCTTTGAAGTGCGAGGATCTCGAGGATCCGAAACCACAGGAAGATCAGATTCTTGTTAGAGTAAGGAATTGTGGCGTATGTCGAACTGATCTTCACATCGTTGAAGGCGACATACCTGCCCTCGTTCCGCATATAATTCCAGGTCACGAAACTGTCGGAGAGGTTGTTCAAGTCGGAAATAAGGTTCGGACACTCACAGAAGGAGAGCTTGTAGGAATTCCTTGGTTGCATCATACCTGCGGCAATTGTGAATATTGTATCAAGGGCAGGGAAAATCTTTGCGACGACAAGGTCTACACGGGGTACGGCGTGAATGGAGGTTACGCGGAATATACAATCGGGGAAGAAGGGTTTGTATTTCGTCTTCCAAAACAAGCTGAGCCCGCAAAGATTGCGCCTTTTCTATGCGCAGGGATAATAGGCTACAGGGCGCTCAAGCTAGCACTTCCAAGAGCCGGAGGCCGAATAGGCTTTTTCGGTTTCGGTGGGTCCGCTCATCTTACTCTACAATTAGCTACAAAACTTGGATTCGAGACGGTTGCGTTTTCGAGGAATCCATTGCATTTGAAACTAGCTGAAGAACTTGGAGCTTCCGAAACAGTTCTCACAAAAGGTGATAACCCGCGCACTGAAAGAGCGCTTGATAGCGCGGTAGTTTTTGCTCCTGTTGGAGATGTTGTGATTCAAGCTCTTCGCGTTCTAAAGAAAGGAGGGATAGTTTCAATTGCCGCAATTCACATGAGTCCTATTCCCGAGATTGATTACGATAACTTGTTGTTCGGCGAGCGTAAGATAATAAGTGTCGAATCCAATACTCGTGCGGACGCGCAAGAGTTCTTGGATCTAGCTACAAGACTCGAGCTCGAGAGTACTGTCAGCACACGCCCGCTTAAAGAAGCTAATGAAGCACTTATTGATTTAAAGATGGGAAAGGTTACGGGAGCTATAGTGCTTGATTGTGG
>JASHOD010000039.1 GCA_030041295.1 Nitrososphaerales archaeon
GTCCATTATGACCCTAGCGGGTCGGAGTACTCCACAATCAAACCTATCCTGGAAAAGATAATGAACCAGGGCGAGTCTAGCGAAAGTACTGCCGAAGATGGTTCCAAAGTCATGATCCGAAAACTATCATTCGTTGATTCTTGCGGTAACGCGGTTCAACTTGAAAGACAATCGCACCTTTCAAAGTCCGGGAAAGCAACCACGATTATATTTGAGCAGTGCGAATTGATCTAAATGATGCTAACGCAAAACCTTCCGTAAGTCACAAGTTAAAGACAAGTGTTCGATGAGCTGAGGATTCTAGTTATATCCTTCTTTTCAGGAACTAGGCTCGCTTTCAAGCCCAGTAGCCGCTTCTTACTTGGACTTTGAAACTGACGGTCTCGTTCTTGCTGATGGTCGAAGCGCCTTATGTCTAAAAAAATCGGCAGCTGCCTTGTAGATAGGACTCTGTGAAGAGTTCACAAGGTTACATTTCCTGCCTGCGAACTCAAAGCTTGGTACGTAATTTTCCAGCGGCGCAAACGAGACGAAAAACCAGTGAACGGTTCCCCTAAGGATCTCATCCACCAACAATTCTGAGACCGCAGACGACGAAGCGAGTGCAATAACAAAACCGTCAGCCCAAACTAGGTTGTACGGAGTATCTGGTGGAGTTCCTTGGAACGAAATTGAAGCTAGCTCCTCAGGAGTGTCGAACTTCATGAAATCGTGAATTATCAGTCGCTTGGGAGGAGCATAGCTTACTTTGATGCTCAACGGCGAATCACCGGCTCAAGAGAAATGCCATATCCGCTAACTTGTCCAAGTGTGTGGATTGGCAAAAGTGGAGTTGCATTTGGAATCTTGAATGCGGTTTTTTGTATGTTGAACACACCAAATAATGCATCAACGATTCTAGTTGCTAAAGGCGTAATTTCATAGTAAGAATGTTCTCCAGAAGTCGGGTTCTCCTTGGAAAAGTTTCTAATCATTCCTGCGGCTTCTAGTTCGTTCAGATGACTATTCAGAGTTCCTTTGACAACATTCGTTCCCTCAAGCAATTGAGACCACGAAAGCTCTCCATCTCTTCTCAGCTCAATTAATATCTGACGTCTTTGCTTATCGGCAAGGGTCTTGATAATTCTGACAATTGGTTCTGGAAAGTCAGGTTTCTCTTCCATTCTCGGTTCGTTCTGATTTTCGGGCATAGCTTAGGACGATCAAGATCGTCCTTCCACATATATAGGTTCTTCCATCTTCTGAATGCGCATTACTCAGATCACCTTTGGCTTTCGATATAGAGAATTGGACAAGTTGGCCTGGCTATCTTGCCTACCTTAAGGATGTCCGCCTTCTAGTCCTTGGATCATACAAGAATGGAGGATACAAGATACTTTCAGAGGTAACAAATGGACTGATTAAGGCTGGCATTGCGAATTCAAGGCTTGTGGCTGATTTCGATCCGGAAGCAGAGAAGAAACAATTCGATCCAGAAACCTACGAACTGTCGAAAAGCGAATATTGGATCGAAAGAGCTGATCTCTTACTTTTCGACTTTATCGCAGGATTAGACAACGGAGGAATTGCAATGGAACTCGCCTACGCTATAGAAAGAGACATGATGCATCGAGCGATAGTCGCGTATAACGAAAGGGATGGAAAGACCGTTTCCTCGCTTATCAAGCAAAGAGTGAAACGTTATAGCTCCTTAGTGACAGAAATTAGATATTCGAATGAAACAGAATTAGTAGATCAAGTCAAAGGTAGCGTCGTATCAAAGCTTGAAATGTTGTATGAACGCCTGAGATTTAGAACTCCCGAAGAATGGGAAACAGGATCCAACACAAGATCAGAAGATACAGCTTAATTTTCATAATTCCAAGAGAAGCGTGCTCTTGCAAACTTTGAAGAGTCCACTGAATCATACCGAATGGTTATCTCACTTTTATGTGCGTCTTCTTCTTGTTGTTCTTCTCAATCTTCCGCTAACGCGAGGGTTCTCAATAAGATCTGACCAGAAAAGTCCAGAGAGACCCATAATTATTCCGTAAAACAGTGGAAAAGCAACTATCATAAGGGCCGAGGGAAGCGAGGTAAGCGAAGACATGACCCCGGAGAGTTTCGCTACCATGGGAAGGGGGTACAAGAGGTAGAGCGACATCGACGCAAGCAAGCCTATGAAGAAACCAATCATAAGAGCATATTTCTTTCTCATCTTCAAAAGTGGCAGGGCCGCAAGCACTCCTATCCATATCACTGGCACGAAAAGATTGAATGCGTACGATAGGGCGATCGATACTGGAATGCCCAAATAGACATAATACTTGCTATTCATAGCGTAGCACCACCGTAGTATTTTGGTCGTTCATGTTGTAGTACTCGTGATTTAACCAGTAATTCAGCTGGTTTGAGAAATAATAGCTTAGGACATTCTCGCTCGGCCCTCCCGGAAACACGCCGTAAAACTGCCCCATTCCTGGGGAGGATACTTCTCTTAGCGAGGATCCCACCGACACATATGGCTCCGGCACGTTAAGCGCCAACGGAACGCCTCCCACGCTTACAGTATTATCATCACCCCATATCGGAATTGGTCCTATTGAGAGAGCGCTCTCTCCCGTGAGACTAGATATCTCGAGCTCGTGCACTCTGCCCCAAGTCCAGTCGCCCACGGACGACCCCAGCTTCTGGGTGAGCAAGCCTACTTCGCTTGCAAAGGAGTTTCTAACTAGGTCAGTAAAGTTCCCATTGAACCATAGCGAGCTCTGGTTTGTCTCTGCCAGATAAATTGCAGTTGGAATGAATGCCTCTGGCAGGCTGGACGTGAATGCCGAGGGCAGCGTCGTGAAGTTATTCTCCGCGTAAACCTGTGCAAAGCTCTCGTTGTACATCTCGGAAACTAGATACCAATAGACTGTCATTCCAACCTGATCCTCGTACGCAGTGTAGTTCCAAGCACTAAGGTAACCAAATGTTTGCTGCTCCGACGAGCTCATCGACAATCCTCTTAGAGCATTAAGGAGATACGGTGTTAGAAGAGAGGCCCAATAATCTGTCACGTTTGACTGGAGGCTCATCATATCCTCAATAGTCATGTCGGGGTGAGAAGCCAGATAATTGGAGATTGATTCCGCCCTCCCTCCCAGATCCCAGAATCCCCCAACAAACGGATACGGGTAGTTGAGACCGACAGTTGGCTGGTTTGGAGCAAAGGCATACCCCCTCGAGGGATCAGTAACCTGGGGCAGGTATTGGAATGGTACGTATCCAGAGGGTTCGTATGTAGACACGCTGCCATTCAATAGTGACCGAGAACCCACAACCTGCACTTGCTTTCCATTTGGGAGCGTTTCGTTGATTAACGGATAACCGCCGGCTGTGACATAACCTGCGTCCTTCGATGAAACAAGTGCGAAGTTTTGTGGAGGCGATCCCCAGTATCTTAGAGCATTTACCATCCCAGTGTAATTCTGGGATTGATCTAATTCCAGTTCAGTTACAAGGTCATAGGAAGAATTTGCGAGAGGCCAGTTGAAGCTAATTCCATAGTTCGAATTCCTTGCAATTAGCGGCCCGTTGTTTGTGTAGTATACACTGTAAGTCTTGCCAAGAAGAGTATAGTTGTAAACAGTCAACGCATGATAAGACCCGCCGTAGAGGTAAGAATTCCCCTTAAGAACCTCGAGGTACTCGTTAGCAGAATTTCCCTCCGATGTCGTGAGGCCCCAAGATGTGTATTGCGTGTGCCCGATGAGTATTCCAGGAACTCCGGCCAGATCCCATCCCGTGACGTTGTATCCTGGAGCTTCAAGTTGCATTGGAATCCAAAGCGAGGGGGCAAGAAGACTCAAGTGCGGATCATTTGCCAAAAGGGCGTAACCTGACGCCGAATCGTTCCCAGTAACAACCCAACTGTTGCTGCCGATCGATGAATCAAGCGAATGAACACCCGGGATCGAGTAGGGATCTGAAATGTTCGAAAGGGCTTGTGCGATTAGTGGACTGAGGCTCTTTAACAGCGTTTCATTAACTCCGGTAGCCCAGCTCGCAAACCAATTTTGAGACCAAAAGTAAGAATCATTCACTCCCTGAGAACTCAAGCTGTAATTGTTGATCGTTCCGTCTCCGGGTACAACTGTGATGTTTTCTGTAAGGTACGGATAGTACGGCCATGTCAAAGTTGTATTGTAATACCCCAGCTGGTTGTAAAATAGATCCATCTCGAGTGGTTCCGCCGCGCCAGTCGTGAGTGACCATGACATGTATTCCTGCCAGCAGAGAGTGTAGAAAACAGACCATTGAAATGGCGCAAAGCCAAGGAGTTTGAAACCGAGGTGCGCCGATGATGACGACGGTCCGCTCTGGTTGATGTATGCGTTGACTCCATCCGCGTAGTCTTCCAAGTAACCATAGTAGGTTGGATAATGTGTTTCATATGATTGCTCAAGCTCAAGCGCATTTTCCGGAAGGCCTATGAGACGCATTGTAACATCTGAGCTCAGTCCAGCGTTGCCTACGTAGCGGCTCAGATTACCTGAGGCAAGTAGTGCTTCAAGTTCCATCTGGAAAAGACGTTGACTCGCCGAATAGTACCCCTGAGCATAGAACATATCGTGGACGTTACTTGCATCGATGTGAGCAAGTCCAGAAGTATCAATCGTAACATTGACGGGGCTTTCGAGCCCAGGCACGTTTAGAGTAGTAGAGGAAAGACTAGAACCATTGATCGACTGCCATACCCCGAGCGAAGGACTAAGCAATGCAAAGCTGTTTGAAACATACGATACGAGAATAATGACGACAAAGATTGCCGCAAGCCACCTTATCTTCATTGGACAAGAAAAAGATTCAATTTTGGACAGGATTAAAACATTCTTTTCTTTTTGATGCTCATTTAGAGACTCCTTGTCGTAGTTTTACTGTCCATTTTTCATGAAGAGTATTGATGAAAGAGAACCTATTCATTACCCCTACTTGAGCATCGACTATTTCGACCTAGAAGTCAAGGAGCCGACATCGGAGAACTAAATAATGAGATGGCAATTCTCAAATGGAGTCCAAATCAATAACATCGAGCCCGATTTTCCTGTAAATTCCTTCGCTTGAGAGCAGTTTTCGTTGTTGAATCTTGGCAGTTGCTGCATGCAAAGAATCAAGGAAACTCAGATCTCGCCATTCTGATCGCATCCTTTCAGCCAAAATTACCTCGTTCAACCGGACTGGAACGAAATCACCGACTCCCATAATCGCCGAGTAACGCAGCGATCAGCGTCTTTGTCGAAGAGAATTCAAAAAAAACAAGGGATGGGGATCCCTTTATCTTAGAGCGCAAAGAACTTCTTGTCAAGTTCGCCAGTTGCGGAATCGGTTGTCCACTCAACTCTGCACTTCCTATTGTTCATCCACGAAAGTTTTGGAGATTGAGTCACGAAGATGACCTCGCCTTCACCCTTGCTTGTGGTCGGGCCAGTCACCCTTCCAACTCCGTGAAGCGTGCCCACTATTACATCTCCGTCATTCGTTGATTGCAGTATTTTTGCGTCCCCATCATACGTACCATCTGTCCTTAGCAATAATGACACTGTCTCCACATGACGACCAGAATATGATGCTCCTGCTACTTCACCCGCGTAGTTTACTTCAGCTCTTATGGCGAAGGGCGTAATTTCTTTAATCGTCTCTGTTGTAACCTTGGCGCGCACCTCACTAAGAAGAGTTCCTCTCTCAATTGGCTTTTGAACCTGCATATGCTCTCTCTTTCACCTCCCCACCCTGGTGGGTAAACATGTAACTCTAATACGGCTTAAAGAAGAGTCACTTGCGATTCACAATGAATGACTTGATAGATTTCAGCCGAAGATTTTCAAATTATTACTGATTTTGCTCTAAATCTCGCTTGAATTTTGAAATGACCTTGAATCAAAACGAAACTCAGAGAAAGCGTGGCATCGCATCGATAGACTTGATTGGAACATATGCATGCATACAGGCACAGAGAGACAGACCTAGGTACTGAACAGCCAACTTCTTTTTTTGAAAGCGCTGTCTGGAGAAAGTGCTCAAGAGGAATTATTGGACAATTCCCAATAGTAACAATCATGCACGGCGCCCTAAGGAAGGAGTCCCACTTTCTTACAGAATTCGGGGAACCGCGGATCATTTTGCAGCCCTTCAAAGAGCGGGTCGAATTTAATAAAGGGCCACCAGTCGTGAGTTTCTGCCTCTCTCATGAGAGCTTTGAAAGCTTGGTCGAGGTCTCCGAGCGCCGTCCCTATCCATACTTGGGCACGTAAGCGGGTTGATTCAGATTCGTCTTTCATTAGGTCCCTCAGTTCGTCTATCGCTTCCTCTTTCTTCCCCGACAGGGTGTATGCCATGCCACGTGTCGCTCTGAGATGACGATCATTGGGATTGAATCTCAGACCGTCAGCCAACACCTCACTTGCATTGGCAAAGTCCTTCATTTGCAGATAGCAATGTGCAGTCTGCAAGTAGATCCATGGAGTCCTTCGGTGAAGTTCCCTAGCCCCTTTCGCGACTTCTAGTGCTTCGTCCGCCTTTCCTGACACCCTTAGAACCATTATCAAACCACCCGCTTGGGCTACATTAAGTGGGTCGAGGGAACACGCCTTCCGATAGTATTGAATAGCCTCATCAAATCTACCGAAATTACCATAAGTCTGGCCAAGAAGGCTGTTTGCGTCGGCTAGGTTCGGGTTGATTCTGATCGCCTTTTCCAGCTCGGAGAGTGCTTCCTCAAATCTGTCCGTAGCATGGTGGGCATCGGCCATCGCTAGGTGAGCTTCGGCAGACTCCGGCCCCAGCTCGAGAGCTTTGCGGGCGGCAGCTTCAGCCATGTTGACACAAGTGGTAAAATCTGCCCATCCAGATCCCAGACTCCACCAAGCGGAGGCCAGTTCCGCATAGGCACGAACGAATGTAGGATCCTTCGAGATGGCATCCTTGAGGAGTGCGATGGCCTCTCGGCAGTTTGTTTCGTTGACTTCGTTTAAGAGCTGGATCGCTTTGAGATACAAGGTATATGCTTCAATGTTGTTAGTTGACTCGACTCGTTCTTTTTCTTCATCCAGAAGCTTCAACTTCAATGCTCCTGCAACTTTTTCAGCAACGGAGCTTTGAACTTCGAATATGTCCTCAAGGTTCCTGTCGTAGTTCTCTGCCCAGAGATGACCTTCAGTGTTAGCGTTGATCAGCTGTGCACTCACACGAATCCTGCTCCCTGCCTTTCTCACGCTGCCTTCAAGAAGAGTGCCGACCTTCAGCTCCTTCCCGATCTGGGAAGCGTTCTTCTCCTTCTTCTTGTAGTTCATGATTGACGTGCGCGCTATGACTTCCAATCCTCTTACCAGAGAGATTCTTGTGATGAGCTCGTCCGTCAACCCATCGGCGAAGTACTCATCATTTGGATCTGGACTCATGCTCACGAAAGGAAGGACAGCAATCCTTCTAGAGTCTCCCTGGATCACCAACTCTACTTTCTCGTGGTCCTCTTCCCAAGGCATCACAACACTGTATACAGCGACTGGTGCGCTCACATTCTTCAAAGACTTCTCTCCTAGAGAAACCAAGGGAATGTGAAGCTTATTCTGCACCTGATCATAGACCTGCTGGGAGACGCATATCCCTTCAGGTGTGGCAATAGGCTCTATTCGGGATGCTATATTGACTGCATCGCCGAAGATATCACCTACCCTGTGTATCACATCTCCTAGATGGATGCCTATCCTGAGCTTGATCTTCCACTCCTCTTTGGAAGAGACGTTATAATCGTGAAGGTAAGACTGGATTTCCGTGGCGCATTTTAAGGCATCCAGTGCGCTCTCGAATTCGACCAGAAAGGAATCACCGATTGCCTTGACCTCTTTGCCGTGGAACTTTGGGAAGAAAGGCCTCAGGAGCTGATTGTGCCGCTCTAGCACTTCCATCGCCCGAGATTCGTCGAGCTGAGTTAGGGCTGTATATCCCACGATGTCCGTATACATGATCGCAGCGAGTCTACGCTCGCCCCCAGACAATTCGTGTCCCTTGATTTGTCAAAGTTCATCCGAAGATAAAACAGTTTGCTACGTGTCGAAGGAGAAGACTAGCGGATGTTATCGCATCTTGCAACGATTTTCAGAGGGAATTCAACTCCTCACTTTCTTATCAAATTCCCGCAGGCCGGTTCGTATTCGAGGATTAGCCTCGTCTATAGCAGTTTCCAAATATAACTAGTCTCTTCCTCTGGTCGATTCTTTCCCTGTCTTTCCTGCACTATGAGACCAAAGTCTTGGAAAATGAGCGGCCCCAAGCTACTAAACTCTTTGATAATCCTTTGAAGTTCGATCTCTAACTCATAATCACTGATCTGCTCCGGTCTCCACTTGTATATCAGTTGACTGACTGAGGTTTTCAGATCTCCCATGCTTTTCTGGACGCGCTTGCTGCTTCCTTTCTGACCGTTGTTTTACTGAGCCCTTGTTGAAGACAGACCAATGAAAAGAAAAATAAGCCACGAATTCGTTAATTTCTGTTATAGCAAGTATAGAGTGAGACGTGGATGTCCATGCGGATGCAAAAATAACATCTTAGAGGTTATATTATTTGTCTGAGTTGCGAAAAAGGGATTCATAGAAAATGATTCTAAGGATTTCCAAGGAAACACTAGCCTCTTTGATTTCCTTTCGTTCCTTTCCATACTTTTCAAATCAGGTCATGCTTTTTTTGACATATACATTCTCATAAGACCAGAAGAGACCTGCGGGATACAGTCCGGAGAGGAAGCATTTTTCTTATCTATGTCTCGTGTATGAATAGGTCAAATAGTGATACGCTAAAGATGAAAGAAATATTCCTCAAACTGAGAGTCGAACTGGATTCCGAGCCCAGTCGATGCGATAAATGGCGTCAAGCAGATCTTGTCGATAAGCTTGTAATGGATTGGTATTGCTCGTTTGGTGTTCGGGACGTAACGTAACTCGACAGACAACAAACTTCGAAATATAACACGCGTAATCAAAATTCATCAAATCTGGAAGCAGGCTTTGGATTAGATGATGAACAGACAGATGCTGCTCGTTCACACAAAGAGACGGCAACGCAGTGCTATTGACCCTATCATAGCTACGCTTCTTCTCATTTTAATCGCGGTTGCGGCCGGAGTCGTGGTATACGCCTACGTCTTAGGATTTATTGGAAACACTACCACTAATCCCGGAGGTACTACATCAATCATTGAGGTTTCGAGTTTTTGCATGAGTGCAAGTACAAACTGCAATGGTGGTAGCATGTACGTGACAATAATAAACGTCGGCTCTACGTCGATCATCTTGTCCACCTCGAGTGCCGTTCAACTTTATTTCACAGATATGACTAAAGGCACGACTACTTCAATCGCTTGCCCAGCCACAAGCCCAACAACCATAAACGTCAACGGTCAAACTGGATCTCTGACGATCATCCCTACCACTAGCTACACATGCAGCATTGCACAGTCAGGCTACTTTAACGGAGCTCCTGTACTCAATAGTGCGGTTGGAGATACAATATTGATTAAAGTGGTAAACCCTGACAGTGGTACGGCTACGCAGACTACGAAGGTAATCAGCTAAAAAGGCGAAGAATGACTATGAATAGAAACACAATCTCCTAACAAAAACGCTCGATCGGTCTGACGCAGCAGACTACCTTCCCTGATTTGTTTTTCTGCATGAGGAGGAGGAGGAGGCGTGATCTGATTTGCTTCCTTCTAACCTCTTTGGGAAAAGGTGCCGCAACCGCCGATAAGAACCTTAGATCCAAGACTCGTCAGAGGCTACGGTAGGGGACAATGAGTGAAATAACTATAGAGGTATAGCCTGTGAAAATAGATCTTCAGGGGGGAAAGAGTATTTCACAATTGCCGCTTGAGCGGTTCGAAAAAGCTTTGTACGGGGTAATCGCGAGTCTTGCAGTGATAATGTTTGCAACCCTCTCCGTCGCAACATACGCTCCGAACATTGAGGCTTATTTCTTCTTTCTCGGGAGTGTTGTTGCACTTGTAGTTATGGCATTGACTCTGGTCGCTTCCAAGATTGTCAAAGCTCTAATCATATCAAGAAGTGTAGCCGAGTGGGAAGCGGAAAAAGCAGAAGAAGAGGGCGCCGATGATGATTTCTCTGTTTAGAAGCTTAGCGCTTGTGCGACTGAGCCCAGTGCCATCCAGCATACATTGGTCGTCGACCTGTCTGTTCCGCAAACTTGAGGACAATTTGCATTGATTCCTCCGCAGAGAATCCTGATTTCTCAAGGGCTTTCCTAAATGCTCCTAGGACTTCGGCGTATTTGTCGGCATTAGCCGCGAACATGTCCAAGCGAGCCGCAATCATTTCGTTCATCCGCTTCCTGAATTCAGCACGCTCTTCATCACTAGGTATTTTTCTTGGCATGGATAGTTTTCACCCGCAAGATTTCGCAACTCGGGCTATATAAATCGCAAAGACGATTATCAAGTTTGAGAAGTGAGCCGATTATTCTGTTGAACATGGAACCTCGGCGAAGTCTTTGAGACCATCGATCCAAGATTTCAAAGAGGGGACTTGGACGAGAAAGCCATGTCCGAGGCACAGAATTTATGACGACGAGCTGTTAGCCCAGGTTAAAAGTCCAGATTAACCAAACGCCATTATTCACAATTGAATGGCGTCTCGGACAGAAAACTTACAGTCTTAAGGTTAGGCGACGCTAGGTCAACGCCTACACTGCCTCTTTCTTCACTCTGCCCACCGGAGATAGGGACATTGCCATGCGATACATGACATACGCGAATATGACGAAAAAGAAGGGAGCGATTGCCCGGGTGACTAGCCCCGCGATCAGGGTGTTAACAAGATAGAGGAATAGCAAGATACCTGTGTACTCCAAGAACCTCCTTAGGGGCATGTCGGAACTCCTTCTGGCGCTGACCAGCGCAGTCGAGAAGACGTATATGAAAACGAAGATAATGCTGGCAACTTCGACAGCACTGACAATTTCTCCGAGCGGCGTAAACTGGGCGGGAGATACTTGAACGTAGAATAAGCTCTTGTAATAGGTCGGGAGAAAGTCCCCGAGACCGTTAACAACGCAGATGAGTGCCATTGCCGAGTAACCAACAAACCTGACCTGCCTCCATCGAAGCGTGTTTCTATGAAAGAAATCCGTGTCGAGTGAGACCAGGATCGTGCTGTCCAAGAATACAAAGATGAAGACCAATTCGAAGGGGTAGGCGTATGCGCTCCAATATACTGAGACTACTGCGACTAGCGAGACAACAGCGAGGAAGATGGAAAAAATCCCCGTGACATAGGCACGAGTCCGGTAGACCCTTTTCACAAGAGCCCTTCCGATGGTCACTGCTCTGAAGGCCGCGAAGAGAAAGATCGCACCACTAACAACATACGCGATGCTCTGTAGGACTGGAAGAATTTCACTTGACATGCGGAACGACCTCCATGCCGGTGCTTGTGACGGAGAAGCGAAAGTACCCTTGAAGCGGTGGAAGGCCGAGCATCTTCTTCACTCGAAAGAGCGGGGTGATAGAGAGACCTTCCTCGTAGAGCCTCATCTCGATCACGCCGTCGAAGATTTGCTCCATCGTAGTGAGAACATTCGGCGCATGCATGCCTTCTTCAGCTAGGGCAAACGTAATGCAGTCCTGCTGCTTCAGGTCAGATAAGAGCTGAGACCAGTAATTGTACATCGACTCTAAAGAATTTAAAACAAGTAATGGAGAAAGCACGTCGGTTGCAATTCTAACCCGCCTCTCTTTGTTTTGGTGAGCTGCTTGCTTTATGTTCACCGATATCGAGGTTGGATCTCTTAGGTCTAACTTCGTACTTGACCCAGAACTTGCGATCCACTCGGGAACTCGTTCTGTACTTATTCCAACACCTTTCATATCTCTTAGGACATCAGAAACAGGACGATGCGTCGCATAGAGACAGTAATCGCCTTGAATCAGTCCTGATCTAACAAACCAATAGGCAAGAGCCTCTTTTCCTATTCCCGGGGGCCCCACGACCAGAATTCCAGACTTGTCAGGATAGCCATCGCTGCCAAGGACATTATCAAGAGATGGAACGCCCGTGGAAGCCAAATGCTATTGCACGCTCAGTATTCTTGGAGAGAGATAAATCTATCTTGCGCTAGCTAGACGTAGCTCAGTTCAATTGATTTGAACAAATCGGAGTATAGAAGACATATTCTTGCTCTCATGAAAGCTTGACTGGCTTGTTAGCTATCTTATGACGGCCACGTTAGTAAGGGAAAAAATTGTAGCCCTACCCGAGCCTTCTAGAAGAGACATGATACTATGCCTGCGTAATTTTACGACCATCAAGATTCGGATTCTCAGGGAGAATAGTAGTTCCCTTCAGCTCCTTGATACCTTGGACCTTGTTGTGCAGTTTTTCGTCTGTTGTCATAACCTTCGTCTTGAGACGCTTTGCCAGAATAAGGAACAGCGTATCATAGATCTGTATTCGGTGCTTAACGCCTAGTTCCAAAGACTCCCTCAGGATTTCCTTGGACGATGGAAAAACATCGCAATTGTCTGAGATGAATTCGCTCGCATTCCTCAGGGCCTCGTAGACGGGTTCTTCTGGCTCTTTGAATATAACGACACTCTTCCAGGCGACGCTTCCTAATTCGGAGTAAGATATATCCATCGTTGAAAAACGCTCGTACTTTCGAATATTATCGGCGACGCGGTCTCCAAACTTTTTGTCTGGAAAGAAGATAGAGGCTATTGCTGAAGAATCAAGCACAATTACGGACGATGAAGATGATTCCGAAACTCTTCTCTCTTGTCCGCTAGTCATCAATGTACGCGTTCCCTGTCTTCCCTGATGAGAGAAGCTACGTCAAGAGTAACTTTCATTCGTCCCTTGTTCTTCTTTGCCTCTTCGATCTGTCTATTGATTCGCTCCTTTCGCACTCTTTCTTCCAAGAAGCTCCGAGCTTCGCTCTGCCAGTCGACATTGTCGAGCTGCTCCATTTGCTCTTTGAGCTTCTTCGGTAGCCGGACACTGTATACGCTTGACATAATCATATGATGCTCCTAATCATGTTTATAAAGATTGTTTACAAATGATGTAAACATCTAATACGCTCCATGGGGCCGGCTGCTCCAACTGCCCTTCTACAGGAAATACTGGTCTTTTTCCTTCCTTTTGCTCTAACCTCATATTGATTAGTTTTTTCTCAACTTCTGAAAGTTCAGGAGCTGAGACTTATCGAGGTTATTGGTTTGAGACAACTGCGTATAATACCGGTTTTTCCTTGATCCGAATGGTTCATCAGCGAAATACCCGAGCTCTATCGATTTGCTCGCTTTTTCTTACTTGCGATACAAATTCTCAAATGGAGCCCAAATCGATAACATCGAGCCCGATTTTTTTGTAAATTCCTTCGCTTGAGAGCAGTTTTCGTTGCTGGGCCTTGGCAGTAGCTGCATGCAAAGAATCAAAGAAACTCAGATCCGGCCACTCCAATCGCATCCTTTCTGCCAAGATTACCTCGTTCAACCCGAGAGGAACGAAATCACCGACTCCATAATCACCGAATAGTGCGGCCATGAGCGAGAGAACTTCCTCGATAACCTTTGGTTCGAGGCCTCTTGAGGCTAGTACCGATCTAACTTCGATTACTGCCGACGAGAGGATTTGAATATGGATTCTGTCTTGCTTATGATCACTGAGGGCACGCAAAACATGGGAATGCAGGCTGTCAGACTTTCTCAAGCCGAAAAGAAAATCTGACTCTACGAAGACGATGATGATGTCTTTTTCTGGCTCTGCCTCTTTCCTGCTGCTGCTTCCTTCAATAGCCATCTCTCTGCCCTTCCTCTAGCCTTCCTATCAAAAGTGAATTTGCCCAAAATTTCGTCCAATTTCTTCTCTGGATTTTTCGGGATCGGTTTCATAATCAGCTCGTTTCCGGATGGAATAAGATAGAATTTCTGACCCTTAACTATCCGAAATTTCTGTCTGACATCTTTTGGAAGCGTGAGTCTGTGTCTCTCGTCCACTTGAACCAGGGCCATACCCACATTATAATGTATTGACCCACATATTTAGTTTTCTACCCTCATAGTCAAGCTGCTTCGAGAGCTGTTTTTAAAAATGTGTGGTTACGCGATGAACAAATATTCAGTCCACAGAAGTTTACGCGTGAGACTCGCGCCACCATTTTGCGACCTCGAAAGCAGTCGCAAACCACACCCTCGGTTTCGACTTTACATATTTCACAAATTCCCTGAACATTTCAATCCTCGCCGGGCGACCGATGCAGTCCGGGTGCATGCATAAATTGTAGAAGGATCCCTCGGCGTAGAGCGCATCGAACTGTGCCTGCCAAATCTCCCGCACCTCTCGCGGTGATTTTCTCTGAACCTCAAAGGCGGGAAAATCGTCTAGGCTCCAGTCAACGGGAAGTTCGACCATAGTTTTCCTCTTCGACGAAGCATCATTGTCTGGCTCGGTGAGGAAGTAGGGCAGATCCTGTTGCATCAAACTACTATCATAAGAATACCCCAGTTCAGAAAGTATATCCAAACTCCGCGTACTCAAGTCAAACCACGGTGCCCGGTATCCTATTTCCTTCTGCTTCGTCCGCTGACGCAGTGCCTGCATGCAATGCTCCAAGACATGTCTTTCTTCCTCCATACGAAGTTCCGAAACCTTCTCGTGGAGGTAACCATGTCCGGCAATTTCAAACCCCCGACCCTCAATCTCCTTCAGGTCTTCCTCGTAATTCTCGGCGACCCAGCCGGGAACGAAGAACGTAGCGGGCAGCGAATAATCTTCGAGCACCCGATAGATTCTCTCCAAGCCGACCGTCGACCCGTACCTTGCTTTACTAATTGGAACAATCTTTTCCGGAGCCGTCCTCATCTGATCAGACTCTGCATCATGATCAAAACTAATCACAACAGCGCATCGAAAATCTTCCGGCCAAATATTGGAAGATTCTACTTCCTTCTTTTTCCTGCTTCTTCCGGCATTTGCTCTTTTGCCGCGCGGCATCTGATTTTTCCAAAGGGCCATATTCTTGATAGGTTCTATTACCTTATCGGTTGATAATCACGCAAGTTCATCGGATCGACTTTCAGGATTACAAAGTCGTCCGCTCTGGTTCCTGTACCATTGCTTCATTAAATAACATTACGCATGTCTCTGCGCTTACAAACGCAAAATGGATTGACTATATCAATCATTAACTTTATCAATTATTATTTCTGGGATTATATTATGGGCTAAAGAAGGAAGAGAACATTTGAAAGCTGCCGTTTTACATGAGTTTGGAAAAACCCCAATATTCGAAGAATTTCCAGATCCAGTTCCAAGAGAATCGGAAGTCCTAGTGCGAATGAGGGCTTCAGCGCTGAGTAAAATCAACAAATCGAGGGCGAGCGGATCGCATTACGACAGCCATCGAGAGCTGCCGGTGATAGTTGGGATAGATGGCGTGGGACTGCTTGAAGATGGCATGCGCGTCTACTGCGGAGGCCCCAGGCCGCCCTATGGAACAATGTCGGAGCTCACAGTTGTGTCTAAAACATGGTGCATACCCGTTCCTGAAAGTATTGATGATCTCACTGCAGCCGCCTTACCCAATGCCGCATTATCGTCATGGCTCCCACTTGTCTATCGAGCCAAGCTTCAGGCTGGTGAAACAGTTTTGATCCTAGGAGCTACCGGCGTTGCGGGCAAGGTCGCGATTCAAATTGCAAAATATCTCGGTGCTGGGCATGTGGTGGCTGCGGGTCGAAATGAGCAGGTCCTCCGCAATTTGCATGATCTCGGGGCAGACTCAACCATTTCTCTCGCTCTTCCAGACGAAGAGCTTACAGATGCTTTCGCGGCCGAAGCCTCGAATCACCCCTTCAACGTTATCCTCGACTATGTCTGGGGACATCCAGCAGAAGTTTTGATATCGACACTTGCCCGTCACGATTTAATGGCCGAAGAAGCTCACATCCGTTTTGTGTCCATCGGATCTGTAGCTGGAACTGCTGCATCGATCCCCTCTGCTGCTCTCCGGAGCTCTGGGCTAGAAATTTACGGGAGCGGAGGCGGTAGCGCTTCGCATCAAGCAATTGCTGAAACCTTTCCAAAGCTCTGGAAAGCTGCGGCTTCTGGCAGGATCAAGATTGATGTAGATCCAGTACCCCTTCCTGATGTCCAACAAGTATGGAATCGGCAAGAGACAAACGGGCGTTTTGTTCTTGTCATCCCCTGAATCTAACAACAAAACCACGGGAGGGAAAAGCACAGATTGCCTCGAAGAAGGAGGAGGAAAGAAGAAGAAGACGACGAAGAAGAAATAATTTCCATCTTGCTTGTCCACCTTTATCGTGATATGTCAAGAGCGATTTCCCAACAAACTGGAACGAGTTTCTCCCGCTGGCTCCTCTTACACGAGCTCTTTCATGAAGGAGGAGGAGGAGAAATCAGCCAATCTGACCTTCAGAATAGGCTCGGAATGGAAGGAGCGCTTGTCACGCGATTTGTGAAGCAGATGGAGAGCGGTGGTCTCGTAACACGCCGTGCGGATCCAAAGGATAATCGCTACACTCTCGTCACGTTGACGCAGACCGGTCGGCGTGAACTCGAACGGGCAGGATCTTTCCAAGAAAAGTCAGAAGACCGGCTGTTGGATGGACTCAAAGAGAAAGATAAATTGGCCCTGATACGCGCCCTTAAGCGAATTCAATGGAATATTTCTCACTGGCAAGATTGATCACGCAGTGTTTTAGCTTGGGTTTGCTGACAACGCCCAGATCGAATCCATCTGTGACTGGATTTCGTTTATCTGCCCGACAAGTCGATTTCTCTCAACTATGATTAGTTGTAGCGAATCAGGACTGTGCCCTCTGCGAGCTTCGATCTCTGCTTCCAAGCTCAGAACCTTCTTCTTGTAGGTATGCAGCTGATCGATCAACCAATCGATCCTATCCGCGTCAACGGGAATGATAGATGAAGTAGTATCGTCCAAGGATTCGGGCGTAGTACTCGCGGTTGTAATCGCTGCTGTTGCCGTAAATATCGCTTCGAAATATAATATTTGGTCACCCTTCCTCCTCCTAATATAATCTGAAAGGTTTGTCTAGTAGAGTTGTCTTTTTCCCTTCCGTGCTAAGCACCCGGTATCTCAGGGAAGAATTGCGGTACCCTTTAGAAGATGGATGTGAAAAAGGAACGAATTCGGGGATCATACAGAGACTTTGATTGGAACTTCGATTTTGTTCCTTACGCTATCATCGTAGAATCTTCTGACCGAGAGGAATTCCTGAAGGATTTCAGTACGAGCATTACTTACTCCCCGGCACTTTACAACCCAATTCCGAATCTCACTGATTTTTGCTATGCTTGGTGTCGCCAAAGCGAAGTATCCGTGTTGTTTATCTTGAGTATCCGCAAAAACCAGCATCTCACCCAAATAGCTCGTAACAGCAGCGTTGACTTCATCCCTATACTCTGGAGATTCGTAGAAAACCATCAAATCAGCCGGGACAAAATTTTCGAACGACCCTAGGTCAATACTGGCAAGAAGATACGCGGCACCCGCTTCAACCAACTTTAGAACTCTCTTCTTTACCGTCTTGGTTGATACGCCTACTTCCTTTGCGACGGCACTGAATAATTTCTTCCGAGGATTCCCCTTTTGAAGAGAATGCAGAATTTTCCAATCCAAAGCAATGAGATTTGAAACATCGCATTTCAAGAAGGGTCTGTCCTGCCAAAAAACATCTTCGGAGTTTGCCATCCTGGTGATGCGTCGAACGGTTTTCGAGAGATCTTCTTCTCTCTCATAACAGAAAACCGCGCTTAGCTTGGGCCCAAGATAATCGCATACTAGCAACATTTTATCCATGAGTGCAATTTGTCTTTTGAGATTCTCCTTTTCGGACAGGGGACGCACGTCAAACCATACCGCGCCGATCTTGAAACCAAAAAGCGAAGGATTAACTCCAAGATAAAATTCCTTCAAGAGCCCATTTTCTTCCAACTTTTTTATTCTGTTTCTTATCGTTCCCTGATCAACACCCAAGCCTTTTGCAATAGTTCGAAAAGATTTTCTCAAACTAGGAGAGGGGAAGGGCATTACGTTGTTCCTAACTAATTCTTTCACGATCTTTCTATCTAGGCTATCCAAGTGCTGAAATCATCTCTCTTCCTGCGTTAATACCCTTCCAATCTGCGGAATCAAATTCAACCTACTATTAAGAAGCTCGCATCTTAGGATATATCCAATGTCAATCCAAAAGGAACTCCTAGAGAAAGAAACGAGTTCAGGCAAAAAGAGAAATGAAGACGTCGTACGGCGTCTGATAGAAGAAGGATTCAACAAAGGTAACTTTGCAGCAGTTGATGAAGTGATCTCTCCCGATATGGAAGAGCATCAAAAGTTCGATCCACCGCTGCCCAAAGGACCCGTTGGGACAAAAACTCTGATCAGCGGTTTACGAAGTATGTTCCCTGATATCAAACTCACTATAGAAGACATGACAGTCGACGGAGACAAGGTTTGGATCCGCATGACGGCTAGGGGAACTAACGAGGGAGGTGTAATGGGAAGACCTCCGACAGGAAAGAAAATGGAGATAGACGTATTCGATCTCTGCACGGTTAGAAATGGCCAAATAGTCGAACACTGGGGAGTGCCTGATCAGCTCTCTATGTTAGAGCAGATCGGATTTCTTCATTGAGGCAAAGCTTTACGGCTGATGATGATCCTTCGACATTTCCTTCGCGAGAAGCACCCACACTCCCGAGTCCTCTTTTCTTATTTTCCTTGCAAGTGCCGCAACCTTCGAGGCGGAAGGGCGACGCTTGGCATAGTTCACTTGAAGTCCAGTAAAGTCTAGTCGAGACCTGTTTCTTCCTAAAGGAACTATTTGGTACCAGAACTGGGAATGCTTGTTGGGGCCGTCGACGTGAGTATTCGTCCAGGCAAGGCGATTACTGTTTAGCCTCACGAGCCTCCGCTTCGTCACCGACTGTCCATCGGTCACCACCGTGTCAGTTAGAATCAACGTATCTTCGTTGAGGCGCCTAATTTTTCTCATTCCATTCTTCCCCATCCTCTTCCAGTCGTCGGCCTTATAGTCGACGCACCATCGAAAAGCCTGCTTGGCCGGGACATCGAAAGTCTGACTGAAGCTGTAACGGATCGGATAGGAGGAAGAAGGGTCCATCTCACTTTCGAGTCAAATCTCGGCAATAAAATAAGATTGCGGTTGAGACGTAGTATGAATAACACAAAGTTAGTTCCGATGTCGTCGTCCTACAGAGATCATCCGCATAAATCTCGAACTCAACATTTATTGCATGATTACGTCGTTTTCGATATTTCTAACCGTGTTGATTTTATGAGCCAAGATGATTTTCTCCGTCCACGTAACAGTTCCCTTCGGCTTTATAACCGCATAGTCTTTCTTCCATTTGTTCACTGCTACTTCGAGATTGTCGGGTCGGCCGCTTACTGGTTCAAGAGCAATGAAGTAATAATCCCTCCATCCCCCATAATTCGTGCAGACGTTGAGGTACTGTAGCGCTTCCCCTTCCCACGTAAATCCAATCGCTTCCATCCTCGACTGATTCACGGCAGCGCACCATCGCTGACTCAATTTTGACGTGTACAAATTTTCCATTGTTCTCTCGCAAGGGTCAGCTACCCTGCTCAAGTCTATTCGATTTCCCTTTTTGTCAACTGCCCACGGCCAGGCGACCTCGTCTCCCATTTTGCCCAACCGCCCGGTATATCCTAGTTTTACGTTCTTTACTTCCTTGGGCAGAAATATCCGAAACCATGGAGATACCTGGATTGTATTATGAGCGCTGTAGTGATATTCAAGGGAGTCTCCTGACAGATTATGAACTTCATATCGAAGAGCTAGAACGGGGCGCTCATCCTCGAGTGAAACCTCCTTTCGCACGAGAAGAGGATAGATCCTGCACTTTGCTTCCATGCTTAATTTTACGTAGTCGCGTGTTTTCTGAGCTTTTCGAATCTGCCACGGTATGGACGAAATCTCGCCGCCTATTGGCAGTTTCTTTCCTTTGAAATTACAAGGGTCACAAGTTGGGATACAATCAAAAAAGCCACTGGCATTTAGCTCCTCTGCGAACGCATCGTTGGGGCAATGCCACGCAAACTCTGTTTCTGTTGGTTTGTAGATTAGACTATAAATCCGGCCCCCGAGCCCTGGAGCTATGACTGTTCTGATAAAGTCATTTTGAAGGACGAAGGACTTCGAGCCTAAAACGATCGATTTCTCAATCGAGAGCACTATTCTTCTGAGCGATTTCTTCAACGAGGAGCGCTAATACACTTATCCCGATTCGGTCTTGTTACCTTACCGGTTGATAAGTAGACAACTTCGGAAAAGACAAATGACAACAATCAAAACAGGTCTGAGATTCAAAGTGTCCAAACAGTTAAGACATGGTAATGAATACTATTTACAACATGTCGCCAAAAAGAATTGCCATCCTCACTACCATCAAAACAAGCTTTCAACAGCTTGAAGATTTAACAAAACCCTATCTTGGGCTATCTATCGCAGTCCCGCAAATTTGACAATATCCAGAGGCCGAGTTTGCTATCGGTTCACCGAATTTCTTGTAATATTGGCTTGAAATGATTGGAGTATGAAACGATGATGATGATTAAGAGAGTTCAACAGGTTTGGTTCTTAACCCCTGTGCACTCGCCATATTCATCTTCGAAGCGGCGAAGACCTTCCGTCGCCTATAACTCCCTTAGACTTGTAGATTGTGAACAAGATTTAAGCGGGTTTGGATTCTGGTCCTCTGATTGTGAAAGCGAAGATATTACTGGCTGTTTCCCTAGTATTCTTCGGCCTCTTTCTAATTGGCGCCGCAAGTATCAGCTTTGGATTGAATTATGGCTGGTACGCGAAAACCCTTTGGGAAATGAAAATCTACGGGATAGTGAGCCCGTCCCGTTTGCCTTGGCTTCATTGTACTGCTTCTAGCTTCGATGTGAAAAGGTTAGCCATGATCGAAAGTTGCACGACAGAAAATATTGCATACACTTCATTTGCCTATTTTTGCATCGGAGCGATCATCTTTTTCTTTTTCGGATATGCGAAAGCTCGAGACATACTAGGAGCGATACTCGTCGGTATCGGAGGAACCTCTGGGTTTCTTCTTCTATTTACTATCCTTCTCTACAGTGGAGAGCGTGCCTATTGGTTCGATAAAGTGACTCAGCTGCAAGAGGGAATTTTGCCGATAACGAATGCGGAATTGTTCGTAATTAGCCTAGCAGTTTTTTCACTGTCTTTGCTTCTTATAATTGCAGTGCATTCAAAGTCAATGCTTCGACTGTGAGCCAGTCGATTCCTTTTAAGATATTATGAGGTTACTACTGAATTTATTCGATTAAGGTACATGGACTAGAGTTTTCTCAAGTATCATATTTCGGGACAAGAGTCTAAGGGAGAGATTCTATCGCCCTCTTGAGACCTTCCATCTCGTTTTCGAAGCTAGATCCTAATTGGCTTTCGAACTCTTCTTGCGGCATTCCTTCTGGTCTTATGAACTGGAACGAAATCGTGGAGCCTCTTTCATTTGGCGTGACCCGACAATAGACAGTCCACTCTCTACCGGGCGCAGAATAATCATGATCGAAAATCCTGAACTCTCTACTCGGTCTTAGTCTGATTTTCGCTTTCCCGAAAGGTGATTCTGTATTCCACCAATCGCCTTCTGCCTTGCTAATGTTCCTTTGAACTTCGCCATATTCCCAATTTTTCACGTTCAGAAAAAAATCAAAAACCTTGGCTGGTTCTTTATCTGCTACAAACGTCTTGACAATGACAGGCCGCGGTTCGTTCAACGGATGATCAGTTGCCAATTAACAGATCAACTTTTGCGAAGTGGATGCTTGGCGCTAGTTAATTTAGCATAAAGATCCAGATTGAGTGCGGTACGCCTTAATCTCGATTATCAGGACTTTGTCAAAGGAAGTTTCGAGATCGCCTTTACAATTCTATCTATCGCTTCTTCGATTCTCTCGCTTCCAAGAGAGATTCTAACATGTCCCTCGATGTGATAGGCGATGCCAGGAGCGCATGCCACGCCTGCTTCCTTCAAGAGATACTTGCAAAAGTCCATCGAACTCATTCCAAACGCGGAAACGTCGGGAAGCATCAGGTTCGTGCCCTCGGGTTTATGAATTTTCACTCCTTTGACCGAGGAAAGCCTCTCTAAAGCGTAATCTCTTGATTTTTGGAGCATTGCAATCGTGCGCGAAAGATGCTCTCGCTCAAATTCCGGCGAAAGGACGGGCAAAGCTCCTCTTTGAATAATCGAGGGAATCCCCATGCTTGAGAACGAGGCAACCATCTCCATTCCGCGGATCACCTCAGGAGGCGCAATGGCGTATCCCAGACGGTAGTTCATCATGTTAAACACCTTTGAAAATGAACTTATGGATACGAGCCTGTCTCGAACCTCCTTGAACTTGGCCATCGGGACATATTTTCGCCCGTCGTAGACTATGCCCTCGTAGACCTGATCGTGCATTATCAAAAGGTCGTGTTTTATCGCAAACTCCGCGATCGAACCCAGTTCTTCTTCGGTCAGAACTCTGCCCGTCGGATTTTGAGGGTTGCAAATCGTTATCATCTTTGTCTTCTTTGTTACCAATTTTTCATAGTCGTGGGCGTCATGCACGAAGTTTCTCTTGTGGTCTAGTTTTGCGAGAACTGCTTTTCCCCGAGCAAGCCTCACCGGGATATCAAAGAAGAAAGTCGGAACTGGAATTATAACCTCGTCCTCTGGATTTAGAACAGCAGACATCAGGTAATATTCCGCCTGCATGCTCCCAGAGGTGACAATGACCTGGTTCTCCCAATTCACATGTTGACCGTAAAGACCTTCGAATCTTCTAGCGATGGCCTGAGTTAGTTCAGGAAGCCCTAGAAACCGAGCTTCCCTTCCAGACATCTCTCTTAGATGCTTCTCAGTTTCGTCAAGCACGACCTCTGGGACCTTGGTCGAAATCACGCTCTCCGCGCAAAGGATAACGTCCTTCCCTTTGTCAGCGAGTTTTTGTCCCATCTGAGCAATAACTAGGGTGCCGAAAGGCTCTCCGGTTTCCTCCATCGAATCATACTGCCTTGCCAAGTCCTCAACTTGCGAGGCGAGAATTTTCTTCTTTTTCTTTTGATTATTGTTACCAGCATTACTAGTGTGATGAAGAGAAGTTTGTGCTTGCATATGTGGAATAAAATAATTCCATCTAGAAAAATGAATCCCTTGGATGGCTGAAAAGATTAGGAACTTCTGAGTCAGAGGTGATTATTTTTCGAAACAAGTTATGTTACTGAAGAAAACACAGGAGCTTTTTCGATTAAGGGAGGTAGCTCGCTTAGCTTGTCGAGCGTGACATCCGCAATTTCTGAAGCTCTTTTGATTTCCTCCGGGGTTCTGATGCCGTTTCGTCCAACGTGCTCTCTCGTAAACACGACCATTCCAAAACCTGCATCCTTGGCTCCTTGAAGTTCTTCGGGCCCGTCACCGACATAGGCCGAGGACTGCGCTGGCACCCCTAACTTATCCAGGACGATGGAATAGGCTTCTTTCGACGGCTTCATGTAACCTATATCGTAGGAAAAACACACTGCGTCGATTTCAGAGGCGAGAGGCGAAGTAGGCCATGCAGAAACTTCTCTCTCGTCCGCGTTCGACAGTAAACCTAATTCTATAAAGTCGTACTTCAAACGTGCCACGGTTTGCCGGATTGAAGTCGAGGGATTTTTTATTGCGAGATCTTGGTAGCGGCCAAGAGTAAGCTCCGCCACGGCAAGCACGGGTCTAGAAGCTGGTTTGCCGGTAATTTTCGTGACATAATCCGCCACGTATTCTACGGTTTTTCGGGGCTTTGTGCACCTCTCAGGGAGGGTCTCGGCCCAGTATTTTGCAAACTCACGAGGATCGAGGTTGAAGAGCTCCGCGATCTTTTGCGTGCGCCGAAAATCCTTCGGGCGGTAGTCTTCCGGATCCACAAGCGTGTGGAAGAGGTCAAACACAATGGCCTGAATTTTGTAACTATGCTTGGCTGTGCTCACTTTTGATTCTACTACTTGGGCGAGTATTCCGTGCCCAAGGGATTTTGCGTTGCCGTTTTAGGATTTTTGTCTCTCATCTTTGGAAAACGTTGTGACAATTCTAGAACCCTCTTAATCTAGGCTATACTAGACCAAAATCTCTTATCAAAATTCCTTAGCGCTTCAAAGGCTTAAAAATAAAAGCTAACAGTCATTTTTCGTTGGAAGAAAAACAAGAAGGACAAAGACAAGAGCAATCAACTCCTTCACTTGATTGCGTGGACGACTACGAAAGGAAAGCACGGGAATTACTGTCGCCTGACAACGCTCAATACATCTTCAGCGCGACTGAAACAGAAACGACAATGACACGTAATCTCCTCGCTTTTTCAAAGTATGCGCTTCGTAGGAGAGTCTTTCAAGGCATCAAAGAAGTGGATCTTTCGTGTTCTTACTTTGGTGGAAAAATCAAAAGCGCTTTGCCTTTCTTTCCGAGCAGCATTAACGTGGCTCCTTTGTATCAGGGAGCCATATTTGATATTTTGAAAATATCAGAGAATTTTGATATTCCAATATTTGTTTCGCATCAAGTAATAGATGCCTCCATTGATCTTCTCAGTCTTCCATCACATGTTCCAAAGACTTGCCCTCTGGTATGGCAAATCTATCTAAAGCAAAATAACATCGATACTACCTTGAAACAGGTCGCCCAGGCAAAAAAAGCTGGTTTCAAAGGACTAGCTCTTACAGTAGATACAGAATGGGGAATAAAACTGCAAAACAAAGAAGAGTACAAACTTCTTCCATCGAATTTTCTAAATGTCACCTCAAAAGAGGTTTCGAGGGTCAAGAAGGCGAGCTCACTACCTTTGATTGTGAAAGGCATCATGGCATATGAAGACGCCGAATTGGCGATAGAATGCGGGGCAGATGGTATCGTGGTATCAAACCACGGAGGTCGTACCTTGGATCACGGCGAAGCAAGTCTGGACGTTCTTCCGGAGATTGTAAAACGTTTGAAGAGCAAGAAGAAAACTAGGAGCGCGGAGATATTCTTCGACGGGGGAATTCGAAGAGGGACGGATATCCTGAAAGCTCTAGCCTTGGGCGCGCGAGGATGCTTGATCGGAAGACCGCTTTTTTACGGCCTTACGGTGGCAAGGGACAAGGGCGCGATAGCTGTTATGGAAATTCTGAGAGATGAGCTAGCCCGTGCTGCTGCTCTGACAGGAGTTAGAAGGATTGAATCCGTGAATAGTAGCATACTAAGGCTAACGACAACGATGATTAACAGTTAGGAAATTTTAGAAGATTCGTGCGATTTCGCGATTGAACGAACACAAATGGATCCATTATTCTCGATAATGGATTCCAATTCTCGTAAAGAAACTGAAAAACCGGGACTCCAAAATCTCTTGGGGTTATGAGTAACAAATCCCACAGTTTTACTTTGAAAAGTGAGTTTCTCCATTCGCTCTTTGTAGCTTGTGATTTTACCAACAAGTCTTGATTTCGAAACTCCTATGCTTGGAATATCCAGTATCATTCCGCATATCGTAGCTAAACCTCTTCCACGAGGATGAGCTAGTCCATGAGCGTCGAAGCATACTAGTTGAGGCTTTTCACCGAGCCTTCTGACAGCTTCCGTTACGAATGGCCCCTCTCGGAGAAAGAATAATCTTGGAACATATGGGAAAGTTGCTCTACCCTCATACGTTGCTTGCTCCAATAATTCTCCTTTTTTGACATTGAACACTGACGCTACAACCTTCACGTTTTGATCCCTATAAGATGCATCGACCCCGCAAATCCGAACTAACTCTTTTGGAAATGGAAATAATTTTTTGGAATTAAGCAGAGTTTGAATTCTTTCGAAAAAGTATTGCTCTGCAACGTCAATGTCCTGGCGCAAATTCAAAGTGCACCTATAGTTTCATTGATTTTCTATGTGCGGGCGATAGAAAAGTAAATAGCATGTTATCCTGTAACATCATTAGTTTGAGCTTTATGAGTTCCCAAGATTTCCTGAGAAAAATGTCCTCTCTCTTAGAGGGAAATGAGAACTTTGCTACGGCGACAGTAGTTGGAATCAAAGGTTCTACGACTGGAAGACTAGGATTCAAGATATTGATTTCACATGACGGTTCAATATTAGAGGGAAACCTCGGAGGTGGATGCTCTGAAAATGTCGTCGTTGAAGAGGCTCTTCAGGCTATGAAGGAGGGAAAACCCAGGACAATGTCCGTGCTTCTGGAGGAAGAAGAAAAAGGAGGCATCGGGGCAAACTGCGGCGGTTCGATGGAAATCTATATTGAGCCTTTCGGGGCAAGAAACGAGCTCGTCATCTTTGGGGGCGGCGGCGAAAGAAGTATTGCAAGCCCGCTAGTTCAATTTGCAAAGATTTTGAATTTTGACGTGATTGTGATTGATCCCGGAGCTACGAAGGAGATGTATCCCGAAGCCAATAGGATTATTCCCGAGTTTGCCGACAAGGCGAGAGATCACGTCAAATTTGGAAGAAATACATCGGTTGTAATCGTTACAAAACACAAGTATGATGAACCCTCACTTAGGGCAGTTGTTGGTTTAGATGTACCATATATTGGGCTAGTGAGCAGTCATCACAGGGCGAGTGCGCTATTCAAGCAGCTAACCGAGAAGGAAGGAGTCAGAGAAGAAGATTTGAAGAAAATTCACGTGCCAATTGGAATGGATATTGGCGGCGAGACCTATGAAGAAATTGCACTTTCGATTATGGCAGAGATTGTAAAGACTCTCAAGGGTGGAAGTGGAAGATCAATTTCAGAGTTCAAAGGAGTATACGTGAAGGGAAGAGAAGAAGAAATTTCTCCGCCAGTTATATCTTCCCAAAATTCCTCTTGATTTTCTAAGGCATTCCAATGGACTGCTATCAGGAAAACAGAATACTTGCCGCCGTGATCTTCAGACGAATGGGCTGAGAGATTCTCTAGAATTTTTCCCTTGCAACTCTTCAATAATGATCTGGAATAGAGCCATTCCATTGTTCTTCTGGATGGTCGTAAAAGCAAAGAAAATTTCCATCCGGATCCTGAATGTAAATTATTCTGTGGCCGGTAGGAGTGACCCACATATCTTCTGCCAATTCCTTCGCTAGTTGAGGGTCTCGTCTAATCTTTTCAATTGCTTCCTTGTTCTTCCATAATTTTCTTGTGGCAATTGGAATTCCTAATGTCTTCAGTGTCTCGATCATACTCGGAGTGTCCCTAACATGTACTTCAAGATGATCCAGACCTTCGCCTGGGATATACGGAGTCCAAAAAGGGCTAGATTTAGGAATATCTTTGGATCTTGATCGTTTTCGGACAAGTCTTGCAATAAATCAACGCAACGAAAAGCACGGGGTCGCGAGACCTTTTGAGTAAATGATCTCCTAACTACCGCCTGTTACCGTGAGAACAAAAGTCACGTTCTTAGTTTGGAAGACGTATGGGCTCGCACCGACGGTACCGTCGAAGTTGAATGTTACATGGTATTTTCCGTTTGGCCAGTTGTATATGAAGGTCGTCCAGTAAACAGTGACCGTGTAACCTGCGTAGACGTGGAATAGAGGAAAGTCGCCGGAACAACCGCTCTCTGACTGTCGACCTGTTGGAGCGGGCGTTATTGTTTCAACGCAATTGCCGTCGGTTGTGAATGTTTGCGGCCCTTTGTTGAAAAAAGCGAAAGCCGTCGTGCCGTTGCCGCAGACTGGATAACTGTTGCAGTCGCTGCCGGCAGTCTCATTGATTGTCAGATCTTTTGGTGTAGCGGTCAATGTCAGATTGGTATACAGCTTGTATTTTACGAGCTGCGAATTATTCGATTGTGGATTGGAATCCCCATGCTGGACAATATTTCCCGTAGCTGCGGAAATGTATGGCGCAAATGATAGCAGACACAATATACATCCTATAACTAATAGCTGGTACTTCAGCGACGTCGAGATCATTGTGATTTTCCGAACTTTCTCGATGACTCGTTAAGCTTTTCGGACGATTCCAATTCTGAACGCGTGTCGCGCGAAAGCGATTATGATAGATCTCAAATAGAGCTAAATTTTTGTTAAACTTTCAAGAACAAAGTAGTTTTATCATTTTTTCTGCGATTTCCGATCGGTTCACTTGGGGAGAGTTAGAGGAAGTCGATTTTTAATTCGAATTCACAAAAATCCTTTCCGCAGTGTATTTCCCTGACCTTGTTTGGTCCAAATAGAACATCGGCAAAACCGGAGATCACTCCGCTTAGAAAGAAACACGGAACCTGCTTTTCATTTGGACTATCC
Organism: Nitrososphaerales archaeon; assembly: GCA_030041295.1. Taxonomy (GTDB): domain Archaea; phylum Thermoproteota; class Nitrososphaeria; order Nitrososphaerales; family CADDZS01; genus JASHOD01. The sequence goes on from JASHOD010000039.1 coordinate 28,389, forward strand.
ACCTCGGAGCAGAAGACACATCTTTGGACTTTGATGTTAAAAAGATCTGGTAATTCCCTAGATACCATAACCTTTCCCCATCCTGCCATCATGGCCTTTCTGAAAAGAAAATTGATCCTTAGTTCGTTATCACTTTCAGTTCTTTTTTCTTCTTCGGCAGATGAAATTCCGTAAAATTTTCCCGTATCAAATAGTATTGTCTCGGCTCCAGACCCAAATGTCTCAAACAGCCTGTGAACAAGCGAAGTCCAAGGCTCTACCCCAAATACGAAGGCTCTTTTCCCTAGTCTTTTGTTAACTACAATCCCTTCCTTTTCGTCTATTTCGTAGAATTCTCTGATACTGGACATTGGGCCACTACGGGTGTTCAATAAGGGCAAGCTGAAACACTATTTTAGCGAGTGTACCTCAATGTACCTTAGTTATCCACAACTGCATAGAATTCATTGAAAGCCTAAATCAAGCCAATTTTGCCTCTTCGGGCGAAGATGAGGAAAATAGAGCTATGCCCCGTTCAAGTATAGCAGTCAGCGACGATGTAGCTACTACATTATCGCAAGTTGCGAAAGGATACAAGCAGACTTCGTATCTAGTTGCCAACGAATGTCTAGAAGCCTCGCTCAAAATTTGCAAGGAGGGGGGTAATCCCACACAGATTTACGGCGCGTGGAAGATGCTTCAGATAGGGAAACAGATCGGTTCACTGCAGTTTGTCGGAAAGGACCTTCTAGAGAAAATAGTGCACGAAGTTGCGATGGAGCACCCAGAGAGGAATTTGAAGATGTGGAACGAGGGCGGTCATAATTTCGGCGTACTCATGCAGCTCTGCTTTCCAACAATACAGGATATCGTAACTTTGATGGATCAGTTGAAACAATCCTTTGCGATCGGAACGGTCGAGATGGTGAAGAAAAGAGATGAAATTGAAGGAGAGGTCTACGAGCTGACTCTGAGATCTTCACTCTCCAAGGAGTTTCTCATGTTCATCAAAGAGTACTGGAGTGGCATCCTCTCCGCGTATGGTCTTGAAGTCATAGATTCGAAGATTACAGATTTTGGGGCTTCTCGAACCACTTTCGCATATCACGGCAAGTTGCTGAAGTCTGAGATAATCAGGTAAATCATGATAGTATTTCAGTTAACAACTGACCGATATTATCTGGTTCTTCAACATACGTTCACCGCGCCTGTCTGCAGTGACTCAAGATTTCTGCGATGCTAGTTTTCTCAAGCTACAAATGATTCCTCCGAGCGATTTGCCTTTTTCTGTCAAAGCATAATCTACTCTCGGGGGGATCTCATTGTATGTAGTTCTTGAAAGCAGTCCGGCTTTAACGAGATCATGCAGTCGAGCGGTCAGAGTCTTTGGCTGGACTTTTAGTTGTCGCTGAATCTCACTGAACCTCATCGGCGATCGGACAGACAATCCGTAAATTATTTCCAGAGTGTGAGGCTTGCCTATCAATCTCAGAAGTTTCCCAAATTCACCGGTACAAGCGACGTCGTGTTGTTCTTGTTTCTCTGCAACCTCTTCCCTTGGCACAAAAGTTGGAAAGGACGACGTTTCTGCCCGCTGAATCAGAGGATCGTTCTTTTTGCCCAAAAGTGAACAGTACAATGATATAACTTTGGTAGTATTTATACTACACTAATAATAGTGATGAGGATACTTTCCAAAAGGAAAGTTACTTTCTTTCTATTCTCTTTATAGTATTAATACTACCTTTTTGTAACTAATGAGAGTGATTTTTTGAAGATGACAACTCAACAACAATCAAGCTTGGAGAACAAACAAGTTGGCGAGGATACGAAAACAAAGCACGGAATACCGATAGATTATGGTTTCGCGAAGGCGGCAAGCGAAGAAACGATCCAGAGGACGGCCGAGTCCCTTAGAAAGAGAGGCTTTACTGTCGATGTAGTTTCTAGTCCAGAAGAAGCTCGCTCCTTAGTGAGAACCATGCTTCCTCAAGACAAAACGATATTCACTGCTACGAGCGAAACTGTGAGATTGTCGGGATTAGATGAGGACATCAATGGCCCTCAATCTCCATTCAAATCGATACGTATAGAACTCAACAAGCTCGATCCCAAGACGTCCTTCAGAGAGCGCGTCAAGATGGGTGCGGTACCAGACGTAGTGGTTGGAAGCGTGCATGCGATAACCGAAGATGGACACGTGCTCGTGGCTTCTGCTTCAGGTAGTCAGCTAGGTCCTTACGCCGCCACTGCGGAGAAAGTAATCTGGATAGTAGGTTCACAAAAAATCGTCCCCGATTTGAACGCGGGCCTTCGAAGACTACAAATGTACAGCTATCCACTTGAAGATATTCGGGCGAGAGAAAAGTACAACATGCCTTCCATGCTAGCCAAAACGCTGATCTTTAACGGAGAGAGACCCGGTCGAGTAACCATCGTACTAGTCAGATCTCCAATAGGATTCTAGAGTAGCTCTTGATAGACGTCAAATCAAGAGCCACAAAGCATCCTACATGAGAATTGATTCAGACCGCTTGCATTTCTCGCGCTACGCTGATCTCCCGACCCTGTAGGAAGTCAGACAAGGCAGTATTCACTTGCTCTGAATGCGTCCAGGTAATGCAATGTGGTCCATCCTTTACTACGACGAGTTTTGCGTCTTTCACAAGCTTTGCAGTTCGCGCCCCAGATACATTGAGAGGAACTATGCGATCCGCATCTCCGTGAATGACGAGTGTAGGCACATTAATTCCATCCAGATCCTTACGAAAATCCTCATGCCACGTGGGAACACACGCATAACTCGCTATCGGGGAAGAACTCGCGGCCACGTTCCAGCTGGCTTGAACTGCATCTTGGCTTACTCGCTTGCCCAAGAAAACATCGGTGTTATAGAAATCCTTGAAGAAATTAGTAAAGAAGGCATAACGATCAGCCGCAATGGCTTGTTGGATTCCATCAAAGACTGATTGATCTACGCCGTCGGGATTCCCTTCAGCTCTTAGAAGGTACGGAGGAACCGAAGCGATGAACACAGCCTTGCTAACGTTCTTTGATCCATACCTTCCTATGTACCGGGCTACTTCGCCTCCTCCCATGGAGAATCCCACTAGTGCGTAATCTTTCAATCCCAAATGGTTCACAAGTTTATGGAGGTCCTCCGCGAAGGTGTCGTAATTGTAGCCCGAGCTCGGCTGGCTCGAACGCCCAAAGCCCCTGCGATCATAAGTGATTACCCTGAATCCTGCTTTGAGAAGAACTGGGAGTTGCTTTTCCCACGAAGTCCCGCTCAACGGGTATCCGTGGATCAAGACCACTGGCTTACCTTCTCCATGGTCTTCATAGTATAGGTCTATTTCTGTCGAGTTTTCCTTTCCCACATTCACAAAAGGCATTTCCTGCTAACCTTCTTCACAAGGCGAAGACCCCTTCTGTTATTTAGGCCTTTCAAAGAGGTCGTGCGCAGAGGAAAACTCACTCGGCAAGAACCAAGCCATATGCCACGTCATCAATCTCTCCGCTTTCGTTCAAGAATATATGTCTAGTTTGAGTGAACTCTAGTAATCCCTCTAAACCTAGCTCGCGTCCGATTCCGCTTTTCTTGAATCCGCCTCTCGGTGCCGCAGCGGAGAGTAGATGGTATTCATTCACCCACACGGTTCCAGCCTGAATTTGTCCCGCAATTCGTTTTGCCTTGTTAACATCGCGCGTCCAGACTCCGGCTGCTAGGCCATATTCAGTGTCGTTTGCGATTTTCACAGCCTCTTCTTCGCTTTCAAAGTCTAAGGCGACAAGTACCGGGCCGAAGATCTCTTCCCTTCCTATCTCGATGTCGCTAGAAGCCTCTGTTAAGAGCGTCGGCGCATAGTATAGGCCGCCCGAAGGTACGAGATCAGAGATTTGTTTTTTGTAGTACAATTTCGCGCCTTGCGAAATCCCCTCTTCGACCATGCTCTCTATCTTGTTCTTTTGTTCGGGAGTCGTGATTGCGCTTACATCGGTCTCCATGTCCAACGGATTTCCCGCTCGCATTTTCTCCAGTTTGCCTTTGAGTAGAGCGAGAAATTTATCCTTGATTGATGATTGTACGATTAACCTGCTCCCGGATTCGCATAGCTGACCGGAGTTTAGATAAATTCCGAAAAGTACCCCTTTCACGGCTTTTTCCAGATCGGCATCTTCGAAAACTAGATTCGGAGATTTCCCACCGAGCTCCAGCGTGAATTTCTTGACTCCTCGCGAACTAGAAAGTAGCTTCTCCCCCGTTGCCGTGGAACCGGTGAAACTGATCATGTTGACCTTCGGACTGCTCACCAGGGTCTGTCCGACCGTCGAGCCACGGCCAGTTAGAGTATTAACAACTCCGGGCGGAAAACCTGCTTCTATTATGTCCCTAGCCAGCTCGAGAGCTGTAAGAGGCGTGTGGTGCGATGGTTTTAGGACGACAGTGTTACCGCTCAGAATGGCTGGAACAAGTTTCCAGACTGCCATTAGGAACGGGACGTTCCACGGAGCTATTGCTCCGACTATACCCATCGGCTCGTATTGAACAAACCCGCGACTGCCGGGATACTCGGGGTGATCGATTTCTCTTTGTGGAAGGGGATCTTTTATTGTTGCAAAGTACCTAATGTGCTCGATTCCTAGTGGAATATCCATCAATGTGCTTTGGCGTATCGTCTTCCCAGTGTTTTGCGATTCTATGAACGAGTATTCCTGGGCTCTAGACTCAATGCGCTCGGCAAGTTTAGAAAGTAAAAGTTGTCTTTCTTTGAGAGTGGTTCTCGACCAACTTTCGAAAGCTTTTGAAGCGGCGTCTATGGCTTTCTTTGTTTTCTCAGAGTCTGCGTAGATTACTCTTGCGATTTCGGATCCGTCGGCGGGACTGCGTAATGCGACCGTCTCGCCTTCGTAGTCTTCCTTTCCGTCGACTATATTACCGTAGGTTCCCGCTTCTTCGCTCATGATGTCCATTGATTATAAGAAAGAGAGGTTTGACGATGAAAAGTGTTTCCAGAAAAGATGCTGATGGTTTTACTTCTTCGAAACCAACAAATCAAGCGGATGGACGACTTCGTACCTTGTCCCGTCGGTCAGTTGCTCGGTACATACGCTACTCTCCGTGGCGATGAATTCGATAGAGTCGTCACCCTCAAATAATTCGAAGAGTGGTTTTCCAACCGCCATGGACAACTCGTAGCCGAGCTCGCCTTTCTTCAAGCCGAAAGTTCCGGCCATGCCACAACATGTTCCGGTTTCGATGATCTGAACATCGTATCCCTGCCTCTTTAGGGCCTCGATTGTGTCCTTTCCTCCGCCCAGCGCTCTTTGGTGGCAAGGGATGTGAAAACCAATACGCTTCCTCTGCTTCATAGATACGCTTTCTGAATTTGGTATTCTCTCTTTCAAGTTCGGATTCTTCAAAGCCAAGTATTCAAAGAACTCAAACGAATGGGCGGCAACTAACTTACTTTCATCCGAGTACTCTAGTAGTTTTGGATAGACCTCCTTAAGGCAGTAAGTCGCGGTCGGTTCGGTCGCAACGACATCGTATCCCTTCGCTACGAATTTGCTCAGGATATTGATATTATGTCTCGCAACCTTCGTAGCTTCCCCTAGCTCGCCATAAGAAATGTATGGCATCCCGCTGGCTTTCAGATTTGGAGGCAGCAAAACTTCGATCTGGTTTTCTTGGAGCAAATTGACTGCCTTTTCAGCTAGTTGCGGCTCGTTGTAATTTGCGAAAATATCTGGAAAGTAGATGATCCTTCCGCGGGGATTATCGATACTCTTCTTCAATTTTGGAAACCTCTTTTCAAAAGTGAGCCGCTCGAATTTCGGAAGTTTCCTCTTTCTCTCTATTCCGAGAAAAGTGTCCATAAAGGCCCTCGAGGGGCGGCTTTGGATGACCCAGTTCGAAACCGGCGAAGTTGCGCTCGCGACTTTTGCGAATTTATCAGATCTAGAAAGTACTCTGTTTGGAATGATCTGCCCGTTTTCCTTGACGTCTTCCTCCTTTACCTTCGCAATCATCATGGGTATGTCGATGTCGGCGGGGCAAATCTCCCTGCACAGACCGCACGCTATACAGAGATGGGCGAATTCTCCCGCCTTTTCAAGCCCGTGTACCTCTTTCGTCCAAGGGATGCCTATCGGTCCCGGGTAGATGTAGCCGAAGGTGTGACCCCCAACCACCCCATAAGTGGGGCAGACATTCATACACGCGCCGCATCTTATGCAATTTAGAGCTTCTTTGAACCAAGGGTCACTCTTCATCTTGGAGCGTCCATTGTCCAAGACAATCACATGCATCTCCCTGTTCGGGTGGCCCTCAAGCGGTCTCCTCTGACTAATCAACGAAACATAGTTCGTGAGTCTCGTACCGGTGGCACTCACAGGGTGAGCAATGGCTAGGTTTAACGCGTCTTCAATCCTCGGAACTATTTTCTCCATGCCCACTATGACAACGTGGACGTCTGGGATGGAGCTCACGAGCCGCGCGTTCCCCTCATTTGTCTCTATGACAATAGTGCCGGTTTCTGCGACTGCGGCGTTTGCCCCGGTGATCCCAATCTCTTCCTCGAGAAATATTGGGCGGAGCTCCCTTCTAATCACCTTCATTATTTCATTTAGATCGTCGGGCACCTGGGTCTTGGTAGAATTAGAGAGGAGCTGCGCGACTTCACTCTGGGACTTGTGAACTGCGGGAAAGACCAAGTGGAATGGCTTTTCGCGCGCGAGCTGGATTATCCTTTCTCCTAGATCAGTCTCGGCAACGTCAATCCCCTTTTCCTCTAAGTAGCGGTTGAGCTCTATCTCTTCGGTCGTGAGCGATTTTGCTTTGCCGATTAATTTGGCATTGTGTTTTCTAGCAAGCTCGACGACATAGTCCACGGCATCGTTCCCGGTTTTTGCAACGAAGACCTTTGCTCCATTTCGCTCGCAGCTTGAAACAAACTGTGCCATCAATTTGTCTAGGTTTGAGATCGACTCTGTCTTCACGCGCTTTACTTCATCAAAAAATGCTTCCGGATCATCGAAACTTGATAGCTGAGAAGCTCTAGCTTTTCTCGAGCGCTGCGTGGCGGACATGAGCGCCCTGCTTCTCTCGAAGTGGGAAAGTGACTCTGCGATCTTTACCTTTAGTGCGTTGTAGCTTTTTGGCACTTTGATACTACCAGCTAAAACAAATTTATTCAAGTACTATCGCATGAACCTCATGCGGGCCATGCACGCCTAAAACAGACTTCATCTCGATGTCTGAAGTTCTCGATGGGCCGCTTATAAGAGTGATCGTGGGTTTATCGTTTTTTGAAAGAACTTCCATCAAAGGTAATGACAACTCTCGCATTTTCCCAAGAATATTTGTTGCACTAAGGAGGACGATGTGAACTCTCGAGAGCGAAGAGAGCAACTTTGTCGAATCTTCGTATGCGACCTCCACCAAGCAGCCCGTTTCCGCGACGGCAAAATCGGCCGTCGTTATCCCGACATCCGCCCCTCTTATGATATCAAGTCCGTTCTCGTCTTTTTGGGGATCATACAGCTCGGCCGATTTTATAGTAGTTTCAGTGGCAGCTACGCCGAGTAGTTTTAGGACTTCTCTTGTATAGTAACATTTGCCACCGCTTCTCTCGGAAATTATCTGCTCGATGATTTTGATCGCTTGAGCTCTTCCAGAGCAACGATAGATTTTGCCGGAAAGTTTTTCCAACCTAGAAGCAAATTCGTCAAGGTATGTCTGATTAATGGAGGGCGTATCAATACTTGTCCTTGTTGTTGATTATGAGATTAACGGCTCTATGGTTTCAGGATAAGTATATTCGCATGGAGCTAGTGAGTCCAAGCTAGTTCGCTACTGAACCAAGCCCGTGCCTTGGGATCTATGCCCATTTCCCAAAACAGAGCATTGATCTCTCCGATATGTTGTAGCTGTTCTTCGACCATGTGCCAGACAATGTCAGCCGGGCAGGTGGTCATCGTATATTCTTTTGTTCCCTTACCAGATTCTACGGTACCATGAACTACGTAAGGATGACCGAGGTTATCAAGAGTAAGTGACTCCATGAATTTACGAGCACAATCATTAGCTCGCAGAGTCAGTGAACGCAACTCTTTTTCGTCAACTTCGCGGCCAACCCATGACTGGTCATCCTTCTTGCCCTGAGGGACGATTTCAAACCACCAAAAGTAATTCTCGATGATGTGGAGAAAAATATCTTGGATTGAGCTCCACGAAGCTTCGCGATCCTTCCTGCGCTCTTCGGGAGTGAGTCGGAGAATTGCTTCTAGATACTTGGATAGCGACTTTGAATTCCAATCGTTCCAAGCACGTAACAACTCTAGCTCGTCAAATCGTTTTCTCGGAGTTTCCTCGGACAAAGACAAATTCAGCTCGTATGGAAATTTAACAACGAATCTTAAAAAGTAAATGATTGATACTAGGACATTGTCTCTGCTTTGCGACCCCTCGATACACTAATTACATTGCGAGAGAAAAGCAAACTCGTCGTCGCCGAGAAAGAGGAAGGGAAAAGAGCGAATGGAAATCAAATCTGTCAAGATAGATGTGCCAGAGGAATGTAATGTAATTTTAGGTCAGACGCATTTTATCAAGAGCGTTGAAGATATTTACGAAGCCCTAGTCAGTTCTGTGCCCGGAATAAAGTTTGGATTTGCTTTCAACGAAGCTTCTGGGCCCTGTCTCACAAGGCACGAAGGTACCGATGAAGAGCTTCGAAAAGTGGCACGCGAGAAAGCTTTCGAAATAGGCGCAGGTCATGTTTTCATCATCTATCTAAAAGGAGCCTACCCGATCAATGTCTTAAATTCAATCAAGAATCTTGGCGTTGTCTGTTCCATCTTCTGTGCTACTGCAAATCCTGTCGAAGTTATACTCGCTGAATCAGAGCAAGGCCGTGGCGTTATAGGCGTGATAGATGGATTCAGGGCTAAGGGGATAGAGAAGGAAAATGACATTAAAGCCCGTGAAGAGTTCCTTAGAAAGATAGGCTACAAACTAGGTCAAGCATAGCGCTACCATTTCGCTTTCGTCTTGGCAAAGATTCGCCTGCTCTTTCGAGGCATCGAAACCTTAGGATATCGGACGTTTTCGTTTTGCTATTTCCGATTCGATTGCGCTGATCTTTTGAGGAATCTTGCTATCTTTGAAAAGAGAATAGTGCCATTTGAGTGTAAGAAACTCTTGGATTAATTCAGAAGAGCTCATTGTGTTAAGCTTCTGCTCGTAAGATTCCGAATCCATTTTGAGCTTCTATTCATATATTCATACAACGCAATATTAATCCAAATTAACCAGATTTTGATAAGAATTCTTCTTTCCTTCTCCCATTAGGAAAAGATGAAAACCGGTCAAAATTGATGAAATATTGGAGGGCATGTCGATTCAAAGAGCGAACAAATTAACTCAAAGGTCCATGGTTGATTCAACTATCGATAGTCCTTTTGATGACTTCGATATTCTACTAGAAGTTATTTGAATTCTGAGATTTTCTACTCCAATTACAAGTTCATCATTGAAACCGATATATTTCCCCTGCAGGAGAATCTTGCTTCACTTTTTTTAAATCGCCGTAAAGAATTTCGATTTTTGATTGGCTCTTCCTACTTCTCGTGTTTTTATCTGCGAGTCTACTAAGCAGGGTGCAAGCAAGGAAAGTTGCATTTAGAAGCTCGTATCTCATCATTGCAAGAAAATATGAGATATCCAAGTAGTACTTCTAATCCTGAGTCCCACTTTAGTGCCTTCTCACAAGTCTCAATATTCTTGTGGACTTTCGCATACTACCTTGAATTCGCCTTTTACCTACAGAACGGCGATTACGAAATCTACGAATTTTCTAGGGCGCTATGAAGTCAGTATATCCATGCTTCTTGGCTTCTTCGCGCTGTTCAATTTGACCGATTTGCTAGCCAAACCCAAGATTCTGCTTCAATCGCGATACCTCATCTCAATATCCAAGAAATTCTTCTCAATTATAGTCCAAAATGTGTCCTGAGTATATTCATAGTCGTCTCTCGACATTATCAAATCATCCAGCGCATTCAATTTCTTGCACCCCAATTTGCGGGAATGTATGAAGGGGAAGCTGAAACGGGATTGATTTGTCAGACTCGCTCTCGATTCAGCGTCTACTGCAAATCCCTCCACACTTTTCAAATTCACTATGGTTTCTATTATATCTCATGCCATGTGTTTTCGTTGATCTTTGATTATAAGATGCGACTTTCCGCATCTCAGGGCGGTGGTATGAATTAGATGAGAACTAATCTCAAAACGATTTTAGCTACCCTGACAGTCTTGTTACTAGCTCTAGGATTTCTAGGCTTCAGCGTCCCTATATCCAACGCTAGCGCGACTCATGCAACATCATCATCGTTCAATTTCAACAGCGTCAGCACAAACTGTGCTTTTCCGACGTTTCAAACGTATCAAAAACCAGCGTTAAACTCGACGTTTACCCTTACGGTAATCGCCGCTTCTGGTGCCAGTATCACATTCAATCAAGTGAGCATCCTCAACCTTCCTTCGTGTGTAGCATACGGAGGATTTGTAGCTCATGGCTCAGGTGACTATCTTCCTGACGACTATGGTAATTACACGGGCGTCCCGGTCTCTTATCTCGCTGAAATAGCGGGCGGAATGATCCCTGGACAAAATGTCATTGCGACCTCTGGCACGGACCTGTATCAGACTACGTACAACTACTCAGAAGTGATGCAAGGAACTGGATGGGGATACATATTCAATACCGCAACATGCAGCACGCCAAATGTATGCGACACGACAAGCGCTGCAGTCGGCACTTCTCCTCCTATTCCAATGTATCTTGTGGTAGCATACTTGTGGAACGGATCAAATATTGGGGCCTATTCATGTGTTGGTGTTCCAACACCTTGTCCTCATGGACCGACCAGTTCAGGAGATGGTCCACTACGCACAGTCACTTTGGGCGCTAGCCCCGGATATCTTATCCAATATGGCGCGCCATGGAACAAAGCTGCTGCTATCATTCAAATCACTCCTTTCACCAACTACCAAGCTTGTCCTTCGGTTCCGAACAACGGAGGAGCTAACTTGCGCGGAGCGGATCTCGAGTATTGCAATCTCGCAGGCTACGACTTGGCCGGCGACAATCTACAAGGAGCAAATATGCAATTCACTAACCTGACCGGTGCGAATTTGCAAGGAGCAAATCTGATGGGTGCCGATCTCGCTAATAGCATTGCGCAAGGAGCCAACTTCCAACACGCCAATCTGCAGTTCGCAAGCCTCGAGGACACGGTACTGACTGGAGACAACTTCATGGGAGCAAATCTCCTAGGAGCAAACCTAGCCTTCGCCTATGCCCCAAATACAAACTTTAGCGGAGATAACTTGTTTGTGGCAAACCTATTCAGTGGCGTTTTCAACTACGCCAACTTCGAATGGACGAATCTCATTTTCAGCAATCTCTCCTATGGCCAGTTCGAATACGCTAACTTTACTGGAGCAATCGCTTGGTTCGCAAATCTGCAAGGTGCAAACTTTACAGGAGCAATAAATCCGCCATAGACTTGGAACTCTAAGAACAGCAACCCTGACGATAGAATAACAGGGTCAAGGCTAAAACAACACGATTGACCGCGAGGGCGGCGAGAGGAAAATGAATTTTCCTCCGCCAATCTTACGGGCATAATTACACAGCGGGTGGTCATAAAAAGAGACTTCTTGAGCAGCAAAGGGTAGTGATTCGGGTCCTCCAGACGTGCTTAGGAAGAAGCAATAGAAGCGACACGTACCTATCGAGGAACTGGAAGAAAAGATCGAATCAAGGTAGTAGTAGATAGTGATAAATGTACGGTCAACCCAGCTAGGAGTAATACAGCATGTTGTAGTAGATGGCGAACTGAAACGGTGAATAAGCAAGGCCCTGAACATAAGGCTGCACGAAGAAGTACGTTGCCGGGTTTGGCAGCTGTATAATTGTCGCTAGCTGCGTAAAGATGTCGTAAGCCTGCTCTGTTTGTTGTATCTGCAAAGTCAAGTTAGTTTCAAATGGGATTTCTTGCAGCAAATTAGTTAATGTTGCATTGTTCACCCAGTTTGCTTGATGAACGATAGTTGTTCCCATATCGTAGAATTGCTGGTATATAGGATCAGAATAGTCCGCGCACCAGCCTACCCAAGACATTTGCGGCGAAGTCGATGGGGTTTGGACACCACACTCAGCGGTGCCACAGATGTAGCTCTCTGGAGACAATATGATGCCGATTTGGTATAGGCCGCTATTGAGTATCGAAATTGTTTGTTGCGTCTGCGCGGTTGCAGGCAACGGGGATTGGATTTCTAAGGAAGACAAAGCAATTCCCGCAGAGTCGCCCAGTTCAGACCCATTTGGAAGCGTAACGTAGAATCCGTTTTCCTCCCCCGCCTGCGCGACGAGTTCCAGTGCTAGAGTAATATTGTATGAGTACAGCGAAATGTTCTGGGGATTGTCCAGAGGTCCCCATCCAGGAGGTGCGGGAGGAAGGAACAACTCGCCCAGAGAAGTGCTATTGTATGTGTACTGTGCTTGCAGAATCTGCGTATAGTTAATTGCGTGGACTATTGCCTCTCTGAGCAAGATGCTGTTAGTCCATGGCGCCTGAGTATTTATTCCGATTCCAAAGTCGCAAAGAGGGTAACCTATATTGATGAATATTTGATTGAAACTGTATGAAGGAAAGTTCTGGTGAAAAGAGCTCCAGAGTTGGTTAAAATTAGCGATGGACGGAGCGACGATTTGTATTTCATTCGAAGTAAAGTTGGAAATCTCAGCACTCGGCAGGTTTCCGAATTCGATCTTAATCGTCGGTATTTGCGCTGGCTCTAGAACAGGATTCAAATTACTAACTCCCTTTCCCCAATAATTCGGATTCGCATTGAGTATGAGTAAACTATTGCCGGGTGCGGGCGGCGGATTTGTCTGATACATATACGGTCCGCTGCCCACCATCCCATTTGCACTAAACACAGGGGGAGAGGTGTTATTGGTCACGCAGCTCGGATAGCAATCGGTCTGCTCGCTGACGTATATCGGATCGTCAACATATGATGGATCAACAATCGCTCCCCATTGATTTGGGAGATCGAGCAAGAACAGTCTGTAAGGCTGGATCAGGTTAATCTGGAACGTGGTGCTATTGAGAACGACGTATGCTTGGTTTGAATATGACATCACTGCCTCTTGAGTTGCGTTGCTTGAGTTGAAATTAGAGAGCATACCGTTGAGAAAAGCGATTACGGCGTTCTGATTATTTGCAACATGACCCGCGTTCACGACAGCTGCCCATAGTCCATCAGGCAACTGATTACCCATTTGCGTCTCATCGCACGAATTTGTTACGTTAAGAGTTAATCCAGCGTAGTTTGTGATTCCTGAACCGTCAGGATTATTCATGTACAACTCGCGGACAAAACTGAACCACGCGGTGTACGCATTGATCGTGTCGTTGTTGGAGAAATGAGTGTTTGGTCTCATTGTAAAGTTGTACTGCTCATAGTTGCTGCTTACACTCACATTCGATGCCAAGGCTGGGATGGTGGTCAAAGAGTTGATCGAATTTGTAGTGCTATTGTAAGGGTACGCCACGAGTCCTTGGAACACATTCGCAAAATATCCATCCGTTATGAAGAATCCGACACCTGGATCTAACGAGTCGTATGTACCGATTGGTGATTCATCTACAAGCTGACTGCTGTTAGGAGCCGCCACCGAATCGCCTGCATTCGAGGTAGTGGACTCTGATACCGAATTGACGAAGGGAACGGAAGGAGGAGGAGCGAGACCGACACTTTTCGGCGCGGAGGATGTAGTACTTTCATTAGGAATTATGCAAGGTGCTGACGTACTAATCGAGGAAGTGGTTCTTGATACAGTTGTGCCAAAAGTGATTCCCGATGCGGTTTGAGACTGGGAAGTCGAAGAAGAGGAGGAGAAAGATGAAGTCGCAGATCTGAAAGTTGAATACAGAGCTTCGTAACCGCCTAATGCAACGATGATTATGATCACTACCAAAATGCTAATGGTCGCGCCTCGACTGATTGCATTCTTTAATCTGGGCATTCTTGAATTGTTTGTCGCAGAGCTATTCAATACTGCTAAGGAAATTAACTATTGTTACCAAGAAATTGCCTGTTTTGATCAAGCAGTACCAAGTGATACTCTTCTTTTTTTAACGAAATTTTTTAATGCCAATTCGAACCTGAGTGGAATTTCCTTCCAAATTGCGTATTCTGACTCATGACGAGCTTCCAGACTCGGTTGACGCCCAAGTACAACTATTGGCTCTTAGCGCGTACTGGGGAGTATTTGACCGAGATCAAATAAGGAAGGCTCGGGACGCTGGTTTACCCACCCCTGACTATTATGCTGTCTACGCTGTTGAAGGTAACGACGAAGTGCTCGCAAAGGTTGACGTCTATCGCATAGATGTCGAGACAACAAGTGGACTGGAAACTATGACCGGAATTTCCGGCGTCCTGACCAGAAGGGACAAATCAAGGCAGGGGTTGTCGCGTCAGCTTTTCTTGGATGTGCATAGAAGAGAGAAAGAATCGGGTATGTGCCACTCGATACTCTGGACCCAGCGACACAACAAGGCGCATGATTTGTACGAATCCTTGGGGTACAAGGACGCCTACGGCCCGGTCGTTGCTCTCATAAAACCCAAAGAGAAATCTCAAGTGGAAGAGACAGCGATCAAAATCAGAGATGCGACTGCTCAAGACGTGCAATCGATAGATAGTTTGCATTCAAAGATAACCAAGGGCCGTCTTGGCTTCTCCCACAGGTTCAAGGGTTTTTGGAATCTTTGGATCAATATCATCGGCTCCGATAAGGCGAGCGACTTTAAGCTCTTCACAAAGCAAGACGAGCCAATAGGATACGCGCTATTTCAGCAAAATGCGGGCTGGGTAAGATCATACGAGGTCGTCGTAGAGCCACAATACTCTGAAGAAGCTGTCGAATTGTTAGAGCAAGAGGCTAAAGGGAACTGGCTTGCGCTCGGTGAGAATTTTGTTGTAGATAACCGGAGTCTCTTGACAAAGAGAGGCTACGCTTTCGCCGACTACTCTTATTCTACACTCATGGGAGCATCTTTGGATAATCCGAATGAGGACATGGCAAAACTACTTGGTTCAAACGATGCAAAATTTGTATGCCATAACGGGGATCACTTCTAAGTAGTAAATAGAAGAAAAGCACACTAAAGGGTCTGGTATTACTTCATCTCGTTGCCCTATTTCTAGCTAGTATGCTTTCATGGTGAGTTATCCGGAGAGATGTTTTCCCGTATGTTGCTTAACACTTCATTGCAGACCAACAAGTTTCGTACTCACGTCCCAAAGGCGCCTTGCCTCATTTACATCGTATGATTCTTCTGAGGACCTTTTCTCTTCCTTCTTCGCAAAGAACTTGCCGGTTACGCCCTCAACTTCCTGCGAGCTCGCCACGTAAACTGGAGTCTCAGCTCCCTTTTCTGGACTCAGCATAAACGGTCTTGCGATCCTTATCCCGATCCCGAGAGCCCCGGCTTCGTCACCCCAATGGGTTCGCACCGCGCCCGGGTGCACACAATTTACTGTGACCTTGATGTCCTGAAGCCTTCTAGCCAACTCGTATGTAAAGAGAACCTGCCGCCCTTTTCCCCGTTTGCTCTTCAAGAATACAAGTGCTTCTACAGTCATGAAAAGGACTCCAAATTGCTCTAACTAATAAACTATCTCTTAATTCCGGAGAAAAAGCATAATCTGCTCTGCCATCTTTCCATGTTTTCCTAGCAACAGCCAAGCCGCCAATATCGGTCTTGCCGAAACATCGATCGGTAGTTCCAGTTCACATCATCAGCATATACGCTGCCGGACTATGCATAGAATCCGAAAAGGAAAAAACATCGAGCCTGTACCTTAGATTTCACGTTCAACAGCATTGTCAACGGCAGTTAGGGATCGGTTTCGTCGCCTACTGACAAGCAAGGATAGATCAAAATTCTACTTTGCCTTATTGGCTGCTTTGCTGATCCTCCTGAATTTTCTTACGGTCCTTAGCGCCCTTCCCGCCACCTCCGGATCTTATGTTGGCTGCTACGAGTCAGTCGGATGCAATTCGAAATCTATACATTGGTTTTCACATTCCTAAATCAAATGCCTATAGATGTCCACCACATTACAAAGCACAATCAAAATTGAGAAAGAGGTTTCTGAACTCTTCGGCAAACCTTTGAAGCGAAAAGAGGATCTAAGGTTTCTTTCTGGTAATTGCAAGTTCGTAGACGATATCAAAGCTCCAAGCATGCTTTATGCGAGTGTTGTGCGTAGCTCTTATGCTCATGCAAAGATAAATTCAATCAAAACAGACCTAGCACAATTCTTGAGCGGGGTGAGGGCTATCTATACTGGAAGAGATCTTTCCACTCGCGTCCCATTAATGCCAGCTCCCTCTGCGGCAGAAGAACGCAGACCAATCGCTCGGCCAGTACTTGCAAGCTCCGTTGTTAATTACGTGGGAGAACCTGTATGTTTTGTCGTAGCTAATGATCGATACATCGCCGAAGACGCAGCAGAAATGGTTGAGATCGAGTATTCGCCGCTTGAGCCGGTCGTCGACCCCGAGGTGTCAATTCGGCCAGAAGCCGAGAGAATACACGCTCGTTTGAATAACAACATAGGTTATCATTACGTGAAAGAAGGAGGGAATATTGATCAGGCGTTTGGGGAGGCGGAGAAGATCGTCAAACTAAAGACCCTTAACCAAAGAGTAGCTCCGGCGCCGATGGAACCAAGAGCAGTCCTTTCAAGTTACGACGCGGGATCAGACTCTATCACCGTTTGGACAAGTACTCAGTCCCCATTTGAGGTACGAAGCGGCTTGGCCGATATTTTGAAGATGCAAGAAAACAAAGTACATATCATCGTGCCGGACGTTGGAGGAGCCTTCGGAGCGAAATCCTATTTGTATTCGGAGGACGTTTTAGCTTGCATCGCTTCAATAGATCTAGGGCATCCTGTCAAGTGGATAGAAAACAGAAGCGAGAACCTAGCGACGATGTTTCATGGACGGGGCCAAATCCAATCTATCGAAGCGTCCGTTAAAGGAGACGGAACCGTAATTGGAATAAAGGCGAGCATTATCTCCGATTCTGGAGCATATTCTAGTCCAGAGACATTCGGAGATCCTGAAATTACAATCAACATGATTCCCGGTCCTTATGCATTGAAGAACTTCCGGGGCGAATTGTTCTGCGTTTACACGAACAAGGTTTCCTTCGACGCATACCGCGGGGCAGGCAGACCGGAAGCCACGTTCATAATAGAAAGAGCCATAGATGAAATTGCGCGGGAACTCGGGCTGGATCCTTCCGAGGTTCGGCTGAAGAATTTTATTCAATCGCAGCAATTCCCCTACAAGTCGCCTACTGGATATGAATACGACAAGGGCGAGTACGAGGCAAACCTGCGCAAGGCTCTCGAGTTTGCGAACTATAACAAATGGCGAGTCGTTCAAAGGGAAGAACGTAGGAAAACGAACGGAAGAATAATCGGAATAGGAATGTGTACCTTCCTCGAAATTAGTTCCTGGGCGCCGGATTTCCCTCAATCCGCTTCAATAACCGTGATGCCCTCGGGAGCTATACGGGTCATCTCTGGAACTCTCCCCCAGGGGCAGGGTCACGAAACCCCCTTTGCCCAGATCGTCGCCGACGAGCTCGGAGTGGACATTGAAAAAATCACCGTAACATTTGGTGATACCGACAAGTTGCCCTGGGGATCATCCACCGGTGGCAGCAGATCCGCCGCGTTGGGCGGTAGCGCCGTCAAGATGTGCGCTCAAAAAATCAGACAGAAAATGGCAGAGATTGCCGGAAAAGAGCTCGGAGGACTGGACCCAAATTCTCTTGTTTTCAGAGATGAGAAGATCTTTCAAGAAAGGGAACCAGACAAGTCGGTAACATTCGACAGCGTGGCGGCGATATCATACGTCCCTTCCAAATTACCAAAGGATATGGAGGCCACGTTGTTTGCGTATAGTGTGTTCTCACCGCAAAATTGGACTTTTCCCTATGGCACTCATGTTTGTGTGGTCGAGATCGACAGGGAAACGGGCACGCCAAAGATTTTGGATTATGCCGGAGTCGACGACGTCGGACGAATGATTAATCCGATGATTGTCGAGGGCCAGGTTCACGGAGGAGTGGGTCAGGGCGTCGGCCAAGCTCTTTTGGAAGAGGTTGTCTACGGCAACGGCGGAGAATTGCTCACGTCCAATTTCATGGACTACCAAATACCCAATGCGGCTGATACGGTGAATGTGCGATGGACAAATACATTCGTCCCGACTAAATTTAATCTGTTGGGAGTAAAGGGAGTGGGAGAGAACGGGACAGTAGCGGCGACTCCGGCAGTTGTCAACGCCGTAGTAGATGCTTTGTCTCCCTATGGAGTGAGAGATGTCGAGATGCCAATAAAACCAGAAAAGGTCTGGGCGCTGATCAAATAGGGCATCCTGGTAATATCAATTGAAAGAGTGTTCTTTGTGAATATTTCCAAACCCAGTTTCTAATTTTGTTCGAAAAACCTCCATTCTCCAGCTACTGGGAAGGCGAAATTTTTGAACTGGTTTCTAGAGTCATTAGAATCGAAAGAGCCATTTCTTGAGGTAAGAAGACGCTTTGTAATTGATACCGAGAGACTAAAAGGGAACGTGAGATCCAAAGAGTTTGCGCACACAAACCGAACTTGCGGATTTTGTGGAACACCGATTTATGATAAACGAAAGATATTTTGTGATTCGAAATGCCGGCGAGGTTTCAATAGAAAATTCAGTTTCTTTGTAGTTACGTGGCGCCAAGTCCGATACAGAGCTTTCAGACGAGATAGATGGGTCTGCGTAAAATGCGGACAAGGAGCTAGAGAGGTCGACCACATAGTACCCCTTGCGGAAGGTGGAAACGAATTCGACATTAACAACTGCCAGTCATTATGCCGTGCGTGCCACTTGCAAAAGACAATAAGTGAGATGAGAGTACGAAGAGTAAGAAGAGGTAGAAGAGGTAGTCCTGTCGAAGTTACCGAGGCACACGCAAGCTAAAGAGATAGTACTATCAACGCCTGAAAGGAAACGGCGAACGAGCCTAATTTAGTCGTCGCGATACCGCAAAGACGACTCCAAGGCTGACTATCAAAGACACTATGCCAAGCAGCACGATATTACCAATCGAAAAGCTAGGACTTCCAATCGTCTGCGCAGAATTAGATGAGGGAACGGCCGTGCCGTATACAAAGGAGTTCAAGTCTCCTGGAGATACATTCGAATTAGCTGTGTTGCTGGTAGTTTCCACTGTGGCCAGTCCCGGAGACGAAGGAGTTATAGAAGACGATGATGTCGCTGATGGCGCAACCGAAGCCTCCATGGGCGCCCCGAATACAGCTCCTCCTTGAGCGAGAACGACTGATGCCAAAATTGCAATAGCGCAAATAACGCCCAAAATGCCGGCGGTTACGCTTTTTCCTTGAACCATCTTTCTCGCTTACAGTATTAACATAGAAGCTCTACTAGTTAGTTCTATTCACCAGAACAGGAGGTTTTCGTGGTATTTCCATGACTATCCCGATGTAAGCTCTCCCATCTCTATTTCCGTTTCATCTCTCAATCATGATCCTCGGAATAATCAGTGTAACTCTCGCTATCTTAGAATACGACAATTAAGAGGACGGAAATCTCAAGCAACATAGGAAGTGAAACAACCGTTCAAAATCGGGTCAAACCCCGAAGATGAAACGGATCCGAGTTTTTAATGTATTTGAAAGCCCCCTCATTCCTTTCGCGCCGGCACGGGATTCAATATCTATTCCGCAGTTCGTTTCCCAGGTAAGAATGTAGGAGGGTATGATAGCTCATTCCCTTTTGTATTCCGAATAGAAGCGCGGATTTCACCGGCACGTACGCTATTATATATCCTGTCAAAGACTCTGAAAACTTCTCTTTTTACTCAGGGAATTTGTTCCACAGTTAATTTCTGATTATATACCCTCTAGCTGGGGCCCTTCTCTCTCCCATGTCGTCTATAGTCTCTGTCTTCTCTTCTATTTACGATAGCTGGACGAACACTCTCCCATTCGCTCTAGCTGAGCACTTGTGGCTTTCGTTTGATAGCCTTTGGTCCATCCTATAATTGGCGCTCGATGGCGCAGAGAGAGGCAGGACTCTTAGCTTCTCATTCTTTTCTTTCAGCCATCCAGCCTGAAGGTTAGTTCCTCCTTCAGCATAATGTAGATTGCTCTCATGAGTTTTCTTGCAGCTGCAACGATTGCGATGTTTTCATCCCTTCTTTTCTTCACTTCATTGTAGTGCCTAGTTATTCTAGACTTACAACAATTTCGTACGTGAGACCTGGTGCACTGGATCATTATCCAATTTAGAAATGAGCTCCCCTTCTTGTTTGAATAAGAATAGCTTGTATCTCCAGATTGATGAGTTGCAGGAACAAAGGCGAGCGTACGAACAAAGATGTGTATACTCAGGGAACCTTACTATGTCAGCTATCTCGCTTGAAATCAGAAGAGCGCTATAGTACGGGACACCAGGAATTGATAAGAGAAGCTTGGCGTATCTATCATTCTCTGCCGTTGTCCTAACCTTCCAGTCGAGCTCTCGAATTTTAGCGTCGATATGTTCTACCTCGTCCAGATAGTCATCAATAGCATCAATATGAAGCGAGCGTAGATAGTTCCTCCCTTCTTGGGTGAATAGCTTGCCTTGGTACTCATCACTGTAGTTTATCCATCTCTTTGCAAGCTCGGCTCTGATTCTGTTTTTGAACATCGTCCTAACTTCTACGACGAAGCGATGTCTTCTTCTGACTAGATCTCGAAGGTCTCTTACTTCCTTGTCAGGAATGTACGCTTCTGGAATCATTTTTGCTCTCAGGAGATCTGCGAGTGTTATCGCATCAACGGTGTCTGTTTTTACTCTTGCGTACGCGATTGCCTTCACCATCAGCGGATGAGCTACCTTGACATCATATTTGTTCTCCTTGAGCAGATCTGTGGTGTATTGGTGATTCAGTCCTGACTCCATGACTACCTCTGCATTTGTTCCATCTAGAAATTTTAGTATCTCATTTCCATCTCTCCGCATCTTCGCCTCTTTTACTACACATCCATCATCCTTCTTCACGACAACCTGAACGGTCTTCTGATGAAGATCCAATGCTGCGTACATATGCTTGGATGCGGCTTTTCTAGTATTAACTTTGGACGATCATGCACCTATAATAGTCCACACACTTTCATCCTAGAAGCAAGATTTTGTAATTTTTCGGGGAATTTGAATTTCATTTTACTATGAAAAGAACAACCAACTGGGATTAGAGCGAATCTCTTCTGTTAACCGCTAGAGTCGTATGTCTGGCTGACTCTTATCTAGCCCCATCTTTTTTGCAAGTTCTTTGAAGCGCGGTTCTTGCCGGAGGCTAGCGAAGAATGGCTCGACGGTAAACAATGGGTAAGCGATAATCGCGTGTTCCTCGTATGCCTTTTCAAGGAAATTCAGTGCTTGCTCCTTTTCTCCTAACCCAGAATATATGTAGGCAAGATGGTAGCTTGCTTTGGCTTCATTCTTATCGGCTTTGATCTCCTCCGCTAGTTTGAGTGCCTCATCTTTCCGGCCTGAAAGCGCATAGGCGAAGGCAAGGTTACCCTTGAAAAATGATGAACCGCCAAATTTAGCAGCTGCCTCAAGTTCTTTTACACCCTCATCAATTCTTCCCATGGCAAGAAGGGTAATGCCTAGATTAGTGTGAGCCTCATCACGATCTATTTCGCTTGCTTTTTCACTTTGGGCCAGTGCCTCTGAAAATTTTCCTGCGAGCATGTATACCGCGGCGGCTGTGTTATTAACATAGTAAGATATTGGATCAAGCTGAAGTGACTTTTCGACCTCTGTTATTGCTTCATTAAAACCGACCTAAAGAGACCAAAAATATTGCATACGAAATATGAGCTTCAAGGTAATTCGGACTAAGTTCCAAAGCCCTCTTGAATTCTTGCTCGGCCTTCTCCCAGTTGCCTTCAATGAAAAATGATGCTGTCCCCTTGGCGAAATGAGTCTCAGGTATTGTGGCATCTAGTTCGAGTGCCGTTGAAATTAATTGCTTGGCCTTTACATATGGTTCATTTGTCCTATCGTGCCCGAAGTAACCGAGAGAAATATTGCTAATACCCAATAGTGCTATTGCTTCAGAATAATTTGGTTGGATTTGAATTGCGTTTCCAAAATGTTTGATCGCGTTTTGGAGGTTTGTCGCTGCACCCTCTTTTCTAAAAAAGTACATGCCTCTCAAGAACTCAACATACGCGTCAGGATTTGACGGACCCTTGCGCTGAATAGCTTTCTTTTCGGGAACGAGAAGCTTAACTTTTAGAGCGTTTACAACATTTTCTGCAATGTCGGTTTGAACAACAAAAATGTCATCCAGACTCCTATCATATCTCGAGGACCAAAGATGTGCTTCTGTGTTGGAATCGATCAGCTGAGCTGTAACCCTGATTTTGTTGCCAGCTTTTCTCACACTCCCTTCGACAATCGACCCTACCTTGAGTTCTTTCGCAATCTCGCTAACATTCTTTTCTTTCTTCTTATAATTCATCACTGACGTTCTAGCGATCACTTTGAGCTCGTTCACCTGACATAGTCGATCTATCAATTCTTCGGTCAAACCATCAGCAAAGTACTCGTCGTTTGGATCTGGGCTAATATTCCCAAATGGTAACACAGCAATTCTGGAAGTCGACCAGATATTTTCTGTCTGGGATTTCTCCCAAGGCATGGTTACACTAAAAACCTCGATAGGCGTGCCCACATTTTTCAAGGTCTTGAGCCCTGAACTTGAAAGGGGCAATTCAAACTTATTTTGAACATGATCATATACCTGACGGCTTAAGCATACGCCACCATCCTCAGCCAACGGTTCAATTCTTGATGCAACGTTCACCGCATCACCAGAAATGTCACCGTCAGATTCCACAACATCCCCTAGGTGAATTCCTATTCTCAGATGAAGTCGGTGTTCTTCAGAAAAGGAGAGGTTGAGCTCCCTAATCGCTCTCTGAATGTCATAGGCGCATCTAACAGCATCCAATGCGCTTCGAAACTCTATTAGGAATGCATCGCCGATTGTTTTCACTTCCTTTCCGTTGTGTTCTTTTAGAATCGGTCTAATTAGATTCCTCTGCTCTTCTACCAGAGCTAGAGAAAGAGACTCATTTTTTTGCCCTAAAGCTGTGTAACCAATCATATCTGTGAACATGATCGCGGCTAGCCTGCGTTCCGATGTCTCATCAGGGCTTTCGGCTACTTTAGGTGACGCGACCATTTGTTCACAAAATCACAAAAGTCAGTAATCCAGTCGGATTTAGCAATATCTTTCGAGAATGGGAATAATCTCGTCTTTTCCAAATATGACGGAACAAGAACAATAGATATAGCTGTTTCTTATTCTCCTAAATCACAACATTACTCTCCAGAATTACTGGATAAACAAAACGAACCATCGCAAACAAACGTTCCATCTCTTCAAGATAGGCCTGATTGTACCCCCTTCTCTCGCCGCGAAGGAGACTCGTTACTCTTTCAATTGGAGACTCTTTGGTTTCTACTTTCTTCGGAGTTTTTTCTAATTGTTCGCTTAGCGTGGAGCTTGTCTTGCGAAGTGCATCGAAGGCTTCTTCAAACGCCACTTCGAAGAGGCGTATTTTTTCCTCGACTGCTTTCATGCGGTTTTGTTCGATTAGTAAGATCGGTTCGTACAGACCAATATCGAAACTCTGGTCTTCGAGCAGTGTGATCAGCGTCTCATGAAAATTCTGGGCACTCTTGCACGAACTCCTTATTTTACTTAGCGCGTCAACTATCGTAATACGCAGTTGCTCTAACTGCTTGATATCCAATGAAAGTGATTCCAGCTCGGTATACGATAACCTAGCAATCTGTGGCTTTCCAAAAGAAGAAGCATAATGAGCTCTATTTAGCGATCCTAGTCCGATTGCACATTCGTAAAGAACCGTACTGATGTAGCTAGTCCACGACTGATAGAGGAAGAGGCCTCCGATCCAAACGATTGATCGCTCCACGCCTTCCGTTCTTCCCATAAAGATCAATCGATTTCGGATCGGTTCGATGAACGCAGTTGCCTGATATTGTCCGGGATTTCTCATAACTAGGCTTGATTCCTTTGAAAGTTCTGAGGATAGATTTGCCAACGCATCCAAACCTAAAATCGTGTGTCTTTTGAAATCTTCAAAATCGGCGTCTAGATCCGTCGCGCTGAGCTCTTCAGCTACAAAACTTGGAAACAGTTCTCTCCTTATTCTCCTATAATCATCTGGCGGAAGTTCTAGCGTCCATACGTTCCCATAGGAGGCCTGAAGAACATATTTCAGAAGTTTATCCTGCCTATTGAGAAACTTTCTTACTTCTAATAACACATCGCTTTTTCGGGAAGTTGGAAATTGACTTGCTATATTCGTTAGCAAATCCCTAACGTGATTTATGGAAGTGGGCCTTTCTTGCTCTGATTCTTTCGAAGAAGAAATCTGACTGAAAATGAATTTGTCATGTATGGATCTAAATGACTTTTCTACTGATGCCATATCTTTCTTTACATCTTCCAAGCTCTGGTCAACCTTCCCCAATTTGAGAGCGGCAACACAGAAAGGAGCTTCGAAAACTGTTGAAGCCGAACGAGAAAATTTGCGCGATGCTTTTTCCACTTTCTCCAATAATTGAGTCGCTTGCTCCCTACGAATGTATGCTGGAATAGGAAGGAAGACGGACACTCTCTTGTCGTGTATGGTTTCTAATTTCACTCCTCTAACATGGAGCTTTTGATAATAGACAACACCCATTATGAAATATCCCGCAATCAAAAGGAAATAGAATAACAAAGACCCTATGCTGATGCTCAACCTGACAAGACTAAATGACAATGTTCCCGTTGCAGTTTTGAAGAGAATGATTAGAGCAGAATTGGCGCTTAACGAATAGAAGTATGTCAAGCGCACAGTAGTGTAGACAAAGAAAATGATCCATGCGACACTTAGTGTCGAATAAATTAGCAAGATTCTTCTTCTACGCAAGGCATAACGTATTTTCTTAACTGGTCTTCCAAAAAATTCTAGGAAGACCCTTTTGAGATATCCAAAAGACTCGTCTCGCAGGTTTGGCATATCGAGTAGGTCGCTCAAGATATAATATCCGTCAGTTTCTATCACCGGCGAGAAATTGATCAGCGTGCCATAGAAACAAAAGAAAGCCGCTACCTGAAGTATTGTCCTGCCAAAGCCGAGATTTGGGAGATAAGATAAGAAAGTAAAAAGAGATCCCATAAGAAGCGTAGACAGGGGCCCAGCAAGTGAAATCATTATTCGAGCTCGTCGGCTCAATCTCCATCCGTCTGATGTATCACAGAAAAAGAAGGGGGCAAAGTAGTAAAATCCAGTACCGATCTCCCGCGGCTTTGCTCCTTCATAATCGCAGACAGCGGCGTGAGCCAATTCATGTACAGCGTACATTGGCACCAGAATGACTTCTTGATAGAGAAAGAGTCCAAACAATGTCGAGCCTAGGATTTCGAGTTTGGTTGGTGATGAGAAGATCTGAACGAGACTAGGAAAAGAAAGTACTAATCCCAAAACAGTTATCGCAAGCGCGATCGGGAGCTCATTTTTCTTGATCAGCTTCCTAGTTATTTTGAACAAATTCCGAAATGTTATGGAGGCATCTTTTATGAGGCGAATGTCGAGCTGAACCGCAGAAACTATTCTGATTCTCTTTTCTTCTATTTCAGGTTCTGTTGATTCCAAAAATTCCTCCTGCGCGAAGGAAAGGACGGTATCTTTCACATCTTTCTCCGTCATACTTTGATTTGTTCTAGCCGCGTCTTCCCAAACCTGTTTCAGTGTCCTGTTCCCATCTAAGAGGTTCCAGATAATGACGGCGCTGTCATCGATTTCAAAATACTGACCTGGCTCCTTGATCATGATATATTTTGGCTCGCCATCGATAGTCATCTTCTCGACGTGAGCTCTCTCAGAGCGCTTGGGAGTATATTTTGGGTTGTAAATTAGCTCATAAAATGCACTTACGTCGGCTGAACGCACTGTCATTAAAGTGGATTCAACTTTTGAACTAAGAGCTCAAAGATTCGTCCGTCGCGCGCAAACGTCTTCCCATTTCCTTCAGTAACCCGCGGGCTATCTGCGGATTCTTATTGACTAATGCCCAAAAATTCCACCGCAACAGCACAAGACATTTCGTTGGTTCTGCTGCGATTACATCAGCCGATCTAGGTTGATCATCAAACAATGACATTTCGCCAAAGAAATTTCCTCTCCCAAGTTTCGCCAAAATGCGGTCATTATGTTTCACCAAAGCCTGGCCCTCAACAATGAGATAGAAACCAAGGCCTACGTCTCCTTCTCTTACGATGAGTGCTCCCGACGGAAAGCTTGTTTCTTTCGAAGAATTCGCTATCTCTTTGAGCTCTTCTTTGCTGAGAGACCTGAACAGTGGTATTGCTTCAAACAATTCGGTGCTAGGTTTAGATTCTTCTTGGGCCAAGTGAGCAGAAATCCTCTGTAGGACAACGGGATTAGCAGAACTATTTGAGAATTTCATAAGATTCGACGGTCAGACTATATTCCTATTATAAAAAATCAAACGGAGGCGGGTGCTTTGTGCGAGCAATTCCTACCTCCATTTGCATTCCTGGAGTCGAGAGCTCTAAACCATCAATTTATGGTGCATGATACTTGTTAGCTCTCTTCTTCAGACTCTTCACTTTCTTCGCCATATCTACTGGTTCACCTCTTCCGACGTTAGTATCTTTACGAGATATAGCTCTATTTACTAATTCTTACTACTGAGCTTTCGAAATAGTAGTGAAAAAATTGGTGCTTGACGTTAGCTACTCTTTGAAAGAAGGAGCAATTTTACTTTGAAGGGATTTTCAGCCATCACAGCTTTCAGCCAGTCATTCTGGAGCAGTATCCTCTTGTTCATGAGTCTTTGAGCCGCAAGCAAAACATCATTCGATGAATATCGTTGTCTTCCCATAGACTTTGCCAAGGATTCTAGACTTTGAGCTCCATTCCTTGCGAGAGTCTTATAGATTGAAATTTCAAGCCTAGAATATTTAGCTTCACGCAAAATAGCGATTACATCTTCAACCTGTTCCTTCATCCTTTTAGTCACTTTATCTAGAGTTTCGGCTTTTTTCCACATTGATTCAAAATGTTCACGCAGAATGGCACAAGTTGGAAGAGATTCAAGAATCAGCCCGACTGATCCAAAAGTCTTTGAAACAGGATCGCGGAGATTTAACAACGCACTATGTCTGTCAACTAGGATAAATTTCTCCGGGATTTCTTCTTCCTTTTCGAGATATTTTCGCTCACTACCTTCTTCGTTTCGAGAACCAAATCCGACGAGTGAAGGTATTTCGTAAACCAAACTCAATGTGCGTATTTGTACTCCTCTTTCAAAGGCACGATCTAAATGCTCAGCCATCATTCCCGGAAGAAAGTAGAAGGGGTCAAGCATGCTTCTATTGCTGTCAGGGGGCCTCGTAATCCTCAAAAATTCTCTTTGTGCTTTGTCTATCAAATTGAGCATTGTTCGTTCTATATTCTGATTCCCTTCAATCACAAAAACCGGTTGATTTGTAACCTTCATATGATTCGTTGTGGCTGCAGCCAATTGTTCTTTTGCCTGCGAGTATACATTTTGTAATACTTCCAGTCTTTGCTCAGTTTGTTCTTGAACCCTAATCATTTCAGCTTGGATTTCTTTCTTCTTTTGTCCGTAAAGTGCTGATAGGATATTGTTTGGCTCGGCAGGCGCATACACCTTATTCGACGACGGTGTGATTAGAGCAAGCCCTTTGTCTTTCAGACTGGACAAAACGTCGTAAGTTCTACTTTGCGGAATAGTAGTTATTTGGCCCAGCTCCTTCGCTGAGATTTGCCCTTTCGAAACTAGAGCTAGGTAAGCTTTGGATTCGTACAAGTTTAGTCCGAGCTGTCTTAGGCAGGAGACTACGACGGCATCTTCTGAAGACAAACTGCTCAAATCTATCCAGAGAATAAACTTCGGAGATTTACTGCTAATATAAATAGGTTCAAGGATTCTTGCCCAGTCGCTTAATCGTGCAAGCGCAAGAAAGATATTGCTAAATTGACGTAGATCATGGATTCGAATGACCTTGAAGATCCGATTACCCAACCTGACACTTCTAGCGGAGTTCAAAACCAAGCAAGGCGCAGACTAGCCGCAATTATGTTCACTGATATAATCGGTTACACTGCGTTGGGTCAGAGAAACGAATCGCTTTCTCTTGCTCTGGTCGAAGAACAGAGGAAATTGATTAGGCCTATTCTAGGAAGACATGAAGGAACAGAAATTAAAACAATGGGTGATGCATTCCTCGTAGAGTTTAGTACATTGCAGTACATCGAGCGATTAAGATATTACGCAAATAGATTTTAATAAAAAATCAATTGTGCTTTCAATACTTGTCTTGAGCTTTTCTTTTGGCTGGTTCTAAGCCGTTAGTTATCATTGCCCCAAAGAAGCCCCTTGACACATCATCCATCGAAACAGAGAGAGATTTGATTGCTCTGATTATGCATTCTATGGAGCGAACATTATTTGAAGGACTGAAATTTACGGTGGCACTTCTTCCGTTCACTAGCTTAATGCTTAGATTGATCTTACCTAGTTTATCGTTGCAGTTAGCCCTAGCACGTTCTTCGATTCGTTGAGTCCATACCAAAAACAGTCTGAAATTGGATTGTATGACGTTCTCAACCTGTGTATTGATCTCCTCTTGAAGCCCGTCAAGACTTTTAATATCAATACTGAATGCCATTTGGACTATAGGCCCTTTCTAACTCGTTCATTTCAACAGATCGCATGGATTATGTACTCCTTGAACAGAAATTCACCGCTCAACGGTATCAGCGATGCTCGGGAGCAGTCTGGCGCGAGTCTCGCTAGTTCAGACCTATCTTCAGCAATTTATACGAAAAGCTAGGCTAACTGATCATCTCATAACCTTTTTTCTTTTAACTGATTCGACGCGAGGGGTTCGGAATCCGCCGATGGGAATGTCAATTCATGGATCAACACAACATTGACACGATTCATATGGCAGTTGGGCATGCCTACGAGGTTGCAGGAGGAACGAACGTAATCGCGATCCATTTTGACATGGTAAAGAGTATGAAGGAAAGTGGAACCATCTATTTTGATGATACACCTGTCTGCGAAGATGGCAAGTTTGCCTGGGAATAGCTTCCTTTCTAACAGATCTCTCTGTTTTCCTCGATTGTTTTGAACAAGGAAAAACTCAGCAGATTGGCGAATGCAGCATGCCAATGGCACTGCGCGAACTATTTCCACATGCAATCTACCTGCTTGCTAGGAGAAAATACAAATCTCTCTCATTCCAAAGTAGAAGTGGCCTGTATTATGCAAAAGTGAAGCGACTTCCTGACAGCTTCATGCAAAAGACAGAAGCTCTCAGGCACCCTGACCCCAAGATAGTGAAGATTCTCGAAAAGAAATCACTTCGAGGGATCGAAGTCTCGTAATGCTAGTTGACAATGACGGAAGTCGTTGACGACTATATGCTCTAGGAAATGTTCACCGATAAGAAAATTGGTCCGACGAGAATACTTCCTGAACCTCTTACTTACACCTATCCAACGAAAGGGTTTGTCTTTTTTGTGCACCGTCGTCATCGAAAAAATCCCTTTCAACAAAGCCGAGCCCTATACTAGAAGATGAAGATCCACTAAAGTGGAAGTTTCCACGCACACGAATATGCGCTAATTGAAAGCAGCGATTCGATTACTGGTAGCGGTAGTTCCGAAATTGGAGGTGTGTTTATGAGCGATTCCGGAGTGATTTTCGTTTATGACGGCAGCTCTGGCGATCATGCCGCCTGTAATAGTCAAAGTGAATTGGGTACCGGCCACTCCCATACGGAATTTCCAATGCTAGGAAAGACTCTCCTAGCAGCGAATGACTAGCTATGACTCGGCCCTTACTGAGCTTCTCTTTCCATTTTCTTATACTTTCGCTCAGTGGATTCCTTGTTCATTCCGCGATACTTCCTCACATTTTAACTCGAAAATCAAGAATTACAGGGGCAGATTTTACATTCTCAACTCATCTTCAAATAGAATTTGATCCTATCCTCGTTCTCCTCCGGATCTGTTGCAAGTTCTCGAAGTCGAAGGGTTTGTGAAGACCAAGCAAGTTTCAAAGAATTGAACCCGCGGCAAGAATGTTATGGAAAATCACGCGTTTTTCAGAAGCTCTTTAGTACCTTAGCCATATCCTAGTTGTGTGAGGATACACCATTCTTGCCCCCTGACGAGGCCTCGGCTTTACAGGTTCAAAAGCAGCTTGAGGGTCTACTCACGGAGAAGAGAAACATGCCAGCAAAGGATCTGAGCAAGCTTCCAGTAGAGACGATTGTCGACCTGATTAACCTTGAAGATCAGAAAGTAGCTAGGGCAGTACGAAGAGAGATTCCCCAAATCGTTAGAGCAGTTAACGCGGTCATCAATTCCTTGAAAAAAGGGGGACGGCTTTTGTACGTCGGGGCGGGCACGAGCGGAAGGCTAGGGGTAATGGACGCAGCCGAGCTCCTGCCGACATTCGGAGTCGGAAGCGAGATGGTGCAGGCAATTATCGCGGGGGGAAGGAAGGCGATGTTTCGCCCAGCCGAAGGAGCTGAGGATGACGTAAAGGCAGGCGCGAGAATTTTGCAGCAAAGGATGCTCTCCAAGAAAGACGTAGTGCTTGGAATCTCCGCAAGTGGGAGAACACCCTTCGTGATCGGAGCTTTGGACTACGCAAGAAATAAGATCGGTTCGAAGACAATCGCGCTTACTGTTAATCCCAAATCGCCAATCTGGAAGGCGGCGGACATCACCATATGCCCAGTAACAGGTCCCGAAGTGCTCGCTGGCTCCACCCGAATGAAGGCTGGAACCGCCCAAAAGATGGTCTTGAATATGCTGAGCACTGCAACAATGACGAAACTAGGCAGAGTTTATGGCAACCTGATGGTGGATCTCAAACCATTCAGCAGGAAACTCGTTGAGCGGACAAAGAGGATGGTCATCGCCGAGACTGGCCTTAGCTACAATGAAGCCGAGAGACTTCTAAAGAAGACCAAGATGAACACAAAACTTGCGTTACTCATCTCGAAGACTAGTCTAAGCGAAAGCGAGGGACGAAAACTACTGCTTAGATCTCATGGGTCCCTTGATAAGGCAATTGAATTCAATAGAAAAACACATGATAAATTATTAGTACGCAAAAAAACTCTGAAACGAACCGAATTACGCCACATGCTACAAAAAGCGTCCAATTTATAAGTCCCCTATTTCGACGAGCTGTACGTATCCAACCGTGGCAACATCGGATCAACTGCCAACCCATTTTGAAAGAAAAGCGACTGGCCTAGTAAAGGAAATCTCGCCGTTTCGGACTCTTGTCCTGGACCTAATGTTCACGAGTCCCTCGTTCATGTTCCTATTCGCGATTCTCGGGATAGGAATCTTCCCCGGGGCGAATATGATCGTGTCGACTCTAATCGCCCTATTGCTCGGGTTCGTCGCCGCTGGAATGTACGCGTTCCTTGCGACTGCAATGCCTAGAAGCGGTGGGGACTATGTCTTCATCAGCAGGATCATGAACCCCCCGCTCGGGTTCACGATCAATTTTGTCCTGACGATCGTCAACATCTCAGTCATAGGTACGGAGGCCGTGTGGCTTTCGACCATGGCACTGGGGCCCATGTTCAGCGGGTTAGGGGTCATCTATAGCAACTCGTATTACACGAGCATCGCAAGCATCTTCAGCAACAACCTGTACATCGTGACAATCGGTGCAATAGTTCTGGTTGCCCTAACGATTGTGATGTTCCGCGGAACCACGCCGGCGTTCAGGTTGAAGAGCGCTTTGTTCTTCATTGCAATTGGAACAATAATCGTGTACATCGTTGCTATTGGTCTCCTCCCCCATAATACTGCGGTCGCTAACTTCGACAAATACTCTTCCACCCCGTTTGCCAATTACACTGCGATCGTTGCTAGCAGCAAACTACCGACGAGCTTCTCTTTTGGTCCGACGATGTTCGCATCGATCTACGCAGTACTCGCCCTCTCCGGATTCATTATCTCCTCTTACACTGGAGGCGAGGTCAGACATCCGAGCAAGTCGCAGTTCGTCGGAATGTTCGGAGCCCCGACGATCTACGCTGGGCTGATGATGATCATGCTAGCCGTGACCTACAACACGCTAGGTTACAACTTTCTAACAGGCATATCAAGCGCAGCCTTGAGCGGCAGTAGTTCTTACACCCTCCCCGTCTCGCTCCCCTGGCTGAACTTCATAGCTGGTTACGTCACTGGCAACCCGTACGTTCTCGTCCTCATGACGATAGGATTGATGGCGACGCTCTTCGCCTACATGCTTACGGCTACATTTGTTAGTTCACGCTGCCTGTTCGCCTGGACGTTCGACAGCGTATTCCCCATGAGGTTTGCGAAGGTGAACGACCGCTACCACGTCCCCACATACTCTGTTGCGGCGATCATCGCGGTCGGCGTGGCGTTCATCTTCCTGACGGTTTACACCACGTTTTCGGCCTTCTTCACATACGTTGTTCTCGCGTCTTCCATTGGTCTCGTGGTCGTCGGGCTATCCTCAATACTCTTCCCTTACTTGAGGAAGGACGTGTTCAACTCCGCACCTAGACCAGTGAATGCCAAGATAGGAGGGGTTCCAGTCATTGTGCTTTTGGGCATCCTCGGAGTAATCACGTCGTGTATCATCGGCTACGTCGGTCTGCTGCCTGCATTCGTCGGCGTGTTCTCGCCAGAGTACGTCTACTTTATCATCATACTCTTCGTCATCGGAGTCGTAATCTACTACATATCGTATTTCATCAGGAAGAGGCAGGGAGTGCCCGTCTGGCAGCTCCAAAAGGAAATCCCGCCAGAGTAATAGCATGACTCAAACGAGCCATTGTTTGTTCAGGGTGGCGAACGCTTTAAGCTAAGCATTGCAACTGTTAGATTAGAACACTTTATGATCTTAGAGAAACCTGCTGAGCAATACTTCGTCGTAACCTGGCCCCGTGTGGTCGCGCAGATAGCCCTCTATAACAAAGTCGTTCTTGCGATAGAACTCGATCGCGCTTGTGTTGATGTGGGTGACGAGTAGCCACATCTTTCGGATTCCCTGTTCTCGAAACCTTCGAATCTTTTCATCTAAGAGAAGCTTTCCTATTCCCATTCGTCTTAGGGAGTTTCGCACTGCAACAGTGGGGACATACGCCACACCATAGAGCGTAGTCGTGGAAGATATGTAACCAACAATCTCGCCCTTATCGTCGACAGCCACGAGAATGTCCTGCGTCTTGCTGAAATTGATCAAATTTGAGGGAGCGAACGACTTCCAAAGCCACGACTCATGGTCCCCCTTGTGGAACCACTCAAAGGACTCACGAAGCATCTCCGAGACAGACTCGGCATCTGACTCGACAAACTCCCTGATTGTGTAGTTCAATTGAGAAAGAGTCCTTCACTAATTGTTATTATGGGTTCTCAAAGTTGAAGTACGCGCAGACTTTCTTCTATCTCACTTGCCAATAAGCAGAACTAGGGTAGCCCTGCCCTATTCCAGACCCGAAAAGGTGGGCGTGGATGAAAAGCGATTATCGAAAGCTTGGCAGATTGTCGAGATGGGAGCTCGAAACGGCGCATTTGCAGGTGCGGTCGCCCTTGTCGCTAAAGACGGAAGAGTGATTCTTCACAAGTCCTGCGGATACCAGATGATCATCCCAAGGTGCAAAAAGTTACTTCGTGATTCCATATTCGACCTAGCATCAGTAACTAAGGCCGTAGCGACTACCACTTCAATTTTGATTCTTATCGAGAGAGGGATGATCTCGCTTGACGCAAGGGTTTCATCGATTATTCCGTCCTTCAACAACTCAAAACATCAAGACAACGAGGTGTGGCGGGACGAGATTACTATAGAACACTTGCTTACGCATACATCGGGCCTTCCTCCCTGGTACGAATTTTACAGTCAGGTAAACAGCAAGGATGAATTGATCGAAGAACTTTGCACGATTCCTCTTTCATCAAAGCCGGGTACTAGCTTCCAATACAGTGACCTAGGTTTCATCCTGCTTGGCGTAATTGTCGAGAACATTACTGGAAGCGACCTGTCTAAATTTGCAAAAGAGAACATCTTTACACCACTGGGGATGGTCGATACCTCCTTCAACCCGTTTGCATCAAAAATGAATCGAATAGTGGCTACCGAATTTTCAAACTGGCGACGGAAAATGGTGCAGGGCGAGGTTCACGACGAAAACGCGTACGTCATGGGTGGGGTGAGCGGCCATGCGGGATTATTCTCTACAGCGACCGATCTTATGATATTTTGCCAGTGTTTGCTCGATGGGACGTTCAAAGGTCAAAGGATTCTTTCTGACGATATTATAACTCGAATGAGAACAGACCGCGCGAAGAATCTCGGAGGCAATGTGGGACTGGGATGGCGAATAAGGTCGGAAGGGAACGTAGCGAAGACGCTCGCTATCGGAAGCAATCTTTCGCCCTATGCGTTCGGACATAACGGCTACACAGGAACATCAGTCTGGATGGATCCAAAGGACAAATTGACTCTCATACTTCTTACAAACAGGGTTCATCCGATACGCGAAGGAGATCCTTCGATAGACAAATCTGTTGGGATTATGATGAAGCGCAAGTCCACATGGCGAAACGTGAACCAAGCATTTCAAAATGCCGTGGTCGATTCTCTTGTTCGCTAATCAGCTTAAGGATATTCTTGGAGGATAGTTCATCCTACCAAGTACGACGGGACTTGTCGCACCTGTCGCAGAGACAACGTTCCCAGTTATTCTGTGATAGGTTAGATACCCTATCACGGCGAACGCAAACCCTTCCCATGTCCACGAGGGGACTCCATAGCTATCATGTAACGATATTTTGGTATCGGGAAGAAGCTCCTTCAACCTTCCCATGATAAACTTGTTTTTCGTCCCCCCTCCACCCATTATCATCTCGTTTATCCCGCCTTCCTTCTTCTTGAGCTGTTTGATGTGATAGTGTATCATGAACACGGTATACGACGAAATCGACGCAATCAAATCTTCGTCCGAAAGATGTAATTTCTTTCCCTCGCTCATCAGTCGCTCTAGAAATGATCGATCGTACTTCTCCCTCCCAGTGGTTTTTGGAGGTAGAACAAAGCGAAAATTGTCATTGCGTAGAATCCAATCAAAAAGCCCCTGAGACACTTTTCCTCTCGTTGCGAGGCGACCGTCGTTGTCGTAGCTTTGTTTTGAACCCGAGATTAGACTCATCGCGCCGTCGATCAACATATTCCCGGGCCCTACATCAAATGCTCTAACTTTAGACATGTCATCGTTCTTTGGAAGGAAGGTCATATTCGCAATCCCGCCGACGTTGAGGACAAGCTTATTGCCTTCGCCTGAGTACCTCAAGTAGTCTACAATTGGCACAATTGGAGCGCCCTGTCCGCCTGCGGCGACGTCCATGGATCTGACGTCGGAGACCACAGGAACTTTCAATTCATAACAAAGTGGCGAAGGATCTCCAATCTGAAGTGTCTTTGTAGATCCAATCTTCCCCTTCGACCCTGGCTCGTGATAAATCGTCTGACCATGGAAAGCAACGAGATCAATGTTTCTATGCGATTCTCGCCTTACGAATTCCTTGAGACGCTCTGCCGCAAACCATCCAAGATTCACACTCGTATCCGCAATCAATTTCGTCGAAATTGCATTTCTTGGCTCTACGAGCGTTGCAAGTTCACCTTTTAGTGAGGAAGGGAAATCGTAGGTCTTTGCTGTTAAGAATCTCGCTTTTCTCACAAGTTCTTTCAGCCGCTCGGGATTTATTCTGGACGGAAGGTTAGGCATCGAAATCTCGGCTATCGTCAGCCCGTCAAGTGAAGTCCCCGACATCATCCCAGCTATATTCATGGTCAAGACATTGTCCACGGTCGCCTTCTCTTTAAACTAGCGACTCTCCCAACAGAGAACCCCTTCAATCTCATCGATCGACACGCGTTCTCGGACAGGAATGGTTGAAATAAATGCTTGTTCCAGCTCTATTACTTCGGCTATGAGCTCAAGAATTCATCAGCCCAAAGTCGTCATGGAGGATGACTACACGGTCATTTCAAAGCACGTTGCTTTTCAGATCTGGCACGCCATAAAGGAGTCTCACGTCGCGGGCAAGAGGCCAGTCCTCGGTTTAGCCACAGGAAGCTCACCGCTTGGCGTGTACCGAGAATTAATCACGATGCACAGAGAAAAATCGATTGATTTCTCAGATTGCATATTCTTCAATTTGGACGAATATTTCGGCGTAGGGCCCGACGAACTCCAGAGTTACTATCGTTTCATGCGCGAGAATCTCTTTGACCACATTGAAGCTAGGGAAGACCAAATCAACATCCCAAGCGGTTCCATCTCCCGATCGCAAGTCGAGGAGCACTGCCTCGAGTACGAAGGAAAGATCCGGGCGGTCGGAGGAATCGACTTTCAGATCTTAGGAATAGGACGGGACGGTCACATTGGCTTCAACGAACCTGGCTCGACGATCGATTCCAGAACTAGACTAATCTCTTTGAACGAAATTACGCGCCGGGATGCGGCCACGGATTTCTTCGGCCTGAAGAACGTGCCGAGCGAAGCGATAACGATGGGCGTCGGAACAATCCTCGAAGCGCGAGAGATTGTGCTCCTCGTTTCCGGCGAGCATAAGGCTTCAGTGCTGCGTGACGCACTCGAACGCCCTCCTTTAACCGAACTCCCCGCATCGTTCCTCCAATACCATAGCTCCGTAGAAGTGCTCACGGACAGGGCGGCCGCCTCGAAATTAACTCTATTCCGGACTCCATGGCTCGTCCGAAGCGTCGACTGGAAAAAGGAGATGAACATTTCGCAAGGCGCGATCATATCGCTTGCCCTGAGGAAGAACAAGACGATAGACAAACTTGAGGTGGCCGATTTTCGTTCCGAGGGCTTGAGCCTATTGTACGAGACACTGGGTTCTAATTTTGGTCAGAAAGTGCTTGAAGATCTTGATTCAAAGGTCGGACGACTCTATGATTTCATCAACAAAAGAGAGAGGCAAAAGATTCTGATCGTCTCTCCGCACCCGGACGACGACGTGATCTGCACAGCCGCGCTCATGAAGAAACTGTCAAGGAGCCACCACCACGATCTCCACGTCGCATACATGGTTTCCGGATCCAATGCAGTGAGGGATCTCGACGTCCTAAACTATATTGTGCTGAAGAACGAGCCAGTCATGAGGCTCCTTAAGGAATGGGCGTCCTTGAATGGAATAACGGACGTGGATGAGGAAATCGCATTCGTGAAGAGCGCGATCTACACAAAGAAAAAAGGCGAAGCAGATCACCACATCATTAGGTTGATCAAGTGCGAAATACGAAGGCAGGAGGCTACTAGGGCGAGCTCGAAGGCTGGAGCGACCTCCCACTTTCTAAACCTCCCGTTCTACGAAGAATACGGATCAGCAAGGAAGGCTCCCATTTCGGATGAGGACGTTGAAATTACAAGGAGATTTCTTGAAGAGTTGAAGCCTGATGTAATCCTCCTCGCAGGAGACACGACTGACCCGAACGGAACCCACTCAATGACGCTGGCTGCATTCGAGAAAGCGATGAACCAAATCTCTTCACAAAACAATCAGCCTTCCTTGTTTCAATACAGGGGTGCCTGGGAAGAATTTACACTTG
The DNA here is from genome assembly GCA_030041295.1 of Nitrososphaerales archaeon. GTDB lineage: Archaea > Thermoproteota > Nitrososphaeria > Nitrososphaerales > CADDZS01 > JASHOD01. Next base: position 66,323 of record JASHOD010000039.1, read on the forward strand.
AGGAGGCCTATTCGATTGAGCTCTTCGACGAAGAAGACATGCGCCAGAAGATTGGCATGATTTTGGAACACGTGTCCCAGATCGATCCGCTCTTTCCCGGCCCCTCCGATGATAGGCAGTTCTGGGAGAGGGCGCGAGACCGAAACGCAGCATCGGCCGAACTAATCCGAAAAATTGGTCTTGTTATCCCTGAACACACAGCAGGAGCCGAGCTTTACAAGCAGTTCGAGCTCCCGAAACGAAAAGACAGTGCCTAGTATTCTATTTGGAATACTTTCGTAAAAGTTCGATGGTCTTTTCCTCGCCCAAAAGATGACCGTACCGATCTATCAGGTTGTTCGCTTGGTCAAATATTCCTACGAGTTTGGGGTCGTTTTCCCTTATGCCAGAGACGACGGCCACCTGCGCTCTGGTCACGAACATTTGCGCCCTGAACCCGTAGACGACGGTGTCGCCCACATGCAGTTCCTTTGCGGCCGTAGAGTTGTACAGCCTCGCGTGGTAGTCGATCAGTCCCCGATAGTGCTCTGCGTCGACGGGATTTTGCATAAGCTCCCTCGGTGTCTGTCCCACCAGTGCTTTCATCTTGAGCTTCGACGGGTCCGGGATGTAGCTCTTTCCGTCGTAAGCTAGTTCAAAGACCTCGATGTATGCAAAGCCGCCGCCGTAAACGTAGGCGTATTCCTTGAAGAAGTGCGACACTTCCGTCACGTAGACCCCGGCAGGAATTTCGGGATGAATCTTTGGCTCGTAAATCTGCCAAGGAGACATGCCTGTCATGCCGAGGCCCGGCTCGAGATGCGTCGCCCCCTTCTTTGCGTACAATTCTACGGTCTTTGAGATGCACATCGGCGGAGTGTTGACTTGGGTAATCTCGATTCCACTATCGCTAGCCTGTTTTGAAACTCTGCCGAGGGTGTCGATGTTCGGCATGAAAACTGGCTTACCTGTCTTGAGGTCGAAGAGCATACAGGGAAAACTTGTGACCCCCGTAACTTTTACGTTTGGCAGCTTGTCTATCCGCCGCATCAATTTCACGGCGTCTTCTTCCGGCACGCCGCCCTCCATGTAGGGATATAATGTGTCGCTGGGACTCATGGGTCTGACGAGCAAATCCTGCGTAACGCCTAGCCTCTCCGCCCGCTGGGAGATCATCCTCGCCTTCTCGTAGTTGAAAACCGTAATCACTTCGGGCTTCGCATATTTCAGAACATAGTCAATCTCATTTTCAGGAATATTCACGAGATGGCCTACATGCCCGATCCTTATCCTATACCTTACAAGCGAACGAATCTCCTGCGGCTCAACAGCGACGACTCCATGAAATCCTTCATTGATAACTGACTGCGTGACGAGCGGGTTTCTCGCTATCTGCTTACTCATGTAGTAGAGCTTGATTCCATTTCTGCCAGCTTCGTCACTCATAGCTCGGGCATTGTTCTTGTGCGCTTCTAGATCTAACACATACGTTCCGACAGGCAACTCGTTTCGTCTGTGGAGCTCAGCAGAAAATTCTATGAGAAGCGGGTTACGCTCTCGAAGCGTGTCGAGGTAGAGTGTATTCTGATCACTGAAGGTATTGTTTTCTGTTGTCGATTGCATTTTGCGTCAAAGACTACCTTATAGAATGGAAACCGACGCATACCCTGTCTACGGGTGGCGCGCGCCTTGAATCGAAGATAACATTTGAGGCATGGCCATATTGAATTCGTGTTCCATCGGCTGTTGTTTCTTTCCAAGATTCAGTGTTTGGTAATTCCCAGTCTTTTGTTTCGGTCGGTTTAACAATTAGATCGCAAGAAGTGCACTTTGCGAGAAATTCCGTTGCCCGCTTCAAGTTTGTCCGTATCTCTTCCATAGGAATGATTTCCAAATTATCCAAGATGATATCAAAAACAAGTCCAATTTGTTCTTTACTCAAGCAAGACTTCGAAACTATCAGTTCCATGTGCTTATTGACTTCGTCGATGGCATATTCGGGCACGTAAAAAACGTGATTTGGCTTTAGTAAAATAGATCTTTGTCATCGAGTTTCTTATCAAAGACGCCAATAGGATTTTGGTATCGATGACAAGTCTCAATTAACGTGCCTTCTTCTGCGTCGTCTTTTGCATGGCCCTCCGACTGCGAACAGCAAGATTCCTCTTTATCGAATCTCCTAGTTCCAGTACATCTTTCTCCGATAGCTTACTCTTGTTAGTTATGTCTTCCAAGACCTGAAGTTTCGTCGCGTACTGCTTCGTCGCGTTCCTAGCAATCTCACACCATTTGATCTCGGGACGCTTCCTCATTATTTCATGCAGCTCCTCTGGAACTGCCAAGGTCATGTTAGGCATTATTATGTAACTTGAGTAAAACAAGTAGGATTACTTAGAAACTTGTAATAATCGATGGGAGAATCGAAAAGTCATTGGGATTTACGCAGGAGATTGTTGTCAACTATGACGATGTGCGCGAAGCAAAGTACAACGAAAAGCCCTTCGGCGCTAGTTCTTCAAGCAAAGGCACGAAAACATTGTCAGACAACCTAGTCGCTTATTCAAGTGTAAAGCAAGCGACTCTTTATGTCAATGTCGGAAAGGGAGACAAAGCCGTAGAGATAAGAAACAGATTTCTAGCTTTGCCAAAAGACACGATCGGGCGTCCTAACAACATCGCATTCATTTCAGGGTAGATCCTGAATTACAGTACATCAGACAAGATCCCAGATGGAAGGAACTTTTAAGAATGGCCAACCTCGAAACCTAGCTTTTTAAAGAACACTAGCCATTTAGTACAAACCGGCGAAAGCGGTTAGCTGAAGTTTAAGGCACGACAGTAGTTATATGAAATACAATCCTGACAAGCATCCCAATCAAATAAAGGGCCGCAGTCGCTCCGAGCATGATTCCAGCGAGTTCTCCAAAATCTCTAAGGAAATTCTCGTCCGAAAGGATGGAGTTGTAGTAACTGATGAAAGCGATTATGCAAATTCCTAGAAATAGTGACGTGCCAAGCGCGAGATATTTGTCATGCGTTAGAAAGTACGGCGTAGCAAGAATCACCGCATTGACGAAGTACGAAACCCCAGTGTAAGCCGCCGAGAGTCCCGCCGACCCCTCGAACCCCTGTTTAGCCTGCGCGAAAGCGGCCGAGGCCATCGCGATCGAGGCCGCGGCCCCCGCAATTACTCCGGCTAGGCCGGTGATTAAAGTCGAATTGTATATTCCTAGGGAGCCCGCGTGAATCCCGGCTATTTCAACCAAGGCATCGGCAAGACCCAGCACTATGAAAGAGATGTACTTTAGGTAACTCCCCTCAACCGACTTCGCTAAATCTCGTTCGTGGAACTTTTCATCTTCAACCATTTCGTCAAATGCAGTCTTATCTTCGGGAGGGATCAGATGTGCGACAGAGCCATATTTTTTGATCGTGTCGCGCTCCTTTTTCTCCAAGTATTTGATGGCGAATGATGAGCCGAGAATTAGGCGTAGTATCATGACGAAATTTACTACTATACCGCTGATTCTGATTTTCGCTACCTCTTCTGGACTGTATCTCTTCCAAAAGTTGTAGTGCTTCATCTCCATATCGGAAATCTTTTGGATGGAATCGCGAAACTGCAGCTTACCCCTCTTTGCGAGCTTGCTGTACACCATATAGTCGGTGAGCTCGTCCTTTGACTCGTGCAAGGCGATTCTTCGCAGTTCATCCGTCGCGGTAGTTGTGGTCAAGATAAGAACTCAGAAGCTCCCTACTTATCTCTCATGTGCCATCTGTTCACTATTTTAGCATGTCAGGGTCTTTTCGACTAAAATGAGAACGTAATGGGTGGAAAATCCATCATCATTCGTCTTGAATCGCAGCTATCTGGCGTTTGTTTTTCTCGTGAGCTTTGATTAAGGCCTTAATTCGATCCCTGATCCTCGCGGCCGTTTCAAATTCCAAATTGTTAGCGGCAACCTTCATCTGCTCTTCAAGTTCGGAGATCAACTTTGGAAAGTCCGGCGAGACGAGTATCGATTTGTCGCTCTTCGACTTGCTAATTTCTAATTCGAGTTCAGCGGTCTCGGCAACAAGGGCACGGATTTCCTTCTTCACGGTCTCGGGTGTGATTCCGTTCTCTTGGTTGAACTTGATTTGAATTGCCCTGCGTCTATTCGTTTCGTCAATCGCTTTTTCCATTGACTGCGTGATTTGGTCGGCGTACATTATCACTTGGCCCGCCGCATTTCTTGCAGCACGACCGATGGTTTGAATCAAAGAGACTTCGGATCTTAGGTATCCCTCCTTGTCCGCGTCCAGTATCGCGACCAAACTAACTTCAGGAAGATCCAAGCCCTCTCTAAGAAGGTTAATTCCAACCAAGACATCATATTTGCCTAAACGCAGGTCTCTAAGTAGTTCGATTCGTCGCAGGGTTTCAACTTCAGAATGAATGTACTGAACCTTGATTTTTAGATCCGCAAGGTATTCGGTCAGGTCTTCAGCCATTCTCTTCGTAAGAGTAGTTACTAGTACCCGCTCGCTCTTTTCGACCCTCTTCTTTATCTCCGCGATCAGGTCGTCGACCTGCCCCTTGGCGGGGCGTATCACGATTTCAGGATCGATTAGCCCGGTCGGACGGATGATTTGCTCAACTAATTGCTCGCACTTGCCCATTTCGTACGGACCCGGCGTCGCCGAGGTATAGATGAGTTGATTCATCTTCAATTCAAACTCCGAGAAGTAAAGCGGGCGATTATCATACGCGGACGGGAGCCTAAAGCCGTAATCGATGAGGTTCTTCTTTCGCGATCTATCCCCTTCGTACATTCCATGAATCTGTGGAATTGCGATATGACCTTCATCGATGAAGGTCAGATAATCATCCGGAAAATAATCTAGGAGACAGTATGGAGTTTCGCCTTCGGATCTTCCGGTGAAATATCGCGAATAGTTCTCGATTCCGGTGCAGTACCCCGTCTCGCGCAGCATTTCTAAATCGAATCTCGTCCTCTGCTCCAACCTCTGGGCCTCTACGAGTTTATTTTGAGAACGCAGTTCAGCGAGGCGGTCTTCCAGCTCTTCTTCGATTTGCACTATTGACTCCTGCATTCTCTCGTTTGTACCCGCGAATTCAGTCGCCGGGTAGATTATGGCTTCCTTCTTTTGCTTGATTGTTCTTCCGCTCACGCGTTCAACTTCGCTTATTTTCTCGACTTCGTCCCCGAAGAACTGGATTTTGGTGATGTTTTCATCAGCACTACAAATCTCGAGGGTGTCTCCCTTAAGGCGGAATTTCCCCCGCGAGAGTTGAAAGTCGTTTCGCTGGAAGCGCATATCAACCAGTTTGCGTAAAATCTTGTCACGATCGTAGGACTGACCTTGGATCAATCCCATAACTTCGCCCATGTAACTTTGAGGGGAACCCAGACCATAGATGCAGGAAACGCTCGCGACGACGATCACGTCTCTGCGCGAGACAAGAGCTTGCATGGCTCTCTGCCTTAGGGTCTCGATCTCGTCATTGATCGAGGAATCCTTTTCGATGTATAGATCCTGTTGCGGGACGTATGCTTCCGGTTGGAAGTAGTCGTAGTAACTAACAAAATATTCGACCGCATTGTTTGGAAAGAAAGCGCGAAACTCGCCGACGAGTTGTGCTGCAAGTGTCTTGTTTGGGGAAATCACAAGTGTGGGTCTTTGCACGTTTTGAATGACGTGAGCCATGGTTAGGGTCTTCCCTGTTCCCGTTGCGCCAAGCAAGACCTGATGTTTCAGCCCTCTCTGTACTCCTTGACTCAGCCTCTCAATCGCCTGCGGCTGATCTCCCTTTGGAGTGTACTCTTGACTGATTTCGAAATGCTGAACAGTTGCCTTTGAAAGCAGGGAGGTAGTACTGGTCAATTCAAAAATCGTAAACCATGTAGCTTTATCCGATCAGTAATAAACGTTGAGCCGCTCGAAACGTACTTTACTAATTTTTGATGATAGGTATGGAGTGGTCGATAATCGATACCTGTTATTTTTAGTTGAGAGATGATGGGTAACTATCTTCTGCCTAAGATTACCTCTTCTTCGCGATCAACCTCGCATAAGCTATCGCTTTCATCGTCTCGATGTCTTTAGCATCATTAATTCCTCTAGCCCGTCTCTCGACTTCGAGCAAACGATCTAGCTTTCCCATAAACTGATCGAAATCTCGCTCATTTCTAATTTCTCCGATGCTATCGATAAAAGCGAAGACGGTTGGAAATTCCGTCTTTAGGCGATTCTCTTCTGTCCTCGGAAGTTTCGGTTTGGATCGCTTCGGGGAGAGCATAAAATATGCGAAAAGCAAAATCACGACTATTATTGCGACAACGAGTGCTATCCATAGGTTTATCGTGTTGACATTGTTTGGAATTTCTATCAGCAAGAATAGTACGGAGACTAGCGATGTTCCAACTCCGACAAGTGCAGCTAGCCTGTCCGCGCGTGGCAAAGTTTGGCCCTTCACGGCGACCCAACCATTGAAAGCGAAGGATGCAAACAAACTGCGATCTTTATGCTATGCTCCATTGTGCAACGCGACGCTACGCAGGGGGCTGAGCTAATATTCATTTTAACAAGTTTCAACTGTCAAAATAGATAAGAATCATTGAAGGGATTTAAAGTTACTGTAATAATACAGTATTTTTACTGTATTTCTCACCGGTCTTGGGCATAGACACCTGAATACCCTCAATTCTATTGTGCACAGTGTAGTCGTTTCGGATGATTACTACTATTCGAAGGCCTACCTGAAGAATCTCAGAAGGTTGGACCCTGTTTATGATGATCTCTCAGTCTATGAACCCACACCAGAATACATCAGGTGAGATGAAGAAGAGATGAGCAAGACCGCGATAGAATGCACAAGTGCAAGTCGGTCGTTAAGAGAGAGGACTCATATTTCGGGGTAGTTCTCCTTCTGTCGAGAAAAGTGGAATTTCCGTGATCTTCGAATTAGGTTAAAACGCTTAATTTAGAGTGAATAGTATAAAAAAGAACCTTTGCCTTGGGTTGCGGCATCTTCGAGTTCAAAGGAAGAGAAAATCAAGCCTCTCAGAGGAGTTTCTCTCTACATCTGCGGATACTGCGGTTACAACACGAAGCGTAGTTTCACTTTATTCGGAGCAAACATGAATCGCTCATGGAATGATTTGCGAAAGCATATGGAAAAAGTGCACGACATTACAAGGCCTGTTTTCTATAACTACCGATATCAGGTGGTAACCTTTTTCATGAATGTGACTGTAGACGGCGGGTGGGGAAATAGTCCTCATACGGGATACAAATCTCATTTCTTTAGAATCGAGTCTGCCGAGTTCTATAGAACGACTGAGGAAGCAGAGCAAGTTGCACGGGTACTCAATGAGAAACTTCGCCTAGTGTCTAATAGACAAAATCACAACACGGGGATCATTATCCCTTCCTTTCTAAATGTTCTGAGAGTTCCAAAGGAATATCCTCAAAGATTAGTGTATGACTTTGAGTTCACTAATGCACAGGAGGCTTGGAAAGTTTGTATGCAAATGAATCAACAATTGGAAGAGAATTTTTTCACCATAATACCCTACGAGTGGGACGCAGAAGCATAGTCAATACTTAAGCCGGTTGGGAGCGGGGGCGTCATAGTTGCTCCGTCAGGCTATTTCATTGTACATAGCAGTCCCTTCGGACATTGATACCACTTGTCCCTTTGTAATGAATGGCTTAAGACATCTCAGTGGTTGTTAGGACAAAATTTCAAGCCAAGCCTAATGCCACGTCCTACGATAAACCATCCGCTAACAACAGGGTTTAACAATTGGGTAGATACCTGCCGATGGTGACGACGACGATGTGTGCGGAGGATATACACACACAGCCCAGGAGGGGGAGGGATTCGCATGCGCGTATGTTGTGCTGGAGTAAATTGTCAGGGCTTTATTTCCCTTCCGTGTCCAAGGTGCAGGGAAGCTTTCTGCAGTCCTTTCGACTTTGACCATATGTTCGAAGCACATGGAATTCCTCGGAGAAGCAAAAGAGTAGGGATCTTCAATTCCAAACTAAGGAGAATAAATCCACGAGGTTTCTTCGGTACTGCATAGTTTTCATTTCAAGGCTTAACGAAATTGTCTGAGTGAACCATAAAATGGGAACTCTATGAGGCTTGAACGCTTAAATTCTAGTTAGGCAGTAATGTGCTCTTCTCTTCGTAAAAACTCAATTGAGGGCTGGAACGATCCTCTTTCCCTCTTTTTTAATCTCAGTAAGCTTCATCGTAAAGGCATAAGAAAGGCCACAACTTCTGAAAATGGTTATTTTTGCTGTTTACAGTATCGGATCGCGAACCCGCCTGAGGTGACAGCACTACCACTTCAAAATAGATCCATGTCTGAATGCTCATCTTTCGACGAAGATAAGTATCATGTTTAATTAGTTGAGCTCATTCTCCCTTTGTGGACTATTGAGATAACCATGTGTGAACATCTACAAGTGAGCGATTTCAGAGCGTACATGATTCAAACCAATGACAAGAAGCACGTATCGACTCTTGAAAAATGTGTTTCCTGCGAGGAATTTCTCACGCTAGATTCGGAAATTGTTCCAAAAGAATCCATAATTGCGCCTGCAACGTCAGCCAAAGAAAATATGCGCACCATGATAATGCAAATCAACAGCGATCTGTATGATCGGGTATTGGATCTAATTGAAAGCGAAAGACTCGGCTATGAATCTTCAAAGATAATGACCGAGCTCATAGGCCTCGGATTACATCATTACTCAAGAATTCATAAGGGAGATTTGAGTAGAAAGAAAACAGGAATCCCAACATCATGACGACTATTACCCAATACGCGTTAGCGTAATTAATTGGGCTTTTGACTCCGGTACATTAGTAACTGGACTGTGTTCGATGTTATCAGCTTTAGTAATCGTATCCCCAGTTTAAATATGTCATAAGCATCGCGTACTTTGATGTGATATGGGTTTCAATGTAATGTGTCCTAAATGTCATAGGCTTTTCTCGGTCAAAAAGAAGGAGAAGGAATTTGTTATGGAAACATTTGTTCGAACCGAGGAAGTCGAGAAAGAGCCACTCCCAGGCGCCTACAGGACAGGTGCTGGGGGCAGCATAATTCCATCTGTTCTGATAGTGAAGGATCAGCATCGGGTTACGGGAGAAATTTCTGTTTACAAACTGCATCTCGAGTGCAAGCATTGCGGCCACCAATGGACAGAAGCGGTAGACCAGGCAAAGTTCTAGTACACTACGGATTCCGGATTCGATGAGTGATGAGAAAGTAAGACAAGTGGATTCCGCGCGGAGAAAACAGCGATTTAGTCCCAAATTTGAGCCTAGAGCGCAGACTTAGCCGTTACTGAATCTTGCAGAGACTTAGGAGTTCGGCGATTTTTTGTGTTAGTAGATTTAGCTCCAACGATTTAACCCAGAACATCCTTTTTGCCGGAGACTTCTCTTGAAAATAACACGAGCAAGCCAAAGACTATGAAAGCCGACACTGATATGTAAAAACAGTACTGGAAAGCGGCTTTTGTTGGTAACGAAACTATACAGTCTCTCGTCTATCTGCGTCGCTCGAGCACCAATCATGGACCTAGGCAAATCAAACGAAAGCCGCAGTACTCTACGCAGCGAATGGGAGAGTGTCTAGTAGAGAGTCGGGGTGTAAGGGCATGGGCATGGGCATGAGAGAGATTTGCCTTTAAGAAAGAACTCTTGAGACTTGAAAGGATATTGTATGGGAATTTGCGTCTTTTAGCGTGATCAAAGCAACCATGATATGCCTTGATCTACTGAGCACTATAATTACTTGATAGTTTTTGAAAATAGCAATGATCTGTTTCAGTTCTCCGAAAGCGCGCTCCCCCTCAGCTAGCGCCTCCTGTTGAGAGCTGTAGAAGCTCATGACCTTGCTGATCGATTTGAAATGACGCGATAGATCTTCCTGCGAAGGCATCATGGCTCTGGCCGATGGCCTTTCAGCGGTCGCAATTTCTACGCCATCCAATGATAAGACTGCAGTGTAGATGATCCCGCGATCGATAGAGAGTAGAGTGTCACAAAGTTTCTTTTGTTCGACAACTGCAGACAGTGCTATTATGACCTCTGACTATTCAGTAAGGTTCTGAGATATTTGATGGCTCAGGATGCGAAATACGTCAATGCTCGTGTACTTGGAATACATCGGTTAAAGCTTTTGTAACTAGCTTTATGTTAACGGTAACTCATACCTTCTGGATTTCGAACTAGAAATTCGAATGCGCCATCTTCAGTGAGAATTCAAAGTATCTCTTTGAGATAGATTGGCGCAATTTTTCTGGAGACACTTTTTTAGGATTTTCAAAGATGGGTGGCTCCTTGTTAAAATGGTCTCTTGTAAAATCGGCTTCCTCACCTGTGGGTAGGACGTTGTAATAGTGGTCTTCATGATAGTTGGATACTTTGACCTTGATAATCTCCCCATGGAACAAGTCGTAAACGAATAGAGCAGTTACTGCACATTGACCCCATGAGGGGTTGGCGGGAGTCCAATTTTTTGGATCTTCGGAAGTCTGTCTCGACCATACCTTCTGGAATTTAGCCCGTAATTCTTCCAAATTGTCATCCATTTTCAAGAGTCACTTTTTTCATTTGTTTAAAGAAGCAAATTCTATATGGTGTACGCCTTACTTAATTCCGCTTCGATTGGCAGCTGGGACAAATTACTTTGCCATTCGAGCTTTCACCATTTATAGTCCGCTTCTCTTGAGCTAACATCCGCAGAGATGGACATTTCAAAATGACAATTTTGGCGCGTAGCCCCAGAATCCTTGCTAGTTCAACCATGGGACACTCTTAGGAAAGCGGCTTTTTCAATATCTAGATGGCCCCTAGTCTAAAAAGATTCGGATTAATTCGAAAGGTTCTCAAGCTTTGTACCAATCCTCCATTATAAAAAATGCTAAAGTCGACACCGAGATTAACAAATGCCCAGATGAAAAACAGTGTCAAGGAGGAGATCAAAAAGAATCCTAAAAATTCTGCCTTGAAGGAACTGCTCGAGATGTACGAGAAGGAGTATGCCGATGAAGAAAGTTGGAATCTTTGAGGAGAAGTGTTGAAAGGGAAACCTTCTTGAAACGAGCTTAGAGTATTGTAAGGAAGTTTGAGGATGGGCTCGGACTTTTCTTTAAACATTCTCAACTCAGCAACTTCCTTAGTAAGCTGATCCAAGTTTTCTAGTGCTTGGACAGTGACTGTTTCCAACATAGTTAACTCAGGGACGGTTTTCAGATAATCTTTCATCAGCTCATCTTCCTGCGTCCTCCAAGCCTGATGGCACTTTATCGGGTTAAACGGGTCTGATCTATTTTTTAGGATAATCGCCCTAATCGTGATTCGTGTAAGTGCGTATAATCATTCTTGGGTGGCTACTTTTATTATCTTCTTTATACCAAGGCGAATTATCTAAAACTCATCGGAGTTGAGGCGAAGGAGATATCGCATCAAACGATGTAAGCGCGTCCAGCATTAATGGTTCCGTCAACCGTTTCATCCGGTGCACCTACGACAATCAGTCCTCCGTTCATCGAAACTGACGTGCCAAAACCTCCCCTTTCTTGTGCGTTAAGGCTCTGGAAAGAATTAATCAGTGACCCGGATGATGCCTTGAACTCGTACGCTGCACCAGCTGCAGAAACTCCGCTCGAATTATCCTCTGAGGCTCCAACTACGACATATCCTCCGACTGCCGTGATCGCCGAGCCAAACTCTCCATAGTCTCTTGGTTGATTTAGGCAGACTGATGAATCACAAGTGATACAATTTTTGGGTTCGCATATTGCGATAATCGACATGAATCTGAAATACTGACAGCTGTGACCCTTTCCACCTCCTCAAGTTGTATTATACTGATCGGATGGAATGATAACTCAGGTCCTGAGAAAAATTTGAGTTATGATGCAGACACTCAAGCAAAAATGGACGAAATGATGGAAAGCGAGAAAATCGAGGCAATCATGCGGCAAGCTCGACCACAGGTCTCCGTCATTGGTGTCGGAGGAGCCGGTTGCAACATTGTCTCTTGGGTCAAGGAGAAAAAGGGAGGCGTATCCGGAGCAAAGCTGATCGCCGCGAATACCGACGCCACACACCTGAGTACCATCAAGGCAGACCGAAGGATTCTGCTGGGTGAAAAGACTACGCATGGTATGGGTGCGGGTGGTTATCCGGAGAGAGGTGCCGCCGCTGCCAGAGAAACGATGTCCCAAATCAAGAAGGATATTGCGGGGAGTAACATCGTTTACATCGCGACGGGTCTCGGTGGAGGAACAGGAACCGGAGCTTCGACAGTCATCGCAAATGAGATCAAGCCATCAGGCGCTTTACTGATTGGCGTGGTCACGCTGCCATTCGCCGTGGAACGATTCAGGTACAACTCCGCCAAAGTAGGACTCTCCAAACTCAAGTCTGAATGCGATACTGTAGTTGTAATTGACAACAATCGCCTCGCAAAGGTTGCTGGTGACCTTCCTCTCAAGGAAGCGTTAGGCGTTGCGAACGAGCTCGTCGGAGAATTCGTAAAGGGTATCACCGAAACAATCACGACCGCTTCGCTCATCAACATCGACTTTGCAGATCTGCGAGCCATAATGGAAAAGAAAGGTATTGCAGCAATCGGTGTCGGTGAATCTTCGGGTGAAGACAGAATAGAAAGAGCAGTACAAACTGCACTCGACGCACAGCTTTTAGATATCAAAGATTCGACAAAAGCATTCGGTGTCCTAATTCACGTAGCTGGTGGCGAAGACATCACCTTGGATGAGGTAACTCAAGCAGGAGAGATGATCACAAGGTCTCTACCTCCAAAGGCGCGAGTCGTCTGGGGAGCTAGAGTAGATCCATCTCTGCAAGGAAGAGTCAGAGTGATGGTTGTACTCACTGGAATCGAAAGCACATTCCTGGCACAACAACCAAGCCGACTCGGAAGATTGGTTCTCGCAAGACACTAAAACTTGAACAAACTTCGAGTACAGTCCATTTAGCTGTACTCGATCGTCCATTTATCATGAGAGTACTGACCGCGCCGCCACCCTTTCTTATCGATAATGTCAAACAAGTTCCCATCTGGATCCGCGAGCGTAACGAAATCTTCCCTTTCTTTTGGGGATCTCTTCAAAGTAGCTCCGAGACCAACGAGCCTCTCGACCTCTGATTCAGGATCTGATGAATATAGATCGAGATGAATGCGATAATCTTCCAAAGGTCACTCCGTCGTCAGATTCAAAGAAACATTTGGACCAACGCCTTCCGGATCCTTCAAGACCACGGAATCTGCGCTTAGAGCTTCACGAGGTATGTAATGCAGAGCTTCCTGCCAGAAGGCCATCATCCCCGGAAAGTTCGTGCAGTCGATGACTATCGCCCCGACCCAAATCTTTTTTGCGTTTCTCCAAAGTTAGAATTCTCCCTTGCCCATCAAACAGTTAGTTTTCAAAGATCTGTAGCATCTTCAAATTTCCAACCATCATCCTGAGATCTTGGATTTGGAGTTCTCTTCAAGTTTCCAAGATGTCCTTCATCCATCATCTTCGAAACTACATACGCAGAAAAGGCTGGGGCACCCGTCGCACCCGGCGAGTTGTAATTCAAAATATGAATTGAGCTTTTGCCGCTCACCAGGATCGCTTCCGGGACAAATCCATTGTTATCGATGACCGAGTTCCTTACTCCAGCCAGCCCCCTTTCGTTCAAATAAGAAACATCTAGTGCTGGCACAAACTCCTTGACCCGGGCGCACATCGCTTTCTTCGAAATTGAGCTACGCCACTCGTGCCAGACGAGTGATAGGAATGTTTCATTTGTGAATAATTTGAGCTTTGGTCCAAGCGGCCGCTCGAAGAGCTTTGAAATTATCTGTAGCCTTTTCTCGCTCAAGCCCTTGTAAGTGAACGGGCTAGAGACCAGCACGGCATTGGGGCCAATCTCTCTCTTTCCACTAGCTCGCACAATCAAATGCGGGTCGAGGAAGGGATACTCTTTGAATCTCGCTACCGAGTAGATGTTCCTCGTAACCTTTGAAGCAAATGGCTCGTCAACCTTCCAGTACTCTCCCCGAAAGTGAAGATCAGTGTATTCTTTCGCTAGACCAAGTTTATGGGTGATGTCAATTGACCCACCGCCGGCAGCATTCACTAGGTAATTCGAAGAAATTTGAAGTATAGACCCATCATTTCTGCTACGCAAGTGAACATTATTTTTACCTTCAAATTCACTAATCCTTTCGACCTCGTAACCTCCGACAAATTTGACGCCGTTCTTTGACGCCTTGTCGAAAAGGAAATTCGTAAACTCCCCGTAATCCACGCAGGTGTCAGTCTTTGAGAATATCGCGCCTGCGCATTTTACCTGAGGTTCTAGACTTTTTACCCCGTTTGAATCCAAGATCTCGAACTCATTGTAGTTCATTCCATTTTGGGATGCCCACTCTTTGTAATGATCTAGCGTTTTTACCTGCTCTTCGCTCAGTGCGATTTCGAAGGTTCCAACCGGCTTCCAAGTAAGACTATATTTTGATGCGAGATCTCTCCAGAGATAGTATGACTTTTGAGAGGCCCTCGCGAAAATTCTCTTTTTCTCCGGATTAAGATAGAACGGCCTATGAATCATTCCAGTGTTTCTTGAACTGGTATGCCTTGCGACTTTGGTTTCTCTCTCAATCAAGGCTATCGAACAATCGTCGAATAAATCAGAAAGCCAGTAGGCTATAGAAACGCCGAGAATTCCACCGCCAATCACGGCGACATCATATTCCCTTTGCTTTTGTGGTAATTGAACGGCCAACGGCGTTCTTCATCCTCTTGCTAATTTCTGCGGAATTTGGTTGCTATGAATATTCCTTCGATGGGTGGAATGAATCCTAGAGGGCCATTCACGATTTCAGTAAAAGATGGACTATTCTGATACCATCAATAAAGCCATGAGATGGTACAGTAGCACGAACTACCTATCTAACGATGAGCACATTCGTCTTAGCGTTATCGGCTACACCGGAAGCTACGTTTCCTAAAAAAAACGACTTTAATTTGCTGTAGCCTCCCATTCCTACAGCTACTAGGTCATAGGACCCTGCCTCTGCCTCCTCAACTATTCCGCGAGTAATGTCCGGAGAATCAATCGTCTTTCCGTTGCATTTTGTAACGCCTTCTTCTTGTAACGTCCTGACTGCTTCGCGGACGAAATCGGCCATTTCCTTTTCCCACTTTGATATGCTGTTGGGAATCACCATCCCCTCCGAAGACATTGGAATCGAGATGACTCCAATTGGATCTACTTGTCCCTGGAATTTCACTGCGAGGCTTGCGGCCGCGTGGAGCGCGAGTCTCGCTTCCTTAGACCCATCATATCCTAAAAGAATCTTCGGCAGCCCCTCGACCTTGTTTTTCACAATGAGAACAGAGATCTTCGACTCCCTTGCAACTTTTCTCGACACGCTTCCCAATATAAGACTCTTTAACCCGGAGAGGCCGCGGCTTCCCATCACCACAAGATCGTAATCCGAACTAGCTGCGAGTTTCACGATCTCTCCTCCCACATCGTCAGATTGAACTGTTATCGCATCGCACTTCAAACCAGCGTTATCAACTAGTTTCTTTCTTTCGTTGACTAGCGCCTGATTTTTTGAAATATTCTTTTGGATCTCACTCTGAGAAAGGGTTACCGCGGGCCCAGGGCTCAGCAACTGGCCGCCGGGGCTAGGATTCAAAACTGGGGCTGAAATTGTACTGGGAATCGGAGACGACTCTACATAAACTAAGTCTACTCTCGAAGAAAAAGCTTCGCCGATGTGAATTGTGAGGTTGAGCGCGTAATCTGAAATCTCCGACCCATCGATAGCGACGAGCAGCCTTGAAAATGACGGTTCAGATTTTCTCTGTTCCTTAACATTTCCATCTTTTTCGCTCAAGAGGAATTTCTATCCTTTCTCTACCGTGGTTTCCCTAGGGCCTTCTTATGTAAAACGCTCTAACGTCTCTTAGATAATAGCATTGTGGAACTCTGTTAATTTCACAGGAGAAAAATGCACACAATTTACTCTCATGCGGCGTCTGGAGTATAACGGGACAAGGAAATCGTATGTGCTGGAAACTTGTCGAGTATTTCATTATCTTCGGTAATCACCTTTGTGTTCATACGTTGAGCTAGAGCAACATAACACGCATCGTAAATAGTCAAGTTCTGCCTGACACTCAGCAGGCCGGACAATTCCAACAGTTTTCCCCTAGGCCTCCATATCCCGAACCGATATTTACTCAATGATTTGGCCGCCAACGTAAGCTTGGTCTCATTGTATAGGCCACTGAAACGTAACGCATTCATTACTTCATAGAAAAGCAAAGTAGGAACCGACAAACCCACTCGTCCAGTGGCGAAATCGTCTCTCAGTTCGGTGGCGAGCTCTGAATCAGACTCAACCAGAAACCATTTAGTTACTATGGATGAGTCGATGACGTAATCTTTCTTTTTCGCCATTGTTTGATCACCGCCAGCGAATTCCAGTCTTTTGGCGCTTGCTGCTTCACCTTTTCATTTAGAATCACTGCCTCTGCCATGTCAGCGTTGCCTTCCTCCTCGACTTTTTGACTGATCATTTCTCTGATTTCTTCGCTCCAGTTTACCTGAATACCGTTCATTTTCGCCTTTAGAGACTCGGGAAGCGTTATTGTCGTCCTGACAAGTCGTTCTCTGTGTTTCGGCATACCAGTAATATCAGTAATATTTCCTTATAATTAAGATTATGAATTGCTAGATCGGAAGAAGTGAAAGGCTCGATACAAAGAGGTGGTGGGCCCGTGGGATTTGAACACTTTATTCCCGTATTGTGGTTCTAGTCTATAATTTCTTTGACTTGAGAGCGTAATCTGAAATCTCCGACCCATCGATAGCGACGAGCAGCCTTGAAAAAGATGTCTTGGTTTTTCTGTTCTTTACCTTCTTCTACTTTCTTTTCGCTTACTGTGAAGTATTCGACACTATGAAATTGGTGGGCTTAATGCGATTTGAACCCACCCGTACCCAAAAGATATCTTCAGTCAAAAGCTTACGTATGATCCACTCTTCTCGACCATGCTCATAATTGTGTTCTAAGCAAAGAAATAGCAGGATTGAATACTAGATTACATCGAAGTTTTTCAAACTTATATAGCACAAATGTCCAAATGGTCTTATGGCAATTAAGGTCGAGCTTGATGAAAATTTAGAGAAGGAGTTCCGAGAACTTGCCATGAAAAAATTCGGGTACTCCAAAGGATCGATCAAAAAGGCTACGGAAACTGCAATTAGAGAATGGACTGCCGTGGAAACCGGAAGGAAAGTAGCAACATCTCAAAGCAAAAAAGGGAAAAGCGGGGTGGATTTATTGACAGGTCTACTGAAGGACGTAAAGCATAGAACTTCTGTGGAAGAACAGCATGAAATAAGGAAATTATGGACCAAATCTGCCGAAGAGCTGAAGCATTAAGATGGCGACTCCGTCCTTTTTCATTGACACGAATATTTTCCTCGAACTTGAATTTCAAGATTCAAGATGGGAGGCGTGCCGGGACTTTATGGAGAAAGTAGAAACAGGAGATATTAGCGCTTCAACATCAGATTTTGTGTTGTACAGCGCAATTCTTGAAATTGAATCAAAGAGTGGCAAGAAGGAATCCGCAGTGAAAATTGCAACCTTTCTTGGAGCTATATCGTCACTCAATGGATTATCAATTATTAGACCAACGTACAAAGAAATGATCAATGCTGCTGAGAAGATGAGTGAGAGAAGATTGGATTTTGATGATTCTTATGTGGTCTCTTCTATGAAAGCGGCGAAGATAGACAAACTGGTCTCTTTCGACAAGCACTACAATAAGGTAGATGAGATAGTTCGAGTAGAACCAATGGAAATCGTTGCCGGCTTGTAGGAAAAATGGGCTCTCCCATTTCTTGTATTGATATATTGTAGCTTCGTCTCCGAACTAGTTTTCTTTTTCGAGGGAAATACGCTTGTTTTTACTCGGATAACGTACTCATCATAAGTGCTAACGCTACGGCAAATGGGTCAGTAATTTTATCGAGCGCAACAGGCTCCGTCGAGTACCCTATCAACGGATCCGATATTTCACTTTCATTTGTTCTTCCAAAGACAACGAACAGTAGCAGTAGGTAGTAGCTATACGTCGTCGCAAAGAAGTTCAACTCCATTGACAATTTCTATGGTTAGCTCGACTACCGCCAACAGGCAGTTCAACAACCCCATCATCTTCCTTAAGCGGAATTTATCGGTTAACGATAGTGCAAATAGTAGAATTGTTTCTGGGAGGAATAATTGCGGGCGCCTTGATCGCCGGAGCGTATTTCTATCGTAAAAAGAAACAGAATAATTCCACATAGATAGGTACGAAATCTCCAAAGCACCTCGAATACATATTTTCTACAGTAATGCGCTCTGAATAGTGTTGAGAAGGAGTATCATGAAATAGAATCTACAATACGAAATATCTATATCATATGCATGAGGCAGGCTCTTGGACTAGGAAAATAGAAAGCGAGAGGCTTGCAACGTTCTGATAAATTCTCAACCTCGAACGAGGCCCACCTGAGCGCTCTAGGCGCCATCGGGTTATCCCAATATGAGAGTAAGTGCTTCCTCGCATCCCTGGAACTAGGGCCCTCAACCATCAACCAGATCGGGATCACCGCCGGTGTTCCGAGAACCAAGGTGTACGGAGCCGTCAAGAAACTTGTAGAGCGAGGATTGATCGAGCAAAGCGAGGAAAATCCAAAAATATTCATCGCGCGATCTCCAAAGGATTTCCTCATTCCACTTCTCGAGAAAGAAAGCAGGCGGATAAAGGAGAGCCTCGAGGCCTTGACCGAACTAGAAGTCATGCATCAGTCGATGGAATACGTAAAGAGAGCCGAAGCTTTGCGCTCCAAGGTCTGGAGATACTGGCCGCGCACGGCTGTTACCCACAAGTTGAAGGAGTTACTCAGTGAAAGCAGGAAAAAGCTCGTCGTTCTAACCACTGCAAACGGCTTGATCCGCCTATCGAAGATGGCCGATCTCTTATACGAACGCTCAAAGGTCGGTTTGAAGCTGGATATTTTCAGCTCTACAAAGGACGAACCGTTGTTTTCGACAACGGTTCAAAGCATGAACGAGATCCCGACCTGCAAGATAACCTTCCTTCCTGTTTCATATCCGGTCCAAATCATGGTAATCGACTCGCAATACCTATTGATCACTGAACTAAAACCAGATGACTTGAAGGACGACGCAATGGACGTCGCATTCTTAATCCAGAACACGGAACTCTCCGAAATTATGGAAACTATGGTGCGAATGATTGGCCACGAAATGGCCGGCGAAGAGCCAAAGCGAATTGTGAGTTAGAGACCGCATCACAATTCCAAATTCCTGTTTAATGGGTTTCGTTCGGTCATTAGCCAAAAACCAATAATCAGCTTTTTCTAGTAAAACTCGGAATATAACTCAGAATCGTATCCGGTTTGAAGCCCAGCGAAGATATCGAGTCCAAGAGAAGCAATAATCTGATCTCAAGACCCTGGATCGTTCTAGCTGCTTCTTTCTTCCTAACTTCAACATTTGGAATCCTATACTCATACAGTGATTTCTTCCTCCCTCTCGGCTCACAGTTTAGCTGGAGCCACGCCCTAAACTCCACTGTTCCAGCGCTCGCACTTCTCGTATTCAGTTTCGGAGCAATATTCGGAGGGTATTTCGCCGATCACATTGGGTTTAGAAACATGTCCTACCTAGGAGCAATACTAGTCGGGCTGGGTACGATGCTCGCGAGTCAGATCAAAGATCTGCTCGAGTTACTTGTATTGTTTGGTCTAGTCACTCCTCTCGGTGTTTCCTTTGTAGTCATCGTTGCTACGGCCTCCCCTGTCAGATGGTTTGTAAAAAGACGAGGAATGGCGGTTGGAATCATGGCTGCCGGATCCGGGTTTGGAGTTCTTGTAGTTCCGCCTTTGATCGAAGTTTTGATTCAACTTGACGGCTGGCGATCAGGATTCCTCGTACTCGGGGTTGGATTTTTCACCCTTCTCTGCGTCGCTTCGATCTTCATGCAGACTCCCGACGATATTCACCTCAAACCCTACGGCTGGACTAAAATGAGCGATGAAGAAAAGTCGCTTCTCGTCGATTATACGCCGAAACAGGCTCTATCTGGCCGGCCTTTCTGGATGATCTACACTACGTTCTTCCTAGGCTCATTTGGAGCTACAATGTTTTTAGTTCACGCAGTCCCATTTGCTAGTACTCTTGGAATAAGCCAGCTAAATGCTTCAATCGCACTCGGCGTCTTCGGCGCAGGGTCGCTTTGCTCGAGAGTCGTAATTGGGTTAATTGCGGATAAACTGAGCAGAATGACCGGGGTTATCATTTCATTTATAGTCCAAGTTGTCTCCATGGCGGTTCTCCCTCTTTCGAGCTCTAGTCTTGCATTGCTCTTCTACGCTTGCTCCTTTGGGATAGGTTTCGGATATGGAGGATACCTTTCCGACTTTATCGCATTGACTGGAGACATCTTTGGAGGCAGATGGATCCAAAGGATATGGGCATTCGATGAGACAAGCTTTGGTATTGCAGGGTTTATTTCGCCTATCCTTGCTGGCGCCTTCTTCGACAAGTTGCACAGTTACACTTTGATAATTGAAATAGCTACGGTTGCGGCGTTGGCTGGCTTGATTTTGTCTATCATTTTCGCAAGAGACTTGAGGAAGAAAGCTCAAGGAAGGAAAGATTAGTTTTATAGTTCGAAAGGTAGGATGCTAATCTAACTTGAGCCCTAATCCAGAACGACAGGCCATGTCAAAATTAACCACTACTCCGCAGCTCAGACGGTTTGTGATTGGAATGAGCGGAGGAAGCGGAGTAATTTATGGAATACGATTCCTTGAAGTATTGAAAGAGAAAAGGGAGAAGGAAAAAATCGAGACTCACCTGATAATAACACCAGCAGCTGGAATCACGATAAAAGCAGAAACTGATTACACCGTGCAAGGGGTAGAAAAACTCGCAACGAAGACATACAGGTTTGGAGACATCGCCGCCCCAATATCTTCCGGTTCATTTAGATTCGACGCGATGGTTGTCATTCCCTGTAGCATGCACACTCTAGGAGCCATCGCTTCTGGAATCGCAGATAATCTGCTGGTTAGGGCTGCGGAGGTGACGCTAAAAGAAAAGCGCCAACTGATACTAGTCCCCCGCGAAACTCCGCTCACTCTGATTCACATCCAAAACATGGAGAGGGTTGCTCTCGCAGGAGCGGTTGTGGTTCCTGCGATGCCCGCATTCTATCCAAGGCCGGAAACTGTAGAGGAGATTGTAGATCATCTCGTTGGAAAGGTGCTCGATCTCCTTGGCATAGAAAATGATCTTTTCAGGCGATGGCAAGGAATGACTTAGCTCTTTCATTCGAATATACAGAAGGGAAGGCTTTCTTCACAGTTTGACTTGGACTTGGATGCTATCGATAATGGATAATCGACGAAAGAACATGTACTCTAAGGATCTCCCCACTTTTCGTTCGCTCCTTTCCCCGAAGAAAGAGGACAAGATACTGGACGTAGGAGCAGGACTGGGGACGATGGCCAATAGTCTGACAGAATCCTCGGACGAAGTCTTCGCGCTAGAGCCAAATGAAGATAGACTAAACTACATGAAGAAGAAATACCCTTCGGTCAAGTCCTTTTCGGCAACTGCGGCCCAGATTCCCTTTCCAACTAGCTACTTCGACAAGCTGTACGCTATTGCCGCCTTCCATCATTTTCCAGATCAAGGCGATGCGCTAGAAGAGTTTCGCCGTGTCACAAAAAAAGGTGGGCTTGTACTTCTCCAAGAATTAGACCCATCGGAAGAAGGAAGAGTCCTGAATATCTTTGAAACAAAAATACTTCGACACAAAGATGTTGTTTTCCTTAGACCGGATCAATTACGAAGTCTGGTTGTCGAGCACGGCTTTGTCGCACTCGACGAGAGAAAGGCAAATCGCGGTTATTTTGTTCTCGCTAGAAACGAAAAGGTCAGCGACTCCGATGAAGGATGGCTCGATTTTTCTTCCGCGAAATCTTCTTGAATAACGAGAAATGAGCTAGCGAAAATTAAAATCGATGAATCAAGCAAAAATTCTCACCAGATTGTAGTTCCGTCATTCGGACTCGAACCAGAATAGTAAAATTCAACCGTGTAATTTCCAAGATAGTTGAAGCCTAATCCCGAGTAGGTTTCACCCCAAGTGTACCTGGATTTCCAGAATGCTTTTTGGCCGTTTATGAAACTCGCATGCTGGAGACAAGTCCAGGACCCATTTTCAATTAGCATCGGACATCGAAAAGTAATTTCCCAAGAGTTGCTCTCGATTTCATGCCCGCTCGAAATTCCAAACTGATAGAAAAGAACGTCGCCACAACATATTCCTGCATCGAAATAGTGATTGTCGATCGTTGGCGGAGTAAAAGAATTGTACATGATCCACGGTGTGACGGTTCCATTCGAAGAGTAATGAACTCGATAGTACCACCCAACAAGCGTCGGGCTGGTCCAGTTCATCTGCAGATCGACCCAGTTCGAGAGAGTGCCTTTTGGAAGAATCAACCCTCCAAAGTGCAAAAGCTGCTGCCAGCTGAAACCTCCACACGCTGTGACGTCATCGCAGGCCCACCAACTCCGTGCCAGCAGGGTCTCAGTTCCATTTGGAAAAAGTACTGCGTCCGCCCGATAAGCTAAATCCAGCCCGTCCTTGCAACAATTCGGAGATTGATCTCCAAAACCTGCCGCAAGAAAGTTCGAGGAGTAATTTGAGATAGAGCTGTTCCCAAAGTTGACACTTACTCCAACTCCTGTTGGTCGATATTGAGGTGTAGCAAGGTACCCTCCGCTGTAGACAAAACTTGTGCCGATTTCAAGAGGAGAGAAAGATGCGTTTGCTACATTTGGTCCCATTGAATTCACAACAGATACCTGAGTTGTAACTAAGAAAAAAGATACAATGACAAGAATGATCGTTACGGTGATTGTCAGCGTGATTGTTGCGCTGCGATATTTGTTATACCTGCCAATCGATCTCCTTTGTGATGATGACGCAATCAATCTCCCCACGAAGACGCCGATCAGAGAAAATGCGACGGAAGCGGCAACAAGTGATCCGATTGAAACAGCATATCCACTGCAAGCTTCGCAGGGAAGCGAGAAATCAATGACGATTCCGAGCAGTACACCTGAGATGCCGGTTAGAAATAACCACACAGTTCTTGTGCTCAAGTCTGCGCTTTGTGATCTCTCATTAATGACGAGCGCCGCGGCAAAACTAGGGGCAGCTGATGCAAGAAACCACTGAATGTAATTTCCAGGATAGGGGACGGTTACCTCAGCGAAAATGTGTACTAATGGTAAGAAGCTTAAAGCGTATCCAATTAGGATTGAAATCGCAAAGAGATAGATCATCTGGAGCCGCCTTTCTCGGCTTTTGCTTGCAAAATATACTTGGTCTGAAATGACAGCTCCTGAGGCTAGCATCCCAAGCGAAGCAAACAAGAGAAAATCTCGCAAGGCTCCCAAGCCATCTGTTGAACTGATGTAACACTCCTGTTGCGCGCAAAAAGGGACGAAATACACTGAAATTGTGAATGCGGCTGCCCCGATAGCGCCTGGGAGTAGGGAGAACAACCATTTCTTTCTTCCCACAATTAGAGCAGAGAGAGCTCCTGAGCCTATGAACCAACCAATGTCAAAATCCAAGCGCTTTCCAGAGTAGTAAAAGAAGGCAGAACTATCGCCGGTGGTCGAGAAAAGGAAATACGTGTACTTTTCAAACACAAGCGGAGGTATGAAAATAAGTAAAATGGTCGCTATGACCTTGATCAGCAGTCCAAGATTTGAAGAATTCGAACCTTTTAACAATCAATTCCTAGGCAAAGCGTACGATTCAGTTATTGATTGTTACCAAGGCTATCGCTCTGTTCGATAAGGCTATTCTTTGCCCATCTTAACTAATTTAGCTTTGAGAATGCAGTACAGCTATGTTTAGAGAGCTAATTATTTTGCAACTGCGACGCTTCCTCTCGGTGATTTCCAAAAAATTCGGAGTGGACTTTTCGATTTAGGTCAATAAGCGATCTCTTTCTTCCTTTAGGCTTCTTAACGGGATAACCTATTCTAAGAATAAGAGCAAGTTCATAGCCTGCTGGTAATCTCAGAATTTCCTTTGCTTCATCATAAATGTCATATGGATAGACCGTTGGACTCAGTCCAATTCCTTCCGCAGTTGCCGCGAGCCATATGTAGTTGATACAACCGTAAACATAAGCTAGCGAAAGAGAGATGCGCATGTTCCCAATCTCAGCAAAAGTATCTAGATTTTTGTAGCATACAGCAACAAACCAAGATGCGGTTTTCATAGCCACATCCTGTGGTTCTACACGTGCCCATATTTCTTCGTCAGAAAGATCTGGATACCACTCTCTGAGCACTCGTTTCCTCGATTCAAGCTTTATCTTTGCAAGTGTTTTCATTGTATTCTTGTCTTTGATTAGTATGAACTCCCAAGGTTGATAGTTTTCACCAGAAGGGGCTGTTGCACCAGCAGAAAGAATCTTTAGAACGGTTTCTTCAGGGATTTGCTTAGAAGGATCGAAGCTTCGCGACGCGACCCTTTTGTTGAGTGCTTCATACAATTCCATGATTTCTACCTTCACTTTTTGTTTTGGAAACTTTGCCCTTATTTGATTGCCGTTACGAACAAATTTTTCAAAATCATGATCGTCCACATCCTTTATCTTCATGATCAAACAAGTACTGGATTTTTCTCGGAGCCTTCTAACTTTCGGAACAAAGTTGTACGCCCTTGATATACTTTTATAGAGTAACCTTGATGTCGAGAAGATGGTTTCAGGAAATTGACGAAACCTAGATTTTACATTTTGACATGGGGCCCAGTGAAAGTATTCAAGTCGCAATCAGACATTGACGAAGGTCTCGATTCAATTTCAGAAGTAGTCAAAAAGTTCCCACAGCTTAGGAAAGCAAAACAAAACTCCTACAGCGCAGGTTCAACCGTGGGGTTGGTCGAATACGACACTCCGAGAGGGGCACGATACATGATGGTTGACCTAGGCTTATCTGCAGACTGGCCGAAGATGACAGAAAATATGAACAGGATTGGGTGCAAAGTCGAGCACATTACTCATATTCTCCAATCCCACTGGGATGAAGACCATTTCGAGAATATTACTCGTTTTCCTAACGTGCTCTGCATATTCGGCGGGAACGGACCACACTATCATCCTGTCCCTGGGCATATACTCGTGACGGGGACTCATATCTACGTTCAAATGCAGGACATTTATCCCGATGGATATATTGAAGACCCAAACATCCGCTATTACTACGCGTACCGAGCTCATTCAAGAGATGAGATGTATTTCATAATTGACAGCGAAAACGAGGGCAAGATAGCCTTCCTTGGAGACCTGGCTCACTTTCCACTATTCGAGCATCCAAACGTGAGTGATCATTTGTATCTCGATCGCACTTACACGCTTAACATTTTCAGAAAGTACAGCAATCTCAAGGACATCCACAAAAATCATCCTGACCTTAAGAAGCTCTATGCTGGTCACGCGGCTGCTCCAATGACCTACAAGGATCTAGAGGACTACATTGCCATGCTCGAAAGCGAAGAGTACCTTGATTACCAAAGAGAATACTTGAACGAGTGGAAGAAATCGCTCTCGGAGTACGAGAAAGTACTCGACGCAAATTATACGAAGCTAAAGAAGTGAGTTTTTTTTGGCAAAAGATGCATCTTTTTCGTTCAAGAAAGAACTTGTGAACGTCAATATTCCAGACAGAGTCAGTAGGATCGGCCCTTTTTCTCAAGTGATTAGAGCAGGTCCATTTGTGTTCCTTGCGGGTCAGGCTCCATTAGATCAGAAAACGGGAGAGGTTGTGCACGGGACAATTCAGGAAGAAACCAGAGTTACTTTCGAAAACATCAAGAGGAATCTGGAGGCTGCAGGGACCACTCTCGACAATCTCGTACGGCTAACAATCTTTCTCGCTGATTTCAAAGATTATGGAGGAATGAACGAAGTAAGAAAGGAGTACGTAGGCAAGGTTCCCCCGGTGAGCTCGGCGATTCAAGTCGCCTACATGTATCAGGGGATAAAAGTAGAGATAGAAGCGACGGCGGTCATTCCTTAGCTTGACTCAAGCTCACTGGGATTCATTTTGCAAAAGGGCGTAGATTATTTTCGGTGTAGTTTTCTAGAATCCATTAATCTTTTTGATATTATAGGAGTTCACAATTTTCCAGATCTTTTCTGGCCTCATAGGCATTTCGAGAATTCGCGCATCGAAGTTTCTTAGCGCGTCCTCGACAGCGTTGGCAATTGCTGGAGGCGCAGCTATCGCGCCGCACTCACCCATCCCTTTTACTCCCAATTGATTTGCCTCGGTCCGAGTAAAATAGTAAGAGAGCTCGAAATCGCTGAACCTGTCATCGAGAGGATCTAGCGATGTAGGTATAAGATAGTCTAGAAAGTTCGAAGAAAGCTGCTGTCCATCTCTACCAAACGATACTTCTTCCAAAAGTGCTTGCCCAAGCCCCTGCAAAATTCCGCCGTGTAGCTGACCTTCGACGATCATCGGGTTTATGATATTTCCAAAGTCATTGATAGCGACGTAACGAAGAACCCTCACCTTGCCCGTTTGGATGTCAACTTCTACTATTGCCGCATGCGTGCCCGATGCGTAGGTCGGCCTCGGAGGGTTGAAGTAGTAAGTCGCTTCAAGTCCTGGCTCTATGCTCGGAGGGAGGTGCGTACCTAAGTATGCTTCCCTTGCTACTTCGATTAGGGCTACTGATTTGGTTCCGGCAAAAAACCTTCCTTCCCTCAACTCGATTTCTGCCGGTCTGACTCCCAAAAGTGACGCTGCAATTAGAACGGATTTTTGTTTCACGCGCTCGCAAGCGATTGATATCGCTCCACCGCCGACAGCTGCACTCCGGCTCCCAAATGTCCCTATTCCATATCCAATAGCCGAAGTATCTCCGTGTTCAATGTTTACATTTTCAACAGGCACTTGAAGAAGATCCGATACGATTTGAGCAAACGTAGTTTCATGCCCCTGTCCATGACACGAAGTTCCTGTTACAACTGATACCAAGCCCGATGGGAGAATCCTGACTGATGCACTCTCAAAGAAGCCATGCTCGACTCCGATTTCTCTAGTCATGTCAGCTGGATAAACTCCCCCTAATTCCCAATAAGAAGAAAAACCTACGCCGAGATACCTTCCGCGTGTTTGGAGCTCTTTCTGTTCGCGACGGAAACTGGGATAGTCAATCCTATCAAGAGCCAATTTCAGGCTGCGAGGAAGATCCGCCATGTCATTGATCGTGCCGGTCACGGTTACGTAGGGAGAGTCGTCAGGCTGTACAAAATTTTTCAGCCTCACGTCCGCTGGGTCGAGATTCGCTTTGGAGGCGATAAGATCCATTATTCTTTCAATGAAAAAGCAAGCTTCGGCGTTGACGACGCCTCTATAAGATTCTGTGCTCATCTTGTTCGTGTAAACACAGGCGAGTTCAACACCGTAAGCTGGAATCTTGTAGTTGCAGGGGATAGAAAGAGCGATTGATGGAGCAAATTGTGGTGTATAAAGATGGAGAAAGGCCCCTAGATCAGCGATGACTCGCGTCTTCATGGCGAGAATTCGGCCTTCCGGATCTATCCCCACTCTCACATACAAAATTACGTCTCTGCCGTGGGAAGTTGCAACGAAACTTTCCGACCTGGTCTCAATCCAGCGTACGGGTCGCTTCATGAGCTTGGCAAGGAAGGGAATCAGAATTTCTTCAGAATACACACAGGCCTTGCTTCCAAACGCCCCGCCCAAGTCTGGTGCGATCACCCGAATTTTGTTCTCTGGATGATTTATGGCTCGGCTGACGAAAGTGCGGAGAATATGAGGAATTTGAGTTGCGCTCCAGACTGTAAGCTGGTCAGAAGAAATGTCGTAAAATGAAATTACTGCCCTGGGTTCCATCGACGCGGAAAAAACACGCTGGTCGTACAGTCTGAAATCAAATACATGAGATGACTTTGCCAATCCACCTTCCATGTCACCGAACTCTCTTTTGAATTCGTAAGCTATGTTTGTGCCTATACTTTCGTGGACGAGATCAGCAGACGTGATGGCTTGCTCGGGATCGATAACTGTTGGAAGAGGTTCATATTCAATTTCTACGAGCTCTGCGCCATCCTCCGCTTCACGTTCGCTTTCGGCTAATATTATTACAACGGGTTCACCGTAATAATTCACTTCATCATCGGCCAGAGGATAATGGGCTACGTGTCGGAGATGTGGAAGATGAACTGCGCACGGAACTTCTCCAACCAGTCCCACAAGGTCGGATAAAGTATAGATGGCGACAACTCCGTGAGAAGCTCGCGCATTTTCAATTCGTATTTGCTTGACTTTTGCATGAGAAGAGGTGCTTCTAACGAATGCGGCGTACAAGCAGTTCTGCGGCTTGATGTCCGTAACAAAATTTGCTTGCCCGATGAGAAAACGAATGTCCTCTTTTCTTTTGAAAGAGCTGCCGATCAGTTTATTTTGAACTTTAGATGAAATCAGAGATTGCTGTTGCTGCAATGATATCGCATTCACGCAAGAGTCGTTATTTGTTTTGAAACTTCACGCGCCTTTTCTCCATTCATTAGGCGTAGGAAACTCTATTGTTCCCCGATTAATTTCTGGTGGAGAAGTGTAGAAATCCTTGACCGCGTCTCTCCACTTTATGTAATGTGGCATAGTTCGGTGGTTCTCATAGTCTGCCTTGCTCTTGTATATTTCGTACAGCATTACAGAAGTAGGCTCGCTTTCGTGTTTGATCACATTGAACTGTAGGCAACCGGGCTCTTTCTGCGTCGCGCCTCGGGCGTCCGCCAATACCTCCCTCATAAAATCATCCACATTTTCAGGCTTTATGCGAAGTTTCACAAGAACTGCGTACATGATTCATACATCGTGTAATGGAAGTCAGCGAGCGCTTTTTAATTTTTGCAGATTTGAGAGTAAACTCCCGATTACCTTAACAACAAAGCAAACGACAAGTGATTGAGTATCTGTTTGAAACTCGCGACATACTGCGATCTTTCTGAACCGATTTCCACTCGTCGCCTCGGCATAATTATCGAGCCCAAAATCTTTGATGCAACGATTTCTTATGCAAGCTATCTTCGTGATGTAAAGTCAGAAGGAATTGTAGAATCATACGAAATTGCCGAGAAGACAATCCCGTCTGATATGCTCGTGTTATTAGAGATTGGCGATGCAGCTTGGACTGAATGTAGAAAACTGGCTGAATACCTGTCAAGAAAAAGCGCTGAAGTTCTGGTAGGCCCGAAGAACGAGAGATTGAGTTACGATCTTGAGCGCGAAGTCAAGTTACGCGCTCCTCTTTCAAAACCAAAAAGCATTCGCGACTTTATGTGCTTCAAAAGCCATATGGAGAATGCTTATCGCCGTCTTGGGCTTAGCATTCCAGAAATTTGGTTTGAAATACCTGCATATTTTAGGGCTAGCCCATACAATGTGATCGGACCAAGTGATGAAATTCAATGGCCGTCATTGACTGAAAAGCTTGATTTTGAGTTCGAATTCGCGGCGTACATAGGAAAGAAAGGGAGAGACATCGATAGAAAGAACGCCAGTGAATACATTGCTGGCTTCAGTCTCTTTAACGATGTGAGTGCGAGAGATAGACAACGGGTTCAAATGCAGGTATCGCTTGGTCCTGGCAAAGGGAAGGACTTTGATACGGGCAAAATCTTGGGTCCTTACATTGTCACTCCCGACGAGGTCGATTTCAAAAACGTCCAATGTTTTGTGCGATTTAACGGAGAGGAAGTTTCAAGAGGAGGGGCTTCTGACATGCAGTTTTCTTGGGAAGAGTTGATCGAATATATCAGCCAGGATGAGACAATTTATCCTGGCGAGGTCTTTGGTTCGGGTACGATTGGAAATGGTTCCTCGATCGAGTTTGACAGATGGCTAAAGCCTGGTGATATATTAGAGCTAGAGGCGAGCGGTTTTGGAAAATTAAGAAATAAAATATCGGAGCCCCAAAACAGGAAACTCTGGAGGAGCAAGTACTGAAGATCTCTCATTACATTTGCTTAATAGCTAGTAACCGTACAAGATTTGTCTTGGAATCACGGTGAATAATAGAAAAAAGTTCACAAAAGAAACCAATATAAGAACGTGCACGTTAGCGTGCAAAGCAAGCCATTGACTTCGAGACCGAAGCTGTTCACAAGAGACGCCACGGGACTTGTACGAAATGCATCTTTGTTTGATGCCTTTCTTTTTGGATTATCCTGTTCGATTCCTTTTGCTGCAAACTTCTATCTTTATCCATTTTACATATACATTCTTCCAGGTGCGGATTGGACAATCGCCAGCCTAATTGCCCTAGCGTTAGCCGTTCCAATTTACATCGTTTATGCGGGTCTAGGATCCATGATGCCACGAGCTGGTGGCGATTACGTCTTTCAAAGCAGAGCAGTACATCCAATTTGGGCCTTGATCAGCTCAATAGGCTGGACTGTTTTCCTTGTGATACCGTTCTTCAGCGTATTGCTTCTACTTTCAAGTGTAAGTCTAGGTTTCGTGCCCTTGTTCACAGTTGGTGGCGCGGTGACTGGGAATTCCGCCCTTGCTAGCGCGTCAACATGGCTCAGCTCGTCTGTTGGTACTTTCACTTTCACGGCGTTAGCGATAATTATTACTGCTCTAGTTAGTATCGCTGGAATAAGGTGGATGGCGAGAGCCTTCAGGTACGCGTTCTTGCCGATTACGCTGATTACGGGAATAACTCTGATTTACTTGTTCTTTTCTACGAGTACAACATCTTTCCAAAATGACTTCAACCATTACATGGCAATACTCAACGGAACCTCCAATTCGTACAACACGGTTCTGTCTGCTACGGCTAAAGCTGGATTCACAACTCCTGCATTTAGTTGGGCGAATACCCTCCTATTAGCTACTGTTATTACGGTGACCTTTCTAATGTGGGCCGCTTGGTCCTCCCCCGTGCTTGGAGAAATAAGAGGCGGAGGTAACCTGAAGAATTTGTTAGTAACATTTGGAACGGCAGGCGCTTTCCAGACTTTCTTCTTATTGATTCCTGAACTGTACGGGTTTCAACATTCGGTTGGAACGAATTTCATGAATGCCGTGTCATACGCGGCATATACTCCAGGAGTTGTATCGTTGCCATTTGCCCCTTCAGTTGCGATTTTTAGCCTCATGATGACGACATCGCCTCTTATCATGGTGCTAGCTTCCGTGGGTTATATCATGGTTGGATGGGCTCAATTACAAACTGCTTTCTTCAATGGCAGTAGATATTTTCTGGCTGGCTCTATCGATGGATTGCTACCAGCATGGCTCACGGCGCCCCAGAAGAGATTCGGATCCGCATTCTATTGCATAATGGCCATGTTTGTTCTATTGATGAGCTACGCATTCGTGCTTGATTTCTACCCTTCACTTTCTACTTACATCGCGATAGCAGTCTGGTCGTCTCCAGGAATATTCTTCGGAACTAGTCTCGCCGCTATCCTTATGCCGTGGAGGAAAAGACAAATCTATTCATCCTCACCAATCGCAAAATACAGAGGCCTATTGCCCATTTGTGGGATCATAGGTTTTGTGACAACTGGCTTCGTTTTGATAGGTTATCTTGTTATTCCGCAGCTGCTGGTCGGGCTCTCATCACTTGGAGCCGCGGTTGTCATTGGAGTTGGAGTCATAGGGACAGTCTGGTACATTGTGTTTCAACGTTACAAGTTAAGAAAGGGCCAGGACATCAGTTTGGCATACAGAGAGATACCTCCAGAGTAGCTCTGACACGTCCATGTTCTTTTGAAGATTGTCAGAGAACTTCTTCATAAGATGAGAATCGCTCACAATCCTCTCTTCTTTGAGGACTCGCCTGTCTCACTCATGACAACCGCTTGTGCATACTTTTTGTGAAGATCTAAAGATGCGTACATTCGGAGTCTTTGGGCATCACCTTACAGCTTCGGAGAAATAACGCTGACATTTATGGTAATTTAGTTTGAAACTTCAACTGCGAATGCGACGGAACTTCTCGCGCTAATTTTTACTGGGTCAAGTCTAGGACTTTATGTCCCCGCGTGCACCGTTTTAGTGTATAATTTCACGTATGGTCCTATTTTCTTTTTGCTTGGAATACTTTTCTGGTTTGCACTATTGGTTGTAGCCATCTATTCTCGGGGCATTTCTAAACACACGGACATTATGTTCGTAGTGTGGCTAACTCCATAGCCCTAATTAGGATTCTCTTCTCAACTGTGAGGTATAAGATTTTGTCAGATTCTAAAAACAACTGAACTCTCTTCAAAGCATCTTCCTGACCTAAAAATCTGCTTAGAACATAGAATGTCTCTGATCCAAAAACTGAATTTACTCCCAGTTGCCATTCTTTCCTTGCTTTATCTAGTCTTGTCCGAGCAATGGTGAATTCGAGCAGTTGCTCAACTTGACTGTAAATATGGATAGAATGCGAGAATGCAAAAACGACAGTGATAACGGTGGCAAAAGAGATATTCTTTGCTCTCGCAAATGGCACTCGTATGTAAGAGCGGGCTGACAATGTAATCGGTATTTTACTTATGGGTCGCGTTGCCTTCGTGCTCTTTCCGTAATCTATCCGAAATTTCTACCTGATTTATATCCAAAATACAGCAATTAGTCACTAGTGAGGCAGCCACTACGGACTTTCGAGAAAGTTAGTTTTTCCTCTTTTTCATTCTCGTAATCTCCATCTACTCGATTATTTTATTCTCAATTTCCATAGTTTGAAGCGACCTCGGCTTGGCTTTGACACTAAACTCCCGCCTGTCGTTTGACTAATCTACCTTTAGAATTCATGTTCTCGAAGTTGAGAAACATGTTCATGCCTTTTATCTAGCAATTAAGAAGTATACTAAATTGACGTAGGACCTCCAGGAGAAGATGACCACACTTCCCAATGCTGAGCGAAGCTCTGTTACTTCTCCTCGCTACAGCCTTCGGTGTTTCCTTCATCACTAATGCGACTCCATTCTTCGGAGCTTCATACACTCTTATCGCAACGGCAGAGTTGATTTCTTCTGGCTATACATTTCGAACTTTTGCACTATTGGTTCTTGTCACAGGGCTGGGAGCTACACTAGCAAAGACGGTTGTGTATTCAGGGGCGCTGGGTTTTCGAAGGCAACTCAGAAAAAACAAGAATGTTAGGCTCTTCCAGGAATGGTTCCAAAATAGATCCTTCTCCGTCGCGCTTTTTGTGACAGCCTTGACGCCGGTTTTGCCTTTGGATGACTACATGTACATTGGAGCTGGTGCGAACAAATCTCGTCTCGCCTCAATGCTTGGAGTTACTTTGCCTGCAAAAGTTACCAAGAGCGCCATAGAAATGTTTCTGGAATATAGTGGAGTCCTTGGACTGTCCGCATTAACAAGAAAAAGCTTCGGGCTCTCCGGGGTTCAGTTTCCACTCATATTGTCAATTTTGTTTATCGGCCTAGGAATCTTCTTGTTCAAGCTTGATTGGGAATCTTTGCTCAAAAGAGTCGGAGTCGTCACCCAAAACCATCCTAAACTAGGAACCTCTTAAAGTCGTAGAATATTTTTCTCTTAGAGGCTTCCTGTCGTCTGGCCCTATCTCAAAGAAACAATCGCAACAGCATGTCTTTCACCCCGGCACATCTACCTCGGAAACTGAGGGATGACGCCTAAGCACTTCCTCCAAATTAGTGTTGGGATCCACTTACTGTCATGTTTCTGCAGTTTCCCTAGGCTTTGTGATGGTGAAATGAAATATAAGAGAGTAGAAGCACAATTGTTCTGTTCTACTTGTGAGAAGTCGATGAAAGTGCGTCTTTGTGCAACTGTGTCGAAAGTTGACGGATTGGCTATAACAAAATGCTCAAAGTATGAAGGATAGGGCTTGCCTTGAGTATCTTCAAGTTGTTCGAGAAGAAGAAGAAAGAGGTGGAAGAGCAGAGGATACTCATTGACGAGCTGGATTCTTGGATGGTAGATAGAATTAATGATGAACTCCGCGGCGTGTATGCACAAGGCGACGAGATTCGCAAACACATACAGGGCCTCATACTCTCAATTAAGCAAACCATAGAAGAGATTGTAGGAGCTGAGTCTAAAAAGAGCGCATTGAGTACCGCCATTGATAAGGTGGCAGACCTCGCATCCATGGAAGTACTCGCTTTTGAGAATATTGTGGAATTGCGTGACGGGCTCGCTCAAGACATGACACGTCTGGGCGAGGTATGGAACGCCTACAAGCGTAACACGCAAAAGGATATGAGAAGTTATACGACAAGACTCCATGTCTGGTGGAAGCAGATAGACGGTGAAATCAACAGACTAAGCACCCTCATAAACACGCACTCGTCCAGGGTAGCGGCTCTGAAACGCTGCCAAGAACAGGCCAATCTACTTATGACTAAAGTCAAGGAGATGCGGGAAATGGCCGAGAAGTTGAACGCTTTGGGGAATAATCTACAATCCCTTGAAGCAACTCGAGCTAACTTCGAAATCCAAATTGAGCGGATCAAGTCTACGCGCGAATTCGAGACTTCCGTGAAACTGAAAGGGGATCTCTCAACGTTGGAGAACAGGCGAGTGGAAATTACGTCCATAGTCCGTAATGGGTTCTCATCTTTGAGGAGGCCCCTTGACAAATACGGCTACGCAGGAGAATTGAGCAAGGAGAAGAGGCGTCTTCTCGACTCCTACATCAGTGAAACCCCTAGAGCCTTATCCGCCACAAATGATTCACCAATCCAAGAAATTCTGAGTGACCTAAGAAAGTATATCCTGCAGGGCCGCATTGAAATAAAGAACCCACAGAAAACGGTATTGAACATAGAGGAGATGTCGACTGAACTGCCTAAACTCGGACAGGAGTATAGGATGCTCACAGGAAGGATAGAAACGCTAGAGTCACAGGTAAATAAGACGGCGGAGGAGAATTTCCGAGGACTGGAGACAAAACTGGGGGAGGCTAGAGAAGCCATCAGGAGAGCCAAGCTCGAATCCAAGGACATAAGAGAGGAAGAACAACCTCGACTACACTCCGAGATTAACACGATGGTTAGCGCGGTTGAGCGGTCGGTGTACGAGAACTTTGGAATACCCCTGCTCCTGAGCCGCGACGGAAACCTTGAGCCATCGCGCGGCACAAATCCTGGTAGGGTCCTGTGGCCTGCATCAGCTAGCAGTAGTACCAGTGTTCAATCAAAGCCAATCGCGCCTTCACACCAAAGTTCGACCTCTCCGCAAGAGCCAATTACGGAACCAATAACCGCGTTAAAGGAAAAACTCGCACGTGGAAAAATAAACGAAGCTCAATTTGAAAAACTGGCAAGGCAACGCTACGACTATCTCAAGAACAAGCAGTTTAGTGAATTGTCTGATTCTGAGCTTGAAGAGAGAATCAATGGGTTCGAAGGGTTAGATATCTACCCAAAGTACTGAAAGTGAGCACAATCGAGCGGTATCTATGGTAGCTTGCGATCGATCTTAGCAAACCATCTAAACTTTTCAGATGTTCTGCCTAATAGATGGTAGAGCTGAAGCCGAGCTTCTTGAAGACCGTGGTTGCAATTTTCTCATATGACTTCAAAATGAATAGATGATTTACAATTATATTTGCAATCGCTTGAACCAAAAAACCGAGTAGCTCTCGAAAGTGGCTCCTCAATTCCCAAGCGCCCAGTGCGAAATTCAATATCCATCCCTGATTTCGATTCCTAGGTATGAATGTCGGAAGACGACATAACTCTTCGTCATTCCTTTTTATATTCCGAATAGAGGCAAAAATTTCATCGGCGCTGCCGTCCTTAATGAATTCCTTCTGAACCATGGCTTTACCTTAGGGCATGGATTCAAAGAAACAGCAAAGGAAGTTACCCCATACTTTGCTTTCCCCATGAATTCCAGCTTCATGGTTGAGACATTACAATTATTCCAATATCCGTTTGTCTTTGAATAGTTGAACTCCATTGAAAGTATTTGAAATTCTATGCATATTGTAGCTATTTGAACCCCCTCTAGATAGTTTGTACGCACGCGAGTGTAAAGGAGAGAGGGAGTCTTTGGCATTCATTGCAGAAATATAGAATATTTGGGAATAGATGATGGTAGTAAGTACCTTGGGATTAGAAGAATTGGCTAACTGCTGAATTGGTTTTTCGGTTTTTCCTAGATGCGCTGAAACTTCTTCCCTAGCCAAGCTAAATGAGTGCTATTTTCAAGAATTTTGTACGATCTTACTCTTGTCTCGTCTGCCAAGCTTTGAAGGCCACCAGTTAATCCTCTCCGCGATAGCCATAAGCGAGGGCACGAAAAATAAGATCACTACCGATACATCGATCAATACCGCTGCGGAAACAGCCGCGCTGATCTCTTGAAGCATAGTTATGTTAGTCAAAAGTAGTGATCCAAACACGCTTGAAAGGACCAGCCCCAGCCCAAAGATAGTTACCCATACTTTACTAGTCGCGCTCTTTATTGCGTCGTCATCCGTCTTTCCATTCAATACCTCTTCCCTAATTCTTGTCACATAGAAAATGTCGTAGTCAATCCCCACCCCAAGCATGGTGACTACTACGAAAAGTGGAGCGAAATCGAAGATGGGTAAACTGAGCGCATAATAGAATACGAGTGAGAGCAGCGACAGGGAAAACGCCACGCTGCAAAGAATCGTGAATACCAAGCGGAGCGGCGTAAACACAGAACGAAGCTGGATAAGCAAAATAACGAAAACCGCGGCGGCGAGTGTGATTATCACCTGGGGTAGTATCCCACTCAGGAAGGACTGGCTATCATAGGTGTTTTCGGTATCTCCACCGTAGTATACTTGGAATCCCGCCGGAAGATTTAGGGAATTCACATTCGATTTCAGTTTGAGAAGCGATGAAACGGCCTGTGAGCTTTCTGACGAGCTCGAGAGCCCTACCGTAATGAGAGCGGTCTTGTTATTCGTTCCTATCTGCGACATCATCCCAGACAGGTATTGGGAATATAGAGGCTCCGAAAGACTGCTGTTGTCGTTGATCGAGGAGTAGTTGAATATCGATCCATACGGTCGTGTGGGACCAGTGACACTGACGACACCGGTAGTGCTCGCCGCAGTCGACGAAATCAGTTCAATTTCTTTCAGAAGGGTGGTGTTGAATTGATTATGGCCGTTAACAATCGGAGTAGGAGTCGTCACGAGCACTACCGTCGGCGCGATAGTGGCGCTGCCCAAACTGCTCGAAATCACGGTTAACCCCTGATTACTTTGAAAATTCGGAATTAATCTCAGAAAATCCAGCCCCGTAGGAGTACTTGCAGTTCCGTACACTGCCAATGCCGCTAAAATTGTAACCACAACCGCGACAACCACCTTGTACTTGATCGTCTTCTTCGAGATCCTTGCCAGCATGCTTGGTTTGGGTGCTTTGCTGTTGCCGCGCAAGCTCGGCCAAAACAGCTTGTCTCCAATTGACAACTCGAGTGAGGGAAGCAATGTCAACGATGCCGCTAGCAGAATAGCTACGCCAAGAGCTATCGCGCTTCCGACGTCACTAAAGAGCGGAACATTTGCAACCGCCATAACCATGTACGCAACAACGACCGTAATTCCCGCCGTAAGTACTGCCTGACCAGCCCATCTGATTGAGGTTGCTACGCTTTCCTCCTTTGACTTGCCATTGGTTCTCTCCTCCTTTGTTCGGCGCAGTTGGAGTACGGAGTAATCAACCGCAAGCCCGAGCATCAACAGAGTCGTAAGGGTCGGCGTCAGAAATGTAATGGTACCTTTGTCGAGAACGACTATTCCGAGGTAAATTGCGGCGTACGCGATTCCAATCGAAATCCCTCCTATCATGAGCGGGATGAGTGCAGCCAAGGGTGCGAAGAAAAGTAATCCTACGATTATCATCGAGACTACGACGCCAGCAGCGACGGTAACGCCTAGTGCGGGTGAGAATACTTTTGAAAGATCGTCGGAGACCACGTTCCCTCCCGTGACATACGTGGTCGCAAGTGTAGAAATGTTGGAATTAGTTACGTCTTTGCGGAAACTAGCAATTGTACCAGAGCTTGGTCTGAAGGCGAAGTCATACAGCACGATCATTGTACTGTTGTTTGAACTGACAAAATTCTTTGTGAGGGAATTGGATAGTATGAGAGGGTAGCTCGAATAACTTTGTCCGTAGGCTACTTGCTCGATTGTATCATTGATCTGAGCCTTTGAACTTGAATTCGATAGACCGGAAAGAAGATTTGAAAGAGAAGTCGCGTTGACTGTGAAGAGTGGTGAACTCGAAAACGAGGACTGGGTAGCATTGGAGAATACCCTCACAGCTAAATTCCAGACCGCGGACGAATTTGGCGAGGATCCCAAAGCGTAACTTGAATTGACGAGTTCAGAAACGGAGACGGTTGAATTTGATGAAGATGATGAAAAGCTATTCGTAATCAAAGTAACTGTCAAGCTTCCTAGTTTGGAACTAGACGGAGAAGGACCAAGGTTGTACAGGTCTTGAACCAAAGCGGACGGAGAAATCCCTAGCGAAGAAGATAGACTGCTTGGTATCTGCGACGATATCGATCTCAAGGCAAGATTGGTGATAATGCTATCTTGATTCCAGTCAGTCACGTTGAGCCCAGTTGCGACACTTTCGATGATCGCTGCAGTACTTGCATTGACTTGAGGAATGAACTGGTAGACAGTGCTGTTCACAGCGCTTGCCTCGCGTGTAAGTGGAGTTAAATTAGGGTTTGAAAAACTCGAACTCCAGAAACCATAGAACGTCATATAGTATCCTACAGTCTCAGGACTTGATGCAAATCTCGGATTCTCATATAGTGTCTGGTTGGCTGCGACATTTGCCTGGGATACAGAATAATTCATTCCTATGAAGGATTCCCAAACCGATACGAATGAGGACGGGATCCCATAGACAAGCTGGGATGTCTGATTAATGCCCTGTTTCAGCTCAAAAATGCTTGAACTTAAAGAAGAGAGATTTGCTTGTAGCGAGTAAAGCGCTTGGTTTATCGTGGTAATTTTAGAGGAGAGCGCGCTTGCACCGGATAGAAAGCTAGGAACAGTCGAATTGAGAAGACCGTATTCCGTCGTATAAATAGCGGTTATCCCCGTAAAGTTGACTATATTCGGATCCTTCGCAAAAGTCTGGTTCAGAGCTAAAAGGGAATTCTTTAACTGTTCCGAATATACATTTGAACCTCCCTTTGCTTGAACAACTAGAAGGATGGCGTTGGAGCTCGAACTGCTGTTCGAAGAAGGAAATTGCGAATCCAATAAATTAAGCGCGACCTGCCCCTCTTGATTCTTTGGCCCGCCGAGATTTGTATTAGCAATGTTGTATGATACGCCGGAGAAAAACGACGGAATCAAAGTAACCGAAGCGATAACGGCAAGGATCCACGCAACTATAATCCATCTATGATATTTTCGAATGAAATTGTTGAACGGATCGAAACGCGAACGTGTTTGCGACAAAGAATAAGGAAACTCCTCTATAGATGGATTGCTTTAGAATTTTTTCAAGGCGGTTGATGTACGATAGGCTCGCGTTATAAGTGGCTAAAGCCTAGAGTGTTGGAATTTCGCATTTAAGATTTGAGCGCACAATTTGAAACCAGAGAAGCGGAATCCTGACAGTCACGTCACTTTTAGTAGTGCGCTCTCGATTTCGAGGGAGCGTTTGGCTTTTTAGACAGATGAAACTAAGTGAGAAATTGCTTTAGGGGACTAGACTCATGGCCGAAGAGTTCATCAAAGTTGACAATTTGAGAATAAGATACTGGAGCAACGACGTGGCGAAGGCTAAGGACTCTAACAAGCCCACGGTGGTACTATTCCACGGGAACGCTTTTTCTCTTGACAATTGGAAGGAAACGAAGACCCTTGACGCGTTGACCTCCGCGGAATTTCCAGTTTACGCAATCGACCTCCCCACTGGCAAGGGGTCAAAGTCGGACAAAGTCGACGAAAGTAAATTTCCCACCTACAGGGACATGGTTCCAATCATTGAGAAGGCTTTTTCAAAGCTGGGTATCGGTTTTAGAAACCTCGTAATAATCGGCCCCTCTCTTGGGGGAGGGTTTGCTGTGTCTTATGCTCTCGCCCATCAAAAGAGAGTTGAAGCTCTTGTACTCATCGCTCCCGCGCTCCATAGACTCGACCAAAAAGAGCAAGACGAGCTATCAA
This sequence comes from Nitrososphaerales archaeon, assembly GCA_030041295.1. GTDB lineage: Archaea > Thermoproteota > Nitrososphaeria > Nitrososphaerales > CADDZS01 > JASHOD01. The sequence continues at coordinate 106,700 of JASHOD010000039.1, forward strand.
ACCTTGAGATGCCGATCCTACTTGTTTGGGGAGACAAAGACACTCTGATACCACTCGAGGAATTCGGAAGACCACTCAAGAATCAGCTTTCTCGCTCCAAACTCTTAATCATAAAAGATGCAGGTCACGCTGTTTATCTCGAGAAACCAAGGGAATTCAACGAGATTTTGACCGACTTTTTATCCGAAATTTCCTAGACGGAACAATCAGGCCACGTCTGTAAAGGGACTAACCGCCAAAGTTAAAAGGCGAATATGTCTAAATTAGACATATCTTGAAAAGGACCATACAGCAATCTCTTCCGATTAGCGCATCCGACACTGAGAGCGAACTAGACGGTTCAGTGTTAACTGATTTTTCACGATTTTACATACTGCTCTTGCTATTCGAAGGTGAAAAGCACGGATATCAAATAATGTCGAGTATAGATCGTAGACTGGGGCAGAAAGTTAGCCCGAGTTTGGTCTATCCATTTCTCAGATTGCTCGAAGACCAAAATCTTGTTAGATCTAGAGCAGCGAACGTAGGGCGCAAACCAAGGAACGTCTACTCGCTCACAAGTTCTGGCAAGGTTCTTTGCAACAGACTCTTCAAACAGTTCACCACCATCGTCTCGAGCGCAATCGAACCGAGCATGCAAGTTTGCGCCCACTGCGGATGCAAGGTGTACATGAACGCCTACTCTGAGGTAATCAAGGGAAAAAGGCTGATGTTTTGTTGCAAGTACTGCGCCGCATCGTACAAGAGAGGAGAAAAGTGATGATCAAAGCATGGCGACAGATCCGATCTGCGGAATGTTTGTTGAAGAATCTCCAGATTCACTTCACGCGGCCGTAGGAGGGACAACATATTACTTCTGTTCAGAATCCTGTCTCAACGAGTTTACCAAACCCGAGATTGAGCTGAGGCGCCTGAAGATTAGTGCGATAATCGCCCTGGCGCTTGGAATACCTATTCTTATCTTATCTTACGTGCATCCGATAGGTTGGCTTTTGCTAGTCCTTGCTACTCCTGTCCAGTTCGTTGCCGGATGGAGGTTCTACGTTGGTACTTACAACGCGATCAAAATGCGCTCATCGAATATGGATGTTCTCATCGCGCTCGGAACATCTGCAGCTTACTTTTACAGCTTAGTTTACGTGTTGTTCCCGAAACAATTTCCTTACGGTGGGCTGTATTTTGATAGCTCGGCAATAGTGATTGCCCTTATTCTAGTTGGACGGATACTCGAATATTCCGTAAGAGGAAAGGCTACCGAAGCGATAAGAAAACTTGTCGCGTTGCAACCAAGAACTGCGACCATAGTCAGAAGTGATGGTCGAGAGGAGGAAGTCCCGATCGAGCAAGTCCAAGTGGGAGACATCTTTGTTGTGAAACCTGGAGAAAGAATAGCAACAGACGGAATCGTCGTAGAAGGGCATTCATCGGTTGACGAAAAAATGGTCACTGGCGAGAGCATTCCCATAGAGAAGGCGAAGGATAATGTGGTCATTGGGGGTACGATAAATGGTCAGGGCTCTATCAGAGTAAGAGCGTCGAAAGTTGGGGCAGACACAACACTCTCGAAGATAGTTCAGCTCGTGCAACGGGCCCAGAGTTCCAAAGGGCCCGTAGAAAGATTGGTCGACACGGTTTCCAAATATTTCGTTCCAATCGTCGTTTCAATAGCTCTCTTTGCGTTCGCGGCCTGGACGATTATCGCCCACGAACCAGTGAGTTTTGGTTTCACTACTGCGGTTGCGGTGCTAGTCATTGCGTGCCCTTGCGCGCTTGGTCTAGCTACCCCCGCCGCAATTTCGGTGGGAGCGGGAAAGGGGGCAGAAAACGGAATATTGATCAAAGGAGGTGAGTATCTTGAGCGATGCCAAAAGATTGACACCGTTTTATTTGACAAAACCGGAACTCTAACAAAGGGAGAACCATCTGTGACAGACGTCTTTGCTCTAAATCACTCGAACTATAATGACGATGAGATTCTCAAATTTGCGGCAATAGCTGAGAAACACTCTGAGCATCCACTCGCCACTGCAATAGTAAATAGAGCTCAAACCAATCTCAATGACAGGATCATTCCCGACCCAGACTCATTCGAAGCAATTTCTGGAAAAGGAGTTCGCGCTACTTACTCAAGTCACGACATTCTCTTTGGAAATCCGAGGATCTTGGAAGATTATGGTCTACAAATGAAAGACGATGATCGAAAACAACTTTCAGAGCTGCAATCACAAGGAAAAACGGTGATGATTCTCGCGATAGACAAGATACTCGTCGGCCTTGTAGCGGTCGCTGACACGCTCAAAGAACACGCAATGGAAGCGGTAGGAGGACTAAAGAAGATGAATCTTGAAGTCCTGATGCTCACCGGAGATAATCAGGCAACTGCTTCCGCAATAGCAAAGCAAGTCGGCATTGTCAAGTACTACGCCGAAGTCCTTCCGAGCCAAAAATACGAAATTGTCAAGAAACTCCAGCTAGAAGAGCACAGAAATGTAGCCATGGTCGGCGACGGAATTAACGATGCTCCTGCCCTCGCTCAAGCTGATGTCGGAATCGCGATAGGGTCCGGCTCTGACATAGCAATAGAGACCGGAGGGTTGATTCTGATGAAAGATGACCTTCGTGATGTTGTTGCGGGGATTCAGCTTTCAAGGAAGACCATGAGCAAGATCAAGCAGAATCTTTTCTGGGCTTTTATCTACAATGTTGGGCTGATTCCCGTGGCCGCTGGTCTTTTGTTTATTTTAATCGGGGTCCTGCTCAACCCCATATTCTCTGGATTTGCGATGGCGATGTCATCGGTAACGGTCGTCACAAATTCTCTCAGCTTGAGAAGGTTCAAGCCGAAATTTTGAGCTTATCTTTTTATTCTATTTCAATGATTAATCGGACTACCACGCACAAGTTTCTAGGTTAGAATGGGGGTGTGAAATAATCAAATGATGAAGGATCCAATCTGCGGAATGATGGTTGACGAGAAGAAGACTACGCTGAAATCAGAACACGAAGGCAAGACGTTCTACTTCTGTTCGGCAATGTGCAAAAAGAAATTCGATTCCGACCCGCACAAGTACGGTCACTAGGTGCAGTAATGCACGGTGCAAGAATGTATAGATAGAAAATCACGAAAAAGTAGTCGGACGAAGTAGATCATCCGCAGCTAGCTTCAAAGGTTGAATTTGCTGATAACTACTGATGATTTTTCTTGAATCATTAAATTGCTTTGAAGCACACGTCACTTACTGCGCCGTGTTATTTTTCTCTTGCTGACAACATCACGCCGTGCTCGTCTCATTATTTCACTGATAGCGATTGCATTAATTGCTTTCACGGTTACAATGCTTGCGACCAGGCTCGTACAATATCCAAAGCACGACGAATTCGCGTACGTTGGAAATGCTCTCTACGGAAGCGGACCGCATTCAGGGTCAGGCAGTCGTATAATGGAGAAAACTATTCCGTCTCATATGTGGAAAGACCGCCTGTTTTCTGGTGGTTGCTAACTTCTCTCTTTTCCATAGGGGTCCAGTCCATACAGCGCTCTTGCAATATCTCCACTATTCACGGTTCTGAACGCCGTGCTCGTCGCATTGTTTGCTTACGAACTCTCTCGGGACTTGAAGTCCGGACCTTTGCCGGGATTCTAGCTGGGTTATCGGGGTTTGCGATAAGCATCGGTTCGCACATTCTAAGCGACGCGATGGGTTCATTTCTAGCCGCGCTTGCAATGTTTTCCTTCTACGAGTATGTTTTCAAGAACAGGAGATGGTTCGCCCTAATTTCTGGGGCATCAATAGGTCTCGGCCTCGACGCAAGAGACGAAGATCTCGTCACGCTGGTGCTGATGATTGTCCTATTGATTATCTTCGTACCAAAAGGCGGAGTGACGAGAAAAATCCTGTATCTCATGGTTTTAGGCACGATCGTAGGAATACCTGTACTTCTTTACGGAGAGATTTCGACGATGCAGCTAATCTCAAACCTTGCAACTCCCATAGTCTTCGACTGGTGGCCGGTCATAGTAGCTATTGGAGCCTTTCTCACTTTTCTCGCGTATAAATCGACGAATCGCACGCAAATCACGGAACTTGGCGCGGCCTTCTTTGGATTTTTTGTTATCATGCTTCCTTTTTTTCAACAACTTTACGCTTGGAAACGTGGACTATTACATAGCGGGAAAGGGAATCCTCGTGAGGCCTTTGGCTCATTTACTGATGATACCACAAACGGGAGGGGTAGGTGCGAACCTGACAACGACAGTGAGGATGATGCAATGGCTAGAGTCAACACTGGCTCCGCTTTCAATCCCGGTTATTATCTTGACAGTTATAGGAATTTATTACTTTGCAAGATCAAACAAGAAGAACTTTCTTTTCCTATTTCTTTGGACTCTCGTGACATATGGGTTCGTGGTCGGAGATACAAATCTCGAGGATCGCTCCCTATTGATCGCTTTTGCTCCGATTATGATTTTTGCAGGAATTGGGCTAGGCTATATCTGGAAGGGAAACTCCCTTCTTGAATAATCTTCGGAGCGGTGACTTGCTTTCTTGCGAACATTATACCCAGCTCCGCGATCTCCTTCTCTGACCTAACGGTCGTAGCTTCGCTGACAACGCATACGAGCAACTGGCTTCACTCGTTCTTACCTACAGTCACGCTCAGTTCCCCGAGCCCCGTCCTCCCAGTCACATCGATTGTAGAGGGCTTAGTGTCCCTCCTCTTTTCTCTCGCAGTACTTGTTATTGGCGGGTACATTGTAATGACAAAACTTGGCAGATCATTATCAGGCAATCGTCTTATTCCAACCAGCGTGCTGAATGTACCAACCAAAAAACCATACAGTGGCATAGTCCCGAGGCCCAATCGGATGATCCTCCAGCAGATGATGATGAGGAAGACGAAATCGAAGTGACTGAAGGTAGGAAAATCAGGAGCGAACAAGTACTCGCTAAAGAGTTAAGGAACGACAACGAGACTGTCCAAAATGAGGAGACCTACAAAGAAGAAATAGCGTCGAAGAAGTACTCTGATGTATATGTATCAACACAACAATCGATTGTTGCACCGGAGAAACCACGAGTGAGCAGATTCAGCGGTGGAGAAGGCGATGTAGAAACCAGTTGGTTATTTGAACATGAAAAAACTGAACAACAGGAATCCAAAAAGTAGAGCTCTTGCCTTACCCCTAGAGTGTATCCAGAATTCGTAGCAGAACTTCAATTCGCACAAGTAAGCTCCTCGTAACTTTCTAATTTGATCTTGAAACTTAGAGAACTGTGGAGCCTGAGCCGCACGCCGTACAACGAGGTGGCCTTTCGATCTAACAAACAAAGTAGTGGCGGCGTCTCAAGCTTAGGCACGAACGATGTGAATCTCAACCGACGCTTCAAAATGATTTTGCGGAGTGCCAAATTTAGCAAGGTCGCCTTCGCGTTCTTTGGAAGCATCGGAGCAAGCATCCCCTTTCTGGATTTCGTGGTGTTTCCTGGTCCGGAATCGCTAGTCAGCGCGATTTCTTTGAGCCTAGCGATCAGCCTAGCTTACGTAGTGTTCTATTCTCTGCAAGTCCTCCCAGAGTTCACAAATTCCGAGGCCTTCTCTGTTCTATACACGCTACCACTCGAGGAACGAGACTTTTCTCTCGTTGCAGTTTTCTCTTTCATAAGGACGTTTGATTACCTTGTTGCTTGCACAAGCATATTGCAAATACTGGCGGTTTGGCTCCTGACAAAGTCAATTCTCGCGACCGTTCTCATGGGATTTGGGGCGCTTGTCAACGCGATTTTTGCCGCGGCAATTGCGCTTTGGTTTTCGGGATTATTCTATCGACGAATATCTCACGCTGCGACCAGGTCAAAGAAGGCCTCGATCGGTCGCATAGCATTCTTGGTAATCTGGGGATTCGCTGCGATGAGCATTGGATTTCTTTTCAATATCTTGAGCTATTTACTTCCATTCATTAATGACGCAATCGCGGCAGGGTATCGAAGCCCGAGCGGAATTGCGATTTTGCTACTCCACCCTTTCGCAATAAGTCTGGCGATTGCGGCAATATATGACCCCTCGCTCTTGCTTTCCACCACATCTAATGCGGTTTCGGGGAGCACGATTGCTAGCTCACTTTACTTCCTAACTCCCTTCCTCGCGTCATTGGTCTACGCCCTGCTAGCCTTCGTAATAGGAAGAAGAACCTTCGTTACGATAACAAATATCGCGCATTCAAAAAATGCAAACTCGGTCATTAGGCTAGTGACAAAGGATCTCCGTCTGCGTCTTCGAAATCCCCTTTTCGCGCAAATAGTCAAAGACCTCCGTTTAGCCTCAAAGAACCCCTCGATGGCATTTCTATACGCACTCCCGGTGTTCGTGGTCTTTATGTTGGCCGTCATCACGACGCAGTTTCCAATCATGCACGCTTCCGCAATTATTGTGAGCACGGTGGTAGGATGCTCGTTTACGATAATGATCTGCACGACGTTGCTCAATACTGAAGGAGCGGCTCTCGAGTATTCCTTTTCCCTTCCGATTCGAGTGAGGCAAATAATCAGTGGGAAGACGCTCGTGGCCACTCTGATGTTTGTCCCGGTCCCTCTTGCTTTGATCGTGCTGGGACTCACAAAAGAACTCACGTCTCTCTATCTCTTGCTGATTCCTGTGATTGAAGTAATTGCCGTGTACGCAGCTTGCATGACCGAAATTACGATGTTTTTTGGTTCTGGAAGGTCAAGAGGTTTCAGCGCTGTTTCGGGCGCCGGAGTAACCCGCCTAGTATTGTCTCTTGCGGCAGCGTTGGTAGTATTCATGATTCCGCTAGGGGCTTATGCTATTCAATTCGTCTTATCGTCTAGTCATGAGCTTGGTATAGTTTCGATGATTACCGTTGCCTGGATAGAACTTTTGATAGTATTCGGCGTGAATAGAAGGGTAACCCGCTGAACAAAAGCTATTTGTCATGTCACTATAGTTTCTATTTTTCATATATCTTCTATTGTGGAAAGTATCTTAGGCATGTATTTCCTGAACATTGATGCGGAAAGCACAGGCCAACTTTAACAAGGAAAAAACATTTTCAGCAGAGGGAGGAGTTCCGATCCTCCTCTCTTGCTGGGAGTGGTTGGTGTCCTAAATCTCTGCATCTCTTCTTAAAATAGTGCGTCATCATCACTTTGAGTGATTACCTAAGGTTATCATCGAACGTGAGTCGCATTTAACTTCACACTTTGTTTTTCTTTATTCAAGAGTTGAATGGAAAAAACGAACTCCATAATCCAAGTAAAGGACCTAACAAAGAGATATCGAAACCTGAACCCTGTTGATCATGTTTCGTTTGAGGTAGGAAAAGGGGAGATTTTTTCACTACTTGGTCCAAACGGGGCGGGAAAGACTACTACGATGAGCATGCTCACAACCGTCGCTTCCATAAGTCAGGGAGAAGCAAGAGTTGCCGGTTACGACCTGAGAACCGATCCAGGCGAAGTCCGTGGAAGGATTGGCGTACTCCCTCAAGAAGTAACTTTGGATGATGAGTTGAAAGGGATAGAGAACCTTCTCTTCGCGGCAAGATTGCATCATGTCCCCGAGAATGTTGCCCGAGGTCAAGCCCATGAGCTCCTCTCTTTAGTAGAGCTCGAGGATGCAGCGAATTTTCGTGTCAAGACGTACTCGGGTGGAATGAAACGTCGGCTCCAATTAATAGCCGCTTTGATACACAAACCAGAGATTCTTTTCTTAGACGAGCCGACGGTTGGATTAGATATTCAGACCAGAACTAGAATCTGGGATTATGTCCAGAGCCTAAATGAAAAGAATGGAATCGCTGTTTTCATGACTACTCACTATCTTGAGGAAGCGGATTACTTGTCAGACAGGGTCGCAATTATGGATCATGGAACAATCAAAGTGTCTGGTTCACCGCAAGAGCTCAAGGAGAGCCTTCATGGAGATATCTTGACGATCCAGCTAGCGGAAGATGGCGTGGACCTCTCTTCATTTCTTGATACATTAGAAGGGGTTAGATCAGTCACAAAAATTGTCGGAGGAGCTTATCGCCTCAAACTTCCAAGGGTCGAGAGTGAGCTTCCTGAGATTATCACAAAAATAACGTCCCAAGGATTGAAAATTAAGGAAACCTCCTTTAGCAAACCAACTCTAGATCAGGTCTTTCTTGAGGTCACCGGGAGATCATTGCGAGATGCCGAGGAGATGAACGGGCACTCCAGTTCTGGAAAGAATCGCAAAGAAGCAGCAGGAGGGATTTAGCAGATTGTTAAGAGAGACACTAACTATCGCAAAGAGGGCTCTTCGAAATGGACCCGAAATCCGTTTGTCGTGGTCGCTACTTTGGTTCAGGCCGCATTCTGGCTGGCTCTGTTTGGAAATTCGTTCAATCCAGCAAGTGCGTTTGGCTCTTCGTCTGGATCGCTAGGAATTTTTCAGCATGTATTCGGTGGAGCAAGTAACTACATAACTTTCTTGACACCGGGAGTAATAGCCATCGCTGCTCTAACCGGAATGAGTTTCATGGGAGTAGATCTTGTGCTAGATCAAATAAATGGATACGTTAAGGTTATCAGTACCTATCCAATTCCTCGATCTTCGATCTATTTCGGCGGAGTCCTCCAAAACATCGCAAAGGGGATGGTCCAAGCGCCGCTCACCTTCCTTCTCGCATTCATAGTTCCTAATGGTTTGAAGTTGGGGCAGGGGGTAGGCATACTCAACATAATCGGCCTTTTCGCAGCGATCGCGCTATTAACGACTGTGTTCGCAACCTTGTTTACTGGAATCGCAATTTCAATAAAGAGTACAGATAGCTTTTTCGCAGTGATAAATTTTCTTACTTTTCCGATAATGTTTACTAGCACTGCTTTCTTTCCAATTAGTTTCTTCCCTGGTTGGTTGAAGCCGACCGCTCAGGCAAACCCGATCACTCTAGCAAGCGATGCAGCTAGACTATTGATCATAAACAGTTCACTATCTGCTTCGCAAATAGCATCACTTGCAACCGACCTAGCTGGACTCGCAGTCTTTGGCGTCGTCTTTGCTATACTCGGGACTTTGATGGCAAGAAACGCCTTGAAACCCAGGTAGATTTTCTCGAAAAGAGATGGAATTGGAAAAAGACATGCAAGAAATCAAGGTTCGTCGAGGAGAAAGAGCAAAACTCGACCGGGTGGAAGGGAATCTCAAGGTAGGGAACAAAGCTACAATCGGAGCCACAAATGGAAAACTTGTAACCATCTCTGGTGAAGCTTTCTTTGAAGGAAACTGCGAAATAAATTGCAGCTTTGAATGCGACTCGCTGAAAGTGGATCACGGCGGAACTCTAAGAGTAAACGGAGATCTAATCGTTCATAAGATTCTCGATGTGATCCACTCTATCGATTCTACGGGCATAATCAAAGCTGGACAAATAGATGTAGGGGGAAGGACCAGCACTTCAAAGTCAATAGTATGCGATGGTGTTACTAGGGTCGGAGGACGGCTCTACGCCAAGGAGGGTCTTAGTTCAAAGTCTCTCGAGGTCGGGGGCCAGGCCGAGATAGAAGGTCCTGTTAGCATTCTGGAAGATCTCAATGTCGGAGGTGTTGCAGAGGTTGGCGGTGGAACAATCTCAGGAAAGATTCGAGTCGGGGGGAAGTTTGAAAGTAGCTCACCGCTGAGCTTTGGAGACATGCAGGTTGTAGGGCACATATTCTTGGCGGCATCCTCCAAGGGGACTAGGCTTTCGACGTTTGGAAAATTACAAGCCGAAGCAAGTCTTGAAGTTGAAGAATTAGAGCTGAGAGGCCAAGCGCTAGTCGTAGGAAATTGCAAGGTAGCAAGAAAGCTAGAATCAAGCGGGAAGCTCAAAGCGACAACTCTCGAGGTTAGCGGAGAAGTAGAGTCGTGGGGACAAACTGAAATCGAAGAAGAAATGAAAGCCCTTGACCTAAAGATAGCAGGTAAATTTGCTGCCCGCAGGATCGAAGTAAGTAATGACATTGATCTCGCAGGATATGCCGAAACAAAACTAGGAATGGTAGGTAATTCTATCCAGGTTCGTAGCGGCTCGAAGTATCTCGGTGTAATTGTAGGAAACAAGGTCGATATTGGAAGAAGTTATGACGTTGTAACCAATTGGAGTACTAAATTCGCTGGACAAAGCGCTGTCTTTCGTCTGATTGGAAAAGAGACAAGAGTGGGCGACATCTATGCAAAGGAGGTTCATCTCGGAAAAGCTGCACGTTGCGGCAAGGTGTACGCGGATATTGTGGAATTTGAAGAGGGGTGCATCGCGGAAGAAATTACTTACACGAAGGAGATCCACGGCCCAATAGAAAGAGTGTTCCTCAATCGGCCGTTTCCAAGAAAAGTTGCGACGCTACCGACGCCACCGCTCTAAGAAAAGAGATCTTACATGAAGGAAGAAGTACTGCGCTCACGACGGAGCTCCAAGAGATCCAAAGTGGAACTCTATGCGACCGTTCTCGAGGTAATCAAGCGCTACCCGGAAGGGGCTAGGATCACAAAGATGTCATATGGAGTCGGCGTGCCAATTGACCGATTGAAGATAATCTTGGACGACTTGGTACGATTCGGCCTCGTTCAAACCATTGTCCTTGACCAGGAAGCAGAAGATGAAGATGCTGGTGCGACTTTTTATGGCCTCACACCGCGCGCTTTCGATTTCCTTGAAACATATTGGAAGATGCGAAGCTTCCTCGAAACTTTTGGCGCCAAAGTAAGTAGTAGCGAATTTTGAAAACGATCAAGAGACCGCGAAGCTTATCAAATAGCTTTGTGTTTTTCTTTGAACTATGCTAGATTTAGGAAAGACTGCACCCGATTTTGAGAATCTCAAAGCTACTGATGGTCGTTCATATTCTCTTGAATCATTTGCTTCAAAGCCGGCATTGGTTGTGATCTTTTCGTGCAACCATTGCCCATACGTTCAGGCATACGAGGATCGCATGATGGAAATTCAAAGCGACTACGGAGGAAGAGGAGTTCAAATCGTTGCGATCAATTCAAACGACGACCAAGAATATCCAGAAGACAGCTACGACAACATGGTCAAGAGGGCGAAGGACAAACATTTCAATTTCGTATACTTGAGAGACGCCGACCAGAAAGTAGTTGACGCTTACAGCGCCGTGTGCACGCCTCATGTCTTTGCCTTCGATAAGGATAGAAAATTACGTTACAGGGGGAGAATCGATGATTCGAAAGAAGCATCCAAGGTCACTAGCCACGATCTACGAAATGCCTTGGATGATATATTGGCCGGACGAAAAGTTCGAACACCAGACACACGGCCATTTGGTTGCAGCATAAAATGGATGGTAATGCCTAAAGCATAAACGCTAGTAGAATTTCAGAAAATAGAATATGATCAGCCACACGATGATCGATGCGATGACCGGCGGCCAGAAGCTCGCCTTTGCGACCTTGTGGTGAAATACGACGGCACCCAAGCCGACTCCGGCGAATCCACCGAGAGCGGATAGAAGCCAAAAGTTTCTCTCGCGCACCCTTCTCTTCGGACCCACCTTGGCAGCTAGCTTGTCGTAGCCCATCAGGACAAAAGCGAAGATCCCGAGGATCAGGACCCAGAACAATACAACATTGTCGAAGAGCGAATAACCTTTGAAAAGAAGAAGAGGAATCACGGCGGTAGTGGTAAGCACGAATTAGAGGATTAAAAAGCATGAAGTCCTGCGCTTGGCCATAATGTTATTCAAGGGAAGATAGAACGCGTAATACAGCTGCTCCTGCAATGAAAGTCTTTTTCATGATAATCATAGTTTCGCTCATAGTCGGGATAGTCGTAGACTATGTTTATCGTAATGCGGGAGGCCGGCCCTTGTATATGCCTGTCTGGTTCATACCGGTTATGACTATCATACTTGCAGCATTCATCGCGACCGGATACAGGTTATGGGTAGATCATTGGTAGCAACAATTGCCCAATGCCCGATTTGACTAGTGAAAGGGATATGTTGACTTGTACGCCATTTCTTTTGTTCGACGGGAATTGCACCGCGGCAATGACTTTTTACCACGAGTGTCTCGGCGGAACTTGACACTCCTAAAGCTTGACGACAAGTCCAGGAAGGCTCAATTTCCAAAAGAGAAGCACAATAGGATGATTAGCGCTTATCTAAAAAGTGGAGCTATCGAAATATCCGGCGCGGACTTGATGGCTTCTCCTGCATTAGAACCAATTCGAGGCAACATGCCAGCCATATTTGTCGCTGGAGAAACTTTTGACGGGGTGAAAGCGATTTTCAAAAACTCTCAGAACGTGTGGCAAAAGAGTGGTTCCAAGAATTGCATGAGATGCCATTTAGGATGCATGGACAGTTCTATGATAGATATGGCGTCCAGTGGATATTTAGGAGAAAGATGAAAAAAGAAGGTTGGCTATCCTGATTTGAGCTTTAGTGTCTAAGACATGGTGATGATGGACATGATCTGCTAGATCGAGCCAACGTCTTTGTACATTGACTAAACGGTTACTTCATCTTCAGGAACGACGATTTCCACGAGACCTTTCTTTTGCATTTTGAGGATGATCTTCGAAACGAAAAACACGAAGGAAGGCTGGCTATTTCTACGAATATTTTTGCGTCTATTCGAAGCCTGTGAATTTGCTCTTTCTTCCTCTTCTTCCTTTCTCAAAGGACGCAGCAGCCTTAACGGCTGAACTTCCGTTCACATATAACCGTTCTTACCGAATTTGTCGATCTAATTGTTCATGCGATTACGGGGAGCTATTCTGATTCTTCATAGTTACTTAATTCTATGCAAAAGCCCTGCGGCCTCTCCTTCACCGTAATCGGACCAATTTTGGCCACCTTTTTGGGTTCCTTCGCAAGCTTCTGCTGAGGTTCGCGTTGTTTTGCTTCGTTTTTCTTCTTTTGCCTTTGCATCTGTTTTCTAGTATTCATCAAAAGTGAGCGAAATTCGCCGTTCATCAAGAGTGAAGGTAGCAACGCGCCCGCCCGCCCCGAACCCGAGTTCGAGAACCTTCTTTGATTCCTTCGTCGTGAGGTATTTCGCGACGTCAGCGTCGGTGTGGCCGTTTGCCTTGAGAACCATGTATGCCGATATCATTCGGGAAAGCAGTTCTCGGTTTAGATCCTTGAGCAGGGTATCCGAGAGTTTTTTGATGGATTGCTTCCTCGAAATGCGTTCGATTTCACTCACGTCTCCGTCGGTAACATTGCCTAGCACTTTTTGTGATGACATGGTTAGCAGGTTACAAACGACGGCGTGTGCCTTAATTTCCTAATGCAAGTGTGTCTATAGTCGTATTCGGGCGGTTTTGTTCTAGTCAAAGTATCCAGATGATGATTAGCACTTTCTTTTTGCCTTCCAGTCACTCTGTTACTCGGAGTGCTAGGAGAGTAGGAACACGCTTTGAATGTTACTGACGAAGAGGTCGCGCAGATAAAGAGGCTTTCGAGGTCGAATTGGATCCTGGGAATTGCTGATTCCGTCCTGGGGAGTCTCGATCGCGAGATCCTTGCGAAGATGATTAGTAGTTGTCTTTACTTTACGGAAAACGGCAGGTCCCAAAAGGACTTTATCGATTATATGACGAAAAAAGAGCTCCGGGCTACTGCAGCCATGGGGCTCAACGTGATGAGCGCAGTCATACCGGCTATACTATTTGACAAGGAGTTTCGAACGCTCGCCATGAAAACGGGTTTGAGCAAGGGTTCCGAGATTGCGAGCAAGATCACTCAAAAGAAAGTTGCTCAAACTGACCTCGACGAGTAGATGCGGAAGATAAAGCAAAAAAATCAAGGCTAGTAGAATTTTGGGATTTAGAATTTGAGGTAAAATTAGGGTGGAAGGAGGAAGTTAAAAAAAGCTAAATCTCCTCGTTGAGAGTACGAGGATCAGCTTGTCGGAAGAATACTACTGCTTCGTTTTCCAAGACTAACTTCGTTCAGAACCCCTTGACAGTGCTCCGTTCTTTCCTTTCCGCTTTTGTAGAATATTCCGATTTTCGATATATCAGTTGCAGTACGTATTGCCGATCTAGTAAATGAAATCGACAACTCCTTTTGTGAAAGGCCAAAATTCCACATATTATCCGAAACCCGTGTTTTGCTGTTTGTTGATATTGATGAAAAGAATTACAATATCACTTGACGACGAGATCTACGCCTCTCTCATAGATTACGCAGCGGAAGCTTGCAAAGAAGATCTTTCTCGCCTTAGCTTAAGTAGGGCAATGAGATTACTGCTTGCAAATGAGCTGCAAAGGCTGAACTATTATCCGATGTCCGAAAAGAGAAAGCAGGAGCTAAATAATCGCCGAATCGTCCGGGAACGCGCTCAACAACATATTATGGAAACTGACCCATTTACATTCATGCAAGAAAAAATGATCATAAAGTAATTCGAGTATCAGTTGGCGCAAATCCTCCTTCAAGAATCTTGGTATCATAGTCTGATAGTTCTTGATCAAAGAAGAAAGAAAATTATCCTCTCCCTTGGAAAAGCAGGGCAAGAAAGATTTCCGCCCTGCAATGTATGTCTACTTGTGCAAGGGGAGCAACAAGCCGGTCTTCGTTAGGCGTTCGGTGAGGATTTCTACGCACTCTTCTTTCGTATTAGCCTCGGTATCAAGTGTAACTTCGGGGTTTGTTGGGACCTCATACGGATCCTGTATTCCAGTCATGTTGTTTATCTCGCCGCGTCGGGCCTTTGCATAAAGACCCTTTGGATCACGCTTCTCGCAAGTGGCTAAAGACGCTTTGACGTACACTTCTACGAACCTGTCTTGACCAATGAGCTCTCTCGCCTTCTCCCTAGATTTCGCGTAAGGTGCTATCAATGCAACTATTGAAATCACGCCGTTTCTAGAGAGAACTTTTGCAAGGTAGGAAACCCTCCTCGCGTGCTCTTCCCTGTCCTCTTTTGATAACCCCAGATCAGAAGAGAGACCCTTGCGCACTTCGTCCCCGTCGAGAGATTCGACAAAGCGACCGTATTCAGTTTCGTATTTTTCTTTTAGTATTCCTGCTAGAGTTGACTTGCCCGAGCCGGGCAGTCCCGTCATCCAAATGGTAAAGCCTTTTGGTCTTTGATTCATTTCGGTATTTTTCAAGCTCTTACAACCTCTTCCAAAACATGACCATCTATGCTATCTTTGGGAACCTGTATTCCATACATCGAAAGCAGAGTGGGTGCGATGTCCTCTATTCTGAGTCCTCGAAGTTCTCTTCCGCCAAGATTCCTTTTCGGGTCATACATCAAAAATATTCCGTTCATAGAGTGGACCGAGTCGTCCGGCCCGGTGTCATTTTCAAATAAATAAAGAGAATCGTGGCCCACAGTCCCCGCTGAACGCCAGTTCAGGTCGCCGAAATACGCCATGAGGTCGGGCTTGTCTCCGAGGGCAGTCCCATACAATTCATCGGGTTCGAAGACACTGTTACGCATCTTCCTTCCCTTGTCGTCGACGATCGAGTTGTTGATCTTGTCGGCGAGCTTTTTCTTTTCGGATTCGAGATCCTTCGGGTCGATGATTCCGTTCGGCTCTCGTCCCTCCACGTTGAAGAAGATGCGCGCGTAGTATCCGCCCCAGCCCCACGCCTTGGTCTTGCTCCAGTCAATGTCAGCCTTCTCGATATCAGTCACGCCGCTCGGGGGAGTTTTGAACGCGAGGTATCCCTCCTTTTCGAGCCACTGGTTCACGCAGAAAGCCCCATGCATCCCCTTCGAACCGTGATCTGAGAGGACGAACGTGAGACAGTCTTCGCCGAACAAAGTGACAAGATTGCCAATCCGCCCGTCGACCATCTTATAGTACTCTTCATCCAAGTGTTCATACTGGTTTCCGGCGACGTATTTAGGATGAGTCGGGTCAAAGAATTTCCAGAACGCATGGTGTAATCTGTCGAAACCAATCTCGTGCATTATGAAGAAGTCCCAGGGCTTGTTCTTCACCAAATATTCTGCGACGTCGAACCTTTTCTCAGTCATCTCAAAGAGCTCCTTCTTGATCGCGTCTCTATTCTCCGTTCGAAACGTGACATCGAAGATGTACTTTCCCTTCGAAACGTTGAGCACCTCGTTTTTGAGTTCAGGTGGATTCGTGAAGGCCTTGTCCATGCTCGGCGTGATGAAGCACGATACAATTTCGCAGTTTTCAATTTGTTTTGGAGGGTAGCCCGGCGGAATGCCCAGAACAATTGATTTCTTTCCCTCTTGCCCTAGGACCTGCCACACGGTCTCCTCTTTCACGTGGGTCGAATTTACAATATAGCCGTCCTTGTAGACGTAGCCTCGGCGATGCCTAAAACCGTAGATGCCGAGTTTACCGGGATTCTTCCCAGTCATCATCACCATCCAAGCCGGAACCGTGATCGGAGGATGGCACGTGACCAAATTTCCGTGAAGACCCCGCTCATACATCTTCTTGATGTTAGGTAGCTTATTCAAGAGCTTTTGGAACATGAGCTCGGGCGGTACAGAGTCTAGACCAATTATCGCGATTTTTCTATTCTTCATCGTAGTCGTCTTTTCATTTGCCATGGTGGATTAATCTACTTCCTTTCTATTCTACGAATGGATGCTTCGACGCGAGTATCACTTGCGAAACTTCTGGACGCATGAATTCCTTCGGAGGAGTCTCGCCGGAGAGGAACATCTTTCGAAGCTTTGTTCCGCTGAAAGTTAGGCGATCCGATTCTGGATGCGGACATATCTTTTCATTCGCGATTCCTCCGCACTTGTTGCAGTAGAAGAACTCCCGCATAAAGATCGCCTGGATCCCGAGGTCGGGGAACTCTTTGAATATCTCGTGTGCGGCGTATGGCCCGTAATAATTTCCGACACCGGCGTGATCCCTTCCAATCGCGATGTGAGTGCACCCAAAGTTCTTTCGCATGATTGCGTGCATGATAGCTTCTTTCGGCCCCGCGTATTGCATCTCATAATGAAGGACACTGAGTACTACGGAGTTCTTTGGATAGTAGTTCTTCGTCAGCGTGCGATAAGTATCAATGATTACCTGATCGGTGAAATCGCCAGGTTTCTTTTTTCCGAGCACGGGATTTATGAACAAGCCGTCCGCAAAGGCTAGGCCGGTTTTTTGGACATACTCGTGCCCGATGTGTGGGGCGTTGCGGGTTTGAAAAGCAATAATGTCCCTCCAACCCTTTTCACTAAAGAGGACTCTAGTCTCCTTTGGTACGAGGGTTACGTCCTCAAATGGGTTGTTGACAAACCTAGTAACCTTGCTCAGCTTACCCGCGAGGACCTTGTCACTAGAAGAATAGATCTTCGCAACTCCAGGGTGAGCTTCCTCTTCAGTGCCAAATACTTTGGATGCGTATTCTCGTTTAGAGACGTTGTAAATTTGCTCGCATTCCAGAGTAGCTATGGGGAAATCGCTTTCGTCGACAAGCGATATCATGTCGCCGCTGTCTGCCTTGAAATCTTCCGGGATGTGCAGAAGAATCGGGATGGTCCAAGGAGTGTCGTTGGCGAGGCGCATGTCGTCAATTACGTTTCGGTAATTCTCTTGGTTCATGAAACCGGTCAACGGGCTGAAAATGCAGTTGGCGAGGTTGAAGATAGTGACTCGAGTCTCATACGATATCTTCACTTTCCTTCCTTCGAGCATGTCCTTGGTTCGCTCGGGAGTGGGCTCAACTTGCTGGACCGAGACGAGTTTTCCACCGTGTGGAACTGATACCATTTTTTATGAACCCCCTTAAAGATAGCCGAGAGCCGTCAAGCGTTCCTTTATTTCCACAATGTCCTGGCTTGTGAACGGTTCGGGCACTTCCTTTGTTTCGTGCATAGCGACGACTTCGCGCAGCACATAGGTAACGTAATCAGAAACCGACTTGAAACCGGTCTTTTTCGCAATTAGTTTTTCGACACGGTCGTGCAAAGTCACGGGAATCGAAACTGTTGTGTATTTTGCTTTCTGCTGAGGCAAGATTAACGCATCAAATGCAAGCAGCTCTTGAAATAATGATATATAATTATCCATCTGCATACTACCTTTGTACGAAATCGCTAACCCTTCTTGAGAGATTTGTGGAATCTAATCATGTGTAATTACCAATAGTTGTATGAAAAGAGCTGTGCTTAATTATAGGTAATTAGATTGTAGGCTGGAACGATTCAAAGCATGTCTCTTATTCTCGAAGTAATGGTGTTCTTCGCGCTTCTGTCACTGGGAGCTTCTTTTGTAAACGGCGCAATCGGATATGGTTATTCTTCAATTTCTACTCCGCTAGCTTTGCTTATCCTCGTAAATAAGATAGTCAACCCTGCCTATGCGCTGCTAGAGGCAATAGCGAACACCGTTATGGCTATTCTTTCTGGGAAGAAGAATCTCAAGGCCACCTTTAGGAGAACGCTTCCGATTATGGTATCCGTCGCCCCTGGCGCTGTTCTTGGAAGCATAATTTTAGCAACTTTAGCTACTTCAGCGCCAAATTGGGCCAAGTTCGTAGTTTATGCTACGATACTGCCATTGATCTTTTTGCAAGCTGCAGGTTTACGTAGAGCGATCAAGAGGGAGACACACGCAGGTATTCCGCTAGGTTTTGGTATCGGAATGCTTTATGGAATTACTACGATTTCCGGGCCGCCGATTGCTCTGTTTTACAATAATCAGGGGCTGAGTCGCGATGAGTTCAAGGCTGCGATTTCTCAAGTCAGGATAACAGAGTCGTACATCACTTGCATCACCTATTATTTTCTCGGATTGTTCAACGCGTCCTCGAAGGGATGGTTTGGAACGGTCACGCCGATTCAACTTTTTGAGATAATAGCAGCGCCGGTACTTGTTGGTCTGCCGCTAGGTGTCATACTCGCGAAACGAGTCAACTACGAGACATTCAGAAGGGTATCGATGAGCTTCAACGCTTGGATTGTCGGCTACGGACTAACGAGAATCTTGGTGACATTCTTCAAGATCAACATCAACATTGCAAACGCACTGTTCGCGATTATAGTGGCGCTATCTCTTTTGATACTCTACAGATACTTCACGGCGAAGCCCGTTCCGCGAGAACCTGAAATGCCCATTGTACGAGTGGACGACGGGACTCCGCCTCCTCCAGCTCCATCCGGTCAGGATCCGATTCGTACTTAGATTCTGGCAGAAGAAAACAAATCCAATAAGGCACTTTTGCCTCAAGGATTGACATTATCATCCGAGAAAGACTATGATCATGTAATCGAAACTGCAGAGGCCCACTCTTTCAGAGACACTTTTCAGCTTTCAAGGTTTGCTTGCAACAGTCAAGTTCGACCAACAGGTTTCTAATTCCCTCCATTCCGAGCAGGATTTCTGTCTCTCCTTTGCCCGTTTCTATCAGCCCGCTTAGCCGGAAATCAAGAGAAGGAAAGACAATCGACCCGTATGCTCCCGTGAGAATAGTCGTCTTCCCATCAGCAAGAGAGGCCTTCACCTTCTCATTATGCATCTCGTGAAAGGAAAGTTTCTTGAATAGCCTCTCAGGAAGTAGTAGGAACCCATCGTAACCTGTATCCAAGATAGCCAAGATTCCTCTACTGGCAGAAGTAGGAAAGGACTGTTCAAGAAATGGGTTTCGGATTGAGATTTCTATTGCCGGGCTTGAATCGATGAACTTCCACAGGCTCGCCATTAAAAGCTACCAGCATTTTATTCAAAAATCAATTTAGGATCTTTTTTCTTCCGCTGACTCTAAGCCCCATTTTTCTCGTTAGCGGAAGCGGGGGAACCGATTCGATAATGACAGATCGGGGATCGATACCTCTTTCTCTGATTTTCGTAGCAAGACTCTCTATGTCATCGGCTTGTGCAAAGGGCTCATTCAGGTTTTCAGCTTTCATTGCGATATAGGACCTTTGCGCGATTTTGGAGAAAGGGCCTTTTTCTTGCGCATGTCTTTCCGATTCTGGCTCCTTTTTAAGCCAAACTTCGAGTGCTTCTTCTACGCTAGAAGATATCGCTCCTCTCGCAGCTCCCTTGTCACGACCTACCTTCCTCCTTAGTTTTTCTTCGATCTCGTCGCTAATTTTCAAAGTAATGACTCCCATTGTTTGTTTCCTCAATGAACAAAAAAAAATCATTGTAAATATTTATGTATTTATTGTCAGATCATCCTTGAAGGAAACTTGGTAGTTGAAAATTGTAGACGATCGTTGCAAGGTGAATCTTCTTCGAATCATTCGGAACTCGAAAGATTTCCATCCCTCATTCGATATACTCTTTCTAGATTCTTGCTGATAACGGGGTCGTGGGTTGAGATTACAATTGCTGAATTCGACTTTTTGCGCAGTTCACCCAATAGCTCGATAACCTTCTTCCCATTTTCTGAATCCAGTTGACTTGTCGGTTCGTCAGCCAAAACCAGGATTGGATCGTTCACTAGCGCCCTAGCTACTGCGACCCTTTGCTGTTCCCCTACGCTTAACTTGGAAGGCCTGGCGTTTTCCTTTCCAGCGAGACCGACTGAAGAGATGAGATCTTGTGCCTTCTTTTTCTGATAGTCGTGAGACTTGAAACTTAGGGCAAGTGGTAGTTCAACATTCTCTCTAACTGACAGAGTCGGGATGAGTTTTAGCTGCTGGAAAACAAATCCCACTTTGGCTAGTCTCAGTTTCCTTCTGTCCGGGGAGGATAGTTTACTTGCGTTTTGTTCTCCGAAAAAGACATAGCCGCTTGTCGGGGTTTCGAGCAAGCCCATCAAGTTGAGCAACGTCGTCTTCCCTGAGGCGGAGGGCCCTACAATTCCCACCATTTCTCCGGCTGATATCGAGATTGATGCCTTGTTGACAGCTGTGATGACTTCGTGGGACCGCTCAAAAGTCTTGCTTGTGCCGTCAAGACGCACTACAATATTTTGGCTCATTTTACCTGCCTTTCAACACAGAATTTGTGGTCGCGGCTGCGATAGCGAGACCTAATGCAACCACTCCGACTAGAGAATACGCTATGGTCGAGATAGGAATGAAACCAAGGAGATGGAAAATCGAAATTTCAAAGGGGATAGACGCGAAGAGCTGGAAGAAGATCGCAACCGCGAGAGAAGAAAGTACGAAACCAATCGCGACGCCAATAAGGCAAATTAGACTAGTCTCGGAGAGCGTGACTCTAAGAATTGAACTTGATGAAGATCCAATTGCTTGCATCGTATGATACTCATCTCTTTGTTCCAGAATATTCACACTCGTGATAATTGCAACGAACAAGAAAGCGAGCAAAAGCGCAAAGACGTCTACACCTTCGTTCAAACTTCCAATTGATGAGATTAGTGGATTGCTCAGCTCGTTCGACTGTCTTGGATCAATTGCCATTACACCTGGTATAGCAGAATCTACGCTCTGGGTTACGCTAACTGAATCTCCTGGACTTGACCCGACAAGTATCGCCGAGATCAAACCACCATACCCCTGAGTTGATTGCGCGGTGGAAAGCGGCATGATAATCGCGCTGCCAAGAATAAGATTACTAGTCGAAATTATTCCGGAGATTGTGAGAGAAGTGTTTCCCTCCTTGATTACGGATCCTGTCGTGAGTTTTGCTATCTTGGCCAGATAGGCTCCAACAACGATTTGATTATTCGAAGTTGGGTAAGAACCCCTCAAGGTGAGGGGAACCGTCTTTTGGAACATTGTAAAATTCTGCAGTGGAATCCCGATTGTGATGTTTGTAGGTATGACTCCCCCCTGCTTGACATCTACCACGATCAACATAGGCGTTACTGAAGTGACTCCGCTTACACCTGAAACCAAAGTCATCGTAGATTGTGGTAGGACCCCGCCTAATGGAAGGCCTTCCACGATAAAGGAGGTCTTTGAGACGACCACGAGGTTTGAAGAGTAAATTGAGTAAGTCTCGCTTACGACTGATGAATATCGCTGGGAAACCGCTGCCATTGTAAGAATCAGCATGACGCAAAGGGCAATTCCTGCGACGGAGAGCAGTGTCCTAGTGGGGCGGCGAAACGAGTTGCGAAACCCGAGCGTCGATAAATTCAAGGCTTTTTGCTACGCTTCTGCCCTATTTTTATCGTGCTTTTATGGGTAAACTTCCGACTATCATAATTGCTCTAGCACTTTGCCCGAGGGACTCCTCGCTCTTCTCGGTTCACATAATTCATGTTGAACGGTCTTATCTATATATAATGGTAAAAGAAACCGTTGCGTTCATGGAAGGGTCAAAAACAGGCGTTCGCCGCGGTCGAATTGGACTTCAGGCTTCGGCGGGAATTGCATTAGTGCTTTTAATCTCGGTTATCGCTCTAACTAGTTTTCATAACTCGTCTTCTCAAGGTTCGGCAAGTTCTAATTCTCTAGTTATAACTGTGAATCCAGATGGCTCTGTTAATTTTTCATTTAATGTAACCCAGTCAGCCTATGCTACTAGTGGAACTATTCCGACCGTAAATCTTGAATCTAATTCTAGTACTTCAGGCGGCGTCACAACGCTTAGTACCGGAGGCACATTCGTCGTTCCTGCAGCTGAATTGGATCAAGCTCCATATAATTATACGACGTCAGAATCATTATCGGCTTCAGGGAATTATTCAGGCGGCGTTTCAAAGGGAAATATCATAATACAGGCTGCTCCCGCAGTCTCTTCACCACTGACATCGTTTAATCTCGGTTATCTTGGAAACTCCACGGCCCTTTCTGCTTCGGGAAGCACGACCATCCAGTTTGGAAACTATAGTTTGGGATCGGGTAGTTACTTGGAAGTGAACCAAACAACCATTGGCGAATACATTACTCTCGCCGAACAGGAAGGATTCAACACGACGTATTTGGACAGCGTGTTTTCGCTAATTCCATACGCCGATCTGACCGCGACGAGCGTCACAATCACTCCTACCTATGGAAGTAGCTCGGCAAATGTTACCTTGCTTTTGCAAGTGACGGGAAATATTACTGCTCTCCCTGCAGCCTTAGCGGCCGAGTATGCGTGTATTCTCACAAGCGATTTGAACAGCACAACTAGCACGACAACGATTAGTTCGACTACCTCGATTTCATCAGGTAGCGGCAATACCACCCAATGTTACACAACTTCTCCTTTGATGAATTTGCTCTATTCCCAATATGAAGGGGAGTTTACTTCCTTGTCGAACTATTCGTACGATCTCTCTTACGCGAGCGGCATCTTTAGTTTCGAAATGCAATCGCAGACTTCGAGCACTAACTTGAGCAGTGTGCTTGGTTACTTGTATGGAGATACTTGCCCCGAGAGTGCAACATCTAATTGCAATATAACTTCGCCAGAGTTTCAATACCTGAATTCTACGAGAGTTGATCTTTCAAATTTCCAAGCGGATTACAGTGAGTCTCAGCTCCCGAATGGAACCTACACAATAGAATCTTCGATAAATAACATCCTTGTCTATCCACCAGTTGTTTTCCACGGGAACAGCTTTAACGAGACGGAGCTATTGCAGGGTGCTGGAACGTTCAATGGAACAGTAACGATAGTCGGAGGGTCTAGTTCTGGAAACTACGTGTTCATGTCCCTTCCAGGAAGCGATCCCCAACCTACGTCGCATAATGTCAATTCTTCTTTCACGTGGAACTCTGTGAATTTAGGATCTATCTCTGATCTTCAATTCTCTTTTGGAACGTCATGTTCAGCGTGTAATTCGACTTCTTCTACGACTACTTCCTCCTCCCCACCAACTACTAGCCCAACTATAGTATCATCATCATCGTCTTTATCATCATCATCTTCATCATCGACCACTGTTACCGTGACAGCGAACGGAACAAGCGGAACACCAATTCAACTCACGGTTGTAGGAAACATTTCTTCTTCGCAGATTTCAAACGCTAGCATAGCCGAGATCTCGAGCAATGTTTACTCGCTCAATTTCACGATCACAGGTCAAAGCGGGACTGCCGGGACCGCGACTATAACAATTCCAAAGAGTGAGGTTCCGAGTGGGCTGACTCCGACTGTCTACATTGACGGTACTCAAGCAGCAAGCCAATCATACACGCAGGACTCGAACAACTACTACGTGACATTCTCGACGCACTTTAGCACTCACCAAGTCGAGATTCGCTTCTCAGTTCCTCCTCCAGCGCCGGCTCCATTTCCATACTTGGAAGTTGCAGTGATCGCCGTGGTTGTAATAGCAGTCGTGAGCGGAGGCCTGTTGTTTGCGATGAGAAGAAGAAGTAGCTCGAGTTGGGCGCCAGTGTCAAGTCCAGCTCCATCGAGTGCCTAAGCTGAGCCGTTGCTCACTGGTTCATGACCACACTTACAAAATTTTACGCGATTCAAGAACTTGCTTTGAAGAACTGCGAATAGCCTTCCATTTCTTGATCATGAGTTTGTAATTTCCGCCTGTATTGATAGGCGTCTTCGTATTCCATGAAAATCTGGAAAACTCGTTCCGCTCAAAAATCATGTCGACGGCACGGTATTGAGCAAAATCGGCTCAATCTGAAGCCTTGACGTTGTCGTTCTTCGCCTCTTACAACCTGCAATCCATTTATCATTCATCGTATCGATGTAGATAGCAGAAGAACGAGAGAAATGTCTCAAAGTTTAGCTTCGCTTCAACGCTACGACTTTCTAAAAGAACTTGGCATAGGAGAAGTAAACTCGGGAGCATGTGCAGGGCCCGAAGATTGGGCCGATGTTAGTGGAAAGGAGCTACTCGAAGTCATCTCGCCAATCGATGGATCGGTAATCGCTCAAGTAGGTTTATCATCCGAGAAAGACTATGATCATGTAATCGAAGCTGCAGAGTGTAGTTTCCAAAAATGGCGCTTGGTTCCTGCGCCAAAACGAGGAGCGATCATTCGAGATGTCGCAAGCGAGCTTCGTAGATTAAAGGAGCCGCTAGGAAAATTAGTAACTCTTGAAATGGGAAAGATAGTCGAGGAGGGGTACGGCGAGGTTCAGGAAGCGATGGACATCGCTGATTTTGCGGTCGGGCTATCGCGACAACTCTATGGTCTCTCTATGCAATCGGAGCGCCCAAATCACAGAATGTATGAGCAGTGGCATCCGCTCGGCGTGGTGGGAATCATTACCGCATTCAATTTCCCCGTGGCGGTTTGGTCGTGGAATGCAATGGTCGCAGCAGTCTGCGGAGATACGATGGTCTGGAAACCCTCGACAAAGACGCCGCTATGTGCAATCGCAGTTCAGCATATTTTGAATCGAGTGTTGAAGTCGCACGGTGGAGGCGGAATTTTTACTCTAATCATCGGAAAAGGGGCGAGAATTGGAGAGCGAATGATCAATGACAAGAGAATTGCACTTATTTCTTCTACCGGATCGACTGCGATGGGAAGACGCGTAGCAGAAGCCACTTCTAAGCGCCTCGCGAGAAATATCTTGGAGCTAGGCGGAAATAACGCGATTATCGTGGCTGAGGACGCAAATCTTGATCTTGCAACGAGGGCAATTCTATTTGGATCTGTTGGAACTGCTGGCCAGCGCTGCACTACGACGAGACGAATCATAGCTCAGCGAAAGATAATTGATGATCTAGTTAATAGGTTAGTAAATTCCTACAAACAGGTTAGAATCGGAAATCCACTCGATAGCTCGACCGTCATGGGGCCGCTTGTTGATCAAGAAGCGGTGGAAACAATGATCAAAGCTCTAGCCAATCTTTCTAGTCAGGGAGGGAAGATTGTGTATGGAGGTGAGCGATTGAAGGGGCCCGGAAATTATGTAACGCCTGCAATAGTCCTTGTCCCGGGAAATACGCAGTTAGTTTGCGAGGAGACGTTCGCTCCGATTTTGTATGTGATGCCCTACGACACAATTGACGATGCGATTAGGTTAAACAACGAGGTTCCGCAGGGGCTTGCGTCCTCGATATTTACAGAGTCGCTGAAGTACGCGGAAAAGTTTCTATCTGCCGTTGGAAGCGATTGTGGGATTGCGAATGTGAATATTGGCACGTCCGGAGCCGAAATTGGAGGGGCGTTCGGGGGGGAGAAGGATACGGGCGGAGGAAGAGAGGCCGGGTCCGATTCGTGGAAGCAATACATGAGACGGCAGACCACTACGATAAACTGGAGCGATGATCTTCCATTAGCACAGGGAATAAAGTTCGGCTAAGGGTTCTTACAGTTCACAATTATCTTTTCTCCTTTACTGATTCTAAACCGCATTTTTCTCCTTGGCGGAGGTTGGGGAACTGATTCGATAATGACGGAACGACGGACACTTTGATGACATGTCAGAGGTAGCCCCATTCATGTGTCGCAAGTCTGAGCTTAGATCGTATTGAGGAACAGGACATCCTGCAGAAGAATGCTATGACGCCAAGATGTTACAGCTTTCCACATTTTATCACATTAGAAAGTGATAAAATATCAACGCGATGCGGAGAATCGAATCGCTCCTCGAAAATCTTGTCTAGTTAATCTAAAACGGTCAGCGAATCTAATGTAGATTTTCTCATCGGGGAACCGCTAAAGATTGCGAAGCAACTTCTTTGAAGATCTCGGCTATCTCGTGGCAAACATTTTGTAAGGATCCATCCTCTTTAGACCAGGAACATCATCATATTTCGGGTCCGTGGAAATTATAGTCTTATCATCTGAAAAATACGTCACCGCCGCGTGCAGCGAATCGTAATAGGATAAATTATACTTTTGTCTAATTTCCGCGGCCTTGGCAAGCACTCCGCACTGAATGGGTAGGATGCTCATTTCGTACAGACTCAGAGCGTCGCAAACCTCATTCATGAATGAGGCAACCTCATTTTCCTCCTTTGCAATCTTTCCATGCGGGAGAATTTTTCCTGCGCGTATTCCAAGCTCAAGCTCTTGAAGTGCGAATGATGCTATCATGGGTCTAGTAAGACCTCCGGCCATAATCCTCGAGAAGTACTCAGAGGCTACGAGGTGGTGTCTATCTTCAGAGACAATGTACGCAAGCAAAATGTCAACTTCTATGACAGGCATTAAAACGAAAACGAACTCTTCTTCTCGGCCTTACTTTAGTGCTTCTTTCATTACAATCGATTCAGCAAGCTCGTCTAGCTGTTTTGCGTTCACATGAGCTTTTGCCGAACCTTTCAAATTCTTCAACGGATCTGAGACAGGTATCACTTCAAGTCTTCCTTCCTTTTCTTCCAATCTAACTGTGGATCCAATCTTTAGTCGCTTTTTCATTTGTGAGGGAATTACAATCCTACCCCGCTCATCGACTTTCACAAGCGAAGAAGACATGTCTTTCTGTCTACGGGATAAAGCCCTCACGCGGGCATAAAAGCTTTCTCCCGCATACCGATGCTTGCGGGATGGATGTGAAACAAGCAAGACGCTCGGTGATTCCAGCGTCGATTATCTTGTTTGGGAACCGCTTAAGATTGCGGAGCAACTTCTTGACTAACGACAGTGTGCTTCTCCTTGGATTTGAAGGAATTCAAAGGAATCAAAATTCTGACTGCTTCTGATTTTCTAAGTTTAGTCTCTGGGGATGATTGACTACAACCGAGACGAATCGACCTGCCTTCAAATAAGGTGATTCTCGACTTCTCGAGCGCCCTCCCAGATTACGGTCTTCAGAAGCGCCCAGACCCTGCCGGGGTTCGGAAAAGGCTTATCTATGTATGTGTGCCTATATGAGTAGTATGGGAAGCAAGAACATCTCGATAACCGACGAGGCTTACCAGGCCCTCAATATGGAAAGAAGGAATGGTGAAAGCTTTACCGAGGTTATACTGCGCCTCACTCGAAAAAGTGGCAGACTGATGGATTGCTATGGAACTTGGGAAATCAGCGATAAGGAGAAGAGAGCTATATTCGAAAAGGAGTTGCCTGCCGGGTGGAGCAGGTCGACCAAAAGACTGAAGGCGATCGAATCTGAAATGCCTTGATACGGATATTCTCGTTGCCATTCTTAGAGGAGAACGAGACGCCGAGAAGATTGGTCTGCAGTTAGATAGCGAAGCTAGAAATGCGACTACAGCTGTGAATGTCTTTGAAATCTTCTACGGAGCAAGCCATTCAGAAAGAAAAAGCGAAAATGTGCAGAAAGTAAGAGCGCTCTTGCAAAGACTCGATGTTCTACCCCTAAGTTTACAGGCTTCAGAGAGTGCTGGCTCCTTACTTGCAGATCTTGCTGCACAAGGTCAAATAATAGAATATCGAGATGCTTTGATTGCCGGAATAGTGCTTGAATCAAAGCTAACTTTGGTTACAAGGAATAAGGAACATTTTGGACGAATTCCTAAACTCAAGCTGGAGACCTGGTGAGATTCTACCCTGTGCTAGAAACAAAGTTTTCGTTTCTCGACGAAATAGTGTAGAACCATGGTATGCCCTGAACTTCATTACTCGAAGCAGAATTCTAGTACTCGAGTGATTTTACGCGATTCAAGAACTTGCTTTGAAGAACTGCGAATAGCCTTCCATTTCTTGATCATGAGTTTGTAATTCGATTAAGATCATTTTTCGGTTTCGATTCATTAATCTATCATTCTTTTTTCTAAAGAGATCAAGGAATTGGACAAGATTCTAGTGACCGGCGGATGCGGTTTCATTGGGAGCCACCTCGTCGATCAGCTAATGACACAAGAAAACAATGTGACCGTTGTTGACAATCTTTCGTCAGGCAATCTAGAGTATCTATCGAATTGGAGAACGGCGACGAGGAATAAAAAATCGAAGGACTTGCGCTTTATCAAAGCTGACCTGACAAAATCTCCGCTCCAAATCGTCGGAAATTATGACATAGTATTTCACCTCGCCGCGAACCCTGATGTTCGACTAGGCTCACAAAATCCAAGAATTCAATTTGAGCAAAATGTTTTGGCTACTTACAATTTGCTTGAAATGATGAGGAAGAAAAAAATTTCACCGAGACTCTTTGTGTTTACATCCACCTCGACTGTTTACGGCGAGGCTGACTTGATTCCAACCCCGGAGAATTATGGACCGTTGCAACCAATATCTGTCTACGGAGCTTCGAAACTAGCATGCGAAGCGCTTATTTCAAGCTACGCGCATAATTACAAGTTTCGGGCCGTGATACTTCGCCTCGCGAATGTAATCGGTAGCAGAAGCACTCATGGAATAATTTACGATCTCTTGCAAAAACTCCGTAAGAACAAAACCGAGCTGGAAATATTAGGAGACGGCAGTCAAACGAAATCCTATCTTCATGTAAAGGATTGCGTAAGCGGAATCCTCACTGGAATCTCCAAGACACCTAATCAAGTGACAATATTAAACTTGGGATCCGAGGATCAAATTAACGTGCTAAAGATAGCCGATATAACTTGCCGCGAATCAGGCGCAAGGCAGGTGAAGTACAAGCTTACTCCTGCAACCAGCGACGGCCGTGGATGGCCTGGCGATGTCAAATTCATGAGATTGGACGTGACAAAACTAAAGTCGCTTGGATGGCAACCGATGATGAATTCGGAACAAGCGGTTGAAACGACCGTTCGTGAATTGATCATGGAACGTCTGAGACGCTTTTAATCGGTCACTGTTGCAGCTTGGACACTAGAAAACTACGAAATCATTGCCTTTCTCGCCTAAAATGAAAAGCCGGAAGTATCTACCATACTCTCTGTTCCCAAGCAACAATCATCGGGATTGCAGAATTTACAAAAAGTAGATGCTTCTCAGTCACATCTTGGATATAGTTCGGATAACAATTGAATTGATTGAAACTAGATACCAACTAGTTCAATTTGATAAATTCAGGAAAATTCTGCTGCGATGCACCAAGCGATCTGAGCATCATGCGATTGCGAGGTTTGAACCGATACAGTTTCGTTGTTCGCAATAGTCTTTCTTTTTCCCTTTTTCGTTGAATTTTTGAATTCGTTTGCTATCTCCAGATTTTCCATAAGACAGTCCTAGATTTCCTCCTTCTTTTAAGTCGCTTGAAATGCACATAATATTCCTGCAATGCTTCTTTTTGTGTATACAAATGCGTTAAATATATACAAATAATGCGCATATGCTCGATGTGACGGCTAAGATGGTAAACTTTCTTCATGAAGTACTTGAGACCAGCAGACCCAAACCGCGCCTCTCGGGCATCACTATGGTACTCGACCGATTGGGATATTCTGCGACTGAAATGACGTCCCATGTAGCAAATTTCGCTGACATTGTCAAGATCGGCTGGGGATTGCCTTTTCTCCTTGACCAGACGGTGTTGAAACACCGGATCCAAAACTATCGCAAAAACAAGATCCATGTATCAAACGGGGGGACGCTTCTAGAAATCTGTGTATCCAAAGGGAAAGAAGATATCGCTCTGCATCATCTGGTGTCCTGTGGGTTCGACACTATCGAACTCAGCGAGGGGGTTTTGGAAATTTCTCCTTTTATCAAGAATAAGATAAGCGAGTTTGCTCACTCCCGTGGACTTGGACTTCACGTCGAAGTAGGAAGAAAGAACCCAAGAAATCAACTTAGCCTGGAGGATACAGTTTCGAGAATCGAGCAATCGTTTGACTATAATCCGGATTTGATTGTGATTGAAGGCAGGGAAAGTGGAAAAAGTGTTGGGATTTACGACGATGAGGGAAGGATCAAGTGGAACTGGGTTGAAGCGCTTCAAAGGATCAGCAAACCGTCAAAATTGATGTTTGAGGCACCTCAGGAAATTCAGCAGACAGAGCTCATACTTCACGTTGGTACGGATGTAAATCTAGGAAATATTGGAATGCCTAGTCTTGCAGCCCTAGAGTCACAACGACAGGGCTTGAGAGGGGATACCTTTGGAGTGCCTTTAGCCTCGACAAAGGTTGAAGGAGGACCAGCAACCAAATTCCTGTTTTTTGTGATATCAAGCCAAGGGGCCATTGATCAATCCAAACTAATGCGTTTGACCGGGCTGAATCGGCGGACTGTTCAAGAGTCTTTGAAGAAACTAGTTGATCAACGGCTAATCAAAGAAAGTCTTGATACAAGTGACTTGAGAAAAAGGGTATACAGCGTCTAGGATCGAGTTATTCTCAGAAGATGCGAATTTGACGCGGAAAGGGGTTAACAGTCAAATACACTGATGAGGCGTGGGAGATTCTTCTTCACGAAACCCGGCTGGCGAAGCTAGATCCGATTTAGGTAACTCGGGAATGTAAATTCTCTTGGTTGGGTTTGGACAGTTTGGAATGTAATTTTATTCGCGTAACAAAACCGGCTCAATCCCTAGATCCGTGAACTGTTTGAAAATATCATGCGCTGCGTACGAGTCATAATAGTCCCCTACTCCGGCGTAGTCTTTCCCTATCGCAATGTGAGTGCATCCCAAATTCTTTCGCATAATCGGCGTGCATTCTACAGCCTTATGAGGATAGATCGATAAATCGTACCGTTTGCTCCATTTAGAATGTGATCAATAATTCAGAAGAGTATTGCTATGGCATGTCTGAGATGTGATTAACGTTAGGCGTTATGGTTGCTTTGGCAAAAGCTGTATTAAATTGCAAGGAATCCTCGTTATTTCGTTCAGTGTGAACTACTCTTAAATAGGAATTTTCTAAGTGATTAGGGCTAATTCAAATTGAACGTATTAATTCTTGGAATGGATGGTTACATTGGCTGGAGTCTTGGACTTCATTTAGCAGAAAAAGGAAACAAAGTAGTTGGTGTTGACAATTTCTCCCGCCGAAAAACAGTTGAAGAAATTGGAAGCTGGTCTGCGACTCCAATTCAATCAATGGAGAAGAGAATGCACAACGCGAAAGCCGTCTACCAAGATAGACTTCGCTTCCATGAAGGGGATCTGAACGATTACAAATTCATTGCTGACGTCCTAAAGACGACTAAACCTGATGTCATAGTACATTTGGGCGAACAACCTTCTGCGCCATACAGCATGATAGATGTTGAGCATGCAGCATATACTCAGCAAAACAATGTCATCGGCACATTGAACCTGCTCTTTGCAATGCGAGACTGTTCACCAGATGCCCATCTGCTCAAGCTGGGATGCTACAGTGAGGATACCCAAGTTCTTACAAGAAACGGCTGGAAATACTTCTACGAACTCCAATATGAAGATGAAGTTTGTTGTCTTGATCCCGCTTCTGAAGAGATCCGTTACGACAAGCCCTCGAACATTGTGGCCTATCCATACAATGGCAAGATGCTTAGGATCGATACTTCGAACATTGATTTCCTGATTACACCAAACCACCGTGTGGTATACAGGTACTTGGGTTCGCAATACAAAGAATCAATAGGCACGATACACATTGCAACCTCCGAGGAGGTTTTCAGCAAGAACTTTGCAGTACCAAAATCAGGAAACTGGAACGCCGAAGACGTAGAATCCTTTGAAGTTCCCTCAATGGAAGTTAGGGGAGTTTGGGGGCACTATCACACCGTAACAAAACAAGTATTCAGAATGGATAAGTGGCTGAGCTTCTTTGGCTGGTTCGTTGCGGAAGGTTCTGTTCGTCGAAGAAACGGAGAGCCAACGGCCGTCTACTTGGCGCAAAAGAGCAGTTCGCCAAAAGCTGAGCACCTTAGGAAAGCTGTGCAGGAACTAGGACTTAATTTTGTCGAGTCGAAACTCGAAGATAAGCGTAGACCTCTGGTCATGTCGAATTTTGAGATATCAAATAATCACTTGGCAAACTATCTTGCTCAATTTGGAACTTCTGAAAATAAGTTCATACCAAGCGGACTGAAAAATGTCAGCAAGAGGCAGCTCAAGATTTTGTTTGATGCTTTGATGCTTGGTGATGGCCACGTTGACAAGAAGACTGGTTCTATGTACTATCATAGCAAGTCAGAGCATTTGCTTGGCGACGTTCAAGAAATTGCAATGAAGCTGGGTTACGGTGCAACGATTTGCGAGCACCTGAGGGAAGATAGAGGTTTCATAGAAAAGTACCTCTGCATCTCACGTCACCCAAACGGACGCGCATCTTCAAGGTCTCAAAGCTGGCAAAAGTACAAGGGCGTTGTTTACTGTTGCAGTGTCCCGACGGGAGTAATCATGGTAAGGCGCAACGGGAAATCAGCGTTTAGCGGGAACACGATGGGCGAGTACGGAACTCCTCCCGTGGATATCCCTGAAGGATTCTTTGAAGTTGAACACAACGGAAGAAAGGCTAAACTCATGTTCCCGCGCTATCCAGGATCTTTCTATCACGCGAGTAAAGTGCACGATACGTTCAACATAATGCTAGCCTGCAGAATTTGGGGGCTCAGGTCTACTGATGTAATGCAGGGCGTAGTATACGGTACTCGTACTCATGAGATAAATCCAGCTGAGAATCCAAAGATGTGCACTCGATTTGATTTCGACGAAGTTTTCGGAACTGCGATTAACAGGTACTGCGCAGAGGCTGTAATTGGGTACCCTCTGACTGTTTATGGAAAAGGCGGACAGACGAGAGGGTTCCTCGCTCTAGTTGACTCAATACAGTGCCTTACTCTGATTTCTGAAAATCCACCCGAGAAAGGAGAATACAGGGTCTTTAATCAAATTGACGAAACATACGACGTAACTGGTCTTGCTAATACTGTAAAGAAGGTTGGAGAGCGCAAAGGCCTTAAGATCAGTGTCGAGCACGTGCCCAATCCAAGGAAGGAGGCCGAGGAGCATCACTACAAGGTTGAGGCAAAGCACCTGCGTAATTTAGGATTCAAGCAAACAAGAGCACTTGAACAGGAAGTCGACTTGATGCTTGATGACCTGATGATGTGCAAGGATAGAATAAAAGAGAAGGAACAAGTGATTGCCCCTAAGACTAGTTGGGAGTCGGGCAGATACTTGATGCCGAGTGTTGAGACGCACTCCCTCTTGAAGGAAAAGTCTCAAGAATCATCTGCTTAAAGAAGCAGCTGATAGATTTCAGCCATAACGGATATCTCACAATAGATACAGTCCCACTCCATTTTGCTGAATGATGGTCGTCAAATTGTAACTGGCGGAGTTTCCAATAGCATACCAAACTACGTAGAAGCTACCATTGACTTCACTATGCATGAGACTTAGCGCAGATTCTATGTTAAATTGTGAGGGAACGATGTACACCGTGTATCTCTGGTCGAGATTTGACTTGAGATACCCTTCGTAATTCTCATTCGTTAGAATAGCAGAATGGCTCATAAGATTTGAATTCAGGCTACCATCTATAGCTTGTAGTCCTGGAATTTCTTCCAAAGGAAAGGCCGTTGCCGAAAGTCCTTTTGGGATATACGAACCGGCTTGTTGGTTCACAGGCAAGATTGTAGAGACGGAGTAAAGTCCCCCTATAACGAACATACAAGCCAAAATGATGCTCGCTACTTCCACTTTGGACGGAGAACGGATTTTCTTGGTCAGTTTATTGAATCCATTTGTAGCATAAAACGTCAACGGAATAGGCAGAAGTAGTATCCATCTATTGTAAAATGGAATAGCATCGGTTGGAATGACAACTATGCTATACCCGGCAATTAGGAGAAATATGGTCATCGGCATTGCTATTTTGTCTTTGTAGAATCCGTAGACTGATGGAATAATCAATGGAAGCGTAGTGTAAATAGACAAAGAAAAAATGTATTCCAACAAGTTTTGGTACGACCCACCAATGAAGCGACCATCAGCTTGAAAGTAATTTACCAGTCCACTTGAAGAGATGCCGAGGGTAGAACCAAGGGGAACCGTTTGTGGCCCTCGCACTGCGTAAGTCAGATTTAATGAAGGAGAAGAAGGAAGAAGATTAGGTTTTGCAAATTCTATGAGTGTCAATAGTAACAAGAATAACACAACTGAGCAAAGAGTCAAGCTAGTTACTAGATTTTTTCTTATTATGCCACTTTTTACTAACTGAAAGGCGAACACCACAGTCAATAAAACAGCAACAAGTGGTTCGGTGAAAAAAATCAATATAGTAAGAAGCAATTTCCAAAATAACTTTTCATTTGATAGAAGATTTGCTCCTGCGATCCCGATCAAAATGAAGAAAAACGAAAATGCGAGTTCCTCGTCAAGAGCATCCCAGCCGAGACGAAGGATCGCTGGTTGAAGGATCAGAAGAAAGGTGCAGAATAATGAAAGTCGATTCGACCATTTAAGACCATTTTTCAGCATGTAAAAGAATGAAACAGAGAATATTCCATAAATTAGGGGCGAAGCTATCTTGAGTTCCAAAAAGGGGTTTGCGTTTGTAAGAGAAAGGATTGACTTTAGTACGAATTCTCCGAAAATTCCAGTGCAAATAGTTTTCAAATTAATAACCAATGGGTTGAGAATTGCAACGATGTAACCACTCATGGTATCGAAACCAGTGGAATAGATTCCAGCGCTGATTTGCGAGACGCTCCGTAATACAACTGCGACGACAAATATCCCTAGAGGGAAAGTAGATCGTCTTTTTGTTTGCAATTGATCAACCCATTGATTGAGTACGAGTTCCCGTACTTTCTATCCGCCTTAATAAATTCAAAATATTATTTTTCGCTAGAGTATTGATCAGATCTCACATTATGCGAGGTAATCATAGGACCGTGCTGTTCGATGGCCCTTGAGGTTTGCGGCTCTATAGATCCTGTTAGCTTATTGAGTCATCGATAGATCTTTAGGCTTATCTTCTTGCCTAGCTTCTGGCGAATTTGACAGAATAATGGCTAAATTATCATGAAGGATTTTCACTTTATCTCTTAAATCAAGTACCATGTTGTACAACCAAAATACGACAAGAGTGAGAAAGAGCACTCCTAATATAGCGATTAACGAACTCTCGTATTGGAATCCGAATATAGTAATGTAAGGTGTTATGATAGTTGGATCCGCTGATATAACAATAATACAAAGTCCAACCAAAAGCCAAACTATCATCGACTCTATATTTTGTTTCGCAGATCGGATGAATAGTATTCCTCTTACGAATATGATTGCCCCGACGGCTATCCCCACTATACCTATGGCTGTCATTGAGTTTTATGACGCCTTTTGAATATGAGTGCAATCGATATTACTTTGAACATGCTAATTGGATACAAGAAAAATGTGCTAGGAGTAAATTGCGATTTACCGACGAGCCTCTTAGGCATCTCTACGGCCACCTCTTCGTATTTGAATCCTAGTATCAAAGCTCTAAGAGTTTGATCGACGGCCCAGTGCTTATCTTCTATGTCAAACAGAGCTTTGATCGCATCTATGCGGTAAGCGCGAAAACCCGACGTTATATCAGTCAGATCTGCATGACCTACTGCCTTAACTACTCCACTGAAGAAACGTATTCCAGCCCGTCTAACAACACTATACTCTTTGTGACTCTCGTTAAGAAATCTGCTCCCAGTAACAATATCACTTTCTCCATTAATCAAATGGTTGACAATTACCGGAATATATGCAGGATCATGTTGGCCATCGGAATCTAATTGAACGACCAAATCGCAATTTGAGTTAAGGCAATATCTGTATCCAGTCCTAAGAGCTCCACCAACTCCAGTATTGTAAATATGCTTTATGACCTTCGCACCTTCTTTCCTTGCAATTCGGGCAGTGTCATCGGTTGAGCAATCGTCCACTACAACGACCTCGCTAACATATTTGCAACTATTGCGAACCACTTCCCCAATCATAGAGCTCTCATTGTGGGCCGGGATGATTGCCATCACTCGATACGATCTCAGGTAATTCAATTGAATTTCAATGGATGATATCTGAGGATCATCGCTTTGCAAACTTGATTGGATCAACGGTTGAGCACTCAAATCTACTTTCAACCAGTATAATAATGCACTGTGATATTAAGATGAACCTGACTCCGTAAGAAAGCATTGACTGACTGGGCATATAGCTTATAATGAGAAAGTAAACAATAACCAAGATTATCTCAATCAATGCACAAAAGAGGCTATGATGTGTGAAGGCATGGATTTTGCTTTTCATAAAAGTGCCTAGAATTTCTCCTATGAGTTAGATATAATTACACTTCGACGAGCACCAATAGGATGCTTAGTATCTTGTCAGTTTTCTTGACATCAACGAATACGAGGTAATGGAACTCTCTTGCTATTCGGACTCTATATTGTACCATCTATCATCTTGCTGGTTAGCGGCTGCGCGCTATACATTCTGCTGGTCTTCGTTCCTGGTCTGCTCCTCTATTACAAGACGCTGAAAGGCTTCCCAGTCTTCCATGGTTCAATAGTGTCGCTGATAGTATTTGGGAATGTCTTCGGAACATCCTTGCTCATAGCAGTCGCATGGAGTCTCGCGCGATTTGGACTGTTCAACGTATTCGCCATCATTGGTGCTGAGTGGGTGGCCACCCTTGTCATTGTATGGAGAGGCTTTTCGTTCAAGGAATTTATCAGCATAATTAAACCACGCCTTGATTGGAAAGAAATTGCTTTCATTATAACGACATTTTCAATTTCCTTGTATTTCCTTCTTCCCGCATTCTCTCTTGTGTCTAGGGGATTGCTATACTCTGGTGCGGACTTTTCTAATGTGTCAGTAGTTGCAAATCTTATTGTAGCTCATTCAGGTTGGCCAAATCTTTCCATTTTCTATTCTCCTTATACTTCTCAAGCAGTTTTCGCTCCGGGGCTCCCTCTCTTCTATGCTCTATTTGCTAGCTTGTTAGGCACGAATGCTGCATATTTGCCAAACTACTTTGTTTTGGTAGGTCTCACTCTTGCTACTTTTGCAGCTTCAACGCTCGTTTCCGTATTTGCGGAGAGTCCTGTAGCTAAGTATGGCTTGCCTCTTGTTTGGATTGTTGGATCAATATCAAGTCCTTTTTTGGCTAATTTTATGCTCAACTATGTCTTCACTGGAGGAACTCCAGACGGGATAGCAAGTATAGCTCCGTTTCTTGTTGCGTTAGTATTGATGATAGAAATTCTGAGAACACAAAACGTACCCAGATTGGGCATTCTCGCCTTTCTCCTCGCAACTGCCGCAGTTTTGATGTTTAACCAACTCACTTTCGCCATACTTGGTCTCGCTATATTATCATTCGGAATTGTTTCGATAGGATTGAAGCCGTGGCGATGGTTGATAGCCACCCTAGGATTGATTGTTGCCATTCTGGTTCTGTTATCTCCGGACTATCTCGATATTTTTAAGGCAGCTCAAATTTCGCCTGCGTTGTCGAGTAGCTCTTCTGGTTTTTTTTATAGTCCTAGTATGTGGATAGGTTACTTTGAAACTTACAGTGTGATAGGACTAATCTTTGCTCTCCTCGGACTATTAGTTCTCCTGTCATCTAGAATTCTCGCTAGAAACAATGCTCGTTTTCAACATGTTGCTGCAGTCGTTAGTGGCCGTTCAGTAGTGGCTCTATGGCTCACCTTTGTGCTTGTTAGCATTCTTGCTTATTCTCCTTATGGGCAGTCTCTACTTGGAGTGTCGTTTCAAAGATTCTTGCTATATCTTCCTATCATCTTATTGCCTTTAATTGCGATTACTTTCAACATTTTGAATAAAGTTATTGATAAAAGGATAGTAGTTGTGACATTCATTTTGTTCATATTACTTGGAAGTTATGTAGGTATATCCGCCAATTCCTCACAGAGCTCTTCAGATCTTCAAAAAACCAATAGTATTTTCACAAATCAAGACTTGGCAGCAGTAACTTGGTTTACGAATCATGCTAATGAATCTGGAGTTATCGTGACTGATGATAACAGCGGAGGCTCTGGATCGCTATGGGTAAGAGACTTTGTAACGTTTCCAACCTACACGCGTGATAAGGGTTTATTACCAGTGGACTTGCATGACCCACCACCATATAATCTCCCGGCATATTATGCAAATCTTATGTTCACTGATCCAAATTCTACTAATGCTGCAAAGGCATTCACGCTGCTGAATTTTACCTACTACTACCTCGAACGTAATTATGATGCAAAAGAATGCCAAGTGTTTTCTGTTCTTCCATACATGAAATTAATCTACTCAAATTCACAGGTTGACATATTCCAATATGTTCCAAGCCAGAATACAAGTTTCTTTATCAACGCGGTAGATTACTCGAATGCTTCGGATGGTGTTTCGCTTCTTAAGTTTGATCCCGCTTTGAATTCCTCGGCATTGCTTCCGCTTGCCTACAATGCAATTTCATCAATTTCGCCAGGTAGCAGCTTCGATGAAAATTTCACGTCCTACACTTTGCGGATGAATTCGCCCGGAGAGTATTCGCTTTTTGTAAATGGATATGTCTATCATACTCAGGAGTTTCTGAATGTATCAGTCAACAACGTCTATCAGGGTTCGGTTTATTTTAATTCTACTGGCCTTGTGTTTGGATCTCCCTTAAAGCTATCATTGCCAAAGGGAAGTGTGACTATCACGTTGACATTCGAAGGAAACGTCGGTTGGGCGAATCCAATTGATTATCTTGTACTTAATCAACTATAGATTTACGTAACATTTGTCAAACGAACCACTACTAGATACAAGGATTAATATGATCGAAATGCGCAGAGCCAGCTGAGCATTTTACAAGATTTGGACTCCCTTCTGAAAACCTTCACTTCGAGCTAAAATGCAAGTATTCTCACCTGCCGTGGAGAAGTAAACCTCTGAAGCTGATAGAATCCTGCTTATCATAGTGAGTCCTAGGAGGATTAGACCTTTTGGACTCGGATGCTCTTCAAATATTTTTGGTGAGTATAATAAGAAAGTATCAGTGAAAACATCTTCGATAACGAATCCTGATTTACGAAGTTCATTCGTCCAAAAATCAGCATCATGTAGGCTTATGTGAGTATCATCCGTGAACGCATACCATTCCGACTTCATGAGCTTATTTCCTATGCTCTTCGTGTTTGGAGTCCGAATTATTAGATAGCCTCCTGGAACTAGCGAATCGGCCGCACATTTTAGAAATGATAAGGGATTAGTGAGATGTTCTATAACATCAATGGCTACTACCACTGAGAACGTTCTTCCTCTATAGGGAATTGCTTCCGCAGAGGCACGAACAAAATTAGGAAGATTTTTTTGAACATCCAAATCGGCAATGTCAAGCGAAAACGTCTGAAATTTTCTTTGAGCTAGGTTACACAATGAGCTTAGTCCTGAGCCAACTTCGAGCATTCTCCCACTCAGCGCTTTGGGAAGAAGACCTAATTGTTTTTTTGAATTCTTTCCATCTAATGTGAGGAGAATCTTATCGTAAATCTTGCCTATCAGCGTCTTTGACTTAAGCTTCTTGTTAAAATAATTGGCATCAAACCTGCTAGAAGAACTCTTCATATCATACAAGCTTTGTTTATCTTGAGCCAAATTGATTTCAAAGCGACGGGACTGAACTGAATCTCGTAGTCGTATTTCGATTTAAACTTAATCTTTTAGATCAGAAGTACTGCGGAAGAAAATTACATTACAATATCAAATCAATTTTTGCTTGCATTTAGATTACTCTTTTAACATTTAGCATCATGGGAAGAGAAATCATTGTCCTCTTTTTGACTTTGACCTTTACAGAACCCTCGATATATTCGAAGCCGGCTGATTCAAAGAGTTTGCGCCCCTTATAATTTGACTCAAAAACTCTTAGATAAATTTGTGATAAACCAGTTGACCTTGCTTCTTTTATTATCGTTGACAAAAGTTCTTTTCCTACTCCTTTCCCTTGAATTTGACTTCCTAAGAATATTCCCAAGACACCAATCCCTCTCCTCTTGATTCTTACATAGGCGAATCCAGCGATTTTATTGTCTATACTAACAACAAGACATATCCAGGAAATATTCGGTAAATTCATAGCCAAAAACAACTTGTTGATAATCGGAATAGTAGAAAGCATCAAGGATAATCGCCATATCGGATTAAAATATCCATTGTTGTGCATTTCTTCTTTGAACAATCCCGGGTGAAAGAAATGCTTTGATTCCTTCGAGCTATTTGACCATAGTGAGTCTAGGACAGCGATGTCTCCGAAGTCGGCTCTCCTTATGATCAAATCTTTGAGATCAGCTTGGGTTTTTGTTTGTGATTTTCTTTGTACCAGAATTTCTGCCAAGTAACTCACTGACACTACTGTACGAGTGTAATTATAACGTTTGACGAGATGAGCGTAAGGACATAGGAGCAACAAAGAGCAGTCCCGACTAGTCTTCCAGTTATGATGACCACTACTGCACCAGAAAGACTTGTAAACAAATTACCGATAAGCAGAGAACTGCTTCTGCTGAAATATCTTAGTGCTATTCCTGCTTTCAACAACTATGACTTCTCTGATTTACACATATAATATCTTATGGCTGTCTAGCATAAAATTTCACCATAGATGATTTGGTCATGCATTGGCAATATCTAGCTTATTCCATTATATGGAGGTAAACCAAAACTGGAGCCTTACGAAATAATAATCTTCGATAGGCGTGACCCTAAAAACAAAGGGGCAGGGGGTGGTGTCCGTGTTCTATGGAGAATTGTCTCTGAAGTTGCAAAAAGGCTTGAATCAAACTCCAAAATCTATTGGTACTCTTGCTATCAGCATGGCCTTCCAAGAGAAGAGATTTTGGAAAAAGTTACTATCAGAAGGTATGCACCTTTTCCTCTCTTGAATTTTATCTCGCCTTTAGTTCTATTACGGCACAGACGGAAATCGATACTAGTTATTGATGCTTGCACTCCTATCTCTTACTTCTCTAGACTTTTCACTACTACGCCTGTAGTCACTGTAATTTATCACATATGGAAAGAGGAGCTAATTCGCACTCAATATCTCGGAACGGTCGGTACTCTCTCCATTGGGCCCTTAGTGTATGTCGCAGAGAAAATGACAATAAAGAACTCTAGCGGACTACCAGTTATTACTTTTTCGGAACATACTGCAAAAACTCTTGGACAACTCGAGAAAGCTCCAAATCCTTTAATTTACATAAAAGAAGGCATTGTTCTTCCGAAAGTCAAGGAAAAAGTATTCGTTGAGAATCCTAGACGAGGTAATCACCAATTAGTTACTGTTGGAAGATTGGTTAGATCAAAGGGGATTGAATTTTCTCTTTTCCTCACAAGTAGGCTGAAAGACTCTTTTCCTGACGTTTTGCTTCATGTCATTGGGACAGGTCCATACGTCAATCGGTTGAAAGGAATATCGGAAAAACTCAGACTGGATGATAATGTCGTATTTCATGGCTACGTATCCGAGGAAGAGAAGAGCGCAATTGTCTCTCAGTCAAAATTGATGATCATAACATCTAAGAAGGAAGGCTTTTCCACACCAGCTATCGAAGCTGGCGTATTCGGAGTTCCAACTGTAGGATTCGATGAATTTGGAACTCGGGAAGCTGTGGAAGATGGGGTGACTGGGGTTATACTACCGTATGGAGATGTTGAAGGATTGTACATGGCCTGCGCTTCGCTCTTCACCGACGAAGAACTTTATTTAAAACTCAGTAAGAACTGCAAGACACGAGCTAAAGAATTTGACAACAATTTGATGATTGCGAAAGGGGCGAATACATTGATTGCACTTTCTAAGAGAAGCATAAAAGCTTGATGAGATTCGTCATATGGAAACATTCAGATACTTTTGGCACTGAATTTCTGGATAGATATGCATATTCTGTAAATATCGCCTTATTCCATAATTTCAGCTGTTGGAGCCTTTTTCCAGATTGCTTCATACTAGGCTGTAAAGCTGCGTCTAGGTGTGAACTTCTAGAAAAGTCAAGAAATTCACTGTTGGTCTTTCCTAAGAAGGGTGAGATATCGACTTATTAGATCCAGTAGATATCCGACTAATTTTACCTCTTTGAATTGCTCGCGTAACGCCCCCACATCATCCTTTGGAAGTGCTTTAGTCCAAGCCATAATCGGAATCAGAATAAGAAGGAAGAGTGCCCCCATCAGGACAACAGCAAAGTAGGGATTCGAAATGAATAACGAAATTGGATAAACAATCACCGCGCTCAATCCTGAGGAAAGATAGATTCGCCACACAGAGGACGTTTGTAGATTTGCTCCGAGCACTTGTGACACGTACTTAGATCCTAGAACAAGCGAGACCAAACCGCCAAGAATTGTTCCAATTATTATTCCATAGACTCCAACATAGAAGACTAATAGTACTGAGGCAACTATTGAAAGTATTGACCCAGTCGCAGTAGCGAATAATGCTCTGCGTGTCTCTCCAACCCCATATAGAAATGTGCTCCAAGAAAGGTTGCCGATACCCGCGAGTAAATATACTATTGACAAAAGCAAAAGATAATGTCCCGCGTACTCGTATGCGCTACCCAACAATGCGACAGTTAAAGGAGTCGAGACCGCCATCACGAACATCGTAATTGGCGTAACAAAAAGGGTCGTGTATTTTACAGAGAGTCTGTAGGTGCTTGCTAATTCCTTAGTTCCTCCGTTCACCGTTTTGCTGAACAGCGGGAGTAAGGCTGTGGATACCGGATAGGTAAATAGGACAATAAAAGCGGATATGTTTAGGGCTTGACCATACCAACCGATTTCTGTGTTTGAAACAGTGTAAGCTAGAATCGTAGTTTGAATCGGTGCGACCACACCAGTTAGTAGTATCGAGAAGAAGATGGGCCACGCATAATCCGCGCTCATTGCTACATCTTGCTTAATGTTTCTTGGAATTGCACTTTTGTTCATTGAAATTAGTAAAATAAGAGAAATCGCTCCAGCTCCTATAAAACCAAAAGAGTACCCTCCGATCGCTCCAAGTACCGAATAACCGATTAACAGAAGGAACACCGACAGAGCCAGCTTTGCGACAGACTGAATGATTTGGAAAATAGCTGCTTTATCAAAAGAGTGTAACCCAACAAAAGCTGCTATGCCATTATAGTACAGGATCTGCCCTACCACAGAGAGCAAAGCGACAGGTATTATGATACCGCTTGAAAGTTCTGGGCGATGCAAAAGATCCGTGGAAATTATGTTTGTGAAGGGAATAAGCAAACTAATAGCGAAAAAACCTACAACGAAATGAAGAGCCGAGATTGTGTAACTGAATGAGATTGCTTTCTTCTCGTTTCCCTCTGATAGATACTTCGACGCATAGCGTGTTATAGTCGAGGTTGCGCCAAGTCTCAAAACAAGGTAAACATACGAAGGAATTATTAGAGCAATGTTATACAATCCGTAATTAGCGGGACCAAGAAGCCTTCCAACAATGATCAATGTGACAGCAAGGATAATTGTGGAGACAAGGTTTCCCACAAAGAGATGATATGTGCCCTTGCTGATCGTAGACTTTTGCGAGGCCTGGGTCATTGTGTAGCCGTTAGACCTACTTTTCTTTCGTACTTAAGTGAAA
Source organism: Nitrososphaerales archaeon (assembly GCA_030041295.1). Taxonomy (GTDB): domain Archaea; phylum Thermoproteota; class Nitrososphaeria; order Nitrososphaerales; family CADDZS01; genus JASHOD01. The sequence goes on from JASHOD010000039.1 coordinate 150,871, forward strand.
TTGACCTTAGCGAGCTACAAGAATTCCTCATCCACTTTCTACCCCGACTTCGCCTGCTTATACATTAACAACCGACACGCATTTTATCGCTAATGCTTCCTATCCATTCCTCGATGCTTCTTTACCATGTCAATACTGAGAATTTTTTAACTAAACAGTTTGGTGAAGAGAAAAATTGTGTGCGATAGGTACAAGAAAGCCTTTTCAAAAGCTAACATTGCTTCGAAAGCAATGACAAATCGCAAAGTGGATCCATCGGAACGATGACTGACTCGCTCAAAGTACAACAACTCATGAAACGGCTCGGAGTTCAATATCCGGCGTTCTCTGCTTTTCGAGTATAGATGGTCTTCCGAGGACCTATCCTGATGTTACGAGGATCAGTGATCAAATCATCATATTATGTAAGGGCATAATTCAGATATTCATTCAAAGGACCTATTTTCCTATGAATTTGGTGTCCTACTTCTCTCTCAGAGCTTGAGCAATAGATACAGAAGTAATCTCAGAAAGAATTTTTTCAAATTTACGATAAGCGGGGATCCCAAGATTACCATATACCCGTCGAGGTAATGAGGCCTTGTAATCAAATCGCACCAATTCCCAAGGATGAAAGTATAACACGCATTTTTTACCTTCCTTGTTATAGTTCCTTATAGCTTTGAGAACAAATTTTTCACCGAACAGTCTCAACCAGATGCCACCAGCTGCTGGCAATCGCATCTTCGGAAGATACCTGATCAGCAAGGGGAACTCTTTGATTGCGTCTGACGACACGGACTCTATGTAAGGATTCATTTCATCCATGAAATAGGGAACAGTCATAGCATTAGAATTTCCATAGAAGAGCGCTGAAGCAGGAACGATTGAAGAATCATACAGAAAGTCATGGTGTGCCAGTTCCGAGATCGCCCAAGCAGTTTTTAAATTAAGGGAAAACATTGGTGCACGAAATCCAATGATCTTCTGGTTCGTTGCTTTACCTAAGACTTTGATGCCATCCTCTAACTCTTGTTTGAAGGATTCTCTGGTCAATTGTGGCAGTCTTGAATGTGAATAACCGTGAAAAGCAATCTCATGTCCTGCGTCTCTAATAGATTTTACAATTTGAGGATTCTTCGACGCAACTTCGCCAACTACAAAGAAAGTGGAAGTTGAATTGTATCTTCGGAGCGCTTCGAGAATGAGGTTAACAGCTCTTTCCAAATGAACATCCGCTTCGATCTGGTCACGCTCGCAGTTTTTAAATGGCGGTCTATGATACCAATATTCGATATCAAATGTAACGTGATTTAACATCACACAGTCACGAACGCTTAGTTTCTTAAAAGCTGAGAGTCTTTAAAAATGCACAATCATAACTTCCATCTATTTAGACAGCTTTATCGTGTCAATGAAAGTTTTGATTGCGGTTTCTTGCCCTTTTTCAATAAATTTGGGCCATATGGCTCTGACTTTCCCAATTGCTTGGTCGGAAGTCAGATTATACTTCACAGCGAGAAAAGATCCGAGAATCACGCCTGTTCGTCCTTTTCCCCCGTAACAGTGTATTAATATTGGCGCCTTTCCATAATTGTCTTGCAAGTAATTCACCGCTGACAAAATTTCGGAATATTTCGGTACTGAGTGATCTGCCATTGGTACGTGCTTATAGCTTTGCAATCCAACAATTCGAAGTTTATTCTCTTCGAGGGTGTTTTCTGTCAATGTTAGAATTATCTTAATCCTTTGAACATTGCAAAGCCAATTTATTTGGCCTTGAGTGATTGGCTCTCCAGATGTTGCCAATATATCGTGCTCGATCCATCTAAAATTCTTTGGTTTGGAAGAAAACGATCTAATGAATCTTGAAACACGTCTTTTGTAGGAGAACGTTTCCATCTTCTTCGATTCAGTTCCTTTCGATTCTAGGATTAAAATTAAAAGCGATATGCTGCAAAGATGTCTTATGATTGTGGTTCTTTTCAAGATATCCTTTCCGATAGATTTCTCTTTCATATGAGGAGGTCTTGAGAACCATAGTCGTTGCACCCAAATTATAGCCTAATAACTGTAGATGGATAGCCTTGATGTCTTGCACTTCAAACGGAAGATAGAAGAACCAATTGCGAAAAGTACTTGTCACTGACGCATCAACACGCACTGGGCTTGCGGTCATAAGGTCTCTTGGCTCCAAGCAGATCGAGGTAACTGCTGGCGAAAGTGAACATGTTGCCTCTGGTTTTATGTCTAAATATTGTCATAAACGCATCGTCTATCCTGACCCCGCCCAAGACAAAGAAAGGTTTGCTACAGCAATTAAGAGATTTGTTTCGGCCCACGATTTTGATCTCATCATTTCTACAACTGATATTACTTTAATGCCTCTGCTTCTTTGCAAAGACGAAATCGAGCGATACACAAAGGTAGCTTCCCCGACATTGGATGTGGTACTTACAACAATGGACAAAGTTAAGACATTGGAAATCGCAAAACGTATCAAAATTCCTTTTCCGAAAACTTATCTCTTAAACGGTTCTACTACTCTCGAAAAGATCGCGAGCGAAATAAGATATCCTGTGGTAATTAAGCCTAGAATGTCTATTTATTGGAGAGGCAACAAAGCTTTCAAGCTTAAGGTTAAGGAGAGTAATTACGCGCGAAATTCTGAAGACTTAAAGAACAAACTGGCCAAGATTCAAATGTTGTGCAAAGAAATTGGGGTCCCCCCCGATTTCCTATTCTTGCAAGAGTATTTTGAAGGTCAAGGGTTCGGAGTTGAACTTCTATTTGATCAAACTGAGGCCTACGCGACTTTCGCTCACAAAAGGTTGAGAGAATATCCACCAAGCGGAGGAGCTAGCACTTTGTGTGAAAGTGTAGTGCAACCAGAAATGCTACAATTTTCGACAAAGTTGCTCGAAGCGCTACATTGGCAAGGAGTTGCCATGGTAGAATTCAAACTGAATTATAACACTAAACAACTTTCCTTAATGGAGGTAAACGGTCGATTCTGGGGATCCTTGCCTCTTAGTATAAGAGCAGGAGTTGACTTTCCCTACTTGTTGTACCTATATCTGATGGGTGATAAAGGATTCAAAATACCCAATTACCTAGTTGGCCTTAAACAGAGGTGGTTGTTACCTGGAGATCTTCTCTGGTTATACTCTAAGATGGCACATAGAGACCACATTGTTTCGAGTTTAAGACAGTTTCTATCTTCATTTTCAGCAAAAGGCGATGTACTGTTAGATAAGGATCCGTCACCGGTAGTCGGGGCCATGATTTCTTCTCTCGGCTCCTTTTCGGATTTGGTTCGAAGGAGAAGAACGATTGAAGGAGAAATTATTGCTTGATAAGTTTGCCTAGCTAAAACCTGGTGATATCAGCTTAATGAGCTTCAGTGGCGCAAGATCGTTGATCGCTCTTTCTAGACGATAAATTGAATGCTGTTAGTTCGTTGTAGAGAACTTCGCAATAGACTCGCAAATCTTCCGAACGTCCGATTCAGTCAATCCTTCATAAGTAGGTACGCTGATTCCTTTTTCAGATAACTCCTTTGCAACGGGATTCTCGATTTGGTACTTCTGGAACGGCGGAAGTTTTGAAATTGGATAAAACATAGGACGCGTTTCGATACCTTCCGAGGCAAGGAATGACTGTAAATGTTTTCGTCTTTCTGGATTTAGATTGTTCAGAAGAAAAGTGTACATCCAGAATACACATTTTGCCCAGTTCATTTCCGGATGAGGTGTAACCTTTGATCCGAACATCTCAATCAAATGTGATGAATAAAAGTGGCATATCTCTCTGTACTTTTCAATTCTCTTGTCGAGGCTTTGAAGTTGAGCACATCCTAAAGAGGCCTGCAAGTTTGTCATTCTATAATTGAAACCTACCTCAGGATGCCAAAAATGCTCTTTGCGATCTGCGCCATGATCTCGCAGTAGTTTCATTTTCTCCATCAATGGAAGATCATTTGTAAGGCACATTCCGCCCTCTCCGGTAGTTACAAGTTTGTTCCCGTAGAAACTAAAACAGGAAATTTTGCCAAATGTACCGACCTTTTTCCCTTTGTACAACGCTCCATGCGCCTCAGCACAATCTTCGACCAGGACCAAATTCCGCGATTCACATAGTTCAACTATTGGATCGAGGTCGACGGGATGGCCATAAAGGTGAACGACTATGACCACTTTCGTTCGATCTGTAAGTCGCTTTTGTATTGTATCAGCATCCATTCCAAAGTAATCTCGATTAGAGTCAACCAGAACCGGCTTGCCACCACAAAGCAGTACCATATTTGCAGGGGAAACGAATGTCAAATCTGGAACTATTACCTCGTCCCCATTTCCTATTCCAGAGGCGACGAGAGCCAAGTGAAGTGCAGTTGTGCCATTCGAAGTGGTGACTCCATATTTCGTGCCTACATAATTTGAGAATTCGTTCTCAAATCGTGAAATGAATTCACCGCTAGAGCTAATCCAACCAGAATCGAAAGCTTCTAGAAGTAACTTCCTTTCCGTGGATCCTAAATTTGGCCGAGCCAGCGGATACACGAACTTCGGTTTGGGACTAACGCGAATGCTTTGTTGAGCTTCCATAGACTCGGCTTCCTACGTAAAATTCATTTTGATTTTCTATATTTAGAGAACTAGGTACATCCCAGGGAAACATCTTGCCATTAAGCGAAGCTCGCCATCTACGAACATCCTCTTCTACCATAATCTTCACTAAGTCAGAAAACGAAGTCTTTGGTTTCCAGCCAAGGATTTTGTTTGCTTTAGTATAGTCACCTTTTAGAGCAGGCACATCGAGAGGCCGAAAGAGCTTCTTGTCGATGATAACATGATCTTCCCAGTTAAGTCCCACGCTTGAAAATGCGATTTCCACAAGTTCTTGTACTGAATGTTGTGACCCGGTAGCAACAACAAAATCGTCTGGGGTATCATTTTGAAGCATCATCCACATGCTCTCGACGTATTCAGGAGCATATCCCCAATCTCTCTTCGCTTTGAGATTTCCAAGATGAATTGATTTTGTAAGGCCTAATTTTATCATCGCGACGGTATTGGTTACCTTGCGAGTGACAAATTCCAAGCCTCTTAACGGCGATTCGTGGTTAAACAGCAGTCCATTACATGCAAACATTCCAAACGATTCCCTGTATATTCGAGTAAGCCAATAACCATAAACTTTTGCTGCAGCATATGGGCTTGCTGGGTGGAACGGGGTTTCTTCGTTTTGAGCTTGGGAAGCGCCATCTCCGTACATCTCACTCGAAGAAGCCTGATAAAATCGAACATTCTTTTTCAAAAGTTTCAGAGCGTCTAGTATTCTCGTCACACTTATCCCCGTTATGTCGCCTGTTGCAGAAGGCTGGTCAAATGAAGCTTCTACAAAACTTTGAGCAGCAAGGTGATAAACTTCATCAGGGTTTGATCGGATAATCGCGTTTATTACCGATCCGGTGTCCATTAAGTCACCTGGAATAAGAGTTATTTTATTCTGTACGCCTAAATACTGGAGCCTCCAAAAAGATGGAGTCGATGTCCGTCTGTAGATGCCAAAGACGTGATAGTTCTTCTTTAAGAGGAGTTTAGCAAGATAAGCCCCATCTTGTCCTGTTATGCCAGTAATTAGAGCAGATCGCAAGTAGTAATTTTCTATACTCCTTCGGACAAACTGAACGAAAAATGATATTTAAGGGTGCTTTCGAAGTCCACTGTTTTTTGATGAGAGAGTGTAGCAAATGCCTTTTTCTATATTCATTTTTCATGAGTTAATTGAATTACTACAGTTTTCTTATCGATGATAGCTGATTAGCCAACTGCAGGTGCTATCTTTACTTATCGAGTCTAGTGCCCTAAATTGATTTCTTAGGACACTAGCTGATAGCAAGTATTGGAACAATTTTCTTAATTATCTTCGCTTTGATGATAGTCCACATGAGTCGAATTTCCAATCGAAGTCTAACGACACAAAGAGATTTGACACTGGATAATCGGTGTTTTGTGTAGCTCCTCGGCGATTCCGTCCGATACCATTGACTCAGGTAAGACATGAATAAAGCTAGAAAAAATCAGGCCAATTCAAATTCTCTTATTTAAAGCGATAGAGAATTGAATCAAGATCATTTCCATCTACTTTTGATCAGTGAATCTTTTTTTTAGATAATTCTTTAATTGCAGGATCAAACGTCTCCGCCTCAGGAACGATTGACGCAATTAAGACTTGACCGAGCGGTCGCGTCCACCCATTTACAGCGGTACTGGCTCGAGTTGATTTTGGGATCAGTTGTAATCGGATTGTTGGGATACTCTTCGTTGTCGGGCTCCTACAGATTCGATGGAAAGAGTCTTCTATATTCTTCTGCAATTTCCTACCTTCTTTGCTTTGCCCTTACGTCATTCTTCCTTAATCGGCAAGGCGCCAAGTTTCTGGATCGGTTTTTCATTTCCACGTTGAGCATGCTGTCAGGAATAGTGATCTTTGAAATTGTGTATCACTATGGCTTTGGAATCTCTCAAGTTCAACTCGTAAGCGACTTTACCTATTTCGGCAACGCATTCTCGGATGGCTTTTTTCCTCTCATCTGGTATCTCCTAATTTTTGCTTCTCTCTTTATTGGAAGAAAATACATGCATTTCAATAAGTCCCTTGCCTTCCTATGTGTCATTGGCGGAGTAATCATGTTTCTATGGATAGGAAGCAATTATCCACAGGCTTTCAGCCCTCCTTGGGTTGCAACATATCTTCCCATCTACTATACGTTCCACGTCTCATATTCAAGCCCCTCTATGATATTACAATATGCAAAGTTCTACAACAGCGTTGCGAAAGTAATCGCCGTAATTCCTGCTTTCTTTTTTAATAAAAAGCCAAGGTCATCTTTCTCTTACTAATGTTTCTAGCTCATTCTACTTCTTCAAGCAGCTTCCCAGTGACCTCGTATTTCGAATTCGCCCTAATTGGAGTAGATACTAATCACTCTGTTCGCGGGCAGTCACGCCCCATAGAATTGTCGCTTTTCGAGTAGAATTCAGTCGAATTTTCATCAACTAAATACTTTAGGCGATTTCGCGCTATATAGCATACTTTCAAATCTTTCAAATTCTAGTGTCTTTCGTAGTTGAAGAAGTTGTTATCATTATATTCAGCTACAAATATTGTAACAATCGCTTGAATGACTGAGGAAGAAGATGAGCAATGAATCCACGATCTTCTTCATTCAATACTTTCAGACCCTTTATGCAAAGCAAGAATAATCCCGCATAAATTATGGAATAAGGTATCAACGTCAATGTTCTAACACTTACAAAAGCGGATAGGGCGTAAACAGCTGCGAACGGGACAACTGAAGCCACAATTCCCTTTGCGTAGAATGCCAAAGAATCTAGCTTTCCCAGGTACTGTCTTACAAAATAAAGGGAAACTATCGTTCCCATCAAGGTCTCAAGAGCTCTGCTAGAAGCTCCACCGTTCATTCCAAAACCCGGGATAAGCAACAATGCAAATCCAACATCCGCGACTGCTGCAGCAATTCCCGCGATTAGGGCTTGGACCGTGTGTCCAATCGCTTGCAGTATCGAATAAACCATCAATTGCACGCCATAAAAGATGTAAGTTGCGGAGATTATCTCTAACGGACCGATCGCAGACAGATATGCGCCCCCGCCTGAAAATAACGACAAGAGCTGAGGCGCAAGTGCGGCCAACAGTAATGAGGCCGGCAAAAGTCCGAGAACCAAGAAGCGTATTGAAAGTCGTACAACGTTTGAAACCTGATCACTGCTTCCAGAACTTGAAGTTGCTTCTGGTAAGAGAGCGGTAGTAAGAGGGGTGATTACGATAAGAAACAAACTCGCTGAGATCTGTATTGCCAGATTGTATGCTCCAAGAGAATGCGTGTATCCCCCAATAACTATTGAATCTCCGCTCGTCGATATTATTCCCAAAATTGTAGCGATAGCAAGGGGAATAGAATACTTCATTACAGTACGATGATAGCTTTGATCGGATTTCTGGAAAATTTGAGGCATTATTTTCCGTATCGGCCAAAGAATCAAAATTGCATAATATATCACCCAGGCAATTATTCCGAAGCCTATATTGTGATATAACTCCAAGGTGATAAATGCGAAGCCCAGCATTAGAATCCTTGAAATCGTAATTATCCAAGCAAGGAAAGTGTACATTTTCATGCCTTGAATTACACCTTGGAGTATCGAGGAGAACGAGTAAGCAAAGAGATAGAAACCGCCAAGAATGAACAGGCTAGTCCACCGCGTAGTTTTCATAAAGTATAATGAAAGCTCAGGTGACAAAAGTTCAAACACAATTGTAGCTAAAAGAGAGAAAACTAGCGATAAGACGATGATTGACTTGGCCACGGCCCATGCTTTCTTCTCATCCTCCTTGAGGAATAAAGCAACATATCTTGCTGCCGCGTATTGAAGTGCGAACGTTGAAACAGTAACTCCGACGCTTACTGAAACCAAGACACTACTGTATGCAGTGTAGGCGTTTGGAGACGTCAGTCTGACAAGTGTCGCAAGAAATACGAATGCCAGGACACTCGTAATAATATTCTGAACCGCAAGTGATCCCAGCCCTCTGCTGACATTTCGAGTCCTTGAATCCGCATCAACATCCACTTTAATCGCAGTAGATGATTGATCGCAATCTTCCTCTTGCAAAAAACGATTCTCCGGAAATTACGCCGAATCTGTGCATGGTCTCAATTCTCAGTGTATATTAATCTGCTAACCATCAACTCATATCTCTTGATTCATTATGACTGTCAAGATTTACAATAGCGCTAAACGAGATCTTGAGATTTCATGTATCATTGTCGCCGATAATGCGAGCTTTTCGAATCTTCCACGAAATTGATGAAACCTCGCCGCCTACTGGCAGTCTCTTTCCCTTGAAATAACAAGGGTCGCAGGTTGGAATACAATCAAAGAAACCACTGGCATTCAGCTCCTCCGCGAGCGCATCGTTGGGTCAATGCCACGCAAACTCCGTTTCTGTCGGTTTGTAGAATAAACCAAGAATCCGGCCTCCATCACTTTTCGTGATATTGCGCTTTTGGAACCATATGCGGATAGATCCGTTAAACTTGGAAAGAACAAGGGGGGAATTGACCTTGCAGGAATTGGATTCGATAATTCGCATTGGGTAATTGAATTCAAGATCCTTGAGGCGAATCGAGACATCGGCGAATTGAAAGTTCCAATCCAAATTCCTGGGATATCGGAAGCCATCGGTCAAGCATTGCTATACAGCCATCTACATGGCAGGAGATTCAGGGAATCAAAAGAATGGATGATAATGCCGGCAGTATGCACCTGGAACCACCGAGCGGCCTTTCTGACGTTGTGGAGACGTGCCGAAGGCTTGGAGTCACTCTTTTTGCTCTCGACACGCCAAATTATTGTCCCAATGGAAAGGCGCTACGAATCTACTATCTCAACGATGATGATCCAAGACCCTTTGCTAATGCAGAAACGATCGAAGCTTAACTCGTTCCCTCAGTTCAATGGTTTGGATCGATTTTGAAAACAAGACTTCGATTAAGGAAGGAAACATTTCTCGAAGCTCGAAAGGAAAACTGAGAGCTTGAGGCGCATTTGCGAGATATGCAGAAGGGTAGATTTCTTCCCTTCGTCTTTAGGGGGAATTCAGCCCCTATTCCCGCCTTCACTACTATACGGAATCGGGGGGGCCGTAGCGGGCCCTTTAGCCTTGGAAAACCCCTTGGCTAAGGGTAGTCTTGGCTAGTTCCAAGGCTAAACACGTTAGTTTTCCCCCTTGAAGAGCCTTTGAATTGACCTTTGAAATTCGAGTGGCTGAGTACGATCGAGAAACCGAACCCTTGGCTAAGGGGTAGCCTTGAAAATTCTAAGGCTCAAGAACCCTTGCAAAAAGCCCTGAAAAGCCTTGGACGGGGCCTTGACCGAGCCTTGAAATTATCCGAGCCTGAGCATGAAGCTGTGGATCCATGACCCTTGAAGAGCCTTGAAAAACCCTTGGCATAGGGAGCGTGAGCCTTGGACTAGATGATGAAAAAGCAAGGCTTCCTGCCCACGTTTTACCCACTTTGAGCACAAGCGCATTTTTGCTCCCTCTCTAAAAGCCTTGAAATTCCCTTGAAAAAAGCCTTGAAATTACTCATTTTCTACCCACAAACCGCCCATTTCCACACAAATCTACCTATCCAATGCCCTAAAGTTTTGCGTTGGAAATGAGATTGTATTTAGTTCGATTGGAGCACTTGAAAGTTGCGACCAAAATAATAGTCCGATTTTGTGCGCCCATCCACATATTCCTGCAAACACTCTGTGTCCTCTGGAGAACCACATGTTATGGTCATACCAGAGTTGAAACGGACTAAATGAACCAAGAAAGGAGAGAGATCCTCTCGGAATGACAGCATGTCATCAATTCTCCTTTTGTCGCTTGGAGAATTTCCTCTCTTTGCAGCAGTATTAGCTGTGATGCTAGGATAAAATCCGATTCTTTTATAATACAGCGTTTCAGTGCCGCAAGGCATCTGTGATTGATTTAGTTGTCTCAACAAAATGCACATTCAGTAAGAAAAGAAATAGAAAATGCCAGTTCAGGTGCGCAGCCGATTCGAGGGGATCTCGGGGCTTCTATTTTAGGGCCTCAGAACGTGCCTTTGCAACGTGAAAACCCTGATCTGTTAGCTTCACCTTGGACTGACAACGGCACCCTTCCGAACCTCAAGTTCTCCTTCGCAAACTCTCGGAACAGGTTGCTGACTGGTGGCTGGGCCCGAGAAGTTACCATCCGAGAATTGCCAATCGCCAAAGATCTGGCTGGAGTCAACATGCGTCTGAAACCCGGCGCTATCCGAGAGCTGCACTGGCACAAAGAAGCTGAGTGGGCATACATGCTCGCAGGAACCGCTCGAATCACTGCGGTCGACGACCAGGGGCGAACTTTCATCGACGACGTGAGACAAGGAGACCTGTGGAACTTTCCTACCGTCACTCCACACTCCATTCAAGCGTTGGATGACGGTTGTGAATTCCTCCTTGTTTTCGACGACGGCAATTTCTCAGAGAACAACACCTTCCTTCTTACGGATCTGTTCAAGCATACACCCCGAGAGATCCTAGCGAAAAACTTCGGGGTTCCAGAGAAAGCCTTCGCAGACATTCCTCTTGATGTCGAGCACGAACGCTACATCTTCTCCGGGCAAGTCCCCGGATCGCTCTTCAAGGAAATGCCCAAGTCAAGTGCTGGACCGGTGCCCCAGACATTCAGTCACCATATGATGGCGCAGGAGCCAATCATCTGTCCGGGTGGCTGGGTGCGCATTACCGACTCGACGAACTTTCCGGCTGCCTCAACGATCGCTGCAGCCCTTGTCAACATCAACCCCGGAGGGATGAGAGAGATTCATTGGCACCCACACGACGAATGGCAGTATTACATTTCGGGGCACGGTAGAATGACCGTGTTCGCCTCGGGTGAGCATGCGAGGACGTTCAATTATCAAGCTGGAGATGTCGGTTACGTCCCATTCTCGATGTCGCATTATGTCGAGAACCAAGGTGAGGAACCGTTGCTCTATCTTGAGATTTTCCGCACGAACAAGTTTACTGATTTTTCGCTGAATCAGTGGATGGCCATGACGCCCCCTGAGCTTATTCAAGCGCATCTCAACGTGGACAAATCAACTGTAGCCGCTCTTCACAAGGACAAGCAAATCTTGGTAGGTTCTTAATCAAGAGCGGAAGACTCGGACCTTGCAGCAGCGAGGCGGGAAACTGAGTGGAAGGGTAGCAGTAATCACTGGGGCCGCTCACTAGCAGGTGATGAATTCAAAAAACGTAAGTCTAGAAAAAACCAAGCGCAGCCTCAATACTTCTAGATTGGATTTTTTGTAAGTGAGTACGATACTCGATGGTACCGAAACCGAGCGGCTCCGAGTATAATCTCTCCTTGCGAAACAGATTTCAGCACTTCAGCTGATTCTGAAGTGACTTGGAGCACCAACAACTCCAAAGGTGTCGTCATCGCAGCTTTGTTCTTTGTTGTTATTGCCAAGCTGACTATCGGAGACCGTGACTAGCTACCTGATGATTAAAGCGTTTGCTATTGAATCGCAGCTGACTTTTGAGTGTTAATAGAAACCGCGGCTAAGAGCTAATCATCCGCGAGAAATGACTATTCTTGTTGTTGATGAGTAGTTTCTAGTCTCCACTCGCCTTTTTTTAGCTCCAGCCCTTCTATTCCCATGCTCCATGATTTTTTTGGCGTAATCTGCAAATACTTGCCAGGACCGAACATTCCCTTGTGATCCAAGACTTCTGCTTCTCCATACACCTTGACGCACCTGGGATGCCAGGGATCCACGGACTCTAGATCGTCCACGACCAAAGATACCACCCTGTTTCCATTCTTTACGTTAAGGTATTTCTTTGTGCGAAAAAAAATATTCTGATCATGGCTTCCTACCCAAAAGTACTTTCCATCGAACTCGAACCCGACAGGCACAACATCTGGTTGACCCTTTCGGTCTACCGTCGCTATTCTCGCGAGCCTCTGTGATTTCATATAGTCTACTTCTGCTTTAGAAAACAATCTTCTCCCCTTTTGATACCCAGAAAGAAAAACGGCCGGTATATAGTGACTAGGTCATACCCAAAAGCCCTATCAGCGATCTGCTTTCCTTCTTAAGAGAGAAGAGGACTCTAAAAAAATGCAAGGAGAACAACAGGAACATCAAGCAGCGGGAAATCACACTCCAAGTGTTACCTTGGAACAGATCAGAGAAGCTCAAAATCGAATCCAAGGCTTTACCTACAGGACCCCGGCCTATCCCTCATTTTCCGAACCAAATTCCTTTTTGAAACTAGAGTGCTACCAGCCGGTCAGGTCGTTCAAGATCCGCGGCGCCTCGAACAAGATTCTATTGATTCCGGAGAAGGAAAGAAAAAGCCGCGGAGTGATCACTGCCTCTTCTGGTAACCACGGTCTCGCGGTCGCCTATGTCGCGCATAGATTAGGGATAAAGGCGACGATAGTCCTTCCCGAGAACGTGATCAAGGACAAGTTCGACATGATCACTGCGCTCGGCGCTCAAGCGGTACTTTTCGGAAGGCAGCAAGATGAGAGATCAAAAAAGGCTGAAGAGATTCAGAGAAGGGAAGGTCAGATCTTCGTACAGGCGTTCAACGACGAGCAGATAATTGCAGGGCAGGCGACTTGTGGTTTGGAACTGATCGAAGATGTTCCGAACGTCAAGAGAATCTATGTTCCGATTGGTGGCGGAGGATTGATATCCGGGGTTGCGATCGCCGTCAAATCACTTTCCAAAGGAAACGTGAAAGTAATCGGAGTACAGCCAGAAGGTTCTCCCTCGATGTACGAGTCCTGGAAAAAAGGGGAAGTTTCTAGTATTGACGCTAGCAAGACTGTCGCCGACGGTCTTTCTGTAAGGAGACCCGGAGACATCACCTACTCCTTTGTGAAGCGCTACGTAGATGAAATCGTCCTCGTGAGCGATGAGGAAATTCTTTCAGCCACTTCTCAATTGTTACGAAAAGAGCACGTGCTCGCAGAGCCTTCTGGCGCAGCCGCCTTTGCCGGACTGCTGAAATCAAACAAACAAGAGGGAAGATCGCCGATTTCCTCAGCAATCGTGTCAGGTGGAAACATTTCTCAAGAAGTGCTTGGCAAAGTCCTGACATATCCGACGACGATGACGAAAGGCTAGAGACAGAAAAATCTCTTCCTCCGTAAAATTGTTGGGAAGAAAGAGAACCGAACTTTAAAAAAAGATTTTGTTTTTGTTGGAAAAGAAAAGAGGAGGGTATACAATTTTGCGAGGAAAATTCGCTCACATTTCTGATTGCCACATCGGAGCTTGGAGAGATCCAAAGCTTCGTGAATTAAACGACTCGGCCTTTTCAAACGCGGTTGATCTCTGTGCGCGAAACCAGGTTGATTTCGTGATAATCTCTGGAGATATTTTTGATGTGGGAATTCCGGAGATGTCGTCGGTGAGATCTGCAGTGAGGAAACTAAAGCAACTCATTGATTGCGGAATCCCCGTCTACGTGGTTTATGGGAGTCACGATTACTCGCCCACGACGGTTTCAGTCGTGGAAGTTCTTACCGAAGCAGGGCTATTTTCAAACGTCGGAGAATTTGACGAACGGATCAACAACAACGATCAAAGCGGAAAAACGAGTCATAACAATAGGGAACTATCACTCAAGCCGATAGTCGATGAAAAGACGGGGGTACAGATCGCGGGATTGCCAGCCCGTAGGGGGGGACTGGAGAAGGACTATTACGCGCAACTCAAGGGTAGCGTATCTCAAAGTATCACGCCTAACAATTACTCGATTTTCGTCTTTCACGCCACTGTCAATGAATTACAGGCTCTCAACATCCCAATCGAGCAAAGCGTCTCGATCGAAGATCTGCCCCGCGGTTTTTCATACTACGCGGGAGGGCACCTGCACAAGAGATCGACGGACAAGATTGGTGAATCTCCCATAGTATATCCAGGTCCCCTGTTTGGAACAAGCTACTCTGACCTCGAACTGACGGCGAAGGGTGAGAAAAGAGGATTTGCTATTGTAGAGTTCGAGAATAGCAAAACCGTCGGGATCAACTTCGTTGATCTTCCATCGCCGAAAATCTTGTCCAAGACCTTCAACGCCGACGGAACGAGCTCGGCCGAAGTCGATGTCGAAGTAAGAGACTTTGTCCGAAAGGAATCCTTAGAAGTAAAGGAAGCAATTGTCCTTCTCAGAATCAGAGGGACACTCTCGCAGGGCAAGCCCTCGGACATTGATTTCTATTCGTACAGAACGTTGCTTTTGGAAAGAGGGGCCGCTGTCGCGAGCATAAACCGCATGGCTCTCACCACCCGAGAATCGAAACGCCTGGAAATGATTGGTAAGGGATCGAGGGAAGAAATCGAGTCGAAGCTCCTAGCCGAACACATCTCATCATTCAAACCAAAATCCGTCGAGTCCTTGTCGGCACAGAGGGAAGGCCTCAACAAGGCATCAAGACTGCTCGGCGCCCTAAAGACTGAGAAAAAAGAAGAAGAGACGAAACAAACATTCGAGAAGCGAGTCGTGAACGAAGCATCCGCAATCCTAGACTTTCCGATCGAGTAGTAGAGAGTAAACTCGCAAGATGAAACTGCGATCCCTTTCTATCCAGAATTTCAGGAGTTACGGCGACATCCCCACAAAAATAGATCTTGACGATAGCGTCTTGCTCTTCGAGGGTGACATCGGAAGCGGTAAATCGTCTATCCTTTATGCGATTGAGTTCGCCCTCTTCGGATTGGGGGAGCTCGATGCAAGATCGGTACTTCGGGGGTCGACCAATGCCGGAAAGGTGGAACTAGAGTTCGAGGCTGGTCCAGGAAGTGGCGAATACAAAGTCACGAGAACCATCGAAAGAAGGAAGGGGGCCAGGACAACTACGATCCAAACTCGCGGATGGATCGAAGAACCGAGTGGAAAGAGGACCGAGTTATCTCCAACAGAACTACGCTCGCGCATCTTACAAATTCTAAATTTTAAGGAGAAGCAGAGCGCGAAAGCTTCTTCGCGAATTTACAGATACGCGGTATTTACCCCACAGGAGCTAATGAAGGAGGTTTTATCGCAGAGACTCGAAGATAGACTTGATACACTCAGGCGGGCGTTCGGAGTAGAGGATTACAGTTTTGCAAGCTCAAATTCCGAGATCGTAATCGGCCGACTCGATAAACAGATCAGCGTCTACTCTACCCTCTCGGCGAATTTACCACAAAAGCAAATGGAGCTCGAACAGAGGAAGAAAGAACTGGGCTCGAACGAGGCAAGTCTGGCTGAAGAAGGAACAGTCCTACGACAAATGGAAGAGGAACGTGTGAATTCGCAGAACCTGCTGCAGGAGCTCGAGTCTGAGGTCAAGCGAATTCGAGATTTGCAGGCCGTCGTCCCTCTTCTCGAGAAGAATGTTTCCCAGCTCAAAACCTCACTTTCCGAGCAAAGAAACGATCTTGAAAGAAATTCAAGAACGCTTGGGGAAATTAATGCTGCCGAGAAAAGGCTAGCTCCATTGAAAGTGGAATATGAGAGGTATCTCCTTCTACGGGACAAGTTGCGAGAGCTCGAAGCGCTCTTTGAAGAAATGAGAGAAATAGAAAGCGAGATTCTGCAATTAAGAAAAGCAATCATCTCTAAGGAAGCAAGCCTCGGAGCTGAAAGAGAATACAAAGAAGAAGAGTCGAAGAAGCTTCGCAACAAAATAGAATCGTACGAGAGCGAAATTGCAAAATTATACACGATTAAGAAAAGAGCCGTCAGCCTAAGAGAGAAGGCGGGCTCTCTTTCAAAACTCCAAAGCCGGGTCGAATCCCTGCGTTCGGACATCGGTTCCGCTCAAGCTCTACTGGATTCAAAGAGATCCATGATTAGGGAAAACCAGAAGAAAATTAAGGCACTAGACGGAATTTCAAAAGAGTCAAAATGCCCTCTGTGCGGCCAGGCCCTAAACGCCGAGCATTTGAAACTGGTCGATTCGGAGTTTCAAGCCGAGGTTACTAGCTTAAGAAATGATGAGATGAAGTTCGAATCTAGCCTTTCAAAGTTAGGCTTTGAACTGAACTCGCTCGAAATCGAAAGAAATGATAGTCGCAAAGCGCAACAAGAACTTGAAAATCTCGAGCATGAAATTGCAAGAATAGAACAACTGGACACTCTCTTGTCGACCTCAATCAAGGAACTAACCCAAAATGAAAGTGAGTTGCAAAAAATTCGATCCAGTTTGGACGCCAAGGATTACTACGAAGAGACGAAGCGAGCTCTTGATATCGCAACTGATCGTAAAGAGTCGCTTTCAAAGTCTCTTGGCGACTACAATGAAACTAAAGACGCTTATCAAAGACTTGAAGATTCAGGGATTGCAGAGTCTTACCAGGGTGCACTGTCAGTAGTATCTAAGAAGAAAGACGTCACCGAACACATATCCCGCCTAGAGCAACGAACAAGGGATTTAGAGAACGAGATTAGCAAGAGCTTTCGCGAGTTTCAGGAAAGAAAGAAAGAGCTTGAAGAAGGCGAGCTAATAGTCCTGCAATACGCAAAGATGAAGGAAGAAGTAGCGGATCTAGAAGAGAGAATAAACGAGCGAAGGCCTCGCGTTGAAGTCCTTTCAGAAAAAGTGAGGCAGGGCACTGAGAATGTCAAGTCTCTGACCGACGAGGTCGAAAAACTGAGAGAGAAGGCGGAGAGAGCTACAAAATCCAATGATTTCAAATCCTGGCTAGGCGAAAATTTCATCCCAGCAGTAAATGATATCGAGAGGCACGTACTTGCTTCAATCAACGAGGAATTTGAAAGAATCTTCCAAAGGATTTTTTCGATTCTTGCCGTGGAGGAAGGGGATCTTTCTGTCGCGATTGACGATAGCTTTACGCCTATCATCGAGCAATCAGGCTACGAACTGGATGTCCAGAGTCTATCTGGCGGCGAGCGAACGGCTTTAGCTCTGGCGTATCGCCTAGCTCTAAATTACATGGTCAAAAGAGCGAACGAAGCGTTGCAAGCAAACCTGTTGATCTTGGATGAGCCAACCGAGGGGTTTTCGAAAGAGCAGATTTATCGATTCAGGAATTCGCTCGAAGAGCTTGGGAGCGATCAAGTGATAATCGTTTCACATGAAAGAGATCTCGAGCCCATGGCGGACCGAGTTTTTCGAGTCGAGAAGGTAAACGGCGAATCTCAAGTTACGATGATTTCGAGTTAGGCAATTTTGTTGGCTTCTTGATCTATCTTTGCGACCGCGGCATACACGCAGGCGCAGATCTGCCTTACTTTCTCATATAGCGGAGAAACATCCTTCGAAATCCACTCCGACTGCCCTTCGATTTCTTTTGTGTTGCGTCCCTTCTTTACAATCTCGGAGAATTCATTTTTGAGCTCCCCAGCGACCGGGCCCGAGCTGATTTCTCTGATCAAATCAATATAGAGATCTATGCTCTCGAGAATAGTTCCGAGATAATTGTTTCCGAGGCGTTGGAAGTTTTCGTAATCCGAGCTCTTCTGAGCATTGTCCAGTTCCTTAGCAAGGTCTTGGCGCCTGGTATCAAGGACAGCAAGCTTTTTTCCTATCATATCCATTTTCGCGGCCCTGCTTCCCTTCTGGATAGGCGAATCCACAGTTTGCTGCTCGTGCTGTGAAGCGTCGCTTATGTAGCCGGCCTCATCCTCGTCAGCTACAAGCTCATCACTCGAGGCATCACCCCTTCTTCTCCCCTTCGTCATTCTCGAGGTTTTTGAAGAACGAGTATTTCTTGTTGTCAATAGAGGTACATGGCACCCGCGAACTTTTTTCTTTACTTAACTTATTGAAACGACGACAGGCTTTAGATTATGAAATTCGTGAAAGATAATGGTTTCGATTTTTCTCTGCGCTTGCGTTTCTCCCTTTTAGATATTGTTGCTACCCGGTTTCCTAGCGGGGAGTGTATTTGTGTTTTCGCAAATCTGACATGTCCGAAATCTCTCTCACGAGGCCCTTGTCCACAAGATAGCTCAGTGCAGCCTGCAACGTCCTCTTTGGCAATCCGGATTTCTGTATAAGAGTAGCTTGATCAATGGGGTGCTCGCTCTTTATGAGATGATAGACGAATTTCGAAGCGGGGGAACCGTCGACGCTACGAACTGATGGTGCAAGCCCGAGCGTCTCAGTCGTGAGACCAAGTCTTTGCATCTCAAGCAAAAGTACTTCGCTCACTGGAACGCTGGCCAAATTCACGCTTGGTCCAAACTCCAAAATGAGAGATACCCTTTGACTCGCCGTAGGAGCCTCAAAGATCAGACTTGGAGGACCAAACCTCCCCACAATGTCATTCAACACATCCCAAGAAATGCCTCCATTTTCATCATAGATTCCAACCGCGCGACCTTTCTCTCCGGCTTCAATGATTACTTTCGAGCTTTTGAACTCTATAGCTTCTTCGATCTTTGAAATCAAATACGGCAACGACGTGGAAGAGGAAGTTGATGAAGACCCAGAGGATCCTACGCTTCCAACAATCCTACCTGGCTCTTTCCTTCCCACTTCGAACATATAATCCATCGAAAGCGACGTCGCTTTCTCTATGATCTCCCTCTTTGCCTCCGCAGGGATCGTGATCGCAGATTCGCTTACCTCAACAATGTCAAAATTCAGGGAACGCAACCGCTCAAGAATATCTCGGACAAAACCTTTCTTTACCGCAACCTGAAGAATAGTTCCGCCACTCATCACCCTGATTCCAAGATCGTGATAGTACCGTATACGTTCTAGTAACCTCGAACGATCTGCAACAAGCGGAAGTGCAAGTCCGATCTTGACATAGTCGATATACTCTGAAGCCTGATCGATAAACCCTCTTTCAAAGGGGGAGAGGGTATCGTAAACAATTGTTAGGCCCCTATCTCTCGGCTTACCTTCTCTAGAGAACGATGGAATATTTGATGTTGAAGTGGAAGAAGCGGTAGTCGCCGATGACAAGTGAATTCGTTCGCTCAAGAAAAACTAGTCCCAAGCACAATATGCAAATTCCGCGTTAGCTCTTAAGCTTATTCTGGTGATTGAAAGATGCAAACTACGCTAATCTGACACATAGTGCGCAGGATCCTTCTCGCTTCTAAAGCAGAGGCGAACTCTCAAGAATTGAAAGTTGAGCCCGTGCTTACCTGACCAGAGCAACTTGCTGTAATCTTCCCATCCAGTAGTACACTTACGAAGAGACTTGTCGGCTGTGTCGCGACATTCACAATCACGAGGCCACTTGAATTTGCCAATGCGTTGGCGCTAAATCAAGTAGTACCGCTCACAACTAATTGACTCGCGCCGCTGGGCAATTCGTTAGCCGTGATGTAAGGCGAAGAATATGCCAAGAGATTCCGCGTCACTAATCGATTTCATCGTCATAGTTCTCTCGGTCAAATCCCTAGCGCTTCGACTTGAAAAAAGAGGCCTTATAGGAGGTAGAGTGGAGAAAAAAGGGAGGAATGAAGAGCCGATCTGATAGATGAAGAAAGTACTAATTCTATCGGACCTTCATTATCCAGAAATTCATAAGGACGAAATCTTCCGCATCGTCGAAAAAGAAGAATCCGATGAGGTTGTCTTTTTGGGTGATTGCGTCTTTCCAGATGATCGAGTAAACGAATTCTTAGAGATTGTTGACCGTATTAAATCCGAGAGTAAAGTTTCACTCATCAGAGGAGATGAGGACAGTGCTCTTCTTCCTACCGTAAACTCGGTCAAGATCAATTTGGGCAGACACAGTTTTGCATTTATCCACGGACACCAATTCAACTTCGGATCAGAAGGATTTACGGTGAAATTAGTGTCTTTTGTTCAAAGAGCTAGTAGAACATTTCCCCTGTTCACTTATTCAGTCGTGGCAAAAGCGAGAGAGGGTATGAAAAAAAATGAATTCTTGATTTTAGGTCATACTCATGCATTACAATACTTTCCTAGGTTGAGGGCCGCATGCGCGGGCTGTCTCACGCATGCTCCCCGTTTATACCATGAAAGGGGATATATCGTAATTCAAGAAAAAGAAGAATCACAACCGCTAGGCGGTTCTACTCCGATCAAAATTGATAGTAATGTTGTTTCTTTGAGACTCGAATCCTTGCTTCCAGGTAAGATAAGAAGTAAAATCTTCCAACTTTAGGAAGTGTAAATTAAAATCAGTGCCTGTTATTTTTTCTCTTACTTCTTGTCGCAACTTCGCTTTTCCATCTAGTCCAACCCGTCACGGGCGGGTCGATGTCATCTTGCCAGAGGATAGCGTTGATTTCACCACGGTGTTGTAATTCTTCTTCGACTAGATGCCACAGCATGTTGTCGAGCCTGCGCTTCAGGGGATGTCTTCTGCCTCCCTCATCAACCCAAAAAAATTCAAACGCGTTGTCAAGGTCCTTTTCATTGATTTTTCTCATAAATTTAGAAATGTGTGTATCGACTTCCTTTTCGAATTCCCTTACTTGGGGTAGAGACAATCCCTTGGTTTCTGGTAGATCCTCGCCGCCTACCTCGTATCTGTGAAACCAAGACTTGTAAACATCCAAGACATGAGTGAAAATATCTAGAATCGAAGGAAAAGAGGCGTCGCTATCTTTTGTGGCTATGTCTTTTGGTAGTTTCATCGAGATAAAGTTCAGGTATCGCTTCCTAACGAAAGCGTTGTAATCAAAACAATCTCGTAGTGCTTGAAGTTCAGTTCTTTTTCTCCTCAACGTTGCGCGCCTTCACCTTTCAACTCCAACCTTCAAGAAGAAGAATGGAGAAAGTCAATTTTCAGATCTAATCTTTGAAGTAACTTTTCAAACCGAGGGTCTTTTCTCGCATTTTCGTACAAGGAGTCGTTCACGAGGTTACCCAGAGGAAGCGCATGTATGTCCATTGCCCGATTCATATATTCAAAGAACTTGTCCATATCTCCCAAGGCATAATATATAATTCCGATCATGCCTAAAATGCCCGAGCCATCGCCTCCAGAATTCTCGATTTTTGGTATCAGCTCAAGCGCCTTGTCTTTATCACTCTTGAAAGCAGCTATCATAGCTTCACAACACAAGGCGTACAGTGAATCGCCTCCGGCAAGCTTGAACTTTTCAAAATACTCATTCGCTTTGGAGAAATTCGATTTTTGTAAGTAGTACATTGTCAGACTGGCAGAGACTGCCTGTGGAAATAGGCGCTCTGCAGAACTCCACAGTCGCAGTGCATCTTGTTCTCTTCCAGATTCACGATACATCTCGGCCAACATCATGAAATTCTCTTCCTTGAGCGGGTCAAGTTTGTATGCAATCTCGTAAATCTTCGTGGCTTCGGCTAGACGCCCCCTTATCCATTCTAGATGGCCCAGCCCGAAATAAGCCTCTGAAAGGCTAGGATTTAGCTCAATGGCTTTCCTTACTTCATCTTCAGCATGAGCGAACTCGTCCATGTTAAAGTGCACTTGTGATAGCACGGCGTGGGCTTCGGCAAGCTCAGGATCGAGTCGGAGTGCAGTTCGTAAATCAGCTTCCGCCTTTCTCGTGCTTTCAATCCATGGCGAATGACCAAAATACAAGAGAGATAATGTCGCCTCGGCTCTCCCGACATACGCACGCGCAAAATTTGGATCTTGCTCGATGGCCTTATTGAAAAATCCGAGAGCCTGACTTGATGAAGATTCACTCTCACCGTAGAGTAATTGTCTTGCCCGCAAGAAATAGGTATATGACGTTACGTTTTCAGTTTCTTTTTCCTGCGCGTCTTGAATTCTCTTGCGCATAATTGGGGCGAGGTTTGCTGAAAAAGACTCGCAAACCTTCGTTGCTATATCCGCCTGTATCTCAAAAATATCATCCAGCTTTCTGTCATAAGTCGAAGCCCACAGGTGCTCCTCATTTATTCCATTAATCACCTGAACAGTTACGCGCACCTTATCGCCTGCTTTCCGGACGCTTCCCTCGACAATGGTGCCTGCGCCTAGTTCACGGGCAATATCGCGCACTTTCTTTTCTCTCACATTCTTGTAATTCATCGCCGAGGTTCTCGCAATCACCCTCAGGTCCTTTGCCTGCGACAGGCGAGAAATAAGCTCCTCCGTTAACCCATCTGCAAAAAATTCATCCGATTGCTCCGCGCTATAGTTGACAAAGGGCAGTACCGCTATCCTGCTTCTTGGCTGAGTCTCCTCTTTATCGCTCCCCTCGTAGGGCATTGAAGAGGGTTCTGAACTCCAAGGCATTACGACTTTGAAAACCTCAATGTCGTTTTTTACGTTCTTCATTTGTTGAAAGCCCAGACTTTCAAATCTCAAGTCTCTCGTTTTATTGCGCACGCTTTCGTAGACCTGTCTTGAGATTGAAATCCCTCCAGGTTCTGCCAGTTTCTCGATTCGAGAGCCAATGTTCACTGCGTCTCCGTACACATCCTCGTCAGCAGAATGGATTACGTCCCCGATATGTACTCCAATTCGTATCAAAAGTCTCTCCTTTGGATCGCGTCGCCTCAGGTTTAACTCGTGTAACTCATCTTGTATCTCATACGCGCATCTCATCGCTTCAACCGCGCTGCTAAATTCAACGAGAAAGGCATCGCCTATTGTTTTTACCTCCTTTCCATAGTGCGCGGAAATAAGAGGCCGCACGATTTTGCGATGATCGTCAAGCAGTCTCAGCGCCAGCTCTTCGTTGTTTTGTGTGAGCGAAGTATAGCCGACAATGTCGGTAAACATTACGGCAGCTAAACTGACGTGTTCTCGTCGTTCCAAAGGAGGCAATCGTTCTCTTTTGCTGGTTTAGAACAAATGGTGACCAAAGATAAATTGCTTTAGGAGTCAGCACAGCAAACATATTGAGAAAAAGTCGGACCTCTGATTGCTTAGCAAATCCAACAGAAAAACTATCGACGAATCTAGCTAATGACCTTCATATCTTTCAATCCTACACAAGAAACGAACCCCATACCCTTCTGACCATTGACCATTGGAGATGTAAATCGCCTCTGCACGCATGATGAGCATTAAGCGTATTATTGTCTCGGCACATTATATTGGAACGGTCTTGCTCGAGACAGAACAAAACCTAGACTGGCTGACTAGTTATATTGATTCCATAGACGGACATCTTTCGAAGCTGTTTCCGCAAAATCCACAGACTACCCTGGAGGAAGCAGCTGCTGAAGCACTTTCAAAGGGGGGCAAACGGATCAGAGCCATACTCGCGCTCCTCACATGTGAGATTTATTCGGGTGATTACAAGCCTGCCGTTCCACTCGCCGTTGCGTACGAGCTTGCACATGCAAGCGCGCTTGTTCAGGATGACATTATCGATTCTTCCAATATGAGAAGAGGGGTAGCGTCGATAGTATCCAAGTACGGTCTTTCAAATGCTATCCTCACATCAGATCTTCTGCTCTTCAATGTCCCGAAGATTATGTCGACGTACGGAAATGCCCTAGAGAATTCCAGACTCGCGAGACTCTTTGATCTTTTGGGGGAAGCATGTCGAGGGGCGGTGTGGGGGGAGTATCTTGACCTTGAGATGTCAAAGAAGACGAGTGAAATCGTCTCAGAAATTGAATATGAAGAAATGATAAGATCCAAGACTGCGAGCATGCTGGCCGCCCCTACCGCGAGCGGAGCTATAATAGGCGGAGCTTCGGAAGAAGAGACTATGCTCGCATATCGCTTTGGTGAGCGGCTTGGGATGGCGTATCAAGTGCACGACGATACCCTTGACCTCTTTGGGGACGCGCAAACTCTTGGCAAACCGATCTTCACCGACATGCGCGCGGGGAAGAAGAATCTGATCTTGATTCATTGTTTGAACCACTGCGCTCAAACGGAAAGAGAATTTTTAGATTCTTTGATTATGAAAAAGGGAGAATACTCCGTCGAGGAAATATCAAAGGCGAGAGAAATCTTGGAAGAGCACGGCTCATTGCAATACGCAAAGTCCAGATCAATGCATTACATCAATCAAGCAATTGATCTAATCGAGAAATTTCCATCGAAATCTAGAGCAACGGAGTCTTTGGTTATCCTCTCGCGATATCTTTCTGAGAGATACTACTGAAAGTCATTGAGAAGCCGTCGGAGCTTCCCTCTTTCAAAAAATTTTCCCATTTTGAATAATGGGCTGAAAAAGGTTCCAAGTGTAAACATAGAAATTGAGAAAATCTGCAGCCTGGCGAGGTTCTCCTACTGCTACTTCAAAGAGGGAATTCACAGCTCTACTAAATAGAATCGGGCTCTCGAAAGAGCGGGATATTTTCTATGATTTGGGCTGCGGATATGGAAAAGTATGCATCTGGGCTGCTCCAAAAGTCAAGTTCGCTATTGGGTATGAAAATCACCATGACAGATTCAAAGTGGCTGTACGAGAAGTCGAGAAATCTGGTTTCAAGAACATCGCAATTAGGAACCGAGACTTTTTCCTTGCTTCCTACAAGAGGGCTACACTCATTTATTCGATGGTGGACGTCGGACTACATGTCATGGCTAGGATAAACAGGCAATCGAGACGTGGGACCAAGGTTGTCCAGTATAGGCGCCCTAACTATCCCCTAGAAGCGAAATGGATTACTGGGAACTACTTTCTAATGAAAACTCCCTTTGAGCGGACAAAAAACGCTGATGATTTTGCGAAAATTCTGCTTGGTAGAAAGGGAGTTACTATTGAGGATCTCTTCAAACATCTAGGTAGAGACGAAGGCAAGTATCTGAAAAAGGAAATTCATGAGGCGGATAAATTATGGAAAGAATTATTCTTGAAACGATCTTAGCCTACTTTCTACTGGGTAGCCCGGGTTTCTTTACTGGCCCCTTGTAATGTTCATTGCGCGGACAGTGCGGTCCGCACTTTTCGCTGACAGGGTGATTGTGACCCCTGAGCTCCTCTTTTAATTTCTCCTTCAATTCCTCGCGCTCGCGATAAGAAGACAATGCAGTTCGGAGTAAGGTAGGAATTCGATTCCTACAAATACGTTACTTTGCTAACTTCAGCTTGGGTTCGGCAACAACGAAACTTGCTTTGCTGAAAATTCTTTCTTACAACTTTGGACGAATTGGCTTAAATTGACTTCAGGGCCAGTAGACGAAACCTCTACGGGAAAAGTGATCGAACACTCCTTTGCCAAAATATCTTGAAGGCTCGAACGTATTCTCCCCTCGATTAAGCCAAGTCCCTCACTTGAGCTGCCGAACAATCTCCTTAAGGATTCTTCGAAGAGACTTGGGTCTTCGTAGATTAGAGAGGTATCAACATAAAATTTGACTGCCGTCGCTCCAGACTGTCCTAATGTTCCCGCAAGAGCCAAGTCCACTGCTCGCATGACAATCGAATAGAAGGTGGGCCCCGCTTCTGATTGAACGTCTTTGCCCGCAGCCCTCTGTTTGGAGCTTCCTGTGAACTTGGTGCTCGAATTGGATTTCTTGAATAATAATATTGTAACGCTATTCAAATTTTCGCACCTGATGTTATGCCTACGCGGAGGTTCTTCACCCCTCTCCAGATTCCGAAGAAACGATAGTTAACGAAAATTCCCAAAGCGACCATCGAAGCAAAATGTATCCAGATGCCTACATTCGGGTCATTCAACGGACCCAAGTTTAGTCCCATCTGCCCGAAAGAAAATATTGCCTCACTGACAGACCAGATGCTCAAAAAGATTGCAAATTGAAAGTGCAAACTACGAATGGAGGGATTCTTTGCTACCATGAGAATAAAGATCGCGTAAGCTATGAAGAGGGCTATCTCGGTGACATCCGGGCCTGTCGCGGCTGGAAGTACTAACAACGCCCCGAAGACAGCCGCGGAAGACGCTGGAATAGCTGCTGACCTCTTCGCATTAGATCTCGATATCGGGAAGGTCGTTTCATAAAGATAAATCGCGAAAGCGATGACCGCGAACACCGATGCAGGTTCGAGAATCTCCTGCGCGATCCAGTCATATCCAAAACCCATCGCGAGGTGATTAGTCCCGTGAACAATCAAAAAACCAGAAAGAAGATAGGAAAGATTGCGGATCCTGGACAAGTTCACGCTATAAGCAATCGTGAGAGGGCCTATTGCCGACGCAATGAGAGTAACTCCGGTTAGAAAGTTTGCAAGGGTGAGATAATCCAATTGCCGCTGCTCTCCAGGAAATTACAAACTACTTGGACAAGCAGGTGTGAGTGGGTGTTTTTATTTTCTTAGTATCCGTGGTACGAATCGAGGCACGGCCCCTTTGAAAATTACAACCTCTTTACAACCCAAGTTCCCTAGCTTTTCCCGCAAAATCCGAAAAGCTCCAGTCAAACGCATCGTTCAATTCCCAGATTGAACAATCACTCTTCGATTCAAAATTTTTCACCATCTTTCGGAAGGCAGCTTTCTGCCAGGAATACCTTAGCTCGGAGAGATGGCAGGTTTCTTTGTTTGAAAGATAGTATGCAATTGCACCCATTGCACAGGCTTCTTTTGCTTCGGCATTGCCAAACTCTACTTTAACCTGTTTTAGTTCCTTGCTCGCCTTAGTCCAGATTTTCTGTAAAGTTAGCGGATACAGCGGGACTTGAAGTTCGGCACTCTTTTTTTGAGTTTCGTTTCGCACATGCGTTAGTTTCAAAACTTGTGTGGACGTGGGATCTTATCACTTAAGTGGGAAGTGAAAGTCGGGAAGGAAGTGAAAGTTATAGTTTTCGATTTTCTAGAAAGACGCGGAATAATCTCAAGAGATTCTATTTTTGTTTTATCTGTAAAGTCCAAATTCACTTCGCAAAATCGGCTGTCAAGTCACTAAGCTTGACCCTTTTCTCTGTAAGCTCTGAATCCAAAGAAGGCAACAAGCAACGAGCTGACTAGCAAAAAGGTTTCTACTTCTGCGTCAAATGGATTACCGACAGCCCGAAAAAGGGAAAGGGTAGGCACCAACTACAGTAAGAAGCGCAAGGACGAACGCAGCCACGAAGCCAAACTTCTTCCTCGCCCAACAGAGCCAAGCGAGGACAATGTTCAAGAATGCAAAGACGAAACCCAAAAATCCACCTGGAGTTGTACCTGCGGTCGTCTCCATAGCGGCGACTAGGATAGGCCGAGAGACGGTTCCCTCCACGGCAAAGCTTCTGAAGTTCTTACACTTGAAAATTCTTCATGTGAGGAAGTGAATGAGTCATAATTGCAAACTCTGTTTATGATGATAGGCGCCTCTCAAGGCTTCTTGAGAACTTGAGTCCGCTGCTGTTTAGCTTTCCCGCGCTGTGATAGAACATACCTCGCTATTATGAAATAAATGATCGCGGAAATTACAAGCGCAGACAGCGTGTCTATCCCAACGCTTGGTAAGACGGCGAAGAGAAAGTACACTCCAAGCGATGCTCCGAGTGAGGCTAAAATAAGCAAAACAATGAATCTGTTGAATGAATATAGCTCCGTTTCAAACTCTTTTTCATTGTATCCGGCCTTCTTCAAGTCCTTAAAGTAAATTTTGTAATTTCCAAACATCATCGAAACTACTATCCCCACTTCGACCGCCACGACGCATAGAGCTACAGTCGAAACTAGATTCATCGTAAAGCCAAGAGTATAGGAAGCAGCGACGGGAATGTAACCTGAAGCAATTACCAGGACGAACAAAACGAAAGCAAAAACTAGCCAAGCAAATTTCGTAACGCCCCCTTGGGTCAAAAACCCAAAAGGAACTATGAGGGAAGCGAGAGCGATCGTGGCCAAGCCTAGCAGCTGAATGACGCTGTTTGCACCAAGAACAAACATAGCTATGCCTGGGGCTGCGGTGAGTAATGTTGCGCCTAGCAAGAGTTGATTCTTCATAATGATGTCTTAACACTCCTAAGGGGTTATCTCGTTGTTCCTCGTCTTCTAAAACCACGACCTGCAACCGCTAACGACATCTTCACTGCCCTTCCGACAGGCTCGCTTGTGGGATCCCACGCGACTACTTTGACCCCCTTCGGAAGGATAGAGTACTGATCCTTCTTTTTCGTAGAAACGAGAACCGATTTCAAGAGCAAGCTCAAATTCTGATAGGGCAAGGAATTAGTAGCCGTGACAACCTGAGTGCCTGAGCCACTTTTCATCGTTGGAGACATCGTTGGAAAGGAATATTTTGAAACGATATTGTACGGGATTATATCCACAACCGTTATCGTCGACGCCCCGGTCCTTTGAAGCCATTTTACATAGTTGTAAACCGAATACTCGTTACTCTTCTCGAAGTTAGTGACGATTGTGACAGACGGGAGGCTCTCGCTCACAATCCGTTGAATAAGCGTGGACCTTGCCTTCGTCTTAGATGAAGAAGACTGCAATAGACCAGTGTTCTCGTCGCTACTAATCTGCGAGTAGGATTCCGTCGCAATCAGGAACTCTTTGATTCTTTGGTAATGGTCTGTTCCGGAACTGGGAACCACGCAATTATAGTAGGTTCTAGTGCCCGACTGCCCGCCAATGTCGGCAGCAGGCTCAAGCCAAACACCCACGTTCATCCCCTGATTCAAAAGAATCCTAGAGTAAGAAAGGATGAACGCGATTCCATACTCTAGCGGATTCTCTTCTAAAGTTCCGCGCCTCATAGATAGTCCGCGGTCCAAAACAAAGAGAAATGTGCGCAACCCCTCCCGCTCGTAATCGTTGATCAGCAGTTTGTCTTGTGTGGCTCGCGAGCTAGCCTTCCAGTTGATGAACTTGTAGGGGTCTCCTACCGTATAATCTCGAATCGAAATAAAATCAGTGGAGTGAGGTCCCAGTCGAGCTCGTGAGCTTCTGGGAATTTCGTGCAAAGATCTCAAACTTACTTGAGACCTCTTGAGAAGTTGAATCTTCGGCAATATCTTGATTGCAAAATTTGACGGAACCTCGCCATGCTCCGAGCGGGAGAAACTCAGCGGGGGATAATACGAATACGATATCGGCGGAAATTGAAACAGTCCGCGACGCAGCGCCTTCATCTTGTATTTGTATTCTCGTTCCTCTATTTTTCGAAATCCTTTGAACACTAGATGGACGTTTGTCTCTTCCTCCTCATCAAGTTCAAAAGTATCAATGGCCGGAAGGCGAATGAAGAATAATCCGAACCCTTCTTCTATTCTCGCTTTGGCCTTGAAATTAACTTCATCTCCGACGTAGGCGACATCTTGGTCTCCCTCGAACGTAAATTTGATCACAGGCTTCGGAGTGTAGTTCAAGAGGAATGCCAGTAACACCAGCGGGAAGATGACTCCGACGACTAAATACGAAGACGTGGAGAGCACGGCTACAATCGCGACCAAAATTGGCAGTACGATCAGGGCTAAAACTAGGCGCGACCAGTTCTTTATCATTCCAAAAAAGCTCCCTTTTAGAAGAGAATAAACACCGTCGTCATGATGACGAAGAATAATTAGATTTTATAGATCGACAAAATTTCATTTGGGAACGGGAATCTTTGCGATATATTCGTTGACAATTGACTGCGTGTTTAGCTCTTCAAGAGCAAATTCCGGCTTGGGAACGATACGATGAGCAAGCGAATCTCCCGCGATGTACTTTACATCGTCAGGTACGACAAAATCTCTGCCACTTATCAGCGCAATTCCTCTACTCATCCTCAAAAGGGAGAGCAGCCCCCTCGGACTAGGGCCAGCCATTACACGTGCATCAGAACGGATTTGCGCAAACTGCCCGATATACCCGAGTATTTCATCCGACACTTTCACAGTAGATTCGAGTAGCATACGAATGGATAGAAGTGTCCTTCCATCAAGTATCTGCTCCGCCTTTGGACTGGGGTCATCGCTTTGCCAATTCAAGCGTCTTTTCAATAGCTCTATTTCGTTTTTAGGATACGATAGCGAGAGCCTGACCATGAAACGATCTAATTGCGCCTCAGGAAGAGGGTAT
Source organism: Nitrososphaerales archaeon (assembly GCA_030041295.1). Taxonomy (GTDB): domain Archaea; phylum Thermoproteota; class Nitrososphaeria; order Nitrososphaerales; family CADDZS01; genus JASHOD01. Next base: position 181,284 of record JASHOD010000039.1, read on the forward strand.
GTTCCTTCGAATTCTATCGGGTTTTGAGTCGCGATCACTGTGAACGGCGTGGGAAGTTTCAGAGTATCGCCTTCGATCGTGACCTGCCCCTCCTCCATGGCCTCCAATAGAGCCGCCTGTGTTTTTGGCGGTGCCCTGTTGATTTCATCGCCTAGAATCAGACTTGCAAAGATCGGCCCCTTCATCAACTCAAACTCTCCCTTTGAAGCACGCCAAATCTTTGTACCGGCGATGTCACTCGGCAGCAGGTCCGGCGTGAATTGAATCCGCCTGTAGGATATTCCTAGCACGCGCGAGATCAGCTTTGCAACGAACGTCTTTCCGATTCCCGGATGATCTTCCAAAAGTACGTGCCCGCCCGCGAAAATTGAAGCGAGTATCTTCGCGAGCGTGTCTTTGTTCCCCACGTAATATTTTGCAATTTCATCTAGTGTCCTGTCGGTGTAATTTATCGCCTCATCGAGCGAGAGTGCCTGGATCGAGGTGCTCGACAGAGACGGCGTAGTTACATCCAGCATCGGCGTTGTTGTTGCTGTTGGGGAAAACCCGTTATCTTCATTCAATTTGTCTTTACCGCGCCTATCTTTTCCCCTATCGAGCGAAAAGTCTCATTTACAAGGGTTATCCTCCTTTGAACTTCCATCTCCATGCTCTTTCGCATGGTGAGATATGGGATCGTGTGCATGGGTGGAATCTCGTACTTCGCGATTTCTCTTAGCAAGAGCTCTGTTTGGTCAAAGTTCAGTCCCGCATTGGTCAGCAGGGTGGTAAGAGCTATGAGCAAGTTCTCCTTCTTGCCCGAGCTCACAAATTCGTTGATGTTCTTCCGAAGGAAATCAAAACTCTGATCGGGCACTATCGCAACTTGGCGCGAGTGCCTTTGGTATATGTCCAAAGTTTCTTTTTCAATTCTGGTTGCCCCCAAGGAATAGACTCGTAGTCCCACAACTCCGATGAGAATTGCCCCCAAAGTGAGGACGATTGCGTAGACAATGATGTTTTTCGAAAAGAAAGTGAGGACATATGCGCCAATTCCGACAAAGAAAGCGAGCACAGTCCATGTGACCGTGGAACTCATAAGGTACTTTCCCGCTTCCCGGAAGTTCTCTGTTCGCTTCGAATAAGCTATGACTGGAGAAATCGATAGTATACCATAGGTTAACCCTGCGTAGTATAACGCGTAGCCCAGCCAAGTTAAAAGAATAGAAACAGAGAACAGAAAAGCAAGGAAAAATATAGCGAAAGAAAGAGCTAGGCGCTTTGCCATCAATCCAGCATGCTGATCATACTTTCCGTTGATCAGAATCCCGCCCAAACGATTCAAAATTATGGCATTCGCGAGAAAGTAAAGCGGAAGAAGATATTCAGCGAACGTAAAGCTAGACGGTGTGATCAAAACTGCAATGTTGAAGAGACTATCGAAAAACAGGAATGCAAAACTGGATTGGGCGACAAACGATCTGAAGATAGTCCCCGTTAGCTCGTGGTTGTAGATTTGAAGGATGTTTCCTACAAAGTACGACCCGAGACCAAAGGCCGTCGGAAGGCACAGGACAAATATCGTGGCTCCAATCCCGAAAGTGGATGATGATCGCAAGAGAAAAATTCCGCTTGCGGCCGACGCACCAAGCAGAGCCACAATGATGGGTACGTAACGAATAAGCTTGGAATATAGCAGCTCTCTCTTTGTCTTTCCCTCGATTAGCGGTTTAGGGGGAAGAACTGGTGATGTCGCAGTCATTTCTTGGGACCGCAGATGATTATCTTCGGATTGGTGAGCGCATTCGACAAGCTAATCAGATAAAGCTCGTATTCTTCCCGAGAGATCATCTTTCTCCCGTAGAAGGCTCTCTCGAAGATTCTGGCAATAGGATAAAGAGCAGTTTGATCCTTGACGAGCTCTGCTTTCTCGGCTACAATCTTGTTTACAATCTCGCGCGGAGTCAGCGTGCCGTAGAGGTTTTCTTCTTCCTTTGATGAAATCAAGAAGTTCAAACGGAAGAGCTTCATCACGTCCTCATCGTAACGAACGGCCCGGATCCACTTCATGTCCCTTGCATCCTGATATAGTCCGTGAACGACATTACAAGTTTCCTCGAAAGTTACTGATCCGGCGTTTAGCCCATCCTGGGAGGGAAAAGTCGTAACTTTTGTATCCTTGCCGAGCATCATCATCGCTCCTTCTGGTGCCATGATTTGGAGAGGTTCATCGAGGCTCCAGATTAGTGGTAAGGTCTCGTTGATTTTCGGCTTCAAAAACCCACCTTGGGCACCCCACCCCGCGAAATCTGTAACCATCTCATCGCCTTCAAACTGTATAGTGTAATTTGGAGCATTGAGATTACTTGCATTCGGAATTTCTAATACTGGAGGCACTGCCTCGGGTTCTTGGAGTTGCTGAGTATTTCCCTTCCTTCTATTCAGCAGTGCGTTCTTTGATCTCAGAACTAGGAAGGCTCCTGCGATGATCGTTATTATGACAATTATCGCGATCAAGGCATCCGTCGGAATTTTTAACAATGGTTGCACTTGATGCGTTGTTGTGGTTTGGGCTTGGATAGAGCCGCTGTTGCCACCACTACCCCCACCTCCACCATTGGAATTTCCTGATCCATCGCCCGAGCCGGGGCCGACACCTGGACCGCTCCCAGTTCCGGAGCCACTTCCAAATCCCCAGTTCGGCCACTTGATTGAGGGCCATTTGATATTCGGCCACGTTATATTGAAACTCGGCCAATTGAAATGAAATATATTTGGAAAGTTAAGCGAGAAATTCCAACATAGAAGACAACCTCCGCCACCACCACCCCCGCCAGTTCCGGTCTCGGTATTTGTAGCAGTGCCAAGGCCCGTCTGTGGCTGGTTTGATGTCGTGCCGATTGAATTGACAGGCTGAATGGGATGTATCGAAGTCACGAGAAGCCACGCTATGATCAAGGTTCCGGCTATCACTACTAATGTGGGCTTTTTTGAAACCAAGCTTTCTCTTTGCGACCTTGTTCTTTACTTGTGAAGCAAATCCGTACTTCCGAGCGATTTACCGAGCGTCTGAGTTATTTAAGGAAGTACCACAAAATCTCGAAGAGAAATTTTCGAATATTGAACAATCTCAAATTTGAAAAGTTGTACGGCCCTTACCGCCGGACACGGAAATCGACGTTAAAGTCTATGAAATTTGGGACTTTTGAAGTTTCGATCGTTCTATTGAGAATTTGTTACGTATCTTTTGTTTTTAGTAGGTTGACCATTTTGCTCTACCAGTGGTCTACTTACAGACGAAAAATCGCTCTAAAATTGAATCGCTCGATTAATCATTCCATCTAACAAGACTCGAGAATAAGCTTAAACGATAATCGATATCGTAAAAAATAGAAGTAGCTAAGGCAATGTGTCTTGCTCAGAAACATCTTGAAGGGAAAGTGATATGCAAGATTCCCTTGCTTAGGACAACTTGGACTGCCTAATGCATACCAAATGGGATTGAAGCTGATCAAAGGGCGAAGCTTTTTCTAAAGAAATCCATGAAATAACTCGCCTGAGAATTTGCAGGGTTAGCTGCTGCAGTTATAAGGAACAGAAGCTTTATCTTTCGGATATTCGATAGCGGGTAAGACCGGCGGTATTGATCTGAAAACATGGCATAGGATGATCCAATCGTATGGGTACTTATTGCCGCTGTAGTCATCTTTCTGTTTGGAGCCAGCAAGATCCCCCAATTTGCTAGATCTATCGGTCAGGCTAGGAGAGAGTTTACTGAAGCGTCGAAAGGAAACTACGGCAGTACGATCACCAGTTCGTCCTCTGCAGCTACTGACGTTTCTGATCAGAGCGATCCGCTAATTTTGGCCGCGCAGAGAGAAGGGATAGACACGATGGGCAAGACGAGAGAGCAAATAGCTTCCGAAATATCTTGGAAGCTCAACAAACAGTAAGTAATCTGGTTTATTTTTTCAGACTGCTCTAACTCGATGTCCGATACCGAGACAAGGGCGGAAATTTGGAGCCCGCTTTTCCCGCTGCCGCAGTCTAAATGTGTATTTCCTTTCGCTTTGTAATCTCTGCACCGCGGAGCCTCTCGGCTGCGACCCTCAAGTTCTCCATTGACGTTCCAAGCGACATCCGGATGAAATTGTCGCCGTGCTCCCCAAATGCTTTCCCTGGTGCAGTCATTATCTTGGCTCTATTCAACAGGAGTTGTGAAACCTCCTCAGACCGCATTCCGCTTTGAGCTATGTTAGGGAAGAGGTAGAAAGCGCCTTTCGGTTTTACGCAGGTGAAGTTCCCAATTTTATCTAGTTGATCGTAAAGAAAGTCTCTACGATTTCTGTATCCTTGCACCATTTCCCTGACGCAAGATTGATCTCCTTCCAACGCTGCCAAAGCTGCTCTTTGACAGACTGTTGGCGCGCAAGTGACGTAGAACTCTTGGATCTTCGTCATCTCTCCGATAATTGCTTTCGGACCTACTGCATACCCTACTCTCCAGCCCGTCATGGCATAGGTTTTGGAAAAAGCGAATACAGTAATTGTTGAATCGGCCATCCCGGGTAATGAAGCAAAACTGACATGCTCTGCTCCGTCGTAAGTTATTTTCTCATAAATTTCGTCTGATATAACAAGGAGATTATGGCGTTGGACGATTTCTGCGAGGCCTTCGAGATCCTTACGAGTCATCACACTACCTGTCGGATTACTGGGGCTGTTTAGAATGATTGTCTTCGTCTTCTCTGTAATGGCACTCTCGACAGCTGTTGGGCTTAATCGAAAATCATCTTCCTCTTTGACTTCGACGGAAACCGGAGTACCGCTTGCAAACTTCACTTGGCGACAGAAACTTTCGTAACCCGGGTCGGGCACTATGACTTCGTCGCCTGGATTGACCGTAACCAAAATCGCAGAAGAGACCGCTTGCATGGCACCACATGTAACGATTATCTCAGAGTTTGGATCAGCTTCAAACTTGTTTTCTCGATACACTTTCTCGGCTATTCTTTTCCTTAATTCGAGGTCGCCGGCGTTTGGTGAATAATGCGTGTACCCCTCGTTCAGGGCCCTTTTGGCAGCTTCAACAATATGCGGTGGAGTTGGAAAGTCGGGCTCGCCAATTTCCAAGTGTATCAATCCTTCCATGCCTGAGGCAAGTTCGTACATTTTGCGGATTCCGGATCTTTCGACAGCCGTGGAACGTTCGGCAATGAATCGAGAATACGACAATAACGAATCGCGTCCGTAAAATTACAAAAATTACGACTACTATAGAGTTTAGTGCTGCTCCAAACAGTGTGATTGTATTCTCGACTATGAGAATCGTATCCTTATTTTATTAGGATCACTAAGGATTGTTTTCACGAAAATGACTTGCAAATCAGCACTACTCTATCTCGACCACGCATAAGGCGGCTTCCAGCAGCCAAGTACATGTCAACAGTAAAGTACGCCTTGGAGGACTATCTTGCTAAAGACTATCGCTATCCGTTTTATTGTTCACTCAAAGTCTTGCAACGGTGCGACTCTAGTTGCATATTCTGCAATGTTTGGAGACATCCCGCACCTGACATGCCAACATCAAAACTTCTGAAGGTCATCGACAACATAGCGAATTCGAGCGTTATTTTGCTGAGCCTTGAAGGCGGAGAACCTCTGCTGAGAAAGGACATAGGCGAGGTTTTAGAGTACATTAGGTCGAAACCCTTGTACCTCTTGTTCACATCAAGCGGGAAACAGTTTGATAAAAGACCGATGAAGGAATATGCACAGTATATCGATTTTCTTCACATTAGCATCGACGAGGGTCATAGAAACCTAGACCTCTACGAATCTCTTCCCGAGTTCGTTTCTTGGGGGCCAATCGTATGTACACAGATTGTGGTCATGAAGCAGTACCTTCCAGATTTAGAGGAAAAAATAAGAAAATGCTACTCCGCAGGCGCAAAAGCCGTCGTCATGCCTGCTTGCCATATCCCTGATACGCCTGACTTCGTGCCGGACGTCGAGACATTTCGCAGTGAGGTCATGCGACTCAAACGTAAGTATCCGCGCACCATCATCACATCGGACAAATATCTACGTACTTTAGATATGCAGCATGGATGCAATGCAGCTTCCATCATTGTAGATTCAGACGGATGCCTTTACTACCCATGCCGTACACTTATGGAGAAGAGTATCGACCTAAGCGAAGAGTCGCTTATAAAGTTCCTCGATTCGGACAGTGCGAAGATATGCAGGGATCGAATGAAACAGTGCGAAATAAACTGCCACTGGTACCAGTACTTCGCGACCGAATCTTTTGTTTCGCTCAGAACAGGGCTATCGTCCCTTTCGCCTTATCTAACTGATATCATCTGAGCTTGCTCAACTTTCGTTGTTTGAGTAATGATATCCACAGCTTTCTGAATTGCTTTTTCGCTAGGGTACTTCATCCGTGGAGGAAGAAATGCAAGCGCCTTCTCCAACTGATTTGGAAGATCAAGTTCTCTCTCAGAGACACAGTAGAAGGTTCCTCTCTCCATGTGGAACTTTGCGAGATACTCCTGCTCTGATTGTCCCGGCGTTGGGACAAGAAAACCCTTTTTCCTCAATGCGAAGAGGTCCATTAGAGTGGAATAGCCAGATCTCGCAACAACGAGCCGCGCTCTATTCAAGATGTTCTCCCTTTCCCGCCTTCTCAAATAACTCTTAAGGTTAGGGCCTTCTAAGCTACCTGCTTCCGGCTTTCCGAGAGTAACAACAACCTTGCCACCGAATCCCTCTAATTGCTTTCGAACCTTGTGTTCGAAATAGGTTCGATGAGGTTCTGGTCCCGATATCGAGAGGAAAACATCAATGTCCTGCGTAGTCTGGAAGTAGTTAAATTCTGAAATCACTCCGACGTAATTGACATGCTTTTCATCGATTCTAGAGAGGCCATGAGCTAATCTACCAGCTAACCCGTCTTCTTCAAAATCTGGAACTAGAACTCCTACATATCTCTTGAGAAAGTATTCGTTATAGAACTCTGTTCCGTTTTCCAAGGCAACATTGTTCAACGGATTCAGAATTCTTAGCTGATGGCTCATGAAGTAACTTGGAACATCGCGTGAATAGAATGCAAAGCGATTGTCGGAGAAGATCGCATCGACGTGCCTGCTCGATATGAATCTTCGAACGAAATCATGCTCGCGAAACATGGACCTAAAATAGAGAGGAAAGTGCAGAATGGTGGATGGGACGAAGAAACCAGGGTTCAGAGTCTCTGGAGGATTATAATCGGCAAGGTTCACAAACGAAGCCTCGTCGCCCAGTTCTTGCTGAAGCATGTTCAAAGCTCTTCCACTTGAGACAACAGTTACTATATGTCCTTCCTTGGTTATCTTCCTGATTATGGGAAGACTGCGGGAGGCGTGTCCTAACCCCCAGGAACAAATTCCAAACAGAAATTTCATTTAGTGGATCGTTCCTTCAGAAAACTGTCAAGGACGGTTACCTCACAATCTCGCCGGGCGACTAGAGGATCGATCAAATGACTTGCTATGAAACCTGCTCCGCCCGTAACGAGTGCTTTCATACTAAACAGCGACCAACACGAGTACCTACAGTGAGTATTAGTATTGGCGTGGGCCTCGTTACTTAAGTGGCATACACGATTCTCAAGCCTGAGAATCCAAAAGAAGCAGAGCACTTTCATCAACGGGTAAATTCGTTGAATTGTTTTTCATGCTGTCAAACGAATTGTTGCATGTTCTGAACCTGCTTTACCTTCAGAAGAAACTCCACAGATATTTGAGGCTTCTCATTTGAATGGTTTTTTCATACTAATGAAGAGGTTGGCTCACGTCGTAATCAAGTGACTTCTTGAATGTCACCGTAGAGAAGAATGCTACAACTGCCCAAAGGAGAACCATTTTTGATGCAAATGTTAAATTTGTTTTGAGGGTACTTACTGGCCAAGCATTGAAAACAGTATCTGGATCTTGATGACTAACCAATGCCGCCCCCCAAAAAGCGAAATTGAACAGGACCTCATACAAACCCATTGCTAGGAGCATTATCGATAGTAGAAGAAAGAAAGCACGCGCCCACCTAGGGAATCGCGTCTCAATAACTCCTTGCCCTAACGAAAAGAAACAATATGCGGCGACTATGCCCGCGGCGAAAAGGTAGGTAACAGGTTTGGCATAGATGGGGGAAATGCTGGGCGATGGAAACTCGTTGGCCTGACCGTTTGCAGTGTTCACTAGTTGGTACCCAATTATGTGCGTCGAGCTAGGATTCAGAAAGTAGTAAACAACAATTGCGAGAACCACGAATAGGCTTAGAATGAGAAGGACCTCGATTAGTCGCTTTTCCCCAGTTGTCTTCGGCCGATATGGGGCGAAAATAGAGGAAGAAGATGAGCTCTGTAGTCGCGGCAACATACTCCAGTCGCTTAGAGCTACGCGAGACGTCATTTAACGTTCTTATTCCAATTCTTGCCAGATTTAATATTTAAAAAGTCCTTCTCGTGCTGTATTTTTCTCGCAATTCCATGCGATTCTTTAATGTCCAGCATTAATTCCTTGACCTTTTTCAATCATTAATAGGGCATCAATTAGTACACTGCCTAACCTGAAGAGACCTAGACGGCCTTCTTGATTTGGTCCGAATATACGAACCAAGCTTGCTTAGGAATGCCTTGGCGATTTATCAGACCAAAGTTGTTCTCTTGAAATGGGAACGAGAGCCAGTAAGGGTCAGCCAGTCTCCAAAGACTCAACGAACTTATGGAATCCATGGCATATGCTTCTTCGCATATTGCCTTCACATATCCGGCTTGTTTTTTCTGATCGAATCCAAAAATTCGCGGTCCGGAGGGATATCCGGTTTCAGTTATCATAATCTGCTTCCCCGAATATTCCTTTGCCTCTCGAACTCTCTCCCTTAATTTTGAAAGATCTTTGAGTCCAGGGTTTGCATAGTTAGGGTAAAAATCTAGGCCTAGTATATCACAATATTTCGAATAAGATCTCATAAGAATCTCGGACCTGTCTGCTTCCAAGTTTACCAGAGTAGGTGTGCCGGGATCTTCTTCGTGTACAACCTCTTGAAGTTCGCCGAGGATTGTATCAATTGCGTTTCGGTCTAGCCAGATCCCACCTCTCCTCCAATCGCTCGCGAAGTGTTGAAGCCACCAGTCCGGCTCGTTTTCGAGTTGCCACAACCCAATCTTTCCTCTGTAGTGTCTAACTATTTCCCTAGAAGACGCGGAGAGATGAGGTATGTACTCTTTCAGTTTGTCAATTTGCAAGTATTTCGGAAGAAATCGCTCGTACCCATTGCCGATTACTCCGATGATTTGAATCCCATGGTCATTCATTGTTCGGACAAACGTGTCTAGGGGAAACTTGTAGGTCTGGGTTCCATCCCGACCTACTCTAGGTTGGAACAAATTCCATTGGAACCAGCATCTTACGAATTGAACTCCGTTCTCCTTAAGATGCAAAGCAAGATTTTTCGAAAGAAAATTTGCTACTCCAGTCTTCTGCGGTTCGGAGGACTCAGTAAGAGATATCTTGGATATATCCAAAGCGTTTTGTGTATTCGCTCGAGTCTCTCCAAAATTCATAGACTGGGGCCCCTGAGGCAGCGTAATCCTGAGCAGATGAGGTATGATTATTGACTTTGGCGGAGGAGCTCCGGCATAGGTCCAAGCATCATCGATCCCAATCCCCCATCGAAACCTGTTATGGTCGAATATGGAATTACTCATGTCGATCGCTCCGTTTGTAATTCGAATAGGCCCCATTGAAGAGCTCCGTCCCTTCTCGGTAGCGGAGGCCTCCCTTTGTAACTTCAATCCATTTCAGGTCAATTAAACAGAGTGACGATTCTCAGCTTTGAGGATCTAGTATTGAAAGATCTATAATCTTTTGACTTCTTGATCTCACCAGTTGCAACGGGAGAACGGCGGAGAGAGAATTTTCCCCGCGTTCTCGATTTTGAGAATCGTCTCCTCCATTTAATTACTAGTTTAGATAGTCTCCGCAATCGAAGACAATTGGCGCAACGGATGATGACGAAGAATCGATGCATAAAACCGGACAGCTTGGAGAGGAAGGACGTCCAAACTTTGGAAAAGCTGCTTTCAAGTCACGTCTGGAATATAGATTCTGTCGAAAACAAAACGACAGGTATATTCATCAAATACTCATGCGTCGATTGTTCAACTGATAGATTTGCTTTTGTCGAATACCTTCCAAAGACCTTAACGAAGAGCAAGTAGATACACACTATAAATTTCCGTGCCGTCGGTTATCGGACTATCGACTGCGTTGCAGTCTCGGAGTAGACATGGAAGATGGGATTACAATTATTTCTCGTTTGGTATTTTATCTTAGGATTCCTTCTCGGAAATGGAGTACCACACTTTGCGTTTGGAGCTGCGGGAAAGATATTTCGCAGTCCGTTTGGACAGAAAACCTCTCCGAAAACGAATATCTTATGGGGCCTCTCTAATTTCGTCGCCGCCACAATTATTGCCATCGCCCTAATTGTCCTTGACTTGTATAGCGGCTATGCTCTAATCGCGCTGCTCACTGGCTTTTGGCTGATGATGATTATGTTCGGGACAGGAATCAAAAGATTTTTGAACGAACCGTCAGGCACGCCAGTAAAGAATTGAACTGAAGCTTCTGTAAAGTTCTTCGTCTCCAATCTTCGAAGAACCTCAAATCAAAGTTAAGACAAAGAGATGTGGTTTTCGTTCCTTCACTGTCGCGACGTAGAAGCTTCCTGCACCAGTTGAGCTTTCGATACAGAGCTTTGTGCTAGGTACTTATCAAACCATGCAAGATATTGCTTCGCTCTAGCGATCCGGTGTTTTGGTTTTCCGACTCGCGAAAGATCATGATTCTCTCCCGGAAACAAGACGAGTTGCGTTTCCTTGCCCAGATATTTGAGTGCGGTGTATAGTTGCACCCCCTCCACCATCCAGCAGCGGTAGTCCTCCATCGAGTGGATTATCAAGACGGGGGTACTTATTTTCGTGGCGTACGTGATCGGCGACATCCTTTCTAGCTGAGCGCGCGCCGCGAACGGGTCGCTCCCTATCTGATCTATAGTGAAGCTCGGGCCGATGTCCGAAGTGCCAAAGAAACTCTCCCAACTTGCGATACCTCTATCCGTTACGGCCGCCTTAAAGATGTCAGTGTGACCAATGGCCCAATTCGTCATAAAGCCACCGTACGATCCTCCCGCAATCCCCAGACGCTCTTTATCTATGAAGGAGAATTTCCGGCTCGCGTGATCTACGAGCTCAAGAAGATCTTGGAAATCTCTTTCGCCGTAGTGGCCCCTGAGATCTGCAAAATCCTCAAAGTAACCGTCGCTACCTCTGATGTTCGAAAATAAGACAGTGTATCCTTTTGATGCAAAGGTCTGGAATTCGTGCATGTAGGCGTTCCCAAATGCGGTCTTTGGTCCTCCGTGGACGTACACTATAGTTGGATTTTTCTTGCTTCTGTCCTTTGCGATGACCCAGGCGTCGATCGGAATCCCGTCGCTAGCCTCGAAGGAGAAGTATTCCGGCGCAAGAACTTCGAGTTCCGAATAGACGTCTTCGTTGAAGTTTGTGAGTTGCATCTCATCGTGACCATCAAGGACTCTCAGCTCCTCAAGATGAGTCGAATCTATCGTAACGAAGGCTATATTGCCGTCTTGTGAAACGGCATAATCCTCGATAGATCTATCTCCACCTAACAAAAGCTCGGGTTCCTTTCCCGAGACTATCCTGTACAAGTGAACAGAGCCGCCTTGCGCCTGAAGGTAGTAAATGAAATCCCCTACCCAGTAGATCGCCGTCGAACCGTGAGCGCCTTGGCGGCAGTCGCTGTTCAAACCATTGCCCTTACTCAAATCGACATTCTCGATTTTCGAAATGTTCGAGTTCTCCCTCGGCTCAACCAAGTAGATGTGACTGTTGGAAGCAAATCCCTTTGGTAAGTAGTAATTCCCATTCAAGGCGATCTGCCTACCATCGGAACTCCAAGCGAAGTCAATTAGTTCCATGTCTGATTTGGTTACCTTCTCTGCGGGCTTGTCCCTGTCGCTATTCGTGTCCATCACGAAAAGATCCGTTATGTACGGTTTCATGTCATCGGTTGAAGCGAGGTAAGCAACATTTCGCCCGCTATTGGATGGATGGAACGCACCGACATCAAACTCGCCCGACGTGAGCTGTGTTACATTCCCGCTCGCCACATTTATTGAAAAAAGATGCTTTCGAACATTGTGAACGAATCCCTCGCCGTTAAACCATAGGCGCATCCCCTTGACTATCTTTTCAGCATCGTCGTCGCCATCGTCTTTGTCCTTCTTCTCAGCTCTCTTCTCATCTTCTTCCTCAGCCGTCACTACTTTCGAGAGAAAATAGATTACCTTGGAGTCCGGAGACCAAGTCGGCACTTCTATCCCTTCCTTTCGCGTGAGCAGTCTTCTCGGCTCTCCGCTCGGGATGGACATGAGATACAATTCATTCCCCTTTTCCTTCTTTTCCATTGTCCTCCTTGAAAGGAAAAGCAAATTCTTCCCATCGGGGGAAAATTTAGGCGATGAATCCTTTCCGCCGTAGGTGTAACGTGTTATACCGCTCCCGTCAGAATTCACCGTCGCTATATCGGAATTGTAGAGATTTTCCTCCTTGTTTGCCTGCTGGATGGAAATCGCAATAGCCTGTCCGTCAGGAGAGAAATCGGGTCTTGAAATCGTTCTATACTTGAATAGATCCTCGGGCTGAACTGGACGCTTTTGCATGAAGAGAATTGATAGAACGGGTATGAATTATGCCTTTTGTGAGCGTTTTTGAACTCGAAAGCGCCCCGATATCAGTATACAAATAGGCACTAATCGTCCAAGAATTTGAATGGAAAATAGACTTCACTTCCTGCAGATAACTAGGAGTCCACGAGTATCATCCGAATGCCCGCTCCTCTGGCTAATGATATTGCGGGAACCCCGCCCGCTATCAGGTAGACGAATGTGGCTCCCCCAGCCATGACAAGTACGGCCTTCGAGAATTTTTTGGTTCCAAAGAATTTTGCCTGTTCATCTAGTTCCAAGCTGACACTAGATGCTACACTCGCGCTGATTTTTCTCAGAAACGAAACTACCTTGGGTTGGGATGATGTTGATGACTTTAAACATAGAATCGGTGGTTTTTCTATCCCTAGAAGTATCTCGTCAGCTAGAAAGGATCTCGTGAGCCCCACCGGAGTAGTTCGCCGCGAAGAAAGCGCTTCAGTGAGTATCTTCCTCTCATTTGGATACAAGTTTCCGACATCCTCCAATAGGATGTTCTCTCCAGCGTTTTGAAGGAAGAACTCGAAACTGCGAGTCAGTTTCTCGATACGCCAAAAGCGTGCCGTTTCCAAGAAGGTACTAGAATTTTCAAGCACTTCCCTCATATGTGGTGTCATGTGAAACGTAGTCCCTTCCTCTGCAAGGCCGGCTGATAGTTTCAAGCCAATAGGGGTCAAGAGGGATGGATCGAACACCACCTCCCTAATGGGGAGATCATCGAATTGTAACTGGCTTGACTTGAGATCCAACCCTACTCGCTCCTATGGTTAATCGGTTAATAATATGTGATCAGCGTGGATTACGGGCGGAAGATCGTTAACCACTATTTTTAACAAACGTGAATCCTCGATTCGTACCTGAACCTTTTTCCCGCAATTGCCCGGGTTTCTTTTCATTCAAACCGGATTTTAAGGCGTTGTAATTCGCCGCTAAATCTTTCGAGTGAGGGGAAGAAAAGACAAGATACGGAAGGATACAGAGAAAGATAAGAAGAGACAATTTCAAGTTGATTCAGTTCTTTCATCTGAGATCGGTCTCTTCTTCTTCTTCGTTGGCTGCTCTTGCAACAATGAGTAGAGGCTTCGCTCAATATGCAAGGAGACGTACTAGTCAGAACGTAAAGAAAAATGGCTGACAAAAAGCCGGAATTGCTCTACTCACTTCTACCTTGAACTGACTGCCTTCGCAACTGTCCTCCATGCACCACATTTAGGACAGTGCCAGTGTTTTCCTCCAGCATCCGTGTATTCCAGAAGAGATTTTCCTATACAATTTTTGTCGTCGTGTTTCAAAGACTCTTCCTCGGTGTCGATTTCCCGGGACATGATGGCCTATTATAGAGATTGAAGAGAGCTAATTTCACCTTTAGGATCTTTTAACTAGAAGATGGGACATGACCAAAAGGAGTAGTAGCCTATTGGCTAAGCCTAGAAAACGTTATGCCAAACCGAAGATTTTGCACTTCGGTTCGATGGCGCTAGTTGAAATATAATGGATTCGATAGTCTGCTTACGCTTCGTCTGGTTGGAGGAATTCCTAACCTAGCACTGGTTCGTCGGCTCGTCGCAATAGATCTGCACCTCGCAGAACAGTATTTCCTTCTCATTGAGATTCCAACTGGAAACAAATCTGATAGCGGAGCTCCGCAGAATTCACAGTACTGAACCTTTTCCTCTTCCTCTACCGTTTCTTGGCGTGCTGCTGCTTTCTTTGCCATTTTCTTCTTCATCATTCCTCTTTATGTTTGGTCTTGGTTCGTGGGTCTTTCTAATCTACGAAAGTCCAATTCCTTGAGAACTTGTTGCTCGTATTAATTCAAACTAGCCAAATCCTACAGATTTGTTAGTCTAAATTTAACACTACGGCAACATCATCTCATGCCTAACAAGAGCCGTCCATGTATCGTTTTTAAATAATACCCACAGTCGCTGAAAGTTAAGAATAGACGCTAAGTATGGAACTTGGAACCCTCTGTAAACTAGAAAAGCCCGCATTCGGACGATATCAACATTGATGTCAGAAAAAATAACGAGTTCGTTATTCGATTTTGTAATTCCACCGGTTTTCATGAAAATTGCGAACTAGTTACGTAACTTAATTTCAAGAATATGAATGACTCATATATGCCTCGAAAAGAGGGTTGGAGTAGTGCTTCATCCGTTAGCGGGGTTTTCACTAGATGACCGTTAAAACGAAATCCATCTATGACGCGAAGGGCAACGAGGACGGTTTAAGGGTGCTTATCACTCGCTATTACCCCAGGGGAGTAAAGCGCGAAAGGTTTGATCTTTGGATGAAGGGCGCCTCTCCCACGATAGATCTATTGAAAGCTTACAGGAAGGGTTCGATAGACTGGTCCGAATTTCGGAAGCGTTTTTCAAAGCAGTTGAACACTGAAGCAGAAAGTAAGTATGCGATCAAGGGGCTCCTAGACCTAGCCAAGAAGAGGAAGAACATCACTTTGCTGTGCTACGAAAGAGAGGGCCAGAACTGCCACAGGCAAATTGTAAAGTCGAAATTGGACCGCTCTTTAAGAAGACAATAACTTTGATTACGCTCAGAAGCTAAAGTTCCGCTATCTCACAAGTCCCGATATGGCGAATTAGCCTTCTGTAACTCTATTTCTTCCCTGAACGATTAACTAAGTTCATATCAGTTTTCAGCGTGCCAAAGCAACCACACGGAAGGGAAAGAAAAAGAAAAATGCCCAACTGTACAAACTGTGGAAGCCCATTAGATGCATCGGATATTCGATGCAGTCATTGTGGAGCAACAGTCACAACTAACAGCAGCCCAAGGGATTCATCGGGATACACATCGACCCAGCAGGTCGCGTATTCAAAGTCAAGCAGCAGCGGATCGCGGACAATCCTAGTCTCCGTACTCGTTGCGTTCTCGGCAATTGCTGGAATTGAATCAATCCTATATGCGGCAAAAGAAAATCTCAATCCATCATTGTCGGCGCTTACCAAAGTTTCGTCAATGTTCGGATTCCTGTCCTCATACATGCCGTACATCCTTGGAATCGCCGGAGTGTTGGCTCTAGCAGCAGCATTCGGGTATTTCAAACGGACAAGCTGGGCTTGGAAAATCGGGTTCGTCTCAGCCCTTGTAAGCATATTCACAATCACGGCTCCCAACCTAATCGGGCTTGTCTTAGGCATCGTCTGCCTTGGCTTGCTTTTCATGCCGAGTATCAAATCGTCGCTCAGAAAGTAAATGGAAGACCGAAATCGCTTCGGGGGAAACCCCAAGCGTTCCTTTCTTTTTCCTATTGTGCTCTCTTTTCTTGTCCTCTTTTTGTAGAAAGCAATGCTTCTGCTCTAAGATTCTGCGCGGCAAATAGAAACGATAGCTTTTCTAAAACCGATTTTGTATTCAATAATACCATAACTAAATTGCCAAGGAAATCTAATCGGATTTACAAAAGTCCAATCGTCGACATTCACTTTCACCCGATGCTCGGCAATGAGCCGATTTTGGGAGAACGGCCACATGGAGTTTCAGATTATCTCCGCGAAGTTCGAAACTTGAATGTGAGGCACGTCGGCGCCATTGTAATTGCCCCTCGCTCGGACTTGAACGAGACCCGCAAGATGAACGATACCCTGCTCAAACTCTGCAACGAATCAAAAGGGCGATTCTTCCCGGTTTGCTCGGTGCACCCGCTCGATGGAAGCGCTGCTCTACAAGAAATCGACCGGATCGCTCGTCTTGGCGCGAGAGCCCTGAAGCTTCATCCCAACACGCAAAATTTCGATGTTTCAAACCCGCTGGTCGAGCAAGTCGTGCGAGAGGCTTCAAAAAACGGCCTTCCGGTTCTTTTCGATGCATGGTCTCCGTTTGACGCCGATCAGCCTGGAAAATTTGTCAAATTAGCCATGCAAGTGCCTGAGGCAAAACTAATCCTTGCCCACGCGCACGGTTCGCGCTTTCCCGATCTGCTCGTCTACGAAATACTCGCTCGCTACCCTTGGTGGCGGAGGAACGTCTGGATAGATCTCTCTGCAACGGCCTCGCTCTTTTCAGGGGGCCCATTTGCAGTGCAACTTGCCTGGGTGTTGCGCAAGGTCGGGATCGATCGCCTCTTGTTTGGCAGCGACTATCCTTTGGACAATCCACGAGGATCAGTTCAAGCAGTTATCAAACTTGGATTCAAGAAAGAAGAGCTTGCAAAGATTTTCCATGAAAATGCGACGAAATTGCTTAGGCTATGACTTTACCATTCCGTTCTTCTTTTGCTTCTCCCGACCCGCTCCAGTTCATTTTCCTGCGCATTATACTGCAATGGAAGAATGTCCTCGTGGAATGGAGTGGATGTCTGATCGAATCCCGCGCTTGACTTCCTCCCCTTCTTCTTGTTCTTGCAGTTTTTTTCGTCTATCTTTGAAGCTAGTTTCTTCTTCTTAGTATGAGCGTGGCTCAAAGTTTCCTCCCTTATGAAAATGCGGGAGGCAAATTTAGCCTACTAGAAGTTTTTCTCACTCCAAACTCAAATAGAGGAAAACACTGTAAGCTATAATTGTGAATATATCAGCGAGTTCTGGAAGAATTGACGAGACCAGGTTGACCGAATATCCGGTCGTTAGCAATTGCAAAATGGGATAATTCAAAATTGTCTCAAACAAAAGCGCCAGAAGAACTATGAATATT
Organism: Nitrososphaerales archaeon; assembly: GCA_030041295.1. Classification (GTDB taxonomy): domain Archaea; phylum Thermoproteota; class Nitrososphaeria; order Nitrososphaerales; family CADDZS01; genus JASHOD01. The sequence continues at coordinate 198,750 of JASHOD010000039.1, forward strand.
CCCAATGCAAAATTCGCCCTCGTTTGCTTATAGATCCTTCCGTAGACTACGACCAGCGAGACCAAAAGTGCAATACTGACCGTCGAAAGAATGATATGCTCAGCGATGAAACTGAATATTTCCGCGGTGAAACTCGGCGGGGCCGGAAATCCTGGAAAGAAGCCTCTGAGTCGAAGATGAGGTGCGATTATTAGGAAGGAGATAACTCCGACAATGGCTCCTATAGCTAGAACAAGAATTACCCATAGTAGACTATGCAAGCTTCTCCTTCTTTTTTGCGGCGGAGCCTCGCTAGGTTGCTTGCCGCTAGTATCATCTGGCGGCGGCACAGATGTCCAGGTAGGTGGATTATTGTTATTTCTGTTGTCTGGATTACTATCGCTCATTTCTATTGTTCACGAAAAATTATTTTTTGTTTATACTCTTCCCGGTCTTTCTCAGGATCTCTTCGAGTTTCGCCCAGTTCGCCTCCATGTCTGCGGAAACGAAGTACAGCTTCCCGTACTTCTCGCCCTCAGTGACCACGAGCCTGTTTTGCTCTAGGACTCTCAGGTGGTGTCGAACAGTAGTGTAATCGACATGGAGAGCCTGGGTCAACTGTTGCGCGTTCCTCGGCTGCTCTCTGATTGCCTTCAGCACCTCCAACCTAGTTGGAGCTCCGGTACTTCCCGCAAAGAGCCACCAAAGGACCCGCTCGAATGAATCCATGGGATTTGATAGATCTTGGCGCTTTTTGTATCAATAATCATATCGCTTTGGAAATTTCGCGATAAGCCATTCAGACAACTAATCATGCTCTAAGTACATGGTATTCCGTAAATTCGGTAATTATTCGTATTCCAAAATCGTTCCCAAATCGCTATGAAGATATGAAAAGGCGGAAGTGAGCATCGGCCATTATTACTACCTCAAAAAAGTGGGAAGAGGGACCGTTTGTTTGTATGTGCCTTTGACTTCCTCTCAAATGAGCGGGGAGGAGGAGAGACAAAGCTCTCTGTTATGCTTCTCTCCCTGCGAGTTATTACGTTGTACTTGAGCTACCAGATCCTGGAGATGATGTTGACGACCCCATATTAGGACAGTGATCCGAATATGTGCCGGACGATGATGACGACGAACCTGACGACGATGAGGAGGAAGTTGTTGTGTTGTTAGTAGTGGTGCTTGATTGCGCATAGGCTGCCATTCCAATTAATAATGCTCCGACGGCTATGATTGCAATGATTGTTACGATGAGTATGTTTCTCTTGCTAGGGAGGAAGAATCCTCTTGTGTTTGGGGTTGTATTCATAGACATGCTGCTTTGCTTCACCTCTATTGGATAAACGACAAACGTGTTTGAAGCTAATATTCAGTTTCCGAGTTTGTTCCTAAATCTATGAGAAATTGCGCCTAAATGATTCCTTGAAGAAGGAAGATAGGAAGCATCTTCAGCCTATTGTTGTAAAGAGAAGCCCGGAAAATGGGTAGACTAATTTAGTATAGATTTGGGTATCTTTCTGGAAAAGAAAGAAATAGCTTCCTACCATGGTCTTTCTTGTCTGACTAGTATTGTCTTCTGTTCCTGAAACAATGGAGTGTAATGTAAATTGTCTTCCATGAGTATGGCTTTTAGAAATCTGCGAAGGAGAAAGTCGCGGACTGCTCTCACCGTTTCCGGTATCGTAATTGGAGTAGGAATGATTCTTGTTCTACTTTCTTTGACTGCAGGCACATCTGCTCAAACGAGTGGACTCCTTAGGAACGTCCTGAACGCTGAGATAACTGTAGTGAATGGAACGAGGCCGTCCTTCTCCGGGTTTGGAGGCGGAGGCGGAGGATTTGGTGGAGGTGGAACAGGCGGTGGCGGAGGTTTTAGATCTTTCTTTGGAACGGGGAATACGGTAAGCCAGTCGCTTGTTGACCAAATTGGAAATATGACTGATGTGTATGTAGCGTCACCTCAGCTTACTATCACAGGATATGTAAACGGAAGTAACGCTTTCTTGTACGGAATCGATCCGGCCACTTATTCAACAGCTACTAATGGTTTAACCATAACGAATGGTTCTATGCTCTCTTCCTCATCAGGCACAAACCAAATTGTTCTTGAAAGCACATTCGCAGCAGACGAAAATCTTACGATAGGCTCAACGGTGTGGGCGGGTACAAACTCGACAGGAGCAAATTCAACCAACTTTACAGTCGTTGGTCTGTACTCTAGTGGATCAACATTTGGTCCTGAGACAGACACAGGCTATATTTCAATTCAAAACGCCCAAGCATTAGGCAATGACAGTGGCAAGGTCACTGATATCTATGTGAAAGCAACAACCCCAAGCTTAGTTAACCAAGTGGCTTCAGAGATTGATTCTTCGATCTCTGGAGTCACTGCTAACACTGCTTCGAACTCTGTGATTACAGCTTCCTCTCTTTCTGGTACTTTGACAACCTTCTTCACAATCATCGGACTAGTTGCCCTTTTGGCAGGAGGATTTGGCGTCGTCAATACAATGATGATGTCTGTTAGCGAAAGAATACGCGAGATAGGAACACTGAGAGCCATCGGTGCGAGGAGATCTCAGGTGATGAGAATATTTCTTAGCGAAGCTTTCCTCATTGGTATAATCGGAGGAATTATCGGAGTATTCATCGGAGCTATTGTCACATTTGCCCTTCCTTCGTTCACAAGTGCGGCTAGCACTGGCGCAGGCGTCGGCGGTTTCTTCCGCGGAGGACTTTCGCCAACTCTAACAGCTACTAACTTGTTACTTAGTTTCCTTCTTGGCACAATAGTAGGCGTTTGCGCTGGAATCTATCCAGCCTGGAGAGCATCTAGAATGAACACTGTGGAGGCATTGAGACATGTCTGATGGCTCTGTTTTGCAAGCGGTACAAATCGAAAAGAAGTATAGGCGAGGCAAGATTCCGGTACCAGCAGTAAATGGAGTAGATTTTCGAGTGGAAAGAGGAGAGGTCGTCGGGATAGTCGGGCCTTCAGGCTCGGGCAAGACCACTCTCCTAAATCTAATTGGGGGACTGGATAGACCAGACAATGGAAAGGTCATAGTTGACGGAAAGGATCTCGCTCAATTTAATGACGATCAACTTGCGGATTACAGACTCAAGAAGATTGGATTCATCTTTCAATTCTATAATTTGATGAGCAGCCTCACAGCAATTGAGAACGTGGAACTTCCGATGAATCTTGCCAAGGTTCCAAAAACAGAGCAGGAAAGGAGGGCCTACGAACTCTTGCAAACTGTGGGTCTAGAAGGGAGGGTGGATCATTATCCTGACCAGATGAGCGGAGGCGAACAGCAACGCGTGGCAGTGGCGAGAGCACTTGCAAACAACGCGCCCGTAATACTTGGTGATGAGCCCACAGGAGACCTAGATTCGAAATCTGCAGAGTCCTTGATGGAACTCATAAAGAAATTATGCACAGAAAAGCAAGTGACTTTTGTCCTCGTTACACATGACCCTATTGTAGTGGCGCAATGCAACCGAGCGTACTCAATGAGAGATGGCAGAATAATTCACGAATTATCAAAGGAGCAGCTCGACGCAGCAAAGCTTTCGGGCTCCTATGACAGGACCGCTATGAACGGAATCTACACGTAAAGAGAAAAATACTTTCGTCATAGGAGCGAATATCTACTTTGGCTAGAACATTACTCGTTGCTGCTCTTCTTCTAATCGTGATTGGCCTCGGGCTAGTTTTGTTCTCCGATCCTGCCCTGAGACTCGTAACTGGAGCATCTTCGAGCGGCTTTCCTTCGGGCGGGTTTTCCGGAGCTGATTCAAGCATTTTCCAAACGTGCAGATCGTTGACTAACGAAACTGTTCAACAGTGTCTTGCAAACAACGGTGTAAGTTTCTCGGGTTTTGGAGGTTCAGGATTAAGCGGCGCTGGCGGGTTTGGTTCTGGTGCGATCGGTTCTACATCCTCATATGCGAGTTTTGGTGGAATTGCACTGATTGCCATAGGTGCCTTCTTGGTGTTGCTGCAAATATTCAGGATGCCGAGACAAAATTCCAGTCTCAACAATTATTCACAGAGTAACATGTAGGAAAGTGGGAATTAGATCCTAACTTGTACTTCATTATATCTCGATGAATGCTATACGCCTAATCGAAAGTTTACACCAAGCTTCAGTAAAATGGTCGGTTGACAAGTCATGTTGCTATTGAAAATGGACAGATGTGGCAGAGATTTGGGAATGTTCTTGGAAAGCACCTATATTTATTACCTGATTCATTGGATGCTACGGAATACGCAATATTGATAGAATGAAGGTGCAAAAGTTGGAAACCACATTTCCTCCCCAATCTCCAAAGAAACCGATTTCAATTCTAGTTGTGGTAGTTATTGCTGCGCTCGTTATTATCACAGGCTCTATAGGCGCGCTTTATTACTACAACTCGGTTCAAAGTAGCAAGCAGATTTCTTCGCTCCAAAGCTCTGTATCGACTCTTGAAAGTCAGATTCAGAGTGAGCAGAAATCGATGATACAACTAGAAGATGCGAATGGAACCTATCCTGGGACAAATTATTTCACTTCTGGTTCTAATGGCTCCGGTGACGGCATAAATGCGGAGGCCATATACCAATACGCGAACGAAAGCGTTGTGACAGTGACGGGAATACAAACCACTACGAGTGACTTTGGGAGCCAATCCACTGAAGTGCTTGGCTCTGGATTCGTTGTGGTATATTCAAATTCTGATTACATAGTCACGAACTATCACGTAGTCCAAGGAGATTCTGACCTTTCAGTAACATTCTCAGACGGCAATGGTTACGCAGCGACAGTAGTGGGATCAGATCCATATAGTGACCTCGCAGTGCTTTCAGTGAAAGGAGCTCCGTCCACAGAATACCACCCGCTTGAAATAGTGTCCTCGTCAAGTTTGGTCGTCGGTCAGCCAGTAGCTGCGATAGGAAATCCGTACGGCCTCTCGGGATCAGAGACGACCGGTGTCATTAGCGCACTTGGTCGAACGATCCAGGACGAGACAGCAGGAAACTATTCGATCGCTGACGTAATTCAAGTCAGTGCAGATATCAACCCAGGTAACTCCGGAGGACCACTGTTCAATTCATATGGACAGGTAATCGGGATAACGACGGCTATTGTGAGCGGCTCTGAAGGAGTAGGCTTTGCAATACCTTCCAGCACGATACTTCAAGAGCTGACCGATCTCATTACGACGGGTTCTTACAACTACCATGCATACCTCGGGATCGGAACAGCTGACATGAGCTATGATCTCGCACAAGCACTTGGTGTGAAGAATTACACTTATGGAGTTCTGGTTGAAAGCGTAGTAACCGGTAGTCCGGCCGCAAGTGCGGGAATCGTCGCAGGAAGCACTGTGATAACAGTAGATGGCACTCAGTACGTAAGCGGCGGAGATATTATCGTTTCGATTAACGGGACCAAGGTGATAGATGGAGACGCGCTTTCTACTTGGTTGCAACAGTACGCCCTGCCAAATCAGGTAGTGCAGCTAGGAGTAATCAAACCGAGTGGCTCAAGTTACTCCGCAACTGTTTCAACGATCCAACTTACTCTGGGCACTAGACCATCGCTTTCATCCTAAGTGCCCAGCGTGTCATTTTTTAGGAACATCTTGGAGAGATTTAGGAAAAATCTCGGATAACGTATATTCGCTGAATTTTTGTTCGCTTAGAAGCGAAGTCGCAAGAAAATGTCCAGCATGAGTCTTGCTTATCGTAGCCTCACTAGACGCAAAACTAGGGCCATACTATCAATCTCCGGAATCATCGTAGGAGTCACGATGATCCTTGTGCTTCTTTCGCTCGCTTCTGGAACTTCTGCGTCGACGACGAATCTGCTTCGCGCCGCGGTGACTGCTCAAATTACCGTCACTAACAGCACTACTCCCCAATTGGGAGGACTTACCGGGGTACACATACCCACGGGAGGCGGTCAATTTACCCCACCTTCTGGAGACGGATCTTTCTTCAGAAATTTCTCCTCAAACGGCGGCGGAGGTTTTGCTGCTTTCTTTGGAGGAGGATCCACAATCCCCGAATCCGATGTTAACACGATTGCAGGTTTGAGCGGAGTGTATTCTGTTTCGCCACAGCTTACTTCTTTTGGATATGTCGATAATACTAGCACATTCCTTTATGGCGTAAATCCGTCATCCTTTACACAGACAACTACAGGAATTGACATCACCAACGGCTCAATGCCAACTTCGACTGGTCAGGTTGTGCTGAATGGCGTCTTGGCTCAAAACCTGGGAGTCAGTGTTGGTGATACGGTTACTCTGAGCAACAATTCGCTCAGTTCAACAAATCAGGGGAAAAGTTTCACCGTTGTCGGAATTTACAGTGCAGGGTCAACGTTTGGGCCGGAGTCCAGGTCAGCTTACGTCGAGCTCCTTGACGCACAAACGCTCGCCAACAAGACGAGTTTAGTGACAGAAATCGATGTGAAGGTGACAAACCCAAGCTTGGTTCACAGCGTCGCCTCCGAGATTGATAATGCACTAGGCGGTGTCACTGCCACAACCAGTTCAGGTGTTGCAAATCAGGCCTCTCTTTCTTCATCTCTTGCGATCTTTTTCATAGTGATTGGAGGGGTCGCGTTGCTTGCCGGCGCGTTTGGAGTGACTAACACCATGATAATGTCGATTAACGAGAGGACCCGCGAGATCGGAACCTTGCGCGCCATTGGTGCCAAGAAGGGACAGATACTCAGGATTGTCATGGGCGAATCTTTCATGATAGGAGCCATGGGCGCTCTTGCTGGCGCCTTTATCGGAATCGTAATAGCGTTGATCCTACCCTACTTCTCGAGTTCTGTCAGCTCAGTTTCGTTTTTCGGTGGTTCTCTAGGGAGTATTCTAGGCGGTAAATTGTCTACCGCTCTGACATTTGACAATATATTCCTCAGCGTAGGACTAGGAATCGTCGTAGGAGTGCTAGCTGGTGTTTATCCTGCATATCGTGCTGCCAAGATGAACCCCGAGGAGGCAATACGCTATGCCCAATGATGAGCTAGTCAAGGTAACTGACCTTGTAAGATACTATAAACGCGGCAAGATCAAGATTCCGGCCCTCCTCGGAGTCGATCTCAGTGTAAAGAAGGGGGAGATCGTAGGCATAGTCGGCCCCTCGGGATCAGGCAAGACATCCTTGCTGAATGTGATTGGCGGTCTAGGCAGGCCATCAAGAGGAAGCGTCGTCGTTGACGGATCTGATCTGTCGCAACTTGGCGACACGGAATTATCGAATTTCAGACTAAAGAAAATTGGCTTCATATTCCAGTTTTATAATTTGATTTCAACACTGAACGCCGCTGAAAACGTCGAAGTCCCGATGACTCTAGCCGGCATGGAAAAAGAGAAACGACAAAACAGGGCGAAGGAACTTCTAAGAATCGTCGGCATGGGTCATAGAACGGATCATTTGCCCGATCAAATGAGTGGCGGAGAGCAGCAAAGAGTCGCAGTTGCCCGAGCTCTTGCTAACAGTCCTCCAATCATTTTGGGTGACGAACCCACTGGGGACCTTGATTCAAAGTCTGCAAAGAAACTGGTCGAGCTGATACGAACTCTCCGTAGGGAGAACAAGGTGGCATTCGTTCTTGTTACACACGACCCTCTCGTTGTGCAAGGGTGCGACAGAGTGTATTCGATACGTGATGGAAAAGTGATTAAGGAATTTTCCCAGACAGACATCAATCACTTCAGATTGGATAAGGACAGAGATGACATGGATCACCTGCTACTCACAGATGACATGGTAGCGAAATGATCTTTATTTTCTTCAAAGATCGCTTATGGCCAAAATGACTACTATAATGACAAGAATTGCAACGCTTATCATAAGATATCTATTGATTCTTTCTAACCGGCGTGTGCTTTGTTCCAATGGGTCTTCCATTCTGTCAACTCATTTCCAAAAAATTCTAACTAACTCACACAAATAGAAGAACAATAGTGATTACGGCAAGAATTGCCACTATCATTCCGAGCTGCTCCGTTCTTTTCAAAGCTCGTTCATACCTCTCCGATGTGTTGAACGAGTAAGTGCCTCGACCCGATGGATAGCTTGGCGGCATGCTCGATGACGGAGATGATGACGGCGAGCCCTGCGTCGGTGGGGTGCCAGAGTCCTTTGCGCCGGACAGACTAGAGCCACAATAAGTGCAGTAAGCCGCTCCGTTCTGATTATTTTGAGCTCCGCAGTATGGACAGGTAGTCATTGTTCCCTCTCTTGCTACGAAAAGATCAACCTTCATTCGAGTAAAAAAGGGTTGTTGGGCAAGTCGCGGAGTAATTCAAGCAAGTTGAATTAGAATTTGAACAGCTGACCAACTTTTGTAACAGCTATGTAACAAAAATAAATGAAACTGGAAAGCTTTGCTAACTTCGCTTGCAAGGGCTAATTAATAGGACGCTCTTAATCGAATACGTTGATGATTTGAATTTAAGATGTTTTGGTAATCATCATGGACGCCCTAGTAAAGCCTTTGTTTGAAAGTAATTCATTAAGGACACTCACGCCGATGAAATCGCGTCTCCTATTGGGACATAAAAAGGAACAACGACGAAGAGCTATGTCCTCCAGCATTCTAACCTTGAAATCGAACCAGAGATAGATACTGAAATCCCGCGCTGGCGTAGAAGGGCCCCGGGTAGAGGGTAAATGAAGAGAAATTAATGGGGGAACAAGTATCCGAAGTACATCAAGTCTCTTCCTAGTCCCCATTTGACACTGTATATAATAGCGTACGCGCCGGTGATTTCCGCGCGACTATTGAGAATATAGAAAGGAAAGAAGCTAACAATTACGATTGAAAATCTGCTATAGCAATGCGATATGCCCTAAAGTGCGGTTAAATCCCGTGGCTTGAATGTCAAAAGTAGAACGGTTCCGCTAGGCTACCCAAGCTTCGCAAAAACGATCATCCTATCTTAGAAAGATGCTAGCGTGCGAAAATTGAGTTGTTCTTCTTAAAAAAGGCTGTATCGAAAAAGGAAGTAAAAAATGGATGATGTTCATAGATTTGCTGTAACGCTGAAGATAATTGCTTAGTGAAGAATCGCTCATTAGATTGTAGTGAACTTTGCTCTCTCAAGAGGTAAGATTAGTGACAACCTGCGATTTCGATGGATGCATGAAAAAGGCCATCCGTGTTATACACCCGAGTTTTGAGAGCGTCAGCAACGGCAGGATGCTATCCTACATGTCAAACTATTACTGCCAAGAGCACTTTGAGAGAGTCAAAGCGACCCTCGTGATACCAATCCACAGCGAGCACTCGCTCGATACGAAATGTAAGTTCTGCAGGAAGGAACAGGGTTAGCTTTGCTCATTCCTTTCTGGTAGAAGTTTTCGAACGGAATCGAATTTTAGTTCTACAAAAAGCCGAAAAGGTAAAGCAAAACGATCACTAGAACTACAATCGCAGCGATTGCGACTAGGTGAGCGTATCCATTTCGATGATGATTCTTGAACTTCTCCAAGTGAACTCATTACATTAGGAAGAAAGCGCCAGATTTTATGTCTACTGACGAATATACCCATTATCTTGAAGATTCATACATGGGATAGGAAATTGGTCAATGCTTCATTGAAGGCTTTGGGCTGCTCAATATGAGGAAGGTGTCCTGAGTTTGGGATTTCAACTATCTTACTTTTTGGTATTGATTTTCCAAGCGAATCTATGATCGCCCGAAGCCACTGGGGACTATTTTCTCCTTTGATCAGGAGAACGGGTAGATTAATAGAATTTCCGTCCTTCTTACTGAAAATAGGAAATTCTAAACCAAGCTCTGCAATTGAGGTTCCATTTTGATTCATCATATCGCGAATGTTTGGCGGTAATTTTTCGAAAGCCCCATCCTCTTCCCTTATTCCTTCATAGAAATATATCACGGCTCTCTTCAAATCTCCTTCACTAAACGCTTTGAGACACAGCTTTAGCTTGCCATTTTGAAAACGTCGCGCTGACAAGGCAGCTGAAGGATTCGTCAGGAGGAACCATAACACCTGAAGTGGATTACTTTCATTTTTCACTAGCATCGAAGGAACCGCTGGTTCTACAAGTACTAGAGAGCGAAAGAGATCAGGATGTTTCCAAACGGCGTATAGTGAAACAAATCCTCCAAAGGAATGCCCTACCAAGTGAACTTGCTTCAATTCCAATCCTTGGATCAGATCTACTATATCTTCTGCGTTATTTTGAACAGTGCTACTCTCTTTGTTTGTATTGTTGGCGTCATTTGGATATGACAGCCTTCTGCTCACAGATATCATATTGAAATTGTGACCGGACAGGGTATCCTTCTGCGCATTCCACGCTCTATAGTCAGTCGGTATTCCGTGTACCAACATGACTGCTTGACCAGTCCCAGTATCCTCGTGGTATAGACGAGTCTTGCGAACTTCGGTTTCCATTTTCCTTCCTATTCCATCTTTGATTGGAGATGACCTATGGAATGACTATTAAGCATAGTGATAGGCCAAATCGGGCGCTACTACCCTCATAGTAATTACTTTGATTTAGAAATTTCTCTCTTTTTTCATCTTTGCTTATTCCGCTCATAGTAACTACGGACCTTGCTTCTATTCCCACAGTCTCTCATACTGCACCATCTTCTGCTGTGATTCTTGCTCGAGTCTATGAATAACCAGCCGCAACCTTCCGTCTCATTAGCGCATTCCTTAACGAGATGTAGCTTGTCGGAAACGAGAAGATCTGCCGCTGATTTTACAATAGGCAAAAGAATTTGATCGAAATTGTGCCCCGAGGTCTTCATTTCTTGTTTCTTCCACCCCCAATGGAATTCTTTTCTTCTCTGATTGTACATCAACTCTTGACGTGAAAAAGCCCTTGCGATGTTTTGGTTCAAGAAATGCAAGTCATTCTCTTGCGGAGCCCGATCATGGCTAAAAGAGGAAAAAATTCGGTAGATTGATTCTCTAAGATCTCGGGCTCCCACTAGGGCGGCTTTCGCTTCATTCGAGTCTGCTTCGCTCGCTCTAAGATAAGCTATTGCGCTCGGTTTGTCGATTATGTTTTCTTTCACGCTCCAGCTGATCAAGTCGGAAAGTTTCTGCAGTTTCTCCACTGGGTGCTCGCTACCGTGCCAGTCTTTTGTGTTACTGAAATGTAGACAGATGTCGAGACGACTTTCTGAACCGGAAGACAATTTCAAAAATAAAGACCTCGTGTAGCTCTTTAGAAGTGCCCGTCTTTAGATTGCAAATTCTTCCGATATATAACTAACTAGTGAATCACATTTGGCTGGTTACCAGCCATAAGGGTAGATGTTAACCATCAAAAGGTATATTGCTAGTTAGGTTTAGAAGCCGCCTTTGGCCTTTGGCCTTTGGAAGCTTATGGTTCTCAGATATTTCGGAATACGGGTTACCGCGTTAGACCGTTCGATCAAGTTCTACACCGAGCTTCTTGGTCTGAAAAAGCGTAGAGAAGGGACGATGCCTCACGGAGGAAAGTGGGTTCTGCTCGAAGATCCTCGCTCTCATCAAAGGCTCGAGCTGAATTGGTATCCTTCAAACTCTCCCTATGCGACGTCATATGTAGCAGGCGAGGGACTAGACCATATTGGTCTCAAGGTTCAGGATGCCGCTTCGACATTCAGGAAACTGGTCGCAAAGGGTGCATCTTCGGCTCTAGAGCCGAAGAATCAGGATGGAGTCAATGGAATATACTATCTGAAAGACCCCGATGGAAACTGGATCGAATTCTTCTGATAGTTGGATGCCTTCCCTGGCTGATTACTCCAAATCACTAAAATGTGATTATGAAGATCGAAAGAGAAATTAACTTCTGTTTTACATGGGGTGTCGAATCAAAAAAATCTCCTATGAAAGTCATGGAATTGCTAGTAGTCGTATTAGTAACGCTTGCATTGGTGCTCGGATTGCTTCTATCATCCTAGCTTTCGATGAGCTCTGCTTGGTTTTCCCGACTCATAATCGAGTTAGTGCTCGATTATAATAGTCATTGCATATAATTTTTCAAGATTAAACAAACCCCTTAATAATTTCTCTATTAGTATGGAAAAAAGGAGAGTTACTTGGATGGGAAAAATTGAAGAAAATTTTGAATGATCCGAGCTACGCGGTTGATGAGGAACTAGACGGGCTTGTTTCTTTGTACAGAAATTCGCTACGGCGCATATCTGGAACAAACATAATTGTACGCAAGGATTCGCCCAAGATCGGGAAAGTTTCAATAATTAGCGGAGGCGGAAGCGGACATGAGCCGATGCAGTGCGGTTTCGTCGGAAGCGGGATTTTAGACGCCGCAATAGCAGGAGATGTATTTAGTGCGCCGCCGGGAGAACAAATTTACCGGGCGATCAAGGAAGTTGACGGGAAAAATGGAGTTTTGCTGATCGTCAACAATTTCGCTGGAGACATTATGAATTTCAAGCTCGCAGAAGAATTAGCCCGTGGCGAAGGTATAGACATCCAACATGTAATAGTAAATGACGATGTTGCAGTCTCGATAAAGGAAAATCGTAGAGGAGTTGCCGGTGGAATATTGGTGGAAAAAATCGCCGGGGCTAAAGCTGAACAAGGCGCTACTTTAAACGCAGTCCGCGAAGTAGCTCAAAGGGTCATAGATAACTCGAGATCTATGGGAGTCGGATTGAGCGCCTGTACATTGCCTAGGACAGGAAAACCATTGTTTGAGCTCGGGCAAGAAGAAATGGAGGTGGGAATTGGAGTGCATGGGGAAAAGGGCGTGGAACGAACGAAGCTCAAAACGGCTGACGAAATTGCAAAGATACTTTTTGATCGAATATCTACAGATCTTAACCTAACGCTTGGCGATGAAGTCGCGCTGCTGGTAAATGGGATGGGTGCGACTCCTTTGATGGAGCTTCTTGTTTTTTCTAGAAACGTGGTGGAATTGCTTGCGGCTGCACAAATTTCGATATTCCGATCAATTGCAGGGAGCCCTGTCACTTCGCTCGACATGGCTGGGGTGTCCTTAACCTTGCTTAGACTGGATGAAGAAATGAAAGAGATGCTTCTTGCCCCCGAATCAACTCCATATTTTCCCAAAATAATTTGAAATGGGTCTCTGCCAGGTTTCTGTTATTGGCACTATTCGTCATCTAAGTGTCGCAATGTCTCTAACACGGATCTCAGGATAATGCAAACTGTGGCAGCTCCCGCGTCATAAAATCCCTGCCCTCTTTCTCCTACGTACTGTGCCCTTCCTTTGGTTGCGACCAATGATTTTGTTTTTTCTAGACCGGATTCAGCCGCGAGCACAATGGACTGAAATGCCCCCACCAAATCTGTCTCTCCGTTATCTGCTGCGCTCTTTGCTGCCAAAGCCGCAGGGTGCAGTGAATCTAACATTGTCTTGTCGCCCACTTTGCTCCCGCCTATATCTATTACTCCGTTCTCAGCAGCCTCGAACATGCTCGCGATGTCAGACAGGTTGACTAGGGATTTACCTCTTGCCGCGTTCCCGGCCTTTCTAAATGCGGTTCCAAATAATGGCCCGGATGCGCCCCCCATTGATGAAATTAAGGAGCTACCCGCGAGCGCGAGCAAAGAGCCGATATCATAGCCTTCAAATTTTGAGAGATCCTTGCGAACTTGGGCAAAACCACGATCGATGTTGTAGCCATGATCTCCGTCGCCTATTTGCGAATCAATATCCGTCAAGTAGCTAATTTGCGAATGGATATTGCTTGAAATATCAAGAAGGATTTGTTCAATCTCCTTTGTTCCGATTGAGGTTATCATTATTTGAAGGGCCCTGAAGGAATAACTGTAGGGAAATGTTTCTCCTATTTTTGAACATTGCAATCGTTGAGGAAAAAAGCCAAAGAATGCGTTAGTATTCCAAAAGAAATATTTTCTCCTACTAATCGCGTATACTTACACTCATCGTTCATATTGGAGATAGAGCTCTTCTCGCCGCAAAGTTACCTGCAACAGCCATCGCGACTGCGAATACTACGAGATAAAGAAGACTCCACTCGTAACTCACTGCCAGCGAAGAAGATAAAGTGCCGTTGATCATTAACAACCTTGCCGCATCGGTCGCCCAAGTGATCGGGTTGTAATTTGAAATTGACTTGAGCCAGCTAGGAAAATCTGCGGATGGGAAGAGGGCTGTGCTGGTGAAGACAAGCGGAAAGGTTGCAAAGTTGACTATCGCGACAAGTGAATCAATACTCTTTACAGACAAGGCTAGCGCGGTGAAGACGCATGAGAGAGCAAAGGCGAGGAGTGCAAAGGCTCCAAAGGCTCCTATGAACGAAAGGACTCCAAATCCCTTCCCTACCACGAGACCATTTGGTAGAAGTACCGCCACCACGAATGTTATGAAGGCAAGTGCCATCGCCTTTACCATATTTTGCACGACCCCCGAGAAATAGATGGAGGCCCTGGATATCGGAGCTGTCAAAATCGTGTTGAGAAACCCGAGCTGCCTATCCAAGACAAGATCTATTCCTCCAAAAGCCATGTTGAACACCAAAATGAGCGAAATGATACCGGCAGTCAAGTACGAAATATATGTCGCCGCCCCGCCGAAAGTTTGCGATAGAATCGCACTCTTGAGTTGAGCTAATTCAGTTGCCGAAAGTTGAAAGCCGTTGATATTCGAAGGTACGAGCCCAGTTGGGTTGAAAGAATTCCCAAACAGGGCAATATAGAACAAAGCAGTAAAGAAGCCGGGTAGCACGGCCGCCGGGTTACGAATCCACTTGAGGAGCGCCCTGTTCGATAGCGCGACAAGATCTCCAAATAACGACATTCCTAACCACTCGCCCTCCCCATGTTCACATTTTGAATCCAAGACTCTTGGGTTCCCTCTTCTTCCCTCATTGTTCGGCCAGTAACTTCGAGGAACACTTCATCTAGAGAGGGCTTGACAAATGATATCTGACTTATTTTCATGCCTCGAGCAGTTACGCCGCTAACGATTGTTGGAAGAGCTTCCTCGGTGTTTGGAACTTTTACCCTGTAAGTGGCCCCTTCTCTACTAACACCAGTAACGCTCGGAATTCCCTTCAAGAAATCGCTTAGGTCGACGACACCATCGTTGCTCACTTCAAACTCCAAAACACTCCCTCCAATTTTCTCCTTGAGGCGCGTCGGTGTATCTAGAACTTTGATTACGCCGTGGTCAATGATCGCGATCCTATCACAAAGGCCGTCAGCCTCTTCGAGGTAATGCGTCGTCATAAATACCGAGAGACCGCTTTCGTTGAGCTTTTTGATATATTCCCAGACTTTGGTCCTAGTTTGAATGTCCAGTCCGAGCGTTGGCTCGTCCAGGAAAAGTATCTTTGGCGAGTGCACTAAACCCATCGCCATTTGCAAACGGCGCCTCATCCCGCCTGAGTAGGTTCTGACCCTGCGATCAGATGCGTCTTCAAGGTCGAACAATTTCAGGAGGTCCCTTGCTCTCTCACTCATTTGGCTTTGAGGCACGTGGTGGAGCTTCCCAATCAGATTCAGATTTTCGATTCCCTTCAACTCGTCGTCAGCAGTGAGCTCCTGCGGAACAACGCCAATGCTCTCCCTGACTTTGGCGGCGTTGCGACTCACATCAAACCCCGCGACCTGTGCCTTTCCAGACGTAATAGAGGCAAGGGTAGTTAACATTCGAATTGTGGTTGTCTTGCCTGCACCGTTCGGACCTAGAAAACCGAAGACCTCTCCCTCTTCGACTTGAAAGGAAATGTTCTCAACGGCTTTAGTCCTCGGCGGATAGAATTTTGACAGATTAGAAGCTTCTATGATCGATGATGCCATCTTTAATTCCCAGTGTATTCTTGAGAAAGAAGGGATTTCTTGTAAGTAAAAAAGTATGCTCGCTTTGAGTAATCACAGAATGTGATTTTGGGTAGGTAACCTTTAGCCGCTTTCGAACTAGATAAGATAGTTTGGTTTTTCAATAAGACCAATTACCGGATACATCGCAGTGAAGTCTTTGCCTTAGTACGAATCCGGTCGAAGGTGGAACTTTGATTGATCCGTCGCAGTGACCAAGGGTCTCAACAAGGTGATAGGAGCTCCAAACGAGAATGCTGGCGGACAGACCGCCGCCGGAAATGCGTACTCATCAGGCAAGATAATCTAAAAGCGGCCAAACAGTATGCAAGATCGACAGAAAAAGTAACTCTCTACTAAGGCTTAGTCCTCTTGTCGACTAATCTTGCGTAAGCGATCGCTTTCATCGTTTCGATGTCTTTCGCGTCATTTATTCCTCTAGATCGTCTCCCGACTTTGAAAAGGCGATTCAGTTTGACTACAAATTGGTCGAAATCGCGATCACTTTTGATTTCACTTACACTACCTATAAAGGCAAAAATGGTTGGGGACTTCTTACTCAGACGATGATGCTCTCCCTCCCTGCGAGCTCGGATCTGGTTGCTATCTTCTTTGCGAAAAAACGCGGGGTTCGCGTCTTGTACATCTTTAAGAGTATGTCGAAGAAAAGGTATAACTAGGCGTAAACCGTTTGGTTTACCAGCAGGGATTACTTTTTGTCAGTAGTTAGTGTCAAAGTTCCAGATGAAATAAAAAGAGATATGGAGAAGCGCAAGGAGAGAATCAACTGGTCGGAGGAAATCAGACAGTTCATTTCAAACAAGATCAAGGAGGATCAAAGACGAGAGAATATCGAAAAAGCTGACAAGATTCTT
>JASHOD010000040.1 GCA_030041295.1 Nitrososphaerales archaeon
GCTTCGGGACGAGTTGTCGAGCTCGCCTTCAGCACGGTGTACCTCGACCTCCCGAGCTATACAAGCATCGTCAACTCGGGCCAACTCCTTCTATTGGACTCCAAGCTCATTCGGTCGCTACGGGAACTGAACACTCAGGTCCACGCTCACAACACCGCACAGACCGTGTTCGTGAGTGTGAGTGAATCCATGAGCCCTGCAGAGTTTGCGACGCACGCGGAAGAGTGCAGGAAGGTGCTTACAGACCCGAAGCTCGAGACCAGCGACAGGCTGGCTAGCTTACTGAGGGTCATCATCAGCAAGAGGGAGGTCATCGCACGCGAGGCAGAGGCACTGATCACCGAGCTCTCCACGGCTCCCTCGTCCCAGCAGTAGACTGGAATCCTGATTCTGAGGTAGAGCCCTTCGGAGTACGACTTGTGGTCCCTCCCCTGACCGTTGGAAAGGACTCAAGAAGTATCAAACCTTCTATCCTAAATGGTCGAAGTATGCCTTCGATACTTCTCAATTCAGGAAAGAGACAAAGGACAACAAGATTATCGACACTCTAAGAATCTATAAAAAAGGAACAGAAAGACAAAGGCGAATCCTCGCTTCCAAGTGAGCCGCATCGCGTTAACCTAGATTTCGTTTTATTTATCGCGTTAACCTCTTTTTACCGATGCTATGGAGAGAGGTTACACATTCGGAAGATTTTCCCAAACAACCGCCAACTACACAGAACCAGATCAAGCTTGCAGAAGGACCTGGTTTCAGGCATGATATCTCACTTATTTTAAATTCTACATTCTTTGGAAAAGCACTCTACATTAACTCAATTGCCAGAATCCTTTTCGAAGCAAAACAGGAGTCAACTTTGTTGGCCAAAAAATTACTAACCTATATTGAATTACTAAAATCTGCCCCAAAAACTTGATTTATGATTTAGGACTTGATCAACTAAGGCAATTTTTTCTCAGGTGTTCGGGATATTTTGAAGGCCGTTTTACTACTGAATTATTCACGTTTCTCTTTTCGACAATTCCAGATTCAGCTTAGCTGGATTTCAATCGGAAAGTTAGCATCGTTGCTCCCTTGGAAGGTGACATTTCCGTTTCTCTAATCAGAAGGATTTTCTCGCCAAAGGAGTTGGTGAAAGAAAGCTCTCTTGTCCTTATCGTTTTCAACCCATCCTCTGAACTCCTCTCAGCTCCTTCGCCTTGGACAAAAAGGTTCTCGAAAATGTACTTCAAAGTCGAATATTCTGACCCGCCTGGGTCGTATTGGACCACGCCTTTTGACTTGAGCCTTCGCAGGAACGAAAGAACGTACCTTGTATACGAATCATTCAACAGTCTCTTTTCGATCTCGGAGTCACTCTTCTTAGAGTCATAAAGTGCAATTAGGAGATTGATGTATCCCTCTTGACCATAATTATCCTTGGTGCTAGAAGTTCCTTGTTTCCGGCTGAGCGCCTTGAGGTCGATGAACTGATCCATTTCGTCCAACATGGAGAGCCATTCTTGCTTAGAGTAGTTTGTGCCAAGCGAATCCCTAGTCTGGAGCTCGAAAAATATGATCTTGTCTGTGGAATGTGGCTGCCCTAGATTGTTTAAGGATGTGGTTTGCCCTAGATTGAGTTGCTGTAGTTTGCTCTCAACAAGTTTATCGATCTTTTTATCGAGGTCCTCCTTGCTCGAATCAGAAATCGCTACATTTTCGATTTTCTTCGCAGGCGCTGATTCCTTTTGCTCTTGTGCCAATGAGGCTTCTCTCGCACGGTTTAAACGAACTTCTTCCGCTCTCTTACGTGCATTTTCAACCCAAGGAGCCTCAAAGTCAGCTTTCAAACCAAAATCAATTTGTTCGCCACATTTAGGGCAAGTAATGATAGTGCTTCCAGTTGTTTCGATCTGCGATAGAATCTTCTCGATATCTCTTTCCTTCTTCGCTATAACTTTGTTGCAATTAGGACATAAGGGAACGAAGTTTCGTAGACTACTCTCTTGCATTAGAATCCCGTCCGCGAATTGTCTTTTCATAAATTCTAACATGAAAGCTATTATTTAAGCCAAAAGTGAGGCGAACCGTGATAAAGCTGAGCAAAAGCCCAAGAGCTCCACGCTGGGCCCCTCCTCCAAGACGAGGAACAAGATGGATCGTAACAGCTGTAGTACTCCTAATCTTAATTAGTGGAGCTTCTGCTGGTTATCTTACTCTGAGTTCCAAGAGTTCTCAAACTACTAACAACACTCAAGGAATCCACTCTACATTAATTTCATCCACAAGTTCGACCACGATGATTTCGACGGACAGTTCCAATTTGGTATCCTCTTCTTCATCATTCTCATTGTCATCCACATCAACATCTTCGTTTTCGTCCTCTTGTCAATCAACCGAACCCGGCCTCTATGTCGGCGGGTCTACTACAATGTATCCAGCAGTCGCGGGGGCGGCTACGGCATTTAACGCTGCCGAATGCGCGGATATTGTCGTACAGCAAGGCGGAAGCGGCGCTGGTATGGAAGGCGTCGCTGAGGGTGTCTTGGACATCGGTGACGCATCATCGTTCTCTGCAGTCGCAAGCGCAGTCTCGGAGTATCCAACTGCTAACATTCAAGCTGTTGAAGTAGGGGGAACAGCACTCGTATTCATTTCAAACTTTGGCGCAACTTCTACGGGCGTATGCGCTGGAGATCTAGTTGTAGCTATCACCCAAGCTGCGCTCCAAGACCTGTACAACCCATCAGTGGCCAACGGATATGGAAGTCCTACCTGTACGGAGTATAGAGCTACTGGCGATTACGCAATCACAGCTTTCACGGCTGGTGCAGGATCAAATTCACCTCTAGGGCCAACAAACATTGCGGCTGTCTCACGGGCTGATCTGCCCGCCGGGACTGAAGATATGGCATGCAGTTATATGGAAGACGTGTGTGCCGCGACAACAAATAACGTAGTCACTCTCCCAGGACTCACTGAAACGGGTGACCCCGGTGTTCTTTCCGAAGTTCAGGACCACGAGTATACTATTGGATTTACCGATATAGGATTCGCCGAGGGAAGTTCTGTAACGCCGGGAGAGACAACTGCTGCAGGCGTAACCGTCCTCGCAATGCAATCAAATGGTGATACGACACTGGAACCTGATGCGTGCACAACTTATGCCTCGACAACGCTAGATGGTGAGGACTGCTACGCACTACCAGGAGCCACAACCCATTCTCTGAACGCATTCATTGTAGCATCTCTTTCTAACATTTCACCATCTTCGACAAATGCCGTCTATCCCGACGCAACTTCTGGGACTGGTTTAACACGCACTTTCTGGATGGTTACCGCAGGTTCACCAACAGCTCAGGAGCAACCATTTCTGACATATATTCGATCTCCAGGTTCTGAAACTTTCTGGACCGAAAATGGTTTCTACAGTCTCTACCAGATAGCTCCAATCACCCCTCCGTAAACGTAATAAATGGAAGAGTATCCTTATCGATTTACGGAGAAAACTTAGAGCACATGCCCAATCTGATGTGCTCTCGTATCTGCACCTAAAAATGAAAGTTGGAGCTATCGGTAATTTTACGTATTTTCTATATTCAATGCGAGATAGATTTCTGTTCAATCAGCCTCGGAAGAGTACGGATCCAATGGTCTCAGATATGGCCGCAAGGAGTCGTCTGCTATAGACGCATTTAGCAAATCTCGATACTTCAACGCAGATGTATTCTGTTCCGTGAGCCCTCTTTCTCATGTCCTTTTCAAAGAGAGTAACTAGATCTACGGGGATCCCTAAGCCTCCTCCTCCGGTGACCAATTTAATGGGGGGTGAGCGATGATCTACGAATACTGGTATCACTTTGGGAAGGTTAGTTCTGGCTTTTTTTGGTTTTAGCCAATTAGAGACTTGTACTCCGGCTTGTAGACCATCGAGCGGAGCCACGCGTCGACATTGCTCGGACGATCTATTCCTGCAAGGTTGCGGTCGAAGATGAGCGTCGAGACCCGCACTGCAGTTCGGACTTCGCTTTCGAGGACATTGCTCTGGGGGGGAAACATCAGACCCTGAGCACGTTGCTCGTCTGTAACAGCGTCGGCGGTCGACCTCGCAGCTTCTATGAACATTTCATCCGTCACTCGTTTGGCGTGAGTTGCATAGACTGCGAAGCCTATCGCCGGATAGATGTAGAAGTTGTTAGCTTGTCCCGGAAGGAACATCTTGCCCTTGATCTGAACAGGCGGGAATTGTACACCGGCAGCATAAATTGCTCTGCCATCGGACCAGCCAAAGGCTTCTTCGGGCGTGCACTCTGCCCGCTCAGTCGGATTCGAGAGTGCGAATATTACAGGTCTTTCGGTTATTTCAGACATTGCTCGTATCACTTGCTGATTGAATGCCTTCCCAACCGTGCTTACTCCGATCAGTATCGTTGGTCTGATGCTGTTGATCGACTCCACCAAATCTCGAGATGGAGCATGTTTATGCGAGAAGAGGCGCTGTTCAGGTATCAGATCTATGCGAGAATCCTCAAGCAACCCATTGATATCGAACATCCAGATTCGGTTGCGCGCCTGATCTTCCGACAAACCCTCAAGCTTCATCGCCGCCGTTATCATCATTGCATTGCCGACTCCAGCTGACCCCGCGCCAAAAAACAAGACAGTCTGATCTTTGAGGCTTTGCTTTGCAATTCGCATAGCATTTACCAATCCAGCTACTGTTATGCTACCGGTGCCCTGAATGTCGTCATTAAAGCAACAGACTTGTTCTCGGTAACGCGCCAGATAATGGAGCGCGTCCGTTCCTCTCCAATCTTCAAAATGTATGCAGCAATCCTTGAATTCCTCTTGAACGGCGTAAACAAATTCATCCACAAAGGGGTCAACTTGATCGAGTGGCGGTCTCTTCTGTCGAAGACCAATGTAGAGGGGGTCATTCAATGCTTGGCTATTTTCAGTTCCGAAGTCAATGAAAATCGGAAGCAGGCCTTTTGGTGGCACTCCCGCGCAGGCGGTGTAAAGTTGAAGCTTTCCGATTGGAATCCCCATTCCGTTCGCGCCGAGGTCTCCCAAACCCAGAATCCTTCCGCCAGATGTGGCACAGATGACCCGAACGTTCTTGTCGGGCCAATTGGCGAGTCTCTCTTGGATATGGCCACGATCCTTCATTGAGATGTACATCCCTTTGGGTCTTCGGTAGATGTGGCTGAACTTTAGACACGCTTCGGCGATCGTAGGGTCGTACAATATTGGAAGGTAATAAGCCGGGTTCGACATAACAACGTTGTAGAAGAGCGTTTCATTTGTATCTGCCAGTTGATTCAGATAGATATAGCGCTCGAGATCGGTTGGCTTCTGCCCTAATTGCTGTAACACTCTTTGATGGTGTTGATCTATAGTTTCAACAGCTGTGGGCAAGAGTCCTTCCAACCCCAGAACACGGCGTTCTTCCAACGTGAACCCAGTATCTTTGTTTAGCTCGGGCGACTCAAGCAGAGTCTTTCCACGCAGTCCATCCTCAAATCTATCCGGTTTTTCAGTAACTTTTGCTCCCTGCACTAACTTTCAACTCCAGCTCAAAAGATGCTGTTCGGCCCGAAGTCCCTAATACTCTTTTAAGCTAATCGAAATCGTGAGTCCCTCCGAGCCCATACATTTTGGTATTGGGCTCATTCGACCTCGGTCCTTTCTAACTGGCTCACATGGAGCTTTTTGTTATGACACTTCGCTCGTTAATGATTTCTCTTTACCTTAAGTGAAATATCGCTTGCTCTTATTGTGCACTCTCAACGAGCTAGTTTCTTGTAGCTTTTTTCATATGCAAGAGGTTAGACTTATTCATGCTTGGCTCTCGCCAGCATAGTTTTACAATACACGTACGCACGAGATTTGCTCATACAAGTATCCGAAGGATGGCTCTGAAACAATTCCAATCACTTTATTTTCGCCTTGCTTCCCATTCTTCTCGCAGCAAGCCCAACACGACAGAGTCGTCGTACTTGCCGTTAAGAAAATACGACTTCCGGAGCACTCCTTCCTTTTGAAAGCCCAACTTCTCCAAGACCCGCATAGAAGATGGGTTCCGAATGCTAGTGCCTGCTTGAATTCTTACAATCATTTTAGTCAAAAATAGGTAATCTACCAGAAGCTTTGCAGCTTCGGACGCGTATCCTTTTCCTCGCTCGCCCGGCTCGTTAATCACGTAGCCAATTTCTGGTACGCCCTTGAAATCTATCGAGGAACAATAGTGAACTACCCATCCGATGATTTTCTTATCTTCATTTCTTTCGATTAGAAAAGCGTTGAAATCAAGGGGAGGCTTTTCCCATTCTTTTGCAAACGCCTGAAACGCCTCCCAGTTCATGGGCTCAAAATTCACGAATTCTCCTATCGCTTCAGGGTTATTCCGAGAGCGAAGGAAGGATTTTTGATCCTCCTCCGTTTCTATTGGCTTTAGTCTAACTTTCTGACCCTGTAATAGCATAGATTCTCACAGCCGCCTTAGCTTTATCACGCGCGAGAAAAAGTCAGCCACAGGAAGCTCCTGATCAAATCGTTACACGTCGCAGGTTTAGTATCTATATTTGAAAACTTGTTCAGGTAGAGGCTCCTCATTTGGTTCATTGAGATCTACGCCCGTAATTTGTTTCACGCTTTCTTTGAACCAGATCTCGAAAGGCCGCTTTGATGCACTAACTTCGCTTAGTGCCCTAAGAGGGTCATCGTTCTCAAAGTAAACTATGATCATGTCGCCCTGGGCAGACCTCTGCAAAAACCAGGTCTCCCGATCATCCTTCTGTCTCTGTTCAAACTCCTCGTACTCTTTGGCTCGAGGCCCCGAGAGCTCCGCTGCGAATTTTCTGAAATCTTCGGTCTTTCCAGGCAGGATAGGAAGAGCGAAAGACATAGCTTTAGTCATAGCTCGCTACCGTCAGATCTATGCCTAAAAGAATTTTGATTTAGAGCGATGGCTGAAGATTCGGATAAACGGATCGCCACCAAGGCGAAGTTTCGTCCCACGCGTCGCGGAACTTTTCCATTCCAGACAGGGCTTCGGCAACAACGCGACGAGGCATGTCAAATCGCTCTTCAATCGAAGAGATCAGTTCGTTGAGACCATCAAGCTGGCGAATTGTAAAAATCGTTCCCTGCGATTCAATCATGGCGAAATTGTGTATCGCCACAGATCGCCCTGGATAGAAACGCACCAGCAACAGCGAATTCAAAAAAGTCGCGTCGGGCAGGAAGGAACTTCTGATCACTCCGCTGAAATCCTCAATCCGCCTCGGTTCAGGTCTGGCGAGGTATCCGTGCTTTAGAATTCCATCCCGGAGAAAATAGTGAATTTGTGTGGTATCCCGCTAGAGAGTTGAGCTTCCCTAGACCAACATTTTCACGAATAGCCATCGACCTGACGAGATCACCGTAGAAAGAGCAACCGTTGATCTGCGAGGCGATGCAGAGCTTGGTGGCGCACCTAGTCGAAAGTCCTAAGCTATGTACAGCTTGTTTGAAAGATCAGCGGAACTCCATAGCAAAACACGCTTATCTAATTTAGGAAGAATAGTGAATTGTTGAAATAATACTTGCCCTGTATACTCACAGGAAAGAGAAAGCCACGTCAGGGAGCAGATTTGCAACAACGAGCAGTAAGTATGGTTGGACCTCTATCTTTGCTTCAATGTTTTTGCTTTTCCTCCTTCTGGGTGGAATCCCTTCCAACCCGCTTAGCCTTAGTACATCCGCTGTGAAGTCATACTTAGGCTTCCCTCCAACGACAAATTCATCTTCAAACACAGTATCAGAACCAGGTGGCCCGGACCAAACGCCGGTCATGGGATGGAGCAGCTGGAGCTTCCTGAGACTCGGCGCCAACGAAACGATGGTTGAAGGCGAGGCGCAAGCTCTTGTTTCCACAAATCTCTCCTCGTTCGGTTACACCTACGTTAATATCGACGATGGCTGGTATCAGTGTCCCGGGCCGCAAGGACCGAATGTTGATCACTATGGGCGCTGGTTGATCAACGCCACAAATTATCCCGCTAGCGGTTCGAAAAATGGCATACAAGCCCTTGCTGACTACGTTCATTCTCTCGGACTCAAATTTGGAATCTACGAGACGGCGGGGATCTCAAAGCAAGCTGTGAAAAAGAACACGCGAATTTTGGGCACTAATTACACCGCCGACGAGATCGCGACAAATAAGGCGCAAAACAATTACAACTGTGGCGGAATGGTCGGTTTGAACTACAGCGCACCGGGAGCACAGGCGTATGTCGATTCCGTTGTGAATGAGCTGGCGTCGTGGGGCGTTGATTACATCAAGCTGGATGGGATCACGAACAACAATGTCCCGGACATTGAAGCTTGGTCAAAGGCGATCAACCAGTCGGGGCGGGAGATTGTCCTCGACACCACGGAAGGCAGCTTCACGACCAAAATCGCCCCGGAGCTGAAGAAGTATTCCAACCAGTGGGAAATGGCTCCTGACATCGAAATCAACGGACCGGATGAAGGAAGCGGAAGAGGATGCTATCATCCTCCTTATCCGCGCTGCCGTAGCGTCTTTCCTCTGACGAGCTATTCGCATTGGAAAGATCGTTTCGACTTTGTTGATGTGTGGCAGCCGTATGGCGGGCCCGGAGGATTCAACGATTATGATTCAATCGAAGTGGGCGACGGTCCAGCCAATAGCGGGATGAATCTTGCTGCTGAAGAAAGCCAGCTCAGCTTGTGGTCGCTCGCGTCTGCTCCGCTGATTCTTGGCGGCGATCTAACAAGCAATGTGACAAATGCTTACGGGAGCAAGAGCTCATTGAATGCAACCGATCTCGGCCTCCTGACTAATCGTCAGATGATCGAGGTGGACCAAGACTCGATCGACGCTTCGCGCATCTCGATAAGTGACGGCGGGAATGCGCAAGTATTTTCCAAAGTGGAAAAGAGCGGTGACGGAATAGTTGGACTATTTGATACGAGCGTGAACCTATCCGCGGCAAATGAGACAATCTCCACCACGACAAGAGCCATCGGGCTTCAATCCGACCCTCTGGGCTATCTTGTCCAAAATCTGTGGACCGGGCAGACTTTTTGGATATCTAGCGCCGGTGCAATCAAGGCGAGCGTCTGCTCGGAAGGCGTGGTGCTGTACAGAGTCACCCCGATACACTCCGCATTGAGCGGATCTAAAACACACTCAATCCGTATAGATTCAGACCCACGTAATCAGGCTGAGTTATCTATACCGCGGCTCGACTTTTTACTAGTGAATTCCAAAGCTCATGATGATTCCGTGCGCGGGACGTGGAATTTGAACCCCAAACTACTAGTAAAACTTGCTCACCCAATGAGCGATCTCTTCCTTTGAATCTTAATTCATTCAAGACCAAGAGAATTGATCTGTGCGCCAGCCATTATTCTATCTGAACCTCCTACTGGTTCATGAATCTCCACGAAAGGATGATGCTCAGTGTAGTCATGATCAAGGCGAATACGCCAAGGAATTCAAAGTCGACCGCGAGATTGCCTAAACCTCCACTGTCTATCGTCAGTCGTCTGATGGCATCGACTGCATAAGATGTGGGGTTTGCATTTGCTACCGTCTGGAGCCAGCTAGGCATGACACTGATTGGGAAGAACGTGTTGCTCGCGAAGATCAAAGGTATGGTGACGAAGTTTATGAAAGCGCTCTGCGTTTCCATTCGTGTCGACCTGAGGGCGACCGCGACGAAGATTGAGGACATTCCCATACCGAACAGAAATATAATCGTGACCACGGCCAGTATGCTTAGCGGACTGAAGTTTGTGCCAAGCACGAGACCGAACAACAAAGCTATGCCAATCACAATGAATGATTGCACTAACGCTCGCAGCGTTGCGGAGAGGATCTTCGATAGCACCATTGCAGTCTTGGAGACGGACGTGGCAAGCAGCTTGTCCAAAAGCCCAAAGCGGCGGTCCAGAACGACCGATGTAGCGCTATAGGTGGTTGCGAGCAGCGTTATGAAAATTACAATCCCACAGGCTAGGAAAGAGAAGTAGTTGGTGACTCCGAATAGAGCGATCATTATGTGCGACTGGATTCCTGTGAAATATGCTTCTGTTTGCAGAAGTTGCCCCTGAGTTAGCGGAGGATTCAGTGTGAACTCAGGGAATTGTTTGGCGCCTAATATTGCGCCTATGTTCATGCCTTTTCCGAGCAGACCCATCCATATGATTGGCTGGACAACAGTGAGAGCGAACACAACAGGATTCTTGAACCATTTCACCAGTTCGCGACTGGTCAGAGCGCCCAAACCATGGAGAGGGTTCTTCGAGTAGACGTTCTCGTCAGCCATCTTTTCCATCATGATCTCCTTCCCTCCGCCTTTTGCATGATCTCTCTTTCACGGAAGAGCGCGACTTTGGAGCCTTCATCTTCTCGCATGCTCCTGCCCGTGTACCCCATGTAAACCTCGTCCAGCGTGGGCTTGCTCAGCGATAATTTTGTGACCTTGAGTCCTACCGCGCTAGCCGCAATGATGATGTCCGGAGTGATTGCTTCCGCGTCATCGACCTTGATTACGTATGAATCTTCCCGTTTTGTGACACCCTTCACCCCCGGAACCTTCTCTAGCATGGTAGAAACGTTGGCGCCGTCTCGAATGGTGAGGGATACGATATCTCCGCCTAACTTGTTCTTGAGATCAGCCGGCTCTCCTATAATGAGAATTTTCCCGTGATCAATTATCGCAACGCGGTCACACAGCTCATCCGCCTCCTCGAGGTAGTGGGTTGTTAGGAAAAGGGTCATCCCGAGTTCTTTCTTGAGCGTCCTGACGTACTCCCATGTCGCCATCCTGGTCTGGACGTCCAAGCCCAGAGTTGGTTCGTCTAGAAAGAGCACCTTGGGCTTGTTGATTAGGGCGCAAGCCAATTCCAATCTCCTGCGCATCCCTCCAGAGTAGGCGTGCACTTCGTTATCCTTGGACGCGTCCAGCTCGACCACGTCTAGCAGCTCCAAGGCGCGCTTTTTCGCGACCTGTTTTCGAACACCATAAACGCTCGCGCACAACATCATGTTCTGGTAACCCGTCAGGTCTTCGTCCGCTGTGTACTCCTGTGGCATTATGCCGATGGAGTTCTTTACGCGCGAGGCTTGGTTTACTACATCATTCCCGAGTATTCTCGCCGTTCCTTCCGTCGGTCTAAGTATCGTCGTGAGCATCCTAATGGTCGTTGATTTTCCAGCTCCATTTGGTCCAAGGAAACCAAAGATCTCACCCTGCCTTATACTGAAACTAACATGATCGACAGCTATCTGATGACCGCCAAAAACCTTCGTGAGCCCTTCAACGCTTATCACTTCCTCGCTCATCTTGCTTCCCCCCGTCAATCAACGGTTGCATCAATTCGATGGATTAACATTGTAGCGGATGCGTCCGCCTCTGCCGCAAAGCAAATATCCGCTCTGGCGTTACGAAGAGTTCGTGCGCAGGCTCATACTAGAGTTCCCGAGAGAGGAAATAGGCAAAATCGAAGGCGAAGCGTCGCCTCTCCAAAATGTCAGAACTATGGAAGTTCTGCTACTCCTCAGGCACACCCAAGAAGAAATTACGATGATATGCAGGGTGGTACTTGAAACCGAGGTCTCACACGTAGAAGAGTACCTCAGGCATTTGGAGAGCACGACAGATCTAGTGCGAATTATTGAACGAGAGGGGAAGGGTGCTTACGTGGTGCTAGTCAGACACAGGCCAAAGCGGACAGATGCAGGGCGCTATGTTTTCGGAGATGGAGGTGGATACTTGGTCTCGCGAGAGGTGAGGGAAGGAAATTTCAGAATAACCTATGTGGGCAGCGCGACTCAGATTAGAGGTACTCTTAGGATGCTGAAAAGATCGGGACTGCGATATAAGATAATGCAGCTGACTGATGCGAAGTTTTCGTCCGAATCGCCGCTCAACGTCTTGACTGACAAGCAAAGGCGTGTGCTAATCACGGCGTACAGGTTGGGATATTACGACCTGCCTAGGAGGATCGGCTCCGAGCGCCTTTCGAAGGAACTGAATCTTCACAAGTCTGCACTAGCTGCTCACAGGAGAAAGGCAGAACTTCGCCTCTTAGCGGAGATACTGCGAGAATAATTACATGCTATTTGAAGCTCGCTTGGGTTCTCGGATATGACCCAAGTATCACCGAGATAATCAGACTTGAATTTACTAGTAAATTTCGAGCGCAGTATAATTCCAAGCGGGGAATGTGAGATTTTAGAGCACCAATTTCCTTGTAAAGCCGTCAAACAATTAAATTCAGGGACTCGTTTTGAACGGAGCTCAAACGTCAGAATTCATGCTCTGGCCATAGCCTCTCTTGCTTTTTCTCTTTCCACAGAAGCCTGAGAGATTAGTTTTCGAGCGAGAGCCAACCCTTCAGAAACTTCTTCAAAATCTGTTTCTTTTCCGTTAATTGATGCAGGCTTGTACTTCATTTCTCCGGCCGGAGAAAAATCGTCCTCGGAAACTACAATACCAAAAGTGCGCCCAATTTCTGGTTCGATTACAGCATCTAATGGATGATCCAGCCTCTCCTTGGCGTCCGTGCGAAGCAACTTCATGGGGTCCTGCCCGTGAGCTATCTCCCCCAACGCGACGACGATTATTTCACGCTGGTCGAATGCGTTGACTGCTGAGTAGAGCTTGATCGGACTCCCAAAACCGATAGTGTGGTACCATGCTCTTCGAAAGTCGTCGTATGTTTTACCTTCCTTCAGCCTCCTCGTGAGGATGGAGATTACCATCATGGCTTTGCGCCTCTGACAAAGCGAAAATGTGCTCAGAGAATGTTTTGAAGCTTGTGACGATTCTTACTTTTGATAACATCATAGCTCAGAAAAAGCAAGAATGATCCTGTCGCAGACCTCCGGCAACAGGGCAGCATAACACCAAAAATGATTCGTGGGATGAATCAAAGGACTACAGCCACAGTAGCGTTCCGTGCGATTTCTTACACTTTTCCCTTCCATTTCACTCCATGCCTACTCTTGTATTAGCTTGACTAAGTGCATATGAGTCACAGGTGCTTAATGTTTGTGCTCCAAGTTTGACTAGGAAAATGCATGGCGGGCTTGATTTAGTTCGAAATCTACACTTTAATCAGGGATTTCAAAAAAAGTTCGATTCATATAACTTAAATATATCGCTATCGAAGATAAAGTGAGCTTGAAGTTCCCTTGGGTTAGAGCCGTGAAAGCGGTTGCCCCGGTCCAGAAACAAGAGGCTGCACCAGCCCAGAAACCCGAGGTGACAGAACAGCAGAAGAATAGCTCTTACATTTCGGCCCGAGTGTTCATCGCATATTTGGGCCCGACCCTGATCATCAGCTTGGCGTATATCGACCCAGGCAACTTCGGAACCGACATAGCTGGAGGAGCTAGCTTCAACTACGACCTTTTGTTCGCGGTCTGGATGGCGGGCCTGTTTGCCATGGTGCTTCAGTACTTGTCTGGGAAGCTAGGGATAGCCACAGGAAGCAGCCTCGCGCAGATGATACGCGTTTCCCTGAATACTAGAGCTCGCACTATCATGTACTGGCTTGTAGGCGAAGTCGCGTGCGCTGCGACGGACCTGGCAGAATACCTGGGGACTGTCATCGCACTGAATATCCTCTTCGGAATTCCACTACTCTACGCGTCCATCTTTGGTGCGTTAGATGTAATAATTCTCCTGTTACTTCTGAACAATCGCTTCCGCGTCATTGAGTACTTCTTCATGGTCTTTGTCTCTATAATAGCCATAGGTTTCTTCTACGAACTCCTTGTGGTGGGCCCGAATCTGCAGCAGATCGCAATCCACTCGCTTTCCCCAACCCTGACCGGTGGAACACTCCTCGTCGTAGTCGGGATAGTCGGTGCAACAGTCATGCCTCACGTCCTCTGGCTACACTCCTCATTGACACAGGAGAAGGCGAAGAGGTGGGGAATCAAGGAGGGAGATTTGGCTCCGAGGAAGAAAATGCTGAGGCTCCACCTCCGGGAGAATGTGGTTGTCCTGACGATTGCAAGTTGCGTCAATGCAGCGATTCTCATCATGGCAGCTGCGGCGTTCTACCCGAAGTACAGTGATGTTTCACAGATAAGTCAGGCATACGAAATAATGAAGCCATTGTTCGGCCCGCTTGCCGCAATAATCTTCGCGGTAACACTCCTTTCGTCTGGAATAGCTTCGTCAACTGTTGGGACGCTAGCGGGACAGGAGCTCATGACCTCAATGCTGGGTGTAAAGGTGAACAAGTACATGAGGAGAATAGTCACTCGTTTTATCAACGTCTTCCCGACTACCATAGCTATACTCTTGGGACTGTCTCCACTGGCACTGTTGGTGTACAGCCAAGTTCTACTGAGTCTGTTCATCCCGGTCCCGATGATACCATTGGTCTACTACACCAGCAGGAAGAAGTTCATGGGCAGCTTCGTGAACCGCTGGTGGTTCATCATTGCAGCCTGCATCGTCGCGGGGACAATAATAGCGCTGAACATAGACCTGCTTTCCACTCTAATTTAGGTTCGATAGTTATCTCTCTGATTACTGCGGCTGTCATACTTGCATTCAATGTTTATCTCCTGATGACTGTATTCTGATTTCGGATTGCAATAAGTGTAATCAATGCCTAATCTCCGCGATTGATTCTTTGATTTCCAATGAAACGAACCCTAGAATTATTGCAGTTGCAACATAGTCAGCCCAAGTGATATGCAAAAAGAAGTTAGCGAGCAACCCACCGAGCAACGCAATTGACATAAAAAAGCAGGTTGCCGATTCGACTGCATCTATTGTGAGAGGGAGAATATTTCCATTCGTGCCTATCCTCTTCTTTTGTATCCAGAGGATAGGCATGATGATAACAGCTCCAATAGCCACAGCGATCCCAAGTGGGGTAGCCTCAAGTTTGATTCCTAAGAAGTAAGAATATACAGCTCCGCCAAGAATTATGGGAATAAGTGAAATCAATAATGCGGTTGCAATCTTTTCGGTTCTCTCAGACTCATTCAGAAGGATCCCTTGATTTAATTTTTTGAGAAAGCTCAATACCGCAAATGCAGAAATTAATTCGATGATACTGTCTCCGCCAAAAGCAAGAAGAGCAAGACTCTTACCGACAATCAATCCAGCAACTATCGAGGCGACAACTTCTATGCTCATCCATCCGATACTGAAGTATTCGAGCAGTATCCCGTTTCGGACTTGCTCCTTGTGCCAAACAACATGTGCGTTAGCACAGCAACAAGAACCGATGGAATTACAATTACGACATTCTTTCTGGTTAGTGCATCTATCGCAGGACTCTGCTCCACAGTTACAGACTAGACAGATCTCTTGACGTTGAGACATCCGCAAATCAAAATGGCAGAATCATAACGTTAAGGTTTTGCTTCTCTATATCCTTCGAATCGGGTAGAACTTACACAGAGGTCATTATTAGCCAGATGTTGAGGGCTAGTATCAATGCCACTATTACCAAAGCTAAAATGATCGTCGTTCTTCTATTTACTAGTGCTCCCATAAACTTCTTCTTCGACGTGTAATATACGAGAGGAATCATCGGTAGCGGTATCATCAGGCTCAAAATTACTTGACTGCAGACTAGCAACACGAGCGGACTGAATCCTAGGAGAATCGCGATCGTTGTAGGAAACACATTGATGCCGCGCGTGACTATCCTTCTAAGCCAAATGTTCGCCCTGATTCCGGTCAGTCCGTCCATTATAACCTGTCCTGCTATGGTACCCAGTGCAGACGAGGACAGTCCCGACGCAAGTAGAGTTAGGGCAAATAGGATTCCGATGGCCGGTTCGTGGATTTTGTCCATTCCTGACACAAACTGATTGACTGTGAGGTTCGCGTTTACCGCAATGCCGTGAAAGAGCGGTACGGCGACTATGAGTATTCCTACGTTGACCACCCCGGCAATCGTCAGAACTACGATTGTTTCATTGCGGTGTAGTCTGTTAGTTCTCCTTTTCCGCTCGACAGAATACTGATGTTGAGTCTTTCCGTCATCCGAATGAGTTGCTGTACTCAAGTCATTAACCGAAGGTGTTTTCCCGCTCTTCGCATCCAAAAGATCCATCTTGTTCTTTGAAAGCCAAGAGTGGACAAATAGAGAGTGCCGCTTGCTTGTGGGCTCTGCCATCACACCAGTGCCTGTCTTCTCTGGCAGATTCATCGCCCGCTCCTTCCATGGGAGCTTGAAAGTCACCTGTGATTCATGAGGCACCTAAATAAGCTACGCGAATCTAACTTGATTTGTAACGTCTAATTGGACTCTGCACGTCGAAATTCGTCAGACCTGCCATATTTTCACAATGATACGAGCCCTTCTAAGCAAGCCGCAGAAAGTGAATTCTTGATATCTCCTTCCCTTGGGAAATCCCTTTTACGCTAGGAAATATATAGTATCAAAGAGTGTTAGCGGCCAGGTGGTGAGTATGGAAGCAGTAATTGAACGAAAATCCTCAGAAGCCACCGAAGATTATCTCGAATTGATCGATCTTTTAGTGCGGGAAAAAGGATTCGCTTCCACCTCAGATATAGCTGAACGAATGGGTGTATCGAAATCTTCTGTGACGAGCGAAGTAAAGAAACTTCACAAGCAGGGATATCTTGTGCACACACCTTATCGCGGAATGGCTCTCACAGACTCTGGACGGGACCTAGCCCGAAGCATGAAGGATCGTCATCAAGTACTGCAGAGGCTTTTGCTTCTCATAGGTGTTCCGAAGGAGGCTGCCGCTATTGACGCAGAGAAGATTGAACATGGACTACATCCAGAAACAGTCAGAAAACTCAGGAAGCTCGTGTCTTTCCTCGAAGAAAGAAAAATCGAGATCTGAAGCGTTGGTTCTGTGTAGTCTTCGGTTGATAGGAGATAGATCGATCAAACTAAATCTTTCCCCTTCTCCCTCTGACATAACTTCATTGGATCGACTATTCGGATTAGCGGTTCGTCCCTTCGTTCGTGTTCCGACACCACTGCTTCACGTCCAATGCCTTTTACGTTATGCGACTGTGCGAACCTCACCCAGCCGCGGTGAGATATGTTCATGATCGCAACGAGGTCGCGATCAAACCATTTCCCACACTTCCAACACCAGAGTTGTCTTTTCCTATCTCTGTTACTTTGGAGTCTCTCCCCACATATGTAGCAGTTCGAACTCGTTCCTCTGGTTTCGGATTTCGTCAAGTGAATTACCGGTACTCCTTCCCATCGAGCTTTGTATTCTGTTTGTCTTTTAATTTCACCGTACTGCCAGTTATTATTCATTTGATGACGGAAGTGTCTTCCTTGGAAATTACCTTTTCGGTACATTGATCTGATGAACCTGATATCTTCAAAGATTATAGCTGATTGGGTTACAAGAGCTCTTTCAACTACATCCTTTGATATCATGTTTAGTATAGTTCCAATCCTTGCTTTCCTTCTCCTCCCATATTTTGAAGCTATTTTCCTTCGAATTCTAACATCATTTCTCTTGAAGGATTCCACAATGTCTTTGGTGTTCTCTCCTATTTTGACAATCTTTGTCATGTCATAGTATGTTACTAGCGATCTATTCCCGATGGATAGATTCCGTAGATTTCTGTCGATCCCGATCACTGAATGGATCTCGTCGTGACTGATTTCGGGTACTTGCTTTGCAATGCAAAGAGAAAGTGATGTTTGTGTAAGAGTGAACGATCTTACGTTAAGAGTCTTGTCAGATTCTAGTATCTTGAGAGTGTGATTATTTAGTGGTATGAATTCGTATTTTCTCTTTGCTAATGGAATTCGCAGTTTCCCATTTACGATCTTGAAACGATAACAAGAAACTAGCAATGGTCGTTTGACATATGGATCTCTAGTTGGATAACCTCTCCAAATGGATTTCTTTCTCGAAGCTAGTATTCCTGCAGCTTTTGAAATTGCACATAACTTATAGCAGGAAGGTATGTCTTTGTAGTGCTTTAGTTCTTTGTAAGTCAGCTGGGAAAGCTTCTTCAGGTTTGAGAGATTGTTATTGGCGATACCAATTCTAATCGCATCATTTGTCATTCCTCGATACTCTTGCATTAGTGAAAGTACTTCTAATGAAGGAGGAGAATAGTTTTGTTTGATTGACTTTCTTGCTAGAGATGACGACAAGAATGTAGATATCACTTCTTTTTGTTTTCGTTGCTTCTAGTTTTAGTTACAGTAATGATACAGTAAATACTATTAAAATGTGCCCCTTTTGACAATTAGCAGGAGATCGCTGTTGGGCTTGTAATCAACCGAAGACTACACAGAGCCTCTTGTACTAGTTCCTTTTCAAGAAACTCTTGTATGTCTTTTTGCTGCAAGAGTCGAAAAACCCTCGCCCAACATGTTGAATATGATGTGCTTGGTCACTGTGTTGTAAGAAGCGTTGATCCCCTCTAAGATAATCCAATCATTAAACCCGTACGCCCTTCCCGGGGCAAGTACTGTCTTTTTCTTTTCCTTCTTGCGCATTCCTTAGAGCACTGATACTTCTATCTTTTCTAAAGTCAATTAACTCTAAAACACCAACACAGTACGAGATTAA
Organism: Nitrososphaerales archaeon; assembly: GCA_030041295.1. GTDB lineage: Archaea > Thermoproteota > Nitrososphaeria > Nitrososphaerales > CADDZS01 > JASHOD01. Next base: position 18,560 of record JASHOD010000040.1, read on the forward strand.
GAAGTAATATGTTCAGATTAAAGATCCTCTTCTTTGAACGAATCAAAGGTGAGCATGTAAAAGAACTCTAATATTGCTTCATGGTCGCGAGTTTGTTTAGGCTAGCGTCTTCCTAGCTCTGCGCCGATGATTTTTCCATGCAATCCCCAACTTAACCCCACTGAGACCTGAATTTCTGGGAACACGTCTTAATGAACCACTTTATGTAGCGCACACTCTCGGTTTCTGATATATTACCCTAGGGTTTCTGATTAATACTATGATTAGCGAATTTACAGCATTGTAACGAACTATGAGATTTCTGGTAAAAGTCACTGATGGCCTTTACGACTATCATGTTCCAGAAGAAACTAAACTATTTCAAAGTGCAAGAAAACAAGTTCTCCCCATTCATCCCCGCCAACAAGAGTATAGTTTCCAGCACTGAAGTTTTCAACAGAGAAGGCGAAGGGAGATGATGATGTGAAGTTAGATATGGAACCACTGAGTGATACGCTATCCGTAATTGGTCGTAACGAATAAGTTGTCCCAGTGAATGTGGTCGTAAAAATGTAGGTAATAGTGTTGGTAACACTGGTGGTAACGAAAGTCTCAGTGCTCGTAACACTGCTCTGAGGCGGATAAGTCGCATAGTAACTCTCTGGTTGGAATATGTAATTCTGTGGCAGAGCTATTGCGGGACAGCACATCCCAGGCAGATACATTTGAAAGAGAGGAGTTATCGCTGACCCCTTTGATACATTCGACATCGCGTAGTTTCCCTTGAATATCGCTATTCCAAACGGGTCTAATATATTCGGAAGTTCCAGATTTGGAATCGGATAATTGTTGGCTATTGTGACATTGTTAATTGTGGATAAAGTATTGTATTCCCCTATAATAATCAACATGGGACTACCGGAAGCAAACTCTGTCGAATTTATGCTTAGTTGCAACTGCAATCCCGTTTTCTGATTTGTTGCTTGACCGCATTCACCTATGCCAGAATAGGAAGAACATGTGGTCGTCGCAACTGAAGTCGTGGACGAGCCTGTCAACTGCGGTTGTAAATAGTACACTCCTGCTCCAATCGCAACCGCAATCACTACGGCTATTGACACAGTAAAAATTGCCTGCCTACCATATCCTGACAAATTATTTTCTCTTCTATTGAGAACAGAATATCACGCGTTATATAGTGCTACGCTTTGTAAGTGGTGAAAAAGAAGTAGAATGAAGCCATTCTAAAAATTGAATGGCATTGAACTTTTAGCATAGCGCAATTCTTCTGATAATTGAAGTCATCGCTAGATGAAGATAGCAAGAGATGACGATAACAAAAACGATGACGAATCTACGTATTCTTCTTCCTCTGCCAACAATCTTAGCGGCACGACGCTCAAAGTGTATCGTTATCTTTACAGAATAGGTAAACCGCAGGGAATTCATGATGTCCAAAATGGATTGCATCTGAGTTCTACTTCACTTGCCTCTTATCATTTGAAAAAGCTTGAGACAATGGGCTTGGTCAAACAAACTGAAGATAGTCAAAAGTTCTTTGTTGACCGCATCATTTTTGAGAACATGATACGGTTTAGAAGGTCGCTATTCCCGATTCAATTAGCTTATCTCGCTTTCTTTGTTTCCACACTTGCTATCCTGCTGATTGTTTTCCCTCCCAAACCACTTAGTGGGGCATATGTTTTCTCGGTAGTGGTCATCTTAATCGCCTGTGGAATTTTCGGGTATCAGACTGTAGTTTCGCTAAGAAGTTCTTCAGTCTTTTAAGAGACCTTGCTGGAATCTCTGGCTGGATAGGAGCATTCTTGTCGAATCAAGAGCAAACGTTCTATTTCATCTTGCCCCCAATGTATAGTATATCACTCCTAGAATTAGATAAATTATCATTGGGGCAATAGAGGTCAAACAGGCAGGCAGGCGTCCGACCCCGTACCCTTCCCACTCTATTTTAGGTAGCTTCTACACATGCACGGGGATGACAGAGGCCATTGCTGCTTCTTGTTCTTCTTTGTAAACAGTACCCAATAGCGCATATAGAGAATGACTGATTTCCATGCGCCAAGATTATGAGGAACTATGTAGTCCCTATTGGAGTCCGGAAAATATGTCCTTTGGAAGACAGCAACAAAGTACCATCAGCGACTATTGTAAAGTACAACATTACCACGCGTGTGTAGGCGTTGACGTCGGCTGTTGCCGTGTGTGCCATGTTTCCTTCCGTTTTCTAGGTCGCAGCCGTGGGAGTACAGTCGTTAGCAAAATCTGATCTGACGATGAGAATGAAGAAAAACAACATGCACCTAATTTGTGGCGAATGCGCGAAAAACGGGCTAGACCTGCGCTTTCAGAGTTGTGCGGTTTTGATCGACCACCTTTTCGCAAACCATCCACTATCCCGAATCTGCTCTACCATCGAGCAATTCATGAAAGAATACTCAGAACGCATCGAGGAAAAATACGCGATGCAACCCCAGCGAGTGCTTTTCATGGACAATTCCTGACGGATTCAACGGAACTCCCACTCAATTCCTAATATCAAAAACCAAATCACAAGAAATCGGTCTAGGTCAATAGAATGCCTCAAAAAATTGATGATTTGAGAGTTTGTTTTGACTGTGGCATAGTTTTCTCGCAAAACTCTAGGAAGAGTGGATACGGTCGATGTCCTCTCTGCAAGAGTAATTCTGTAGAGAAAATTGAAGGTTAACGGAATGTTTGAGTACAATTTTTCACATTGCTCCTCATTTGCCCGGACTTTTTTCGAGTATTCGTCCATGAGATCGTAGATCTCTTTTCTCCTGCTCTCTCTACCGAATTTTCAATCCAGCGAGAGCTCGAAATATACTCAAGCACGTATCGAAATTGAGCATCCAACGCAACAAGCGAACAAAGACGTGAAAAACAGACACGGTAAGAGCTTCTCGTTTGCATAAAGGAAGTGAGCGAATTTAGAAATCTCATCCTTCAGTTCAGAATCAGAGAGAGGCAAAATTTGGAACCCAAATGGACAGGCGATCGAATCCATGAGATGGCAAAATCAGAAGGAACTTATGTCAACTGTCCAAGCAAAATCTCCCATGGATAGATCTCTAGCGTGCGAAGCATTCCCATTTGCATCCAGGGATCCTCTGCCAATCTCGCATGAAGGGCTTGTTCGTCTGGCACGCTCACAACAAGCAAAGCTTTGTGTTTCGATTGATCTCTGAGAGGTCCACCAAGTATGACGAAACGTTCCGCTTCAAGAGCGTTCATGAAAGCAGCATGCTCCTCCCATCCTTTCTGGTCTCGCATCGCTCTCCCGCTTTCCCAGTTTGGTCCCTGTTCTTCGATTACAATGAAGTGAGGCATTATTGGATGAGTTTCGCGAGTGTCTGCTAAAAGTCTTTGAATTAAATCAAAGCGAGAAGCTACCGACTCGGATCTTTGCACCAGTGCATATTTACCCATCATCTACATCTTCGTTTAGGCCCAGCCCCGAATAACAACAGCATTAAAATTGAGTCAATTAAGGTTCATTGGCCGGCTTGTGCTGGGTTTCGATTAGATATGTCAACAGCTATTCGCCATGCACCGTCACCCTCGCACTTCCAAACTGTCACGTACTTTAGATCACGAGTTGTCACACTACCCGTAGCCGAAGGAACTTCCAATCTCACGATACCTCGGACGTAACCAAGCTCGCCGCTGCTTTCGATTTCTTCGGGCTGAATCGTTCTCTTCATATCAATCGACTTGGCTCTTTCGCAGGTCGCCTTCCAGAATTTCTCAATGTCTTCCCTCCCAAGAATAGTCTCCATGTCATCAACCATGAGTTTCGCATCTTTGCTGTACGCCGAAGCCATATTTCCAAAGGCGCCTCGGTAAAACACTTCTTCAAACTCTCTCGTGAATTTCAATGCTGACTCGAAGTTGAATGTTGTTATGTTGAACATTTAGACGAGTACAAAAAGTTACGTGCGTATTAGGATTGATTAATCCCTGCTCGCGGGAAACAAAATTTGACAGATCAGAAAAGAAAGAAAGGAAAACTTTCTTCAAGATGGAAAAGACGAGGATGATTATGACTCTTGTAACGTAATAGAAGGAAGATTGCGGCACTTCAAGTAAGAAAGATAGCTCTTGCACTGCCCAATTCTACCGAAACGGATCATCATGGAATACCATCCTGTCGAGTTAACGAAAGGATATTCTCGACTCTTTGGGACCCAGAACATGCCAACATCATGCTAGATCCATTACGCATTGAAGATGTTAGGCAAAGTAATTCCGAATCATGCAAAATGACTTTTTGGGGCGGCCGACTAGCTTGTGTGCAGGTAGATCAAAGGCTAGCAAACAGGCCCTTCATCAAGAGAATAATGAAGGAAGCTTGGGAGCGAAAATCAAAGGTGAAGTAAGAAAAACTGTTTACTTTGGTAGCTTCCGACAATCACTATAGTAATTATCGTGATGCTGTTTGATCATCCTCATCAATACCATCGGTATGTTCTCCCGAAAAAACTAGGCAAGCAACTCCTGCACGGGCATCTGCGCTCGGAGTTTGCTCGTGGTATCACCGTGCGCGAGCCGCTCCGCCAAGGCAGAACAGATCGCGGCTGCAGAAGCTATCGCGTCATGATTTTTGATTGCGTCGATATGCTCAATCTGCGATATTGAAAGCTAGTCTGCTAGCACTTTAGAGATCATTGAATACGGGAGCGCATAGACATGTCATGCTGCCCAAGTCCTTGCGAAACTCAGAGATGTTCACTTCTATCGGCTTGTAACCGATTTCTTTGAGCTTTGCTTTTGTCTTTGGAAAACCTGAGGGAATCATGACTTTACTATCGCCCACGCCTAAAACATTGGCGGAGTACGAGTCGCATTCGGGCACGAAGACCGATTTGAAGCCTACGAATAAATTCGGGTCGATAAGATCAGGTGCCATGATAATTCTGCCATCACCCAAATATGAACAGGCGCATTGTAAGTGCATCAGAGGCGTCTTTATAGTAGTAATCGGAAGGGGACTGTGCTTTGAGAACTGATCGATACCCTTTCGATTAGTTCTCTTTGAATTACCGGCGAATATCATTTTATCAGTTACCATTATGTCTCCTCCTTCAAAAGTCCCTGGCGACTTTATGCGCCTTAGTTTCCCTTTCGGCTCGTTGCGATCTAACATATCCATTACAAGTAATCGCTCCTCCCCTTTGCGTACTGCATGGCGTAACCTGCCAATGAAAGTCATTGCTATTCCGATCACAGCTGGATCTTGCATGAAGACTGAATTAGGAAACTGTTCATTTGGTGGCAATCTAACAACATCGATTCCACATTCTTTCAAGACGGAAACATATTCTTCATGTTGCTCTTTAGCCAAGTTCAAGTTAATTTTATTACAAACTAGATGTGGCTCGGGTCTGGAAAAACTGTTACCAGGCGGCCGGACGAATACTTTGTCGAAGCTTCTATCTTTCATCGGATCTGATTCAGCAATGAAATCGTAACCTTATATAAAAAAGCGAGCTTGGCTAGATTCAAATCTTATTTTTCGTAACCTTGCAGACTCTTTAACTCTAGAGACAAAGAAAATTAAGATTGCAGCCCTCTAGATTCTTTGATTTATCCATCCCATTGATAGTCCAATAATTCCTTCTGTTACTGCCCCGTCCATTGTGATGCACGAGCCCGTCAGAAAAGTTCCTTTCATTGAAATGATGTCACCAACGAGCTCGGCGATGTCTTCAGGTGTTCCCATTTTCTTTCCCGGTGTTATCTTTGACACAAGCGTTGGATCGTGAGGTTGAGACGATACGAATCCAGGAAGAATCGCATTCACCTGGATGTAAGGAGCAAGGCTGACTGCGCAAGATCTTGTCAAGCCTAAAAGACCAGCTTTTGCGGAGCAATAAGCTGGACCGCAGTCTCCTGTAAACGCACAGACTGAAGAGATGTTGACTATTTTCCCTTTCTTTGCACTGAGCATCAAAGGAGAAACATAATGAGTACACAAAAACGCACCAGTCAGGTCAACTCCGATTTCTAAATTCCAATCCTCAAGTACGGCTGCTTCTACCGAGTTATCTGTTTTAGCATGAGTTCCGGTAGCGTTGTTTACTAAAAAGTCAATGTGACCAAATTCATTGTTTGCAGTGTCGATGATTTGTTTCACTTGAACAGGTTTAGAGACGTCGCCTTTGAGAAGCAAAGCTCTTCTGTCTTTTTCAAGAATTTCTTTTTGTGTTTTCTTTGCTCCATCTTCACTCATATTGTAATTGATTCCGACATCTGCGCCTAGATCAGATAGATGTTTTGTAATTGCTCTTCCTATTCCCGAACCAGCTCCGGTCACTATTCCTGCTTTGCCTAAAAGGGGTTTATCACTTGTTACGGTCATGGGGCCGACAAAGAGTTGGAGAGTTTACTAAGGCTTTCATTCAAGAGGTAGTAAGTTTGCTTCTAAGGAAAGTAGAACCCTGCATATTGTTAGGGGGTGCACGCGCAAGCATCGAAAAGGTAGTTGTTAGTTACATCGATGAAGGTGGGTTTGATCCGGAATATTCCTTCGTCTCTGGCAAAGCGGGGCGTTACGTTGGGTTCGATACTTTTGGGCTGGAGGTTTACTTTGAATCATGATCTTAGTGATTACGAAAGAGTTGCTGGAGTTTGCATCGCTGTAGCAAATTCTTAATAATTCCGAATAGTCCGTTTCAATCAATGAATACCAGCTTAAGAAGCAGACTTGAGTCTGCCATGAGTAGGACTCTTTTAATTGTTGTAGTCGTTGTAATAATTCTTATCGTAGCCGTAGGAGGATACGCTGCTGTTGTCCTTACACGTACGAGCAGTACTTCTACTACAACAACCTCTGCTACTACAACAACTACCTCTGCTACTACTACAACAACCACTTCGCCTGGACCCG